>JAWUXH010000022.1:0-14598 GCA_034111445.1 Methylophilaceae bacterium | reverse complement strand
AAAAGACACCATTTGTCGTAGTGATCCAGAATCATCGACTGCTAAAATTGTTTTCGCCATTTCATACTCTCTTTTTTCTTAATTAATGTATTAACAAACACGCACTGACTAAAATTGCTTACTGATAAAGCGGTGACTTAAAAAAGCTCTATATCACCAGTTTCCATATTTTGCTGACTCACTTGCTTTCTTTGAAAGCCACCCGTTAAAGCATGACTTTTCATATTGATTGCGTCTTTTAACTCTTCTATGTATTCCAACACTTCAGTTTGATTATGAAGTGCAGAAACTTCGTCTGAATCACCATGGGTGCCTAATGCTGCAATAATCTCTTTAATGCCCGTTAAACGTTTTAATGATCGGTCAATTAATTGACTAGTTAAATCTTGAAACTGCATACTCGTCACGACTGCACTCACATCGGCACCAACGCGCGCTTTAATTCCATCTAATTGCTTTATCATTGGATTATCTTGCGCGCTGCTTGAAAGAAGCTCGTCTAGTATTGCTTGCTGACTAACAATGCTTTGATGAATATCTTCAAAATTCTTCCCTAACTGATCAATCGCTTCAGTCAATAAAAATTGTGTTTGCTGCAAGTCAGCTTCAACTTCCGCCAGATGCTGTGTCCCATGTTGGGAGACCTCAGCTAATAACTTGCGTAATTCGGTTATAGGTAACGTTGTCATAGTGTTAAATCCAATTATTATTTTTTATTTATATTTTCATATTCATATTTTCAAAATGCATTAATGATGTGTTCATAGTTTGACAATGTATCCCAGCTTTACATGTTTTAATGTTGCAAACACCTTTAGAAAAACCTGTTAAATTAATGTTCATCTTTTTTTGCTTGATGTGACTCATGCGGCTTTGCTTCGACTTCGATTGCTTCAACTTGCTCAACTTTCTCTTCTCCCTCAGCCAATACTGAGCTAAGCGCTTCCTTCGGATTACCTTTTTTCACTTTCACAGACTGGTGATCACGCATGGCATTTTCTTCAGCTTCTTTATTCATAATAATTAAGCTAATACGACGGTTAATTGGGTTGAATGGGTTTTCTCTATCCAACAATGACACTGAAGAAAGGCCAACCACTCTTAATAATTTTTCCTCATTCATGCCGCCCGCAATTAACTCACGTCTTGAAGCATTAGCTCTGTCTGAAGATAGCTCCCAGTTGCTATAACCTTTTTCACCACTGGAGTAACCCGCCGCATCGGTATGGCCTGAAAGACTAATTTTGTTTGGCACATCATTGAGCATGGCGCCAATTTCTCGCAAAATCACTTTGGCGTAAGGTTGTAGTCTTGCCTTAGCTGAATTAAACATTGGTCGATTTTTTTCATCGACAATCTGAACACGCAAGCCTTCACTAGTAATATCAATTAATAACTGGCTCTTAAACTTGTTTAACGTCGGATTGGTTTCAATTTCTTTGAGAATTTTCTTTTTCAAGTTCTCTAATTTTTTCTTTTCAAGTTCCTTCGCTTTTGCTTTTGCAACTTCAACTTCTTTAAGCACCACGACTTCTTTGCTTTTTACGCTGGTTTCTTTACCCTTCTCGCCTTCAATCTTTTTCACTTGGCCTTGTTCTTTGGTAAAGTCACGACCACCACCCTTCATTGGTGAGTCTGAGCCACCTGATGCAGGCCCCATCAATACTTGCTTGAGCGGTGTTTGAAAGTACTCAGAAATTCCGGCTTTTTGCTCTTTAGAGGTTGAACCCAATAACCACATCAATAAGAAGAATGCCATCATCGCTGTCACGAAATCGGCATACGCAATTTTCCAAGCGCCGCCATGATGACCATGGGCGGCTTTCTTGATTTTTTTAACTATTATTGGTCTTGGGAGTTCTTCAGCCATAACTAGCTCGTTCTACGCTTTTAAAAGTTGAATCATATGATGATTATTGGCTAACCGACTAACGGTTTTTCGCATCCTTCACATATTCTTCAAGCTCTGCAAAGCCTGGGCGTTCTGTTGAGAACATCACTTTTCGACCAAACTCAACCGCAATGGCTGGCGCATAACCGTTTAAGCTTGCCAACAATGTGGCTTTAATAGTGTGTAAAATTTTGGTGTTTTCTTCAAGTTTGGCTTCTGCCACCCCCGCTAACGGGCCCACAAAACCATAGGCTAATAAAATACCTAAGAAGGTACCTACCAACGCGTGACCAATTAACACACCGAGTTGCTCTGGCGGTAAATGTAAACTTTCCATGGTATGCACCACACCCATCACCGCAGCCACAATACCGAACGCTGGCAAACCATCACCTAGCTTGGCTAGACATGATGCCGCGACATGCCCTTCAGCATGGTGGGTATCTAATTCGTTATCCATTAAGTTTTCCACTTGCATGGCATCCATATTGCCGGACACCATTAAGCGTAAATAATCAGAAATAAATTCAATAATATGATGGTCAGCAAGAATGCTTGGGTATTTACTAAATAGTGGACTTTCTTCTGGATTTTCAATGTCACTTTCAATCGCCATCATGCCGTCTTTGCGAATCTTGTTTAAGATTTCAAACAGCAGCGATAGTAAGTCCATATAAAGGGCTTTAGTAGCGTGAGAGCCTTTGAATAAGGTCGGTAACACAGCGATCGTTGCCTTGATTGATTTCATATCATTACCAACAACAAACGCACCTAATGCGCCACCAAAAATCATCACAACCTCTAGGGGTTGCCATAAACCACCTAAGTGACCACCCGCAGCAGCATAACCACCAAAGACGGCTGCCAAAATAACAACGTAACCAATTCCAATTAACATTTACCTGAACTCCAAAATTTAGAAAGGAATACTTTCCACTTCATTTAATTAGATTCAGAATAACAATTCCTAACAAAAATCAATCGACAGAATAAAGGGTTTTTTGTCGTCCAATAATCGTGAAATATAGTGATAACAGGTAGGTGAAGTCCGCTTTGCAAATGGCAAAGTGGATTTTTAGATAAGCTGCGTGTGGTGTGCTGGTATTATTCAGTGTTACTGTCAGCGGCCGCAACCTACTTTTCAATCAAACTGAATATAAGCTTGGTTAGAATTGATAAACATAGATATCAGGTGATGTACCGTCACCTAAAATATGTTGTGTTGGGCTTGCATCTGGCACTTGGAACTCCAAGCTAATCAACAAACATCCCGCACCCATTTCTTGACTGGACTTCAACCATAAAGCCTCCATGGCAGCTGGTGAGAGGTATGCAAAAATAATGTCATATTGTGCGAAATCAAGCTTTTGATAATCACCCAATTTGAAGGTTGCTGCTGACTGTTTAATAAACGCACTAATGCGACTGGTTAGCCAAGGTAACGGTGCTACTTCAATGCCTTCAACCGTTGCATTTGGGTGCATTTTTGCTAAGTGCATTGAAAAACCACCGAGCCCACTACCAATATCAATCACGCGTGCTGTGTTTGAGTGTTCTGCTTCATATTGCTGCGTAATACTAGATACTTTTTCCCAAGTTTTTAGCCGAGAAGGATAATAAGGGACTTGCGTTCTGAATGTTGTCCAAAACATACTTAAGGTGACCATAAAGCCGATCAAATAAAGCTCATTGGGCACTTGAAACATCAACATAATGCTAGCTGTAATTGGAAAGAAAAAGTGAATCCAACGCCACCAAGTTGCCATGCCAATCCACTTTGCCAAACTGGCAGCCAAAACGGCTTGCAAAACCACCATGAGTAATAATGGCAAGACAATATAGAGATCAAACACCGCTAAAGATACGGCGTAACTGGCCCAAGCCAGTAAACCAACCATTAACAATGCTGACGCTTGCACGACTAATGCAGCTAAGGCAGGAAAGTCATTGAGCTTATTTAATGCAAAATTAATCACGGATTGAAAAGTTGCGCGCATGGCTGACTGATGCTTCGCGGCAGGAATAGGATTGGTTTTAGTGATTGAATTCATAGTTTAAGCATTTCAAAAGAAAGAAAGGCACAATCCGTAGCACTTGGGGGGCTGCTAAAGACTGCACCTTTCGTAAACTGTTGCTAAAAGTGAATGAAACTAATTACGCGCTCATTGATACTAATTTGTAGCTTAATTCTTTTGCTTTCTTCGTTTTACCAGCACGTGAAGGCACATGGCAAAGGTTACATACATAGTCATGATTCAAGTCATAAGCATTCACGATGTATTCACCGCCGCAGCAATCACATGTTTTCAAATCTAACATGTCACTTTCGATGAATCGTACTAATGTCCATGCGCGTGTTAGTGATAACACTGGGTCACACTCACCATCTTGTGTGATTTGCTGTTGGTATAAGCTATACGCTTTTAGGATTGCTTGAATACCTTCAACCCCTGCATATTCTGTCATGAACGTGTAAATGTTATAAAAAATTGAAGAGTGAATATTTGGCTGCCATGTTAAGAACCAATCAGTTGAGAACGGCAACATTCCTTTTGGTGGTGATACGCCGCGTAACTCTTTATACAATTTAATTAAACGCTCACGTGATAAAGTCGTTTGTGACTCTAACAATTGCAATCTTGCGCCTAATTTAATCATTGTCATTGCTAACTGAATTTGTTCTGATTCTTTAACAACACTTTTTTTCTTTGCTGGAACTTTAGCCATAATCACTTCACCCTTATTTTTTAATTATTTTATATTTTTATAATGACCAGCGATTAAACCACTGCTTCAGCTGGTTGACCTGCCATTAACACTGCTGTGTGTAGGTGAGCTTGTGATGCGTTCTTCGTATAATTTGTCAACATGCCTAGAATTGCGCTATCATCAAAACGGAAGCGAGCAAGCATCATATTGGTATTGGCTAATTTAAGTAGCTGTAAGTTGCTTAAACCTTCTAGTAGATCAGCGATGTCTCTAGAGATACCTAAGCGAAACATTGCAGTGTCTTTATCAGAGCGAATTAACTGTTGTGCAAGCATTAAATAGTTAAGGTTTGCATCTTTAATTTCTGACATGATCTCGTTTTCGTTCATTTTATTTCCCCTTATTATTGTTAAGCATTTCATCTGCAACGTTGTTGTGTTGCGTCGATGGATGTACTTTGAACCTCAACAAGGGTTTGAACAATGTGACGATCGCTATATCTCAGGTAGGAAGGACGCGAAAAGCCGTGTAGGTGTTTGTCTTACAAACACCTACACGGCCTATTTAATCACTATATTATTCAGTGACTTAGCTATATTTTTTGTAGGGATATTACACCCTTAACATTCGTTTACTTTTCGTTTATTTTCGCTCAATCCTTCAATTACCACGACTTTATGTCGCTTCTTTTGATTTAAATTCTGTTTTTTCTTATCTTCACGTTTAGCACTACTTTTACGTGCTTTATCTCAGATTACTTATGCTTATCGACGACTTATTTAATAACTTTAGGGTTATTTCAAAATAAATTAAAGTAAACCTATATAAGCCTATATGTCAGGCATTTAAGAAAGGCAAACTTTCACCCTTTTATTCTTCAAATACTCTTTAGTCCTTTTCACTAATAATGCAATCTACGTTATCAGGTCTTTTATAAAGTACTTACGTTGCATGTCGCTTTTCTCGTAACTTGATTACGTCATGACAATTAGAAACTTTAATGAATGCTGAAAATAATTTAGAAAAAAATAAAAGCATGCGTATTCGCCTCAATCAATGGGCATGTGAAATAAGAAGAATATGGCTGAAGATAGTGATTTAGAAAAAACCGAACCCGCCTCGCAGAAGAAGATTGATAAAGCGCGAGAAGATGGTGACATTCCCCGCTCGAAAGAGCTGGCGACTTGTGGCGTGCTTTTTTTCACTGGCCTATTCATTATGATGACAGGCGAGAGTTTATCTGGGGCTTTACAGAATGCGCTCAAAACGGGATTAAGTTTTGACCGTAGCGCGGCATTTGATACTTCTGTATTGATTATGCGCTTGTCAAATATCATTGGCGATTTACTGATCGCTTTTTTACCACTGGCAGCTTTTATTATTATCGTCATGGTAGGCGCACCGATTTTTGTAGGTGGCTGGGTATTTAGTGCAAAAGCCTTTATGCCTAAGTTCAGCAAATTAAACCCTTTTAAAGGGCTTAAAAACATGTTTGCTAAAAATGCATTAGTGGAACTAGTTAAATCTATTTTAAAAGCCACACTGGTTGGCATGGTCTCTTACATGGTGGTGGTGAAAGACTTAGATCCGATTATGAGCTTATCTCAAATGAGCTTGGTTGATGGGCTATCGCAAGTGAATGACATGTTACTCATGGGCTTCTTAACCATTGTCAGTGTATTAGTGGTCATTGCTGCAATTGATGTGCCCTACCAACTGTATCAATATGCTGAAAAATTAAAAATGACAAAACAAGAAGTCAAAGATGAAAGCAAAGAATCTGATGGTAACCCTGAACTTAAAGCAAAAATTCGCCAACAACAACGTGAAATGGCCAGCCGCCGTATGATGGCTGAAATTCCAAATGCTGATGTGGTGATTACCAACCCGACCCACTATGCGGTTGCCGTGCAATATAAAGAAGATTCAAATCGTGCACCCGTGGTGATTGCGAAAGGCTCTGATGTGACTGCACTTAAAATTCGTGAATTAGCTGGCGAACATGGCGTGACCGTATTAGAGTCACCAAAATTAGCTAGGGCATTATTCGCCCATACCGAATTAGATGATGAAATTCCAGAAGCGCTCTTCTCCGCGGTGGCTGAAGTATTGGCTTACGTCTTCCAAATGCGTGTCTTTAATGAAGCAGGCGGCTTCCGCCCTGATGTACCAACGGCATTGCCAGTGCCTGAAGCGTTAGATCCACATAGTTTAATGCCAGCGAAAAGCACGGCAGCACCTGAGGTATTTGCCTAATGAACGGTCTTAGTTTACCCCCGTGGTTGAGTAATTTCAGCAGCAAGTCAGTGGCGGCACCAGTCATGATTGTCATGTTGTTATCCATGATGATTCTGCCATTACCATCGATCATGCTCGACGTATTGTTTAGTTTCAACATTGCGCTATCAATCATGGTGCTACTCATCGGTTTACAAACGCAAAAAGCCTTAGACTTCCTTGCGTTCCCAACGGTATTACTGATGACTACGATGATGCGATTATCGCTCAACGTTGCATCAACCCGTATTGTGTTATCAGAAGGTCATAACGGTGCAGATGCTGCTGGTAAAGTGATTGAGGCCTTTGGTCACTTCTTAATTGGCGGTAACTACACGGTTGGTATTGTGGTGTTCGTGATTCTCACCATCATTAACTTTACCGTGGTCACAAAAGGTGCTGGCCGAATTGCTGAAGTGGGTGCACGATTTACCTTAGATGCTATGCCAGGCAAACAAATGGCGATTGACGCTGACTTAAATGCTGGCTTAATTGGCGAAGAAGAAGCCCGCACACGTCGTATGGAAGTTGGCCAAGAGTCAGAGTTCTACGGTGCCATGGATGGTGCAAGTAAGTATGTAAAAGGCGATGCCATGGCTGGTATTTTAGTCACCATTGTGAATATTATTGGCGGCCTTGTCGTTGGTATGGTGCAACATGATATGGCCTTTGGTGATGCCGTTTCAAACTATACTTTATTAGCCATTGGTGATGGCTTAGTCGCACAAATTCCTTCACTCATTATTTCAGTATCAGCTGGTGTGGTGGTGTCACGCGTGTCTAAAGATGGTGAGGACGTCGGTAGTCAGCTCGTCGATCAGTTATTTGCTAACTCTCAAGTGATTCTTGTCACCGCAGGCATTATTGGTGCCATGGGTCTTATTCCAGGGATGCCTAATGGGGCGTTCTTAATCCTTGCATCGGTAATGGCTGGCTATGGTTACTACGTTAAAAACCGTGTTATCGAAGCACCAATAGAGATGGAAGAAATATCTGATGAAACAGATGTTGTCACTGAATCAGAAGAAGCGACTTGGGATGATGTGGTCCCTGTTGATTTAGTTGGTTTAGAAGTGGGTTACCGCTTAATCCCATTAGTGGATAAAGGCCAAGGTGGTGATTTACTCAAACGTATTAAAGGCTTACGTAAAAAGTTTGCGCAAGAAGTTGGCTTTTTAGCCCCGACTGTGCACATTCGTGACAACCTTGAGTTAAAGCCATCTGAATACAAAATTACCTTAAAAGGCGTTGAAGTTGCGCTTGGTGAATCTAACCACGGTCAAATGTTAGCGATTGACCCTGGCATGGTCACTGGTGAATTACCTGGTGAAAAAACAACAGACCCTGCTTTTGGTTTACCCGCTGTTTGGATTGATGAAGAGTCGCGTGAATATGCACAGAGCTTAGGCTATACCGTTGTTGATGCGAGTACCGTGGTAGCGACTCACTTAAACCATATCGTGAGTATTAATGCCGCCGACCTACTCGGTAGACAAGAAGTACAGCAGCTCATTGACCATATTGCAAAAGAATCGCCAAAACTGATTGAAGAATTAGTGCCAAAAGTCGTGTCTCTTTCAGTGATACAAAAGGTCCTACAAAACTTATTATCAGAAGGTGTACATATTAGAGATATGCGCACCATTGTAGAAACATTGGCTGAGCATGCTGGTGTGGTCCAAGATACAAATGATTTAACGTCACTTGTTCGCATCAAACTAGGCCGCGCCATTGTGCAGCAGTTATTCCCAACTGGAAACGAACTATCAGTGATGACATTAGATAACAACTTAGAAAGACTATTGATACAAGCGCTGCAAAACAGCGCAGCCAATGGCACATCAATTGAGCCAGGCTTAGCAGATACGCTTGCACAGCAAACGGAAGCGGCATCACAAGAACAAGAACAAATGGGATTGACGCCAGTGTTATTAGTGGCAGCGCCATTAAGAACCGCATTATCTAAGTTCTTAAGACGCGCCATTCCACAACTGCGCGTGCTATCTCAAGATGAACTGCCTGATACGAAAACAGTCCGTGTCACTAGTATGATTGGAGGTTAAGGATGAATATTAAACGTTTTTTCGGTAAAAATTCAAAAGATGCGTTGAGCATGGTGCGTAAAGCACTGGGCGATAACGCTGTCATTTTATCTAACCGTGCAGTCAATGGCGGCAATGAAATCATGGCTTTCAAAGAAGAAGACATTAATGCTTTAATTGATGGCGAAATGAATGAAAGCAGTGACTTTGCACAAAATGTTGAGTACAGCGCACAAGCAGATGAAGCGTTAGCTACGCCGCAGTTAGCTGAGTCAGCACAATTCATACAGTCTGAACCAAAACCAGATTACTTACGCCCTGAGATGACAAAACCAAATCATGCCGTTAATCAAGCGTCGATACCACAAGCAAGTGTAGCGCAAACGAAAACTGTAAGGCACGAGCTGCCAGCCGTACAAACAGTTTCACCGATGAATGATGCGTTAAGAGCGCTCGATTCAACTAATGCACAACAAGCTCAACAGCCGATTAGCCGTCAAGACAACGAAAGACCTACGCCAGTAGTGACACAAGAGGCAGCTGTTGCACCTGTTAATGCTGCTGCGCCAAAACAAGCCGTACCGCAAGACAAGTCTCAGTTAGCCGCGATGCTAAAAGAAATGAGTAGTATGCGCCGCGAAATTGAATCACAACTGACAACCTTTAAACAAACTGAATTAAAACCACTGGATAACTTACCGCGTAATGTTAGTAAAGTAGCAGAAGCGCCAGTGACTGAAGTGGCACCTGAAGCAGCTCCAGTTGTGCAAGCGGCAACAGCGCCTGTTATCGCAGAACCAGTGAAACAAGAGCCACCACAACAAAGCCCACAAATGCTAGAAATGCTAGCTGAAATGCGCAATATGCGCAGTGCTTTTGAGTCACAATTAACAAGCCTTAATTGGGCTAATATTTCACAACGTGACCCTATTAAATCTGAAGTGTTAAGTGCATTACTGTCCGCTGGGTTTAGTGCATCATTATCACGCCAAATGGCCGAAAACATTCCTGATGCGATTGAGGGTGTTGCCACAACGACTGATTCAGCTAAAGCATGGGTTAAACGCATTTTAGAATTAAACTTAAGCACCATTGACCATGAAAATGAGTTGTTCGATGAAGGCGGGGTCTTTGCCTTAATCGGCCCAACTGGTGTTGGCAAAACCACCACAACGGCTAAGCTAGCCGCACGCTATGTGATGAAGCATGGCACTGAAAGTATTGGCATCATTACTACCGATGCTTATCGTGTGGGTGGCCATGAACAATTACGTATCTACGGCAAGATTTTAGGTGTGATGGTACATGCAGTGAAAGATGAAACTGACTTAAAAATTGCGTTAAATGAACTTAAAAACAAACATACCATTTTAATTGACACTGTTGGCGTTAGCCAAAAAGACCGCATGGTGGCAGAGCAAATTGCGATGCTTTCAAACACACAACGACCAATTAAAAAACTACTTTGCCTAAATGCAACGAATACGGGTGAAACACTCACTGATGTTGTCCGCGCTTATAAGGGTAAAGGCTTGGATGGTTGTATTTTGACCAAAATTGATGAGGCCGCAACCATCGGTAATGCACTTGATGTAGTGATTCGTCACAAGCTTAAACTTTACTACGCGACTAATGGTCAACGTGTGCCAGAAGACATTGAGTACTCAGATAAAACAGCACTGGTTGAGCAAGCTTTTGTGCGTGATGCACAAACCCAAGCACCATTTGACTTCTTAGAAGAAGAATTACCATTTGTGATGGGTAATATGGCGCAACACACCCAGAAAAATGAAGTAGGAGCTGCTGCACATGCTTGAGTTCCAACATGATCAAGCAGATGGCTTACGCCGTATGATGGCGACAGCTACTCCTCGCGCGATTTCGATTCTGTCAGCATCAGCCAACCAAAATCCATCTCGATTGTTGACTAATTTAGGGTCATCAATGAATGCTTATGGTTCAAATGTCGTTGTGGTACATGCTTCAAACCAAACCAGTAACACGAGTTACGCGGTGAACAACATCCCTGCATTATTAGATGTTGCAATGGGTCAAACACTATTATTAAACGCTATCCAAATGTCTGCTGAAGGTTTTGCCGTTGCAAAAATGACACACCATGACGAGCACAATATGCAGTTAGGTGCATTTGAGAGCCAGCAATTAGGGTTTATTTTTGAAGAGCTTACGCATGAATTTGACATTGTGTTAGTCGATGCAGCATTGAATGATCAACACTTACTACCGTTGCCAGTATTAAACGACAATGAAATTTTGATCGAGTTATCAAGCCATCCTGAATCGATTAAAAATGCCTATAGTTTAATCAAGCGCATTTGCTCACAAATTGGCCGCCGTAGCTTCAGCATTGTCGTAGACGATGCAACGGAAGAACAAGCCAGTAAAGTATTTAACAATATTGCTTCGGTTGCTTGGCGCTATTTAAAAATAGAGTTGTCTTTCTTTGGCGCTATTCCAGAGGATGATCATTTAACACGTGCAGCCATACTTGGTCGCTCAGTGGTTGATGCTTTCCCGATGGCAGTGGCCTCTTCAGCATTTCAAAAAATCGCAAAGCGTTTGGATTACTCGATCGACATTAACGACCAGCAACCAACATTTCAACATGCTTCAATCATTTAAGTTTTAGGCTAAATTTATGTATACCATTACTGGAAAAAAAGACGACAAAGAAGAAATGCTAACTAAGCACACCACATTGGTGAAAAAGTTAGCCTTTCAACTCAAAGCTAAATTGCCACCAAGTGTCGAACTGGATGATTTAATTCAAGCAGGCATGATGGGATTACTCGATGCGATCAATCGCTATGAAGATACCCATGGTGCGCAATTTGAAACGTATGCATCACAACGGATTCGCGGGTCGATGCTTGATGAATTGCGTAGTGCTGATTGGTTACCAAGAAGCGTGCGTAAAAACATGCGTGATGTTGAAGGTGTGATTAGCCGTTTAGAGCAAGAATTAGGGCAATCACCAACTGAGGTAGACATTGCTAAAAAGATGGATATTTCAGTCAATGAATATACTGAGTTACTGGGTAGCTGTAGTGGCCATCAATTAGTGTATTACGAAGACTTCCATGAAGCTGAAAATGGCGAGCATTTCTTAGATCGCTTCCAGTCTGATGATGAAAGTGACCCACTTAAAGGCTTACTTTCAAGTGACTTTAAAGGTGCATTAATGGAAGCCATTGATAACCTGCCTGAACGAGAGAAACTACTCATGGGCTTATATTACGAAAAAGAACTTAACCTGAAAGAAATTGGTGCGGTGTTATCGGTTTCAGAGTCACGTGTTTGTCAATTACATAGTCAAGCCGTTGCAAGACTTCGTGTTAAATTAAAAGAGAACGCATGGACTGGGGCAGTTTAGGCGGCATAGCCCTTGGCATCATCGGTATTCTGGTTGGTCAGTCTATCGAAGGTGGCAGCATCGGCTCGCTCATCCATCCAGCAGCGCTGATCATTGTATTAAGCGGCACTTTTGGTGCTGTGCTAGTACAAAACACCATTAAAGACTTTGTCGCAGGTGTGTTAATGCTACGTGAAGTCATTTCACCGCCAGTTGATGATTCAAAAGACTTAGCAAAACGCATCAACCAATGGAGTAATTTTGCCCGAAAAGAAGGCATTATGATGCTAGAGCCTTTTGCTAAAAAAGAAAAAGAGCCTTATATTAAAAAAGGACTCAGCTTAATGACTGATGGTACGGCACCAGACAAAATCAGAGAGATCTGTGCCATTGATATGCACTTTTACGAACTACAGCAACGCCAACAAGCCAAAGTATGGTCAGCCGCTGGCGGTTATGCGCCAACCATTGGTATTTTAGGTGCGGTACTAGGCTTAATCCAAGTCATGGAAAACTTATCAGACCCTAGTAAGTTGGGTAGCGGTATTGCGGTTGCTTTTGTAGCCACTATTTATGGTGTTGGTTTAGCCAACCTAGTCTTCTTACCAATTGCTAATAAGATCAAAAACAATATTCAAAAAGAATTAAAACGACGTGAAATGCTGCTCAACGCATGGGTATCGATTGCCAATGGCGACCACCCTTCTGTGGTGAATGAGCGTTTAACCTCTTATTTAGACTAAATAATCATTTAATAAAGTACCTATATGATTAGAAGAAAACCCATTGAAGATGATGATGATAATCCAGAACGCTGGTTAATCTCGTACGCCGATTTTATGACACTGCTCTTCGCATTTTTCGTTGTCATGTATGCCATTTCTAGTGTCAACGAGAGTAAATATCAGTCGCTCACCAATTCAATGGGATCAGCTTTTATTGGCGCCACTGGTGGCGGTGGTCAAACGGAAGAAGCTGAAATGGGAACTTATGTTAAAAAAAGTTCGCTCATTAAACCGCTTCCAATGAGTCATTTACACCAAGAAAAAAGACATAAAGAACGCGAAACCATGCGCAGTATGGGGAAGAATATATCGACCCAAATGGGGGACGCAATGAATAATGACAAAGTGCGCGTGTTTGAAACAGATCGCGGCATTCGTATTGATATTAGCGAAAGCTTATTATTCAAGCCTGGTTCTGCAACGCTTAAAAAAGGCGGCGCAAAAGTGATCAGTGAAATAGCGGTTGAGTTAGCAAAATCGCGCAAGTATATTCAAGTAGAAGGTCATACTGATATCAACCCGATTAGCACGCCTAAATTCAAATCGAATTGGGAGCTTTCTACCGCGCGTGCCACTACTATTTTGCATGAGCTCATTAAAGGCAGTGTACTGGAAACGCGATTGAGCGCAGTTGGGTACGGTGCATCACAACCTATATCAGTGATTAATACCGATTCAGAACGTGCAAAAAATCGTCGTGTATCAATTATTTCATTGTATGAATCAAATAACCCTGACTTAACAGCGACTGAAATTTCACAAGTGACAAAAAAAACGCCATAATTAAGGCTAGATTCAATGCTAACCAACTTAAATAGTTTGCATACTTAAAACCAACTTATGCTTAAAAAAATATTATCAACATTGATGCTCACCTGCTTACTCAGTATGACTGGCTGCGCGTCAATGTCCTCGACATTTTCATCCATGTCGCTACCAATGACATTACCGACCTTTAGCTTTGCTGATGATAACGGCACTATTCATGAGACAAATACAGAAGTATCAGAAATCACTAGTCAAGTAGAAGATCCACAAGTTGATGCTGAAGAAGAGCTAGAATCTAACGCGAATAAAAACGGAACGTACACCTTTAAATTTCCACATTTAATCATCCGTTAGATTAAACCTCAGATATACAACTCCCCCCCCTCGACCGCTTCATCCGACACCTTCATTTTTCGGGTAAAATAAGGCTATTACACTTAAGCCTAGTTAGAACCCTACTTTGAGCACAGAAACCCAACAATTAGACGTATTATTAGTCGGCGGCGGCATCATGAGTGCGACGCTTGCCACACTATTAAATACGTTAGATGAAAACCTCAACATTCAACTCGTTGAGCGCCTACCCAATATTGCGCAAGAAAGTAGCGATGCTTGGAACAATGCTGGCACTGGCCATGCAGGATTCTGTGAGCTTAACTATACACCGCAAAAACCAAGCGGCACGGTTGAAACGAAACGCGCCTTAGGGATTAATGCTGCATTTGAAACTTCGCTACAGTTTTGGTCACATTT
>JAWUXH010000021.1:0-29526 GCA_034111445.1 Methylophilaceae bacterium | reverse complement strand
TGGCGGCTTTACTACATGATTTAGCTGAAATGCTGATGTGGTGTTTTGCGCCAACACAGATGAATCAAATTCGACAGATTCAAACATTAAACAAAAGTTTTAGAAGCACTGATGTTCAAGAAAAAGTGCTTGGTTTCAAATTGCATGATTTGCAAATTGCCTTAGTAGCCCATTTTGGATTGCCGCCATTATTAACAAAACTAATGGACGATGACTTTCAAGATGATAAGCGCGTGAAAAATGTCGTGTTAGCGATTAACTTTGCAAGACACTCAGCGAATGGCTGGGATGACGCTGCACTCCCTGACGATTATGAGGCTATTGCTAAATTCTTACGCATTGGTGTTGATAGAACCAAACGTGTGTTAGGTGCCCCTGCATCAAAACCAACCCGTGTGACTGAGTAAAGTTAATTCAAATGGTTAAAAAAACAGATTCAGTTGCTAAAGGTGGGAGTTCAGTTGCTATTGCTAGAGTAATAGGGATGGGTTTCTCATTCCTGCTATTTATTCTATTGGCAAGACAATCACCAGAAAGCGCTGGGACCTTTAGGACGGTACTCACCTATATCATCATTGCTGAATTTTTAGGCATGCTTGGTCTGCACCGTTGGTTGGCGGCCGAAATAGCCACCTTGAAAGAAAAACATTGGGCACTATTTTTAGCCACCAATGCCTTTACGCTAATTGTTTCGTTGATTTTAGTCATCCTATACACAGCTATTTCATATTCAGATATTTATGGCCATGAAGTGAAAGCTGGACTCATCCTTGGTGCCTTGTCTGTTATTCCATCAGGGGTGTTAGCTTGCACTCAGTCAGCATTAGTCGGTATTGGGCAAAGTCACTTTTTAGGTAAGCTCAATTTATTAGAGAACCTCATTCGTTGTGCAATTGCCATTGCATTAGTCTGGCTTGAACAATCAGTGAATATGATTATTGCCGTATTTGTCATTACCCGTTGGTGTATTGCTATTTACGGCTTCACCTCGCTTAAAAAAATGCTCGGCGGCACTCATTGGCATATCGACAAAACATTTATTACCCAGATTAAACAAGCAGCGCCCAAATTTGCATTAATCATTGGTGCATTTTTACTCCTGAGAAACGCTGGTTTATTAACAATTCCGGCGCTGTCCACGTTAACTGAGGCAGGCCGCTATGCGGTTTCTTATCAGCTGTATGACTTAATGCTGATTTTGCCTTCAGTGCTGGCGATGACAACGATTAATCTGTTTTCAAATAAAGCCGTCAGTTCGCGTGCAGGGCTTAAAAATGTCGCCATGAAACTCACCATGATTACCTCAATCATCATTTTCCCGCTTATTGCCATTACCGCTGCATTTTCGCAGCACTTTTTAACCCTGTTGTATGGTGACCGCTATATTGATGGGCATCAAACGTTAATGATCTTAATGCTAGCAGCTGCATTTTCAGTCATTGACATTGTGCTTTCACAAATTATGCAAGCGAAAAAGCAGTATAACAATGACCTAATATCAGTACTGGCAGCTGGTGTTGTTGCTGCCATTGCAACGCTGTACCTGACTAAAAACCTTGGCGCCAATGGTGCGGCTTATGCACTAGCAGTGGCATTGTTTGTGAATATTGGCGTGCGTGTTTACTTACTAAGAAATACATTTCCATTAACGCTATTGCTGTTAAGCCTTTGGCGCCCAGCATTTGCTAGTGGCGTCGTCTTTATTACCTTTAGGTATTTACTTAAATCCGAGACGCTACCCTTTATTAATGCATCTGCATACCACTGGGTATTGTGGGTGCCTGTCGCGCTCATTTACTATATCGCGGCTCTTTTCTGCTCTGGTGCGATCAAGCGATCACATCGTAACCGCATTAATCATTTTTTGCATCACCACTAAATTATGATGACATTCAACCAAACCCTTACTTTAATTAAAGCCGACTTCAGTCGACGCTTAACGCTAGAAGAGAAGCGCATCAATGCGTTAAACATGTGTCTGATTGCCTTTAAACCTGGGATGATCTCAATTTTATGTTACCGCTTATCACGGTATTGCTTCCATCACCGTTTAGGGATCTTTTGCAAATTTTTCTCACTGATTGATCAGTTCATCAATACAAACGAAATCTCACCTCAGACTGACATTGGCCCTGGCCTTGTTTTATCTGATGCTGGCGGCATTGGTATCCCCAACCTATGCCGCATTGGCACTAATTGTACGTTTATGGGCTACTCCAGCATCACGCTTGGTGCATTAGAAAACGCTCCGACAGAGGATGATTTTATTCACATTGGTGATCACTGTGTCTTTGGCGCTAATACAAGGATTATGCGCGCCGTGCGCTTAGCCAATGGTACGCAGGTAAAGCCATGTTCGGTCATTATTACTTCAGTTAAAAAAGAAGGGCAGACTGTTTCTGGTATCCCTGCGAAACATAAACATATTGATGACTACGCCAATATCCGTCAATGGAACCCATTGTTATCCAAATCAATTGTAGAGGCTGCGTTATGAAGCAATCCATCAGTCAAACAATTAGTTTAATCAAATCCGACTTTATCAAACGTTGCGAATACGAAAATAAAACCTTCAACTTTGTCCAAGGGGTCAAGCTATGCTTTTACCCTGCTGCGGTTGGTGTGATGTTATTTCGATTGCAGGCGTTCTTTTTTCAACACAACTTAAACTTGTTTGCCTCAATCATTAAAGTGATCAACACAGTCCTATTTAGTATCGCAATTGATTCTTCAGCCATCATTGGTGAGCGCTTTATGATTCTGCATGCCAGCTTCATTACGATTGGTCCTAACGTTACCATCGGCACCGATTTTATGGCGGTTCACCATAACGGCATCATGGCTTCTCCTTTTTTCACTGAACATCAATCAGCGCAGGGACCAACCATTGGTAACCATGTAGTTTTGGGTGGTGGTGGCATGATCACTGGCGCCATTACCATCGGAGATGATGTGAAAGTATCGATGAATGCTTCTGTTGAAGCTGACTTTGAGAATGGTGCGGTGTTATTTGGTGTGCCAGCTAGGAATGTCAATCAACAAAAATCAGAGGAGGCCGCAACATGAATAATGTCTCATTGATTATTGTCAATTACAACACGGTTGATTATTTACATGCCTGCCTCGCTTCTATTTATCGCTACATGCCGGCAGAGACTGAAGTGATTGTCGTGGATAACGCTTCTGTCGATGGTAGCTGCGCAATGGTTAAGCATGAATTCCCGCAAGTAAAGCTAATAGAATCATCAGAAAACCTTGGCTTTGGCCTTGGTAATGACCTTGGTGTACAACAGGCAACTAACGATTATGTGATGTTGTTTAATAGTGATGCTGTGTTGCAAATGGATACGGCTCAAGGTTTATTACAATATTTGATGGCCAACCCAACGGTGAGTTGTGTCACACCACGCGTAGTGCTCCCTTACTCATTAGACATACAACCTAAAACCTTTGGCTATCAACCTAACTTTAAAACGGTGTTCATGCAAAGTACCGGTCTAAACCGCTTACTACCTAACAACCCATTTTTCGCAGGTATCGATGGCGATAGCCGCTGGGCAAGAGAAATGGAAGTAGGCTGGGTCTCTGGTGTTTGCATGTTAATGCAACGTGAACACTATTTATCTGTTGGTGGCTTTGATGAACGCTTCTTTATGTATTGCGAGGATATTGACCTTTGTATGAAATTATCAGCATTAGGCAAAATTGTACTGCTTGATGATTTTGACATTATTCATCACGGCGGCGCGAGCTCAAAAACAATTGAATCAAAAGTGCGTAATAGTGTTTGGCAACAAAGGCACTTACTGATGATTATTAACGATCATCACGGTCAGTTACAAGCATGGGCTTCTAAAATTGTCATTGGATTAGGCTTGGTTGTTCGCTTGAGTATCGCGTTTGTAACAAAACCAAAAATCCAAACCAACACATTATTTAAAGCCTCTTTAGCACGCTTTAAAGATCTACTTAGTAGCAAAGGAGCGAATGCATGAAGATTGGAATAGATGCCCATGTGCTTGGTAAAAATTTAGGCGGGGTAGAGCGGTTTGTCGCTGAACTGGTCAAACGACTACCAGCACAAACAGAAGAGCATGAATATGTCATATTTGTCACTAAAGAGGCTTTTGAAACGTTCAAAGACCAATCAACCAAACAGTTGCAATACGTCCCTTTAGCTTTTGCTAATCCTTTATTAGAACGTTTAGTACTATTGCCATGGCTGGCACGCAAACATCAATTAGATGCCTTAATGGTACAACGCTTAGCCCCTTGGTTTTGTGGCAGCACTAAATTGATTGTCGTCATTCACGACTTAACGCCCATTAAGTTTACCGCGGCTTACAAGGGCTTATCAAACACTTTAGTACGCCTACTAACAAAGAATACAATCCAACGCGCAGATTTGATTTTAACGCCTACTAAAGCCATTAAGTCAGAGATTCAAACATACTGCCCAGCGGCCAAATCACCCATTGCACACTTTTATAATGGTGTTGATACGGAATCTTTTACAGTAGTTAACAAAAAAAATGTTATCGAAGCATCTACCCCTTATATTTTAACGGTAGGTGCAATTGAACGCCGTAAAAACATTGAAACTATCATCAATATGATGCCGCTGCTCAAAGATAAAAGTATCAAACTACACATCATGGGTGGTATTCGTGATCAAACCTATTTTGATGAATTAATGCAGTTGGTTGAACAGTTAAAGTTGACCGACCGCGTCACATATTTAGGTTTCGTGACTGAAGCTGAGATGATTAAAAGCTACCAAAATGCAGTTATTTTTATCACTGCTTCCAAAGATGAGGGGTTTAATATACCGCCTTTAGAATCAATGGCTTGCGGTGTAACTGTGGCTTGCTCAAGCATTCCTGTGCACTTGGAATTATTTGAAGGCGCTGCTATTTTCTTTAAAGCTGACTCTGTCACAGACCTCCACTTTAAAGTGGAGTCATCACTTGAAAACACACACATCACCGATACATTGAAAGCGACTGGTTTAAGCCGTGTTTCACAATATAGTTGGCATCAGACCACCGTGAATATCGCTACTGCTTTAGGTGGCATTGTCTAACTATGCGCATCATCCATACTGATACCGATGATATTGAAAATCCACTGCGTGGGGGCCAACCAGTACGTACATTTGAGGTTAATTCGCGCCTTGCTAAATCACATCAGATCACCGTATACACCGCCAGCTATAAAGATTCTTTAAAGAGCGTCGTTAGAAACCATATAGATTATAAAAGATTGGGATTCACCGTTCCATTTTGGGGTTTATCGTCACATTTAAGTTACTTGAGTCGTTTAAATGCTGCGGTCAACAATACGCCTCATGATCTAGTGGTTGAAGAATTTACGCCACCATTTGGTTTTTGTAATTTACAGAACGCTACGCAAAAACCAGTGGTGTCGCTAGTGCAGTGGTTTTTCTTTGATGATTGGCAAAAACGTTACAAATTGCCTTTTGAAAAGATCATGCGAAAAAGGGCAGTACAACACCCTGAACGCGCCATCATTGTGCAAACGAACAAGATGGGTGAGTACTTTAAAGATTTATTACCAAAAGCCAATATTGTAAAAGTGCCTTGTGGCATTGGCGCTGAGGCTTTTGATGAAGCGAATAATGTGACTGGTGAATATGCATTATTTTTAGGACGACTAGATACGCTACATAAAGGGTTGGATGATTTATTGCAAGCTTGGTCGCTACTAGTAGCGCAAGGCCTACACATTCCATTATGGATTGTTGGGGCAGGTAAAGATGAATTGAACTTGAAACAGTTAAGTATAAATTTAGGAATAGAAAAACATGTTGTTTTTAAGGGTCGTTTAGAAGGTGAGTCGAAAAAAACAGCATTAAGAAATTGTCGGTTTTTGGTGATGCCATCAAGGCAAGAAACATTCGGTTTAACCGCACTAGAAGCGATGGCAGTTAAAAAACCAGTGATTGCTTATGACATTGATCACTTAAATGATTTGCTAAAGCCAAATTGGTCAAGCAGCGTAAGGTTAGGTGATGTAAATGCACTGGCGAATGCAGTGGCGGATTTGTGGCAAGACCCTGATATGTGTCATGCACTAGGTACTAATGGGATTACACAAGCCAAACAGTATTTGTGGGATGAGATTGCCTTAAGGCAGCAAGACTTTTATCAAGAAGTAGTAAAAAGAAGAACGTAACTTATGAAAATTGCACTATATCAACCTTGGATTTACCTACATGGCGGCTTAGAAAAAAGTCTGCTAGAGCTAGTCACACGCTCTGAACATGAATGGGTTGTCTATACTGGTCATTACGAACCTGAAAATACATTTAAAGAATTTAGTAATGTTGATGTACGTGTGTTAAAACCAACGACTGTTAAACGCACCATCGGTGGGACTTTATATAGCGCTTTTCAAGTCGCTTCCCAATCAATTCCAGATGAAGATTTTGATGCCGTGGTTGTATGGTGCGATGGTATTGGCGATTTAATTACCTACCGTAACCATGATTTACCAATCTTCAACATTTGCAGTACGCCATTGCGTGCGGCTTTTGACCCTGTCTATCAAGAGATGGCATTAAAAAATAAAAATGCGGTCTATGGCGTGTTGTATAAAGCATTCAAAGCTGTGTTTAAATATTTTGATCGTATCGCTTGGTCTTATTATGACGGCATCATTACCACGAGTACTGAAGTTAAAAACCGCATTGTAAAAGGTAAACTTTGTGTTGATGAGTCGAAAATGGTCATGGCATACCCAGGTGTTGATTGGCATAAAAGCTTATCAAATGTGACATATGAGCCTTATATTTTGATGCCTGGCCGCATTATGTGGACTAAAAATATTCAACAGGGCATAGAAGCTTTTGTTGAAGCCAACTTGCCATCACCTTGGAAGTTAGTGATTGCTGGGTATGTTGATGCGAAAAGTCATGGTTACTTAAATGAGTTGAAAGCTAAAGTGCCTGAAGGCGTTAATGTCGAGTTTGTGATATCACCGACAAGTGAGGCATTAAACGCGCTTTATGCGCGCGCTTCATTCTGCTTATTTACACCACTCAATGAAGACTGGGGCATCGTGCCACTAGAAAGCATGAGTAACGGTAAAGCCGTGATTGCCAATGCAAGAGGCGGCCCACTAGAAAGCATTTTAAATAATGATACTGGCTTCCTACACGAGCCTGATGATTTAGCTGGGTGGGCAAACTCAATTCAAAAACTGGCATTAGACCCTGCACTTTGTATAGCGATGGGTCAGCAAGCTAATGAACATGTTAAAAACTTCACGTGGCAACAGTTTGTGCAACGTGTGGATGAGTCAATGACTGAATGGGTTGATAAAAAACATCATCAATCGAAACGCACCACTGACAGAAAAATTAACTTTAAAAAGAAAGTTATTTAACACACGCATGTTAAATGCAATGCAAAATTATTCAAGTGAACCAATCATGAAAAACAGCTTACGCCTTACATTAGTTACGCTTATCAGCTTATTAGTCATTGGCTGTGCAAAACCAATGCCGGGTGCTTACTTAGTGCAGCCCGGTAAGCCGCTACAAAAGATTGATCCGAATCAGGTGAATCAGGCAAACCCGATATACAAACTGTCTGCTCGCGATCAATTACTGGTACAAGTGCAAATGGTGAAGGAAGCCAACACTAGTCCTAAATTAGATAAAGGCAATCAGCTCAATATTGGTTTTTTTGCTGATGATACCAGTCAAGACACTTACAAACTGGTGCCAGGGGACGAGTTGAGCCTAGAGTTTCCAGACGAAATTGCAGGTTCTTATACGGTGTTAGTGAATCCAGATGGTCGTATTGCATTACCAAAAACAGGCAAAAGCCTGCAAGTGTCTGGCACCACTTTGGCAGAACTAAATCAACTCTCTATTAAACAATATCGCGGCATTTTCTTAAAACCTAAATTAGCTTGGTCAATCACGCGCCCATTCAACACCCGTCTAGAAAAAATGTCAGGTCAATACAATGTGGGTGCCAATGGTGGTTTAGTCATTCAGGGTTTAGGGGCGTTTAACGTACTAGGTCAGTCTGAACAGGCCATTACAGATAAAATAACCAAAGCGGCGACAGCCAAGTTTAAAAATAAAGTCATTGCGCAAGCCTCAATGGCACAATCGGTTGCTCGCAATACGGTTGATACGCGCTTAGATTTATCTGGTGTGGAAATGTATACCAATATCGATACACGTCCTATTCGAGTTGGTGATGACGGCAATATTTTCATTCCAACATTAGGCAACATTATGGCTGAAGGTAAAACACTCAACACACTGCGTGAAGAAGTGACCTCAGCTTTACAGCCAAAATACCAAAATCCAATCCATGTAAACGTTTCGGTGCAAGAATATGCTGAAAATAACATCTTTATTGGTGGTGAAGTCAGAAAACCTGGCCGCTACCCATATGGCAATAAGTTAAGCGTTTTAAAATTAATTGCCTATGCCGGTTGGAGTAATGAAAATGCTGACATGGCCAATGTATTACTGCTGCGCGCAAACGAAAATGATGGCTACACCATTTACCGCACTAACTTAGATGAAGTGATTGATGGTAAAGCCACAAGCGCGCAAGACTTTAAAATCAGTCCGCAAGATTTAGTCATTGTGCCGCCAACCGATATTGTTAAAAAGAACCGTTTTGTTAAACAGTACCTCAGAGGCATTCTGCCATTCGGCACCAATATTTCGTACAACATTAATCAGGCTGGTTTCCTAGAGTAGGTAGTCAAGCCCTTATGGATATATGCATTTAATCTTCAACTTACCCGCCTTTTTATTTAGAAAGCTAAGCCTAGTCGGTTTAGCTTTCTTTTGTATTGCCATCACCCAAGTCAGCGCCACAGCCGGCGCGACCTTTGGCCATGCAAAATATACTAAGATGGCTCACAAAGTGAATCAAAAAACCAATTATCCAGTGGTTGAATCTACAGAACCTTTAAAATGCACCATTGATTTAAGTCAGCCCCTAGGGAATATTGATCACAGAATATTTGGCACCAACTTAGAATGGTTTAACGATGGCGGCGGGCTTGCTTCAAACGACCTAAACCTACGCAAAAAAATTGCACAACTTGCCGTAAAACAAGGCGTTAGCGTCATGCGTTTCCCTGGCGGCGCATTATCTGATTATTATCATTGGCGTAATGGGATTGGCCCGATTCAAACGCGCCCAAGAAGCCCTCACTCAACCGATACGAACAGCTCACAAAATAATTTTGGCAGCCCTGAATATTTTAAGTTTTTAAAAGAGACCAAATCAGAAGGCATGATCACCGTCAATGTTGGTACTGGTACAGCCCAATCTGCCGCCGATTGGGTTGCTTATGCCAACAGTCCAACACACCCATTGCGCGCACAAGATGGCTTTAAAGCGCCAATCGGCATTAAGCTATGGGAAATTGGCAATGAATTATACTTTTCAGCTAACCCCGGTGAAAAAAGCATTACCCATACGCCAGAAGAATATGCACAAAAATACCTTTCATTCTCCCGTGCGATTAAGGCCGTCGACCCAACTGTTTCCACGCTAGCGATTGGCATTGCCACCTCGCATATTGGGCCTAACACCCCTTATTTAGATTGGTCAGAAAGATTACTGAAAAAAGCGGGCAAAGAAATCGATATGATTGCTGTACATAACGCTTACTTTCCAATGCTATACCATGAGCGCCAACCCAATGTGAAGGATATTTACCCGGCACTCATGGCTTCACCTGAAGCCGTTGATGAGAGCTTAATTACACTAGAAGGGCTCCTTAAACAGTATGAAGGTAAGCATGAAATTGGCATTGCCATTACCGAGTGGGGTGGCTTGTTTTCACTACCTGATGTTGATAACTATTGGGTAGACCACGTTAAAACAATGGGCACAGGCGTTTATATCGCACGGATGCTGCAAGTCATGATGTCGCACCCACGAGTGAAGTTGGCAAACTATTTCAAATTAACTGACCGTAGCTTTATGGGTTGGATTGATTACAAAGGTGACCCCAAAGTCCCGTTTTGGGTCTTCGCGCTGTATGCCAACCACCATGGTAACCAACGGCTAGCTAGCCATATCGTGAGCCCAACCTATGATGCCCCGTTAATTGGGCATATGAAAGCACAAAAAGATGTGGATGAAGTCACCGTGATGGCGAGCCAAAACACGAAAACCAATCAAATTTACATCAATTTCGTGAATCGCAGCTTAACCACTAGCTACCCAATTGATCTTAATTTCATCAATGGGAAAGTAAGTCACAACGGTACATTGCTACGCATCCAAACAAAAGAACTCACTGCGCATAATGGCCGCGATCAACCGCCAGAAGCGCCATACGGTCTTCAATACGAACCGTATACAACAGCAAAACCGAATAGCATTAATATCAAAGAGGTCAAGTGGAGCGATAAACAACCCATTAAAATCGCTCCTTTTTCTGTAATGACTTTAGTCCTTGATGCGCAACAATAACAGTCAAGTTAACAGAATTGTTTGATTATTAATGAGCATCAACCAACAGTACGAATGAACACTAAGGTATAACGCATGGCGCAACAACAAAAACCAAATTGTCATCCACCCACTTCTATTGCTGAAGCAATGGTTGATCAAAACAATGAGACCTTTTCATTTAGAGATTTAATCTCTAAACTATTCTTACGCCCAAAAACATTTTTGTTTGCATTACTGGTGCCAGCCATAATTTCGGTCTTGTTAACGTCATTGGTGCCAACTGACTGGTCAGCATCCACTAAAATCTTGATTCGCTATAGCAATACAGACTCAGGCCTTTTAAAAGATTTAGTCGCATCATCAGGTTCAAAGCTCTCTGGCACTACTTCTGCTGAGTTAATTAAAAGCTTACCAGTGCTTGAAAATACCATCCGCAACGTTGGTATTGAGCAAGCTGACATTTACCAAAAGCCTATGAGTGTTATTAAAGGCAAAATTGCTGGTTTTTTTCGTAGTGAAAAAGCGGAAGATACAGATCAATCGAATAGCAATGGTGTGAGTGCAAGTGTTGTTGCTGCATTTAAAAAATCGCTCAATAGTTCATCTAAAAAATCAAACAATAATTCAATTGAAATTCTTGAAAAAAATGCGCAAGGTGGTGGTGATTTTGGCAAGATCGATGAGTTAATTTCATTGCAAGTTAAATCATATAACCGTGAAAAAGTAGCGCCAATGGCTAACGGCTTGGCTGAAGCATTTATTGATGACTTTTACCGCATGTATGCTGAAGAAGCTAACAAGCAATCGGTATACCTTGGCTCTCTTGTTTCAAAGCAAGAAGCAGAACTGCGTAGCATTGAAAACGCCACACCAGATGATTTTAAAACAGGGCGTGTCAGTGCCAATGGTCGCGAACTAGTCTCGCGTGAGATTCCGATCATTATGACAATGGCTTCACGTTTGAACAATGTTGAAGACGAGTTAACAAAGGCCAGTCAAGTGTATGCGTCAAATTCACCTCAAGTACAACGTTTAAGAAAACAAGTCAGCAAGCTTAAGTTCTTACTCAAAAAACAAGAACTCATTGAAATGAGTAAGCAGTTATTAAAACAGCTTAAAACGCGTCAATACCAAGCACTCAATACTGAAAGTATCTATAAAGATAGACTCATTCCGATCAGTATCGTTGAAGCAGCAACAGAACCGCCTGCATCAAGCTCGGCAAAAATAATGCGTTTAATGATGACGGGCATTATCGGCCTTATTTTAGGTGCAATGCTGGCAGTCGCATTGATGATTATGTTGAACATTTTAGACCCGCGCATTCACTTTAGGCGTGAAGTCGAGCAGTTAACGCACTTACCGGTGATCAGCACTATCCCTAAAATCACTGTGGATGTTGGTGAATTCAAACTCAAGCACTTTAGATTACTGAAAAATAACAAAAGTATTAAAGATAGCTTTTTCCAGGTCATTGCAAAAATTGGGCATCGTGGAACAGAGCAAGATCAAGGAAAAGTCATCGCCATGACAACGCCAGCCAGTGGAGAGGGCGCTACTTTTAGTGCTTTGGCATTGGCTTTTAACTTAGCCAAAAATAAGAGCACCAAGGTTTGTTTAATTGATGCTAATTTCAATAGCCCAATGATTTCAACACTATTTGATACCAATGAGCAGCAAGGATTAATTGAAGGGCTGACCTCATTGCAGTCACTCACTAACTACCAAAGCAATGTCAGCTTTAATTTCTCGGTCATTGGGGCAGGTAGCACCGCTAGCAAGAATCAGTTAGGGTTTTATACTGATACTGCAAAAAAACAAATTGATGAACTACGGTCATTATTTGATTACATTATTATTGATACGGGCTCTGCCCTAAATGATAATGAAGTGATGGTGTTTGGTAGCTTTGCTGAAGAGACGCTCATGGTGGCCTCAAGCGGCATTACACGCAAAGGCATGCTACAAGCGGCTATTAGCAAGCTGCAATCCAATGGCAACGCTGTAACAGGCATTATCTTTAATCAAACAAAAGAAATTATTCCAGCGTTTATCTATCGTATGTTCTAAAGCGATTCTAGAGCCATCATTACTGTGAATATGCTAAAAGAAAGAACGTTGTTTGAGGCTGCAATTGTATTAATTGCAACGCTTTTCTTTAGCCTATTTATTACTGTACTCGGTTCAGTATCGCTTAAATTTCAAATTGCATTTGCGATCGGTTTGTTTGGCCTCCTTGCCATCTGTCTTATTCCCAGTCGCCGCACTGTCTGTTTATGCCTTTGGATTATTATCCAACCATTAAGTATTGAGAAAATACTGTATATCCACACCCCAATTTGGGATAATGTACAGAGTGAAAACACCTTAATGAACGCAGCTGACATACTCCTCATATTGCTTTTTTGTATTTTAATATTTGAGCAATTTGTAGTAAAAAAAGTAGCTTTTGTGTGGGATAAAAAAACGACTTTATTTTCCGCTTTGTTGTTATGGGGTGTATTTTCATACCTGATTCATTTAGGTATTTATCAAAGTGACTTTACGAATGTCGCGCCGCTAGGCTTAGTGCATATGGCACGTAATGTGTTTTTTGTTGTGGTCATCGGCTCGGCCATACAAACACGTGCAGATGTCATTTGGGTGCTCGTTGCCATTACTTTTATTTTATTCGTAGAGTCCATTTTGGTTGGCCTATCGTTTGCAACGGGTGAACCTTTTAACTTTACACGGTTACTCGGAAAGGGTGCTTTCATACAGAAATATTCAGCTGGAGGAGAGTCCGTCACCAGAGCATCAGCCACCTTAGGCCTGCCGAATCAACAAGCCACATTCCACTCCATGTTTACCTTTTTGCTGGTTGGCTTGTTTGCTGTCAAAAACAAATTGTTTAAAATAATTGGCTTAGTTGTGATGATGATGAGCTTTATCGCCGTTATATTTACTTTCTCACGTTCGGCGTGGTTAAGCTTTGCTGCGGCAACATTGCTCATTACGATCATCTTTATCAAAAGAAAAGAAGTCACACCAACAGCTTGGTTAACGGGTAGTTTTGTTGCCGTTGTATTAATCGCAATCCTTGCGGTCATCGCACAACCAATCATTGACCGCTTAAGTGGTGGAGATGAAGGCGCAACTGGCTCGCGTGTGCGTATGATTATGCTGGCGAAAGATTTAGCAATGCAATACCCGATCATTGGTGTTGGGCCAAATGAATACGCAGAAGCGGGGTTATACCTTTACCCGCCAGGCGAAAAAGAGACTGAATGGGTTGGTTTAGGCGATAAAGCGATCGTACCGCCTTTAGGTCGCGTTGAGTTAGCCACCCAAATTGTACCTGGTAAAAAACCCAATTTATTCACACTGCCTGTGCATAATAAATTCATGCTCACGCTGTCAGAACTAGGTGCTGTCGGCTTATTAATTTGGTTAGTTATTTATTACCAGTTTTTCAAAGATGCGAAATTATGCTCAAGGTCAAAAGACGCTTTATTTCGGTTTCTTGGTGTGGCGGGTATCGCAACCTCATTAATTGCATTGATCTATATGAATCTTGATTTATTCTCAAATGAAAAGGCCATGCAGAGCCTTTTATTCCCAATGGTATTTGTGAGTGCGGTTTACCGTATTTCAAAAAAACAAGCGCACTAGTACGTTATTGATTGAGGCATAGTTTTAACAAGTCAATTCCATATTCACCTGATACACAACCAAGTCAAACACGCTGTTTGTTAACACAGTTACTTTTTCAAGTTCAGCTCGTTTCTAAAGTAATGTGTTGCTATAACGCACCATCATGACCTAATCGTGCCGTCAGCTTATTGGCCACTAATCGGTAACCCGCTAATGACCAATGCGTATTGTTCGGCTCATACAGGTCTGTGGTGATATTAATCTGCGCTTTCAGGGTGGTATTTAAATCAAGTGTATTCACGCCAGCTTCCCGCAATACTGTCTGCATATTCAAAGCATCATTCGGCAGGGGCAAGTGAGGTAAGCATGCGCTATAAATTGTGGATTTATCTGGTACTAACATGAATAAAAACTGCTTACCGTGGGATTGCACGCGTTTCTGCATGCTTAGTACTAATTGTGCTGCTGCTTGTTTGTCACTTTTCGTCCAACTGTTTTTATGTTCATCATCAGCATAATAAAGGAATCGATCTTGGCGCAAGTGTGAGAACTTAGCACAGTGCCCAACAATTGGAGTATTAACAACACGGTTTTGTTTAAAGCTTGTATTGGGATAATAAGCTGACTTAAATGTATTGAATGCTGTTTTTGCAAGATACAATATATTCATGGTTAAAGGCCACTGTGGTCGTTCAAAATCAGCCACACTTGCTTTAATGGTTAATGGTGTTGACGTAACCTTTTGACACTGTTGCATTTTTACAAAGCGGTCAATTAAGTCTCGTTCAATTGATTCGATAATCACTAAATTGGTTGTCGTATCATTAATAGCGTTATTAATAAAATGATCAATACAGTTTCCATAATTAAAGGTCTTAAATTGATGCGCTGTACTTTCGCTCACTAATGATTGCCATATATTGCGATCTGAAAAAGAGTCACCTAACACCCAAGCATTGGCAAGTGTTTGACCATTACTTTCTTTTAGTGTGACTGCTGGTAACGTAACATTAGCGCCATATTCGCGCTCACTCCATTTACCTGTGCGGGTTAAGTCACCATGCAATGGTTCAACCCAAATACCAAACAACAGCATGAATAGTAAAATAGGGGTGGCAACAACTAAACAGTGCTTTAAGTAATTTTTCATCATTAAAATTGGTAGTAAAGAAACTCACTGACTTTGGTGAGTTCTGACACACATAGACAAAACACAATAGCCAATACCCATGCGAAAATGGCAGTTGGCTTCCATGTCAAAAGACGCTTTGAAAAACTGTTAATGCGTTTGCTTTTATTGTTTACGCTAAGCGTATCATCACAAGTTGGTCGGTATTTTTCAAATATTTCATAGGTGTTTGGCAAAGCCCAAATAACGACAAAACAGCCAATAATCACTTTTATTGCGGCGAGCATATTAATGCCATCAATAAATGGGTGTGGGTATAACCTTAGAAAATAGAGCCCGTAGGTTTGCGCTGACACATCACTAAAAAATGCTTGTAGTACTTTAGGTAATAAAATGCCATTAGCGCCTATCATGCCTGACAATATTGTCATGGCGGAAGTCCAGCTGTCTGCGCGAAAAAATACCCAAGCTACAACAACCGTAATAAAGGTTAATAGCGTCGACAGCACTGCTGATAATCGACCGTTATGCACGATACCCAACTGCTGCTTGGTGCTACGCCAAGCATGGTTAATGATGAGATATAAACCGTGCAAGCCGCCCCAAATAACAAATGTCCAACCGGCACCGTGCCACAGCCCACCAAGCAACATCGTAATCATTAAGTTTAAATACCGCTGAAATTTCCCGTTACGGCTTCCACCTAAAGGAATGTAAAGGTAGTCTCGCAAAAAGCGGGATAAGGTCATATGCCAGCGACGCCAAAAATCAATAATGCTTGCAGCTTTATAAGGTGAGTTAAAATTAAGCGGCAAACGCACATTAAACATGAGTGAAATACCAATGGCCATGTCTGAATAAGCAGAAAAATCGAAATATAATTGGAAGGTATAAGCGAGTGCCGCAATCCATGACTCGATCAACATGGGGGTTGCGCCAGCGGCAACCGCACTAAAAATTGGGCTTGCAAACTCGGCAGCTGAATCAGCGATCAATACTTTCTTCGCCAGGCCTATGACAAAGATACTAAAACCAACTGCTAAATTTTCTGTGTTAACTTTGCATACTAACTTTTTTGCAAACTGTGGCATCATTTCTTTATGATGTAGTACAGGTCCAGCAATTAAATGTGGAAAGTACGTCACAAACAACGTGTAATGCACAAGGCTAAACTCCTTAACCTTGCCTTGATAAGTATCCACTAAAAACGCAATTTGGGTGAATGTGTAAAACGAAATACCTAAAGGCAATAATATTTGACTCAGTGCAACATGTGAATCAGTCATTGCATTTAAATTACTCACAAAGAAGTTGGCATATTTATAGTAAGAAAGCAGGGCAAGATTAATCCCAATGGCCATGATTAAAATGAATTTGGCCTTACTTTTTTTGATAGCATACGTATTATATTGGGCAATAAACCAACCAGCACTATAATTAAAGATAATCGATACCAGTAATAAAGCAATATACCGCACATCCCACCAACCATAAAAGCCGATAGAAGCGAGCGCTAACCAAGCTAATGCTAATGTATAGCTTCTCTTACCAATCGCATAAAAGCAAAAGGCCACGATTGGGAAAAACAAAAAAATAAAAATGTAGGAGTTGAAAAGCAAATACAAACCTTTGCAAAAACTTGGGGTTTAATTGGTCAATAGTAGATTGTATAAATGTTCAGGTATTTCGATGGTGTAATTAAGTGTATAAAAAGCAGCTAAATAATGAATATGTTTGTTTAAAAATCACATAACGTAATAGGCTGTTTTTACTAGGGCATTGCTTAGCCATCAATAAGACAAAAAAGCATAAAAGTCTCAAAGGAAAAAGTTGTAAATAAATTGCATTCAATACAACGCCTTCATGTTATAATCTGCGCTTCGCTTTTTTGCGAATATACAAAAATCAATATGCAACCCAATCAAGGGTGTTTATTTTGAAGATTAAAAATAAATGTTTGTGGTGTTGCATAAATTAATAACCCTTTGAAAAAGAGAGAAATAATGTCAGTTACAATGCGTGAAATGTTAGAGGCCGGTGTTCACTTTGGCCATCAAACTCGTTACTGGAATCCAAGAATGGCGCCGTTCATTTTTGGCGATCGTAACAAAATCCATATTATCAACCTTGAAAAAACATTGCCAATGTTTGAAGATGCACTTAAACATGTGCGCACATTAGCAGCAAACAAGGGTCGTATCTTATTTGTAGGTACAAAGCGTCAAGCACGCGACATCATTAAAGAAGAAGCGACACGCGCTAGCTGCTCTTTCGTTAACCATCGCTGGTTAGGTGGTATGTTAACTAACTACAAAACAGTTAAACAATCTATCAAACGTCTTAAAGACTACGAAGCAATGATGGAAGATGGCAGCATCGAAAAATTCAACAAAAAAGAAGCACTTGGTTACAAGCGTGAAGTTGAAAAGCTAGATCGTTCAATCGGCGGCATTAAAGAGATGGGCGGCTTACCTGACGCTATCTTTATTGTTGACGTTGGCCATGAAAGCGGCGCCATTACTGAAGCAGCTAAATTAGGCATTCCAGTCATTGGTGTTGTTGATACAAACAACTCAACTGATGGCGTTGCATTTGTTATTCCTGGTAACGATGACTCAAGCCGTGCAATTCGCTTGTACGCTCGTGGCGTTGCTGATGCGATTCTAGAAGGTCGTAATTCTGCACTAACAGAAATCACAAAATCTGCTCCTGAAGAAGTGGCAGAAGCACCTGCTGAACCTGCAGCTGAATAAGTAGGTTTTGCCAAAAAGGGGCTTTCGCCCCTTTTTTTAATTATATTTTCATATACACAATTAATAATGATTGAGCTTGATGGCAAACACAGCGACTGTTGTTTGAATCAAACCAATACAGACTGAAACTATTAGGAGCTTAAAATGGCTACAATTACAGCAAGCATGGTTAAAGAATTACGTGAGCGCACAGACGCGCCAATGATGGATTGCAAAAAAGCATTAACAGAAGCAGAAGCTGACATGACACGTGCAGAAGAAATTCTGCGCGTTCGTTTTGGTAATAAAGCAAGTAAAGCTGCTGGCCGTGTGGCTGCAGAAGGTACAGTTGGCGTTAGCATTAGTGCTGACGGCAAATCTGGCGCAATGGTTGAAGTAAACTCTGAGACTGATTTCTGTGCTAAAAATGAAGACTTCCTTGCATTTACAAACGCATTAGCTGCACTGATCGCTGAAAACGCTTCAGCATCAAACATTCAAGAAGTCAACGCATTACCAATGGGTGATTCAACTGTTGAAGAAACACGCGCGCAATTGGTTGGTAAAATTGGTGAAAACATCACACCTCGTCGTTTCTCACGCCCAGCTGTTCAAGGTAAATTATCTAGCTACGTGCACGGCAGTAAAGTTGGTGTAATTGTTGATATCGTTGGTGGTGATGATGCATTAGGTAGAGATATTGCCATGCACATTGCGGCTGCAAAACCTAAAGCATTAGATCAAAGCGGCATTGATGAGGCTTTAATTGAAGCTGAACGCCGTGTTGCAATTGAAAAAGCAACTGAAGCAGGTAAGCCAGAAGCAATGTTAGAGAAAATTGCTAACGGTACTGTTCAGAAGTTCTTAAAAGAAGTCACGCTATTGAATCAAAAATTCGTTAAAGACGACAAAATGTCTATTGAAGAATTATTGAAATCAAAAGGTGCAACGATTGCTTCTTACACAATGTATGTTGTTGGTGAAGGCATTGAGAAAGAAGAGCTGGACTATGCAGCAGAAGTTGCCTTGGCAGCAAAAAACTTATAGTAGCTCATCAGCACACTGATCAAATCGCATTAATTATTGCGGCCGACTAGTGTAAGTTGATTGAAAATGGATTAAGCATCACGCTTAGTCCATTTTTTTTAATGTAATTATTCACAACTTACTTAAACAAAACAATTAGCATAGCAATTTACTTCAATTACTATGTATAAATGATTGTTTTTATGATTAAATAAAGCAATTTCAAAAAAAGAGGTGACCCATGGCAAAACCAGCCTACAAACGTATTTTATTAAAGCTCTCTGGCGAGGCACTCATGGGTGATGATGCTTATGGCATTAACCGTGAAACAATCACGCGTATTGTTAACGAAGTTAAAGGCATCGTTGATTTAGGTGTCCAAGTGGCCGTTGTGATTGGTGGCGGCAACATCTTTAGAGGCGTTGCACCAGCTGCAGCCGGCATGGACCGCGCAACAGCGGACTACATGGGCATGCTAGCCACGGTGATGAATGCAATGGCATTATCAGACGCGATGAAGAACATTGGCCTTAACGCGCGCGTGCAGTCTGCATTAAACATTTCACAAGTCGCTGAACACTACGTACGTGGTAAAGCCATTCGCTATTTAGAAGAGGGCGTTGTGGTTGTATTTGGTGCAGGTACTGGTAACCCATTTTTTACAACCGATACCGCTGCTGCTTTACGCGGCATGGAAATGAATGCTGACATTGTGATTAAAGCAACAAAAGTTGATGGTATCTACACTGACGACCCTAAAACAAACCCAGATGCGATGCGCTATAAAACCATTTCGTTTGATGAAGCTATCACTAAAAATCTAAAAGTGATGGATGCCACTGCATTAACATTATGCCGCGATCAAAAATTACCAATTTGCGTCTTCAGCATCTTCAAAGAGGGCGCATTAAAAGACGTTGTGATGGGTGTTGATGAAGGCACGATGGTAACACCAACATAAGCTAAGCCTGCCCAAGTAGCAGTGCATTATTATTCGTTAGCTTTCTGGTAAAATAAGAAGCTAAGCAATTATTAAAGTAGGAGTAATGTGATGATTGAAGACATCAAAAAAACCGCTGAACAAAAAATGCAAAAATCAATAGAGTCGCTTAAAAACGACTTGCAAAAAGTACGAACAGGCCGTGCACATGTTGGCTTGCTAGACCATGTAATGGTTGAGTATTACGGCTCTATGACAGGTGTTAATCAAGTGTCTAATGTTAACTTAGGCGATTCACGTACGATTAACGTTCAACCCTATGAAAAAGACATGATTTCAAAGGTTGAAAAAGCGATTCGTGACAGTGACTTAGGCTTAAACCCAGCGACTAATGGTGATGTGATTCGCGTGCCAATGCCGATGCTAACTGAAGAGCGTCGCCGTGATATGACCAAAATCGTACGTAGTGAGGCAGAAGGTGCGAAAGTAGCAATCCGTAATGTACGTCGTGATGCCAATGACAGTTTGAAAAAATTAATCAAAGACAAAGAAATCTCAGAAGATGACGAGCGCCGCGCACAAGATGTCGTGCAGAAGTTAACTGACAAAGCCGTGCTTGAAGTTGATAAAATGTTACAAGTTAAAGAAGAGGAATTGATGGCTGTTTAATGCTTTCAACCCACGGATTTAAAACCTTTAATTCAACAATTGGATAGACGCATTGGCCCTATTTAGCAGCTCAACAAAAGACATTCCCATCACTGATGATATCCCACAACACGTGGCGGTCATTATGGATGGGAACGGTCGCTGGGCTAAAAAACGTTTTATGCCTAGAGTAGCTGGCCATAAGCGTGGGGTTGAAACCGTACGCGCGCTGGTCAAACAGTGCGCAGATTTAAACATTGGCTATTTAACTATTTTCGCTTTCAGTAGCGAAAACTGGCGCCGCCCTGATGAAGAAGTCTCTTTTTTGATGGGGCTTTTTCTTGAGGCGTTAAAAAGAGAAGCAGTTAAGCTCAACGACAATAACATCAAACTTGTGATGATCGGTGATCGGTCACGATTTGACGATAAATTAAATGCACAAATTGAAGCGTCGGAAGCATTAACAGCCAACAATACTGGCCTAGTCCTTACAGTGGCTGCTAATTATGGTGGGCGCTGGGATATTGTTAACGCGACTAACAAATGGCGTCAAGCCAACCCGCAATCTGTTGAAGTAATGACAGAGGCTGATCTAACTCCGTACCTTTCTATGCATTACGCACCAGAGCCTGACCTTTTCATTAGAACTGGTGGCGACACTCGAATCAGTAATTTCCTCATGTGGCAATTAGCCTATACAGAACTTTATTTCACTGAAAAATTGTGGCCAGATTTTGATCAAGAAGCTTTCAAATTAGCGCTGCAATCTTACCAAGGCCGCGAACGTCGTTTTGGCCGCACAAGCGAACAACTACAAAAAAACGTATAAAAACATGTCCAACTGCGGCATAATATTGATGTTTGTTTGTAAAGACTTACGTTACAAATTAAAACCGCTAGTCAACTATCACAACAATAACGACAAATAATGCTTAAATCCAGATTAATCACAGCAGCTTTTTTAATTGCAGGCCTCTTCATTGCATTATTTTACACATCCACGCTCGTTTGGAGCTTCATCGCATTAGCAGTGATGGTAATAGGTGCTTACGAATGGTCTCGCATGACGCAGCTGTCTGCCGCGCAAACGGTATTACATGTTGCAGCTTCACTGACAATTGGCTTATTGCTTGTCTACTTTTTCAACACCACTTACGCATTTAGCCATGAACTGACCATCCTATTTGTGACTGGCTTTGCCTCATTTATCTGGTTAGTGATTGTGCCACTAGTCCTCATTAATAACACGAATATCAGTGCCAATAAGTTGATTGCTTCACTGATCGGTATTGCACTGTTATCAGCCGCCTTAATTGCCTTTATTGGCCTGTATCAAATTAGTCCATTTCTACTACTCGGTGTGTTTGCCACAGTGAGTATTGCTGATAGTGCTGCTTACTTCTCAGGCAAGCAATTTGGTAAACACAAGTTGGCGCCTAGCATTAGTCCAGGTAAAACTTGGGAAGGCGTCATCGGCGGCATGGTTGCTGTGTCTTTATTAGGCCTATATTTGAATACGCATCTTAATTACGGCATTTGGCTAATTGTTGGCTTAATGTTCTTAGCCATACTAAGTGTCATGGGCGATTTATTTGAATCTAAGCTCAAAAGGCAAGCAAATCTAAAAGATAGCGGTCATATCTTACCTGGGCATGGCGGTATATTAGACCGTATTGATGGCATTATCCCAACCACTACCTTGACTCTTTTCTACCTGTACTTACCACTATACTTTTCTAATGGGCTGCACGTCTAACATGAATCAAGCATCAATCAAGCAAACACAAAGTAACGTAACCATTCTTGGGGCAACCGGCACCATTGGGAAGCAAACCCTCGATGTGATTGGGCAACACCCAGATCGTTTTAAGGTTTACGCCCTAACTGCCAGTACAAATGTTGATGTATTGTTTGAACAATGTGTTTTGCATAAGCCGAAATTTGCAGTGATGCTACAAGCAGCAGCCGCAAAGGCACTAAAAGACAAACTGTCAGCTGTTGGTTCAGCCACAGTGGTATTGCAAGCCGAGCAAGCGTTATCTGATGTTTCATCTGATGATGATGTTGATATCGTGATGGCAGCCATTGTTGGCTCAGCTGGCTTATTACCGTCAATTGCTGCTGCCAATGCCGGAAAAAAAGTATTGCTCGCTAATAAAGAAACATTGGTTATGGCTGGCCGTTTATTTATGCAAGCGGTTAAGAAAAGTGGCGCAACACTATTACCAATTGATAGTGAGCACAATGCCATTTTCCAAGTGATGCCTCCAAACCCAGCACAAACACTCGCTGATAATGGTATTAAGAAAATATTGTTAACAGCCTCTGGCGGCCCATTCAGAAATACATCGCTAGCTGACTTACATAAGGTGACAAAAGCTGAGGCGCTTAATCACCCAAACTGGGTAATGGGGCCTAAAATCACCATCGACTCATCCACACTCATGAACAAAGGCCTTGAAGTGATTGAGGCACATTGGCTGTTTAATGCGCCTGCAGAGAAAATTGAGGTTGTGGTGCACCCTCAAAGTATTATTCATTCTATGGTTGAATATGTGGATGGCAGTGTGCTGGCACAATTAGGCAACCCAGACATGCGTACGCCGATTGCTTATGGCTTATCTTACCCTGATCGCATCACGAGTGGTGTGAGCAGTTTAGACTTTTTATCTCTAGCAAAACTTGAGTTTTCTGCACCCGACAAAGTGCGCTTCCCATGCTTACGCTTAGCCTTTGAAGCCTTAAAGCAAGGCGGTACCGCACCAGCCATTTTAAACGCTTGTAACGAGATTGCTGTACAAGCCTTTTTAGATGAAAAAATCCAATACATGATGATTCCAGAAGTCATCGAAGCAGCACTCAATAAAAGTCAATTTGAAGATGTCGCATCCATTGAGCAATTAATTGAAGTGGACAATCGCGCAAGAGCTGCAACCAGCACTATTATTAACGCTAGGTTGAGTTAATCATGTTGACCGCCTTATCATTCATCTTCACCCTTGGCCTACTAGTCACCATTCATGAATATGGGCATTATATTGTGGCACGTTGGTTCAATGTCAAAGTGCTACGTTTTTCTGTAGGGTTTGGTAAGGCAATTTGGCAAACCAAATTTGGTAAAGACCAAACCGAACTCACAATCGCTGCCATACCGCTAGGTGGCTATGTAAAAATGTTAGATGAAAGAGAGCTTACCCAAGCAGAAGGTGCCGTTAAATCAAAATATTCTGAAGCGGATCTATCTCGATCATTCAACCGCTTAGCCGTGGGTAAGCGCATGGCGATTGTACTAGCAGGGCCCATTGCCAACTTATTGTTAGCCATATTATTCTACTGGATACTGTTTTCTTTTGGCGTTGTTGGTCTTAAACCGCAACTTGGTGAAGTAGCGCCAGCCACACCTGCCGCTATGGCGGGATTTTCAAGTGGTGACACGATCACAAAAGTAAATCATGCGTCAGTTAATTCTTGGCAAGAGGTGCGTTGGGCGCTGCTAAGTGAATCAACCTCTGATATTCCAGTGAGGGTTGAAGTTACGAATATAGAAACCGGCCTCAAAAACTACCATTTGAATGTCTCAGCTATTAATCAAGAGGACACAAAATTAGACTTACTGCTACAACTTGGCCTAAATCCACAGCAACCATCAGTAACTCCAATTATTGGAGAACTGTCACCAAGTGGCGTTGCTAGCTTAGCGGGCATTAAAAGTGGCGACCGCATTTTAAAAGCAAATAATGAAATCACGGATACATGGTTGGATTTAGTTACTATTATTAGGGCTAACCCCAATCAAAAAGTCAGCTTATTAGTCGCCCGTGGAGAGCTAGAGCGTACCATTGAGGTGATTCCAGCAGCGGTTGAACAGGGGGCGCAAGTTGTTGGCAAGATTGGCGCTGGCGTTTACTTTCCGCCTGAGCAAAAAGAACAATATTATGTCACTACGCATTACTCAACGTTTGAGTCACTGGTCAAAGCCTCCAAAAAAACGTGGGAAACATCCATTTTCAGCTTAAAAATGATGGGCAATATGTTGCTAGGCAATGTATCGTGGAAGATGATGAGTGGCCCAGTCACTATCGCAAACTACGCAGGTCAGAGTGCTAACCTTGGCATTAAAACCTTTATCGGGTTTCTGGCACTCATGAGCATTAGCATTGGTGTGATCAATCTATTGCCTATACCAGTGTTAGATGGTGGGCATTTCATGTATTATATGATTGAATTTTTAACGGGGAAACCAGTTTCAGAATCGGCGATGATGGTAGGTCAAAAAATTGGCCTGACTTTAATTGCAGGCATGATGATGCTGGCGTTTTACAATGACATTAATAGGTTTATAACGGGCTAAAGTAAATGGCAATTAATCACTCAAATCAAAACAACAAAATACGCAACTTTAGTCAACGATTTAAACCATCGATGCTTGCAATCGCATTAGCTGGTTTTTTTGCAAATACAGCTTTTGCCATCGAACCATTTGTTGTGCAAGATATTCGCGTTGAAGGTATTCAGCGTACTGAGCCTGGCACAATCTTTACTTACTTGCCAGTCAAAGTGGGTGAAGAGATGAATGATGCATTAGCTTCAGAGTCGATTAAAACACTTTACAAAACTGGCTTTTTTAAAGACGTCCGTGTTGAAGCAGAAGGTAATATTTTAGTCGTTACCGTGCAAGAGCGCTCTTCAATTGCACAAATTAATCTTAGTGGTAACAAATCATTCCCTACTGACAAAATGATTGTAGGGCTAGCCCAAACCGGCTTGGCTGAAGGTCAGATTTTAGACAAATCTCAACTTGATAATGCGGTTCAAGAAATTAAACGTCAATATCTGTCTCAAGGTAAATACGCGGCTGAAGTTGAAACAGTTGTTACACCGTTAGAAAGAAACCGTGTGGCTGTCCGGTTTGAAATTGACGAAGGTGAAGTGTCAAAAATTCGCGGTATCAATATTGTTGGTAACACTGCCTTTACTTCAGAAACACTTAAAGACGACTTTTTATTATCGACACCAAACTGGATGAGTTGGTGGAATAAAGATGACCAGTATTCAAAACAAAAATTAAATGCTGATCTTGAATCTTTAAAATCCTTTTACTTAAATCAAGGTTATTTAGAGTTTAATATTGATTCAACCCAAGTGTCTATTACCCCAAACAAAGAAGACATTTACATCACAATTAATGTGACTGAAGGTCAGAAATATACGATTTCTGAAATTAAAGTGGCTGGCGATACGATCATTCCTGACTCAGAAATTGAAAAACTCATTTACACAAAAGCAGGCGATACATTCAGTCGCCAGAGAATTACAGCATCTAGTGAAGCCATTAGTAATCGCCTAAGTAATGAAGGGTATGCATTCTCTAACGTCAATCCAGTACCTGAAATTGATAAAGAAAACAACATCGCAGCATTCACCTTTTTCGTTGACCCAGGTAAGCGTGTTTATGTGCGCCGCATTAACGTCATGGGTAACACGCGCACAAAAGATGAAGTGGTGCGTCGTGAGTTACGTCAATTAGAATCAGCTTGGTACAACGAAAGTAAAATCAAACGTTCTAAAGAGCGCTTGATTAGAACAGCCTTTTTCTCTGACGTTAACGTGGAAACACCAGCAGTAGCCGGCACCACTGACCAAGTTGACATGAACGTTAGTGTGGTTGAGCAATCAACCGGTAGTGTGCAGTTTGGTGCCGGCCTCTCAAGTAATGAAGGCGTTGTATTTGGTATTACCGTTAACCAAAATAACTTTTTGGGTACGGGTAACCGCGTTAACGCACAAATTAACACAGGTAAGGTGAATACGACCTATTCACTCTCATTTACCAACCCTTATTACACGCCTGATGGCATTAGTCGCGGGTTTGATATTTACCGCCGTGATGTTGATACCAGTTCATTGAGCACGTCGTCTTACAACACTTCATCTTACGGTGGCGGTGTTAGATTCGGCATCCCCATTACTGAACGTGATGGCTATAACTTTGGTCTTGCTATTGACTTTACTGAAGTTGAGCTTGGTGTTGATAGTCCAATTCAATACGTAAATTTTTGTAGCCCAAAACTCACTTGTACAAGTAACTCGGTTGTTGGTTCTGGCTCTTGGTACCATGACTCACGTGATAGCATTCAATTCACCCGTAATGGTGTGCTACAACGTTTAAGTGCGGAAGTGTCTCTACCTGTACTTGACCTGCAATACTACAAAATCAATTATAAGCACGCATGGTTTAATAACTTTTATAAAGATTTCACTATCATGCTTAATGGTGAAATTGGTTATGCTGATACATACGGTGGCAAAAAATTCCCATTCTTCAAGAACTATTTCTTAGGTGGTGTGAACTCTGTGCGTGGGTACGACAATGGATCATTAGGTCCGAGAGATATCCAGCCTTCGACAGGTCAAGAATTCTCAGTGGGTGGTACCAAAAAGATATTAGGCAATGCTGAATTATTCTTCCCTGTGCCATTTATAGGCGAGTCGAATCAATTTAGAATGAGTGCTTTCTTTGATGCAGGTAATGTATTTACAGATGATACTGGTTACAAGTTGAGTGAACTTCGCTACTCAACGGGTCTAGGTATTAGTTGGTTATCCCCGTTTGGCCCACTCAAACTGATTTATGCTAAAGCGCTCAATGAAGAAAAAGGCGACAATACACAAACAATTCAGTTCCAACTTGGCACAACCTTTTAACTAGGTTGCTAACAGGGACTTATGGCATAATGCCAAAATATATTTGATTATTTAAGGAGATTTAATTGAACAGTAAATTAACAGGATTCTTGATTGCCGCTTTAATGGTTTTCACTTTCAATGTAAGTGCAGCAGAGCTTAAAATTGGTTACGTACAGGTCGATAAGATTTTAAAAGACGCGCCACAAACTAAAGCAACTGGTAAAAAATTAGAAAAAGAGTTTGGCCCAAGATCAAAAGCATTAGATGCACTTGCTAAAAAAATTAAGACGAAAGAAGCCGCGCTTGATAAAGAGGCAATGACCATCACAGAGTCAAGTAGACGTAATAAAGAACGTGACATTCAAAACCTTAAAACTGAAATCCAACGTAAAGGCCGTGAACTACGTGAAGATATCAACTTAAGAAAAAATGAAGAATTAGGTAAGTTGCAAGACCGTGTGAATAAAGCGGTTAAAACAGTTGCAGAGAAAAACGGTTACGACTTGGTTGTATACGGTGGCGTAGCTTATGCCAACGCTAAAGTCGACATTACTGACAAAGTACTAAAATCACTGGGTAAGTAATATTACACTTAAACAATTTAAGCTGGGTATCATGCAATGAGTCAAGGCTATACACTATCTGAAATAAGTAATATTTTAGGTGGCCAAGTTAACCGCGATGATGGAACAATCATCAGTCGTATAGCATCATTAACCAATGCAAAAACAGGTGAAATTGCTTTTGTAAATGATGCCAAGTATTTAAAACTTGTTGCCCAATCAGCCGCTAGCGCTTTTGTGTTGAGGCCAGCAGATGCTGAAGCAACTGATAAGCCTACCATCATAGTTGACAACCCTTATAGTTATTTTGCCAAAATATCTGCACTGCTAAACCCACCGGTCATGCCTGATGTTGGTGTTGCTCAATCGGCTGTCATCAGTCCATCTGCATCCATACCAAGTAGCTGCGCCATTGGTCATCAAGTGGTCATTGGTGAACGGGTGGTTTTGGGTGATCATGTCACCATTAAAAACGGATCAGTAATTGAAAGTGACGCATTAATCGGCAGTCACACTACGCTTGAACCTAATGTCACTATTAAGCACAAAATCCAAATAGGTAATCACTGTCATATTTTCTCTGGCGCTGTCATTGGCTCAGAAGGCTTTGGCTACGCAGAGGAAGACGGGAAGTGGCTTAAAATTCCACAAGTTGGCCGCGTGATCATCCATGACCATGTTGATATTGGCGCCAACACTGTGATTGACCGCGGCGCACTAGATGATACGATTGTGCACGAAGGTGTTAAGTTAGATAACTTAATTCAAATAGGGCATAACTGTATTATTGGTGCACATACCGTAATAGCAGGGTGTGTTGGTATCGCTGGTAGTGCTAAAATTGGGCAACACTGTAAAATCGGTGGGGCCGCGATGGTGCTGGGCCATTTAGAAGTGGTTGATCACGTCACTATATCTCCTGGGACCATGGTGACAAGGTCACTAACTAAAGCCAACACATATACTGCACTAATGCCATATCAAACCCATAAAGAGTGGCTAACGACTGCAGCTAATATTAGAAATATTCAAAAGTTGAGTGATAAACTTAAACAACTTGAACGTGAAGTTAATCAATTAAAAGTAAAAAGTAATCCTTAGGTTTTACACTTTAAACTATCACGCCTTACCATTAACCTTAAGTAAAATATTGAGACAAGTATGAACGACACAACAGATTTAGTAGGCAGCATGGACATCCATCAAATTCTCGACCATTTACCACATCGATATCCATTTGTGTTAGTTGACCGCGTCGTATCGATGGAGCTGAGTAAAGAAATCACGGCCATTAAAAATGTCAGTATTAATGAGCCTTATTTTCCTGGACACTTCCCATATCACCCGGTCATGCCTGGCGTGTTAATTGTTGAAGCCATGGCGCAAGCTGCTGCGTTACTTTCTTTCAAAACAATGGGGGCAAAACCTTCTGATGAATCAGTCTATTACTTTGCCGGTATTGATAAAGCCAGATTTAAGAATCCTGTTTCTCCAGGTGATCAAATCATCTTAAACGTCAAAATCAATCGCATTTTAAAAGGTATCTGGAAGTATTCTGGCGTAGCAACAGTCGATGGTAAGGTAGTTGCTGAAGCAGACTTCATGTGTATTTTAAAAGCCATTGAGAAAAAAGAATCTTAAGGCAAGTTTAATCCTTTGCCATACCTAACGATGCTTTCTATTTGAAACTAAAAGAATTAAA
>JAWUXH010000020.1:0-19503 GCA_034111445.1 Methylophilaceae bacterium | reverse complement strand
GTGATGTGATTAAGATGTCATCAAATGTTGGGACGTCGAAAATAGCAGAGAAGCTTGGTAAAGAGGCGTTGTGGAAAAGCTATAAAAAAATGGATTTTGGTCAAAAAACCAATATTGAGTTTCCGGGTGAGGCGGCTGGTGTGGTTCGCCATTACACGAAATTAAGTAATGCTGGGTTAGCAACGATGTCTTACGGTAATGGTATTAGTGTCACGCTGTTACAAATAGCCCGTGCGTATACCGTATTTGCTAATAATGGTGTGTTAATGCCAGTGACGTTGAAGAAAAGACAAAAGTTGCCAGTGGGGACGCAGGTTTATAGCGCTAAAACGGCGAATGCTGTCAAAGCAATGTTAGAAACTGTTGTTCAGGAAGGTGGTACAGCACCTCAAGCACAAGTGGCAGGCTATAGCGTGGCAGGTAAAACGGGTACATCACGTAAAACAGGTAAGCATGGGTATGAAAAAGGGAAGTACATCAGCTCATTTGTTGGCTTAGCGCCAGCAAAAAACCCAAGACTCATTATGGCTGTGATGATTGATGAGCCAAGTATTGAGGGTAATCGCTATTATGGCGGCTGGGTGGCAGGACCAGTCTTTAGTGCGGTGATGAGTGAAGCGCTAGATAGCCTGTCGGTACCAAAAGATATGCCAACACATAATGTTGTGATGGAGCAAGAATTCAAAGAAGGGCAGGCGGAAAATGGTCAAGCTCACTAATACTATTAAAGCCTTATTGAAACAACCATTTGTCAATATGACGTCGGATAGCCGACAGGTTGTTGAAGGTAGCTTGTTTATTGCTTACCCGGGTGAACATAGTGATGGGCGTGCCTATATTGGGCAAGCCATTGCACAAGGGGCTAAGGCGGTATTGTGGGAAGCAGGCGAAAGTGGATGCGCATCATTTACTTGGTTGCCAGAGTGGACAGTTGAGCAGATAGCCGTAGCGGACTTGAAAGTACAGGTTAGTAAGATTGCCGCAGAATATTACGGGCAGCCAACACAAGATAAGACTGTGATTGGTGTGACTGGAACAAACGGTAAAACGACTGTAACGCAGTGGATTGCACAGTGCTTGGATGCGTTGGGCGAGAAGCCTGTAGTCATTGGCACGATTGGTAATGGTTTTGTTGGTGATATGCAAGCAACCGTTAATACCACGCCAGATGCCATTTTGTTACAGCACTTGTTGAGTGAATATAAAAACCAAGGTGCGAAAGCGGTGGCAATGGAAGTGTCGTCACATGGGTTAACCCAAGGGCGTGTGAGTGGAGTGCAATTTGATGTTGCGGTGTTAACTAATTTGTCGCGGGACCATTTGGATTATCACAAAACAATGGAAGCGTATGCAGATGCAAAGCGCCAGTTGTTTCAATGGAATGGTTTGCAATGTGCGGTTGTGAATACGGATGATGCATTTGGGAAAACAATTGCGGGTGAGTTGATTGAAAGTGGTCAGACTGTATTGAGTTATGGCTTAGCCACAGGTTTGTCAGACCAGCATGTGCAAGGGCAGGATTTAACCTTCACTGAAAACGGACTGACGATGCAAGTCACTACCCCAAAAGGCCGTGCAGCATTAACCGCAAAAGTGTTGGGTGAGTTTAATGCTTATAACGTACTTGCAGTATTGGCGACATTGTTGAGTTTAGATGTGGCGCTAGATAAGGCCATTGAAGTGATCGGTAACATTAAACCAGTGGCTGGCCGTATGCAGCAATTAGGTGGTGAAGAATTGCCATTAGTAGTGGTTGATTTTGCTCATACACCAGATGCATTGGAAAAAGTGTTAATCAGCTTGAAGCAACAGTTACAAAACAGTACGAATGGAAAATTAGTGTGTGTATTTGGTTGTGGTGGTGATCGTGATGCTGGCAAACGTGCATTGATGGGGCAAGTCGCGGTGCAATATGCAGATGCCGTATTGGTGACATCAGACAACCCAAGAGGTGAAAGCCCGCAGGCGATTGTTGATGAGATTACAAAAGAGTTAAGCACTGTATTTAGTGTTGAGTTGGATCGTGCAGTGGCGATTACACAGGCGGTGACGAATGCCAAAAAAGGTGATGTGGTGTTAATTGCTGGTAAAGGGCATGAAAGCTACCAAGAAGTCGCTGGTATTAAACATGTGTTTAGCGATGTAGCCGTGGCGCAACAAGCATTAGACGATTATCAGGTGGCAGCATGATGCAACTGTCAGCAGCAGCAATAGTATTAAATGCACAACTGGTTGGCGAGGATGCGGCATTTACCAGTGTTGGTACTGATAGCCGCCATATTGAACAAGGCCAGTTATTCGTTGCGCTTAAAGGCGAACAGTTTGACGGTCATGCTTATGCAGTGCAGGCATTAAAAGACGGTGCTGCAGGCGTATTGGTTAATGAGGGTTTTGATGGGGTGCAGGATTTAGAAGCTGCCATCGTCGTAAAAGATACTTACCAAGCACTAGGCGAATTAGCGGCTTATTGGAGAAGCCAATTTAACGCACCAGTGATTGGGGTAACAGGTAGTAATGGTAAGACCACGGTTAAAGAAATGTTGGCAGCAATACTACGTGAGACGAATCGTAATGAAGGTGCAGTATTAGCCACAGCAGGGAACTTGAATAACCATATTGGTATGCCGCTCACGTTGCTGAAAATGCAACAGCAGCATGCGCATGCAGTGATTGAAATGGGCATGAACCATAGCGGTGAAATTCGTTACTTAACCAATATTGCTAAGCCGAATGTGGTGCTGATTAATAATGCGGGTAATGCACATCTGGGTGAGTTGGGTTCGTATGAGGCGATTGCGAAAGCCAAGGGCGAAATTATAGAAGGCCTCGCTGATGATGGTGTGGTTGTGTTGAATCAAGACGATGCGTTTTACCCGTTATGGAAAGCATTGGCTGGCACACATAAAACCATGACGTTTGGGTTGAATGAAGGCGCTGATGTAAATGCTCACTATCAGCTTAACCCTAGTGATAGCGAGATTAAGCTTAACGCTAAGGTTGGTGATGCGGATGTGAAGTTAGCAGCGCCAGGTTTACATAATGTGATGAATGCATTAGCTGCAACAACGGCTGCATTAGCCGTAGGGGCTGATTTAAATGCAGTGAAGCAGGGGTTAGAAAAGTTTGCCGGAGCTAAAGGACGTTTGCAATATAAACAAGGTATGCATGGTGCCGTGGTGATTGATGATAGTTATAACGCAAACCCAATGTCGACCAATGCAGCGATAGATGTATTAAAAGCCTATGACGGCAAGCAAGTGTTAGTACTAGGTGATATGGGTGAGTTGGGTACTGATGCAGTGAAAATGCACCAAGAAGCTGGTGCTTATGCAAAAGCAGCAGGCATTCATCAGCTGCTTACGTTGGGTGAACTAACGAAAGAAGTAGTGAAAACATTTGGGCAAGGTGCAACACACTTTGACAATGTGGAAACATTAATTGAACAAGTAAAAACAGTTATGGATGCCAACACGATGGTGTTGGTTAAAGGGTCAAGATTTATGGCAATGGAACGCGTAAGCAATGCAATACAAACAGCAGCGGTAGAAAAGGGAGCGCACTAATGTTATTAGAATTAGCACAGTGGTTTTCTAAAGATATTCATAGCTTGCAGGTGTTTAATTACATTACCTTGCGTGCGATTTTGGCCGCCATGACTTCACTCATTATTTCTTTCATGGTTGGGCCAACGTTAATTCGTAAGTTAACGCATTATAAAGTGGGCCAGTCAGTCCGTGATGATGGACCGCAAACGCATTTAATTAAAGCAGGTACGCCAACCATGGGTGGTGCATTGATTTTAGTAGCGATTACGATTTCAACCTTGTTATGGTCAGATTTAGGTAACAAGTATGTATGGGTGGTGTTATTTACCACACTTGGGTTTGGCGTCATCGGTTGGGTTGATGATTGGCGCAAAGTGGTACACCGTAACTCTAAGGGTTTGGTTGCAAAAGAGAAGTATTTTTGGCAATCAGTCGTTGGTTTGAGTGTGGCGATATTCTTGCAGCAAACTGCTACGTCACCTGCTGAAACAACCTTTATTTTACCGATTTTTAAAGAGTTCATGATTCCACTGGGTGCAGTGAGTTTTATTGTGCTGACTTATTTAGTCGTTGTAGGTAGTAGTAATGCAGTGAACTTAACCGATGGTTTGGATGGCTTAGCCATTTTACCAACCGTCATGGTGGCCGGTGCGCTAGCAATCTTTTGTTATGTGACAGGCCGCTTTGATTACTCTGGATACTTAGGTATTCCATACATTCAAGGCGCGGGTGAAATTGCTGTATTTTGTGCCTGTATGGTTGGCGCTGGTTTAGGCTTCCTTTGGTTTAATGCCTACCCAGCTGAAGTGTTTATGGGTGACGTTGGCGCGTTAGCTTTAGGCGCGGCATTGGGTATTGTGGCTGTGATTGTGAGGCAAGAGGTCATCTTATTCATTATGGGTGGTGTATTTGTGGTGGAAACCTTTTCAGTGGCCGCACAAGTGACTTACTTTAAATATACAAAATTTAAAACAGGCACAGGGAAACGTATATTCTTAATGGCACCTTTGCATCATCACTATGAGCAAAAAGGTTGGAAAGAAACACAAGTGGTTGTGCGTTTTTGGATTATCACCATGATGTTGGTGTTAATTGGTTTAGCAACATTGAAAATTAGATAAATTAGAAAAGTGATCATTACTTAAAAATATGAAATTGTCAGTCAACAATCAATTGGTATTAGTGTTGGGTCTTGGTGACTCAGGCTTGGCGACCTTGCGCTGGTTACATGCGCAAGGCGCACAATTGCGTGTGGCTGACTCACGTAAAACACATGCAAATGTAGACGTGATTAAAGCAGAATTACCTAATGCTGACATTCACATGGGTGCGTTTGATGCCGCCATATTTGAAGGCGTTGCTTTTGCAGTGATTAGTCCAGGGGTGCCATTGAGCACACCAGCGATACAACAAGCCATTGCCAATGGGTTAGAAGTGATTGGTGATGTGGAGTTGTTTGCACAATATCGCTCAGCCGATGCAAAAGTCATTGGCATTACTGGATCAAATGGTAAAACCACTGTGACGACACTAGTGGGTGAAATGTGTAAGGCAGCCGGGTTAAACACAATTGTTGCTGGCAATATCGGTTTGCCAGTGCTTGAAGCCTTAATGATGGATGCGCCTGATGTGTATGTATTAGAGTTATCCAGCTTTCAGTTGGAAACAACGCATACCTTACAGCTTGATGCTGCGACCATGCTAAATGTGTCTGAAGACCATATGGATCGCTATGAAACATATCAAGACTATGTGATTGCAAAAGCACGCATCTTTTACAACGCCAGTTGCCAAGTGCTTAATCGTGATGATGCGTGGAGCATGATGATGACGCGGCCAAAATTGAAACAAGTGACGTTTGGTTTATCTGAAGTTGATCTGGCAGAAAATGAAGGTAGTGTCGATTTAGGATTAAGCAAACAACAAGATGATTTATGGTTATCTGAGGCTGAAAAACCACTCATTGCCCTTAGTAGCATGAAAATGACAGGGTTACATAATGCATCCAACGCGATGGCAGCGATGGCGCTTTGCCGTGAAATAGGCATTGAACATGCGCCAATGCTACAAACATTATATGAATTTAAAGGCTTACCACACCGTGTTGAGTGGGTCGCCAATATTGATGATGTTGATTATTTTGATGACTCAAAAGGCACCAATGTTGGTGCGACATGCGCCGCCATTGCAGGCATGGCACAACCAGTCATTTTAATTGCAGGTGGCGATGGTAAAGGGCAGGACTTTAATCCATTAGTTGTCCCTGTCAAAAGTAATGTGAATGGCGTGGTGCTCATTGGGCAAGATGCTTCAATTATTGAAGCTGAGTTGCTAGCCACTGAGGTGCCAATGTATCGGGCTTTAGACTTGGCCGAGGCTGTCAATATCGCTAAGAAAATTGCGAATGTGGGTGATGCCGTCTTGTTGTCACCTGCCTGCGCTAGTTTCGATATGTTTAAAAACTATATCGATAGAGCAGAAGTGTATGTAGCAGCGGTGAATCGTTTAAAACCGCTTGATGACGTAAAGGAGGCTGCATGGTAGCCACTACGTTTAATCGACCAAGAGCGCATATTGTGACCTATGACCAAAATTTACTTTGGGCAATGTTGGTGTTATTGGGCATTGGTTTGGTGATGGTGTTTTCGGCCTCTATTGCCATTGCAGACAACAGTAAAGCTTTGCAGTACAACAGCCATCACTACCTGATTAGGCAGGCAATTTTTATTACGCTTGGTTTAATGGTTGGCGCAGTGGCTTTTAAAGTCCCTGTTGGATGGTGGCAAAAAATGGCGCCAACGCTCTTTATATTCGGGATTATTTTATTAATCGTTGTGCTGATTATTCCAGGTGGTAGTGGCAAGATTAAAGGTGCACAGCGCTGGATACCTTTATATTTTGTGAATTTTCAACCATCAGAAGTGATGAAGTTATTAGTGCCGATGTATGTGGCTGATTTTGCAGTGCGTAAAGCTGAATCAATGAATGATTTTAAACGCTCATTTTTACCGATGTTAGCGGTGATGTTGTTAATTGGCGTGTTGTTATTACTACAACCAGATTATGGCGCGTTTGCTGTGATGACAGCAACGGCTATTTCTATCCTTTGGTTAGGTGGCATGAATATTAAAATTTTCATTGGCATCTTAGTATTGTTTGGCGCCTCGTTAACGGCCTTTATTTTTAGCGCGGCCTATAGGCTAGACCGTATTCGCATTTTCTTAGATGGCCCATGGTCAGACCCTTGGGATAAAGGTTATCAGTTATCACATTCATTTATGGCTTACGGTCGTGGTGAATGGTTTGGTGTCGGTTTAGGCGCGAGTATCGAAAAATTGTTATACCTGCCAGATGCGCATACTGACTTTTTACTAGCAGTGATTGCAGAAGAGTTAGGTTTTGTTGGTGTGCTGACGGTGATTGGTTTGCTTGCCTTTATTGTGGTGACTGGCTTTAGAATTGCGAAAGAAGCAATTAGGTTAGAGCGCCACTTTGCTGCCTTATTTGCGCAGGGTATTAGCGTATGGATTGGTATACAAAGCATTATTAATATTGGCGGAAGCATGGGCTTTCTACCTTCAAAAGGGTTAACGTTGCCACTACTATCTTTTGGTGGCAGTAGTATGTTGGTGGTTTGTGTGGCCATGGCTATTTTACTCAAAGTTGATTTTGAGAATAAGCGTATCCAAAGGGGGTTACCAGTATGAGTAAAACCCTAATGGTCATGGCAGGCGGTACTGGTGGACATGTATACCCAGCAATGGCTGTGGCTGATTATTTGCAAGCTAAAGACTGGCAAGTGGTTTGGTTGTGTACCGAAGGCGGCATGGAAAATAGATTGATTTCCAATAAGCCTTACAAGAAAGCCATGATCACCATGAAGGGTGTACGCGGTAATGGGTTAATGGGCTGGGTAAAGTTGCCAGTAAAATTGTTTGTCGCTTTTAAGCAAGCGCACCAAGCCATTAAGCAGCATGAGCCAAACCTTATACTAGGGATGGGTGGTTTCGCTGCTTTTCCGGGTGGCGTCATGGCAAAGTTTTTAGGCGCGCCATTGGTGATCCATGAGCAGAACTCAGTCGCAGGCTTAACGAATAAAGTGTTATCAAAAATTGCGAATACAACCATGGCTGCGTTTCCGTCAGCATTTGGTGATAGAGCAACATTGATTGGTAATCCTGTTAGAAAAGATATTGTGAAAATCATGCATCCAATCTATCGATTTGATGACAGAGAAGCGCCACTGCGTATATTAGTAGTAGGTGGTAGTTTAGGTGCAAAAGCACTGAACGAAATTTTGCCACAGGCCTTTGCGCAATTAGGGCGTGATCAAGCAGTTGAAGTGGTACACCAAGCAGGTGAAAAACATATTGATGCGCTAAAAGAAAACTATGCGCAAGCGAAGGTGAAAGCAAACGCGGTCGCTTTTATTAAGAATATGGCAGATGTGTACCAGTGGGCAGATATTGTGATTTGTCGTGCAGGTGCATTAACGATTGCAGAGTTGTCTGCGGCAGGCGTGGCGAGTATTTTGGTGCCATTCCCATTTGCGGTAGATGACCATCAAACCGGTAACGCGCAATATTTAGCTGAAGCTGGTGCGGCATTACTCATACAGCAGTCAGATTTAACAGTGGAAAAAGCAGTGGCAATATTAAAAGACTTAACAAGAACACAATGTATCGAGATGGCGACAAAAGCGCTGGCCTTAGGTAAACCAAATGCAACAGCAACCGTAGCAAAAGTCTGCGAGGAGTACGCACGATGAAACATAAGGTTAAGAATATTCATTTCGTCGGCATTGGTGGTGCAGGCATGAGCGGCATTGCTGAAGTGTTGGTTAACTTGGACTTTACCGTTACGGGCTCAGACTTAAATGAAACGGCTGTGACAAAAAGGTTAACGCAATTTGGCGCCACGATCTTTAAAGGCCATACGGCAGACAATGTGAGTAATGCTGATGTCGTTGTGGTGTCGAGTGCTGTGAATGAAGAAAATCCAGAAGTAAAAGCGGCACGTGCTAATAAAGTGCCAGTGGTGCCTAGAGCATTAATGCTGGCTGAACTCATGCGCTTTAAGCAGGGGATTGCAGTCGCAGGAACACATGGTAAGACAACAACGACTAGTTTGATCGCAAGTATATTGGCTGAAGCAGGTATGGATCCAACTTTTGTGATTGGTGGGAAGTTAGAAGCGGCGAATGCGAATGCAAGGCTAGGGACAGGTGACTATATTGTGGCGGAGGCGGATGAATCAGATGCTTCATTCCTACACTTAACCCCGGTGTTAGCGGTGGTGACTAATATTGACCAAGACCATATGGAAACGTATGAGCATAGCTTTGATAAATTAAAAAGTGCTTTTGTGGAATTTTTACAGCAATTACCATTCTGGGGAATGGCGGTTGTGTGTATTGATGATGAAAACATTCGTGAAATATTACCGCGCGTGACTAAACCAGTGATGACCTATGGCGTGAGCGAAGGCGCTAATATACAAGCTAAAAATATTCGTGCGGATAATGGCAAAATGCACTTCACCGTCATGCGAGTAAATGGTACAACGTCAACTTTTGATATTACGTTGAACTTACCAGGCCATCATTATGTATTGAATTCTTTGGCTGCGATTGCAATCGCGACTGAGTTGAATGTACCAGATGCCGCCATTATAAAAGCATTAAAAGAATTTAAAGGCGTTGGCCGCCGATTTGAAAAACATGGTGAAGTAGCCGCTAAAACAGGGGGGACTTATACCTTGATTGATGATTATGGTCATCACCCAGTGGAAATGCAGGCCGTGATTGCTGCGGCAAGAGATGCTTATCCTGATAGACGTTTAGTGATTGCATTTCAGCCACACCGCTACACCAGAACTCGGGATTGTTTTGAAGATTTTGTTCGCGTGTTATCAGGCGCTGATGCCGTGTTATTAACTGAGGTTTACACAGCGGGTGAAGACCCAATTATTGCTGCGGATACACGTTCACTGATTAGAGCGATTCGTGTAACAGGCAAAGTAGAGCCAATGTTTGTAGAAACAACGGATGAATTGCCAGCAGAAATTGTTGGCGTAGCAAAAGAAAATGATGTGGTGATTGTGATGGGTGCTGGTTCAATTGGGCAAGTGGCTATACAAGCAAAACAATTAGCAGAGAATAGGTAAGTAACGAATAAACAATGAGTGCAATGCAAAACATGAAACCAATAAACGCAATCAGGGGGAAGCTAGTGGCGAACGAGCCAATGACTCGCTATACCAGCTGGCGCGTGGGTGGCATGGCCGATACCTTGTTTGTACCAGAGGACCTATTAGATTTACAAACCTACTTACAAACAGTCGATGCACAAACGCCAATTTACTTTGTTGGCTTGGGATCTAATTTATTAGTCCGTGATGGTGGTTTTCGCGGCACGATTATTGTGATGCATAACGTATTAAAAGACATGGTCCGAGAAGGCGATGAAATATTTGTTGAAGCAGGGGTGACAGGTGCAAAGTTGGCTAAATTTTGCGCAAAAGAAAATAAACCCGGCGCTGAGTTTTTTGCAGGGATTCCCGGAACGGTTGGTGGCGCTTTAGCGATGAATGCAGGTTGCTATGGCACTGAAACATGGGAAGTGGTGAGTCGTGTCACGATGATTAACCGCGCAGGTGAACTGACGGTAAGAGATGCTGATACATTTAAAGCCAGTTACCGCCATGTTGAAAAACCAGTGGAAGAAGAATGGTTTATTAATGCTTGGATTAAACTTGCCGATGGTGATGGCGAAGCATCGGCTAAAAAAATTAAAGAGCTGCTGGCAAAGCGTCTTGCAACGCAGCCGTTGAATCAGCCAAATGCGGGTTCAACGTTTAGAAACCCAGAGGGTGATTACGCCGCAAGGTTGATAGAAACATCCGGATTAAAAGGTTATGTGATGGGCGGTGCGCAAGTATCTGAAAAACACGCTAATTTCATCGTGAATATTGGTGGTGCAAATGCGCTAGACATTGAGTTAATCATCAAACATATGCAACAAACAGTACAGGAAAAATTTGGCGTGACATTGCAACAAGAAGTGAAAATGATCGGAGAGTATGCCGCATGAATGCGTTAACCAACACATACAATGACGCTGAAAAATTTGGCAAGGTTGCTGTCATGATGGGTGGCACTTCAGGTGAGCGTGAAGTGTCATTGAAAAGTGGTGCCGCTGTATTGAAAGCACTATTAGCGCAGGGTGTTGATGCCGAGGGATTTGACCCAAAAGAACAAGCCCTAGAAGCATTAGCACAATATGATCGTGTTTTTATTAGTTTACATGGTCAGTTTGGTGAGGATGGTTGCATACAAGGTGCGTTAGAGATGATGCATATTCCATACACGGGAAGCGGAGTGATGGCCTCAGCCGTTGGCATGGATAAATGGCGTACAAAATTATTGTGGTATGCAAACGGCATTAAAACGCCAGCATTTACATTACTCAATGAAAAGAGTGACTTTGAAGAAATTGAAAAAACACTTGGTTTACCATTGTTTGTGAAACCCGCGAATGAGGGTTCAAGCCTTGGTATTACAAAAGTAAAAGAAGCTGGGAAATTACCACAGGCTTTTGTGGTAGCTGCTGAGTCAGATCCACTAGTCATTGCTGAAAAAGCGGTCAATGCAGGTGAATATACAGTCGGCATTATTGGCAATGGGCAAACAGGTTACCAAGCTTTGCCGATTGTACGTATTGTGCCAAAAAATGAATTTTATGATTTTGAAGCAAAATATTTAAGAGATGACACTGAATACCATTGTCCTTGTGGCTTAAGCCCTGAGAAAGAAGCACAAATTCAGCAGGAGGCTTTATTAGCGTTTACAACAATTGGTTGCACAGGTTGGGGGCGCGTTGATTTCTTAATGGATGAAGCGGGCGATCACTTTTTTATTGAAGTGAATACAAGCCCTGGTATGACAGACCACAGCTTGGTGCCAATGGCAGCAAAAGCAACCGGTATCAGCTTTGAAGCATTAGTGATTCGTATTTTGGAGTTGGCTGATGTGGGATAAGCCAACATTACTCAATGGGATAGCCAATATTTTGTTTGGTATCTGTTTTGGTGCAGTGATTTATGTTGGGTTTTTAGTGGTGTTTAATGCTGAAGGATTTCCGTTAAAAGAAGTCAAGATTATGGGTGATTTGAAGCACTTAAAACCAACGCAGTTAACACTAGTGGTTGAGAAGAAATTGAAGGGTGGTTTTTTTCTAGTGAACTTGAAAGAAGCACATGACGCTTTTGAGGGTTTGGATTGGGTAAAAAAAGCGAGCGTGAGAAGACGTTGGCCAGATAGTATTGAAGTGCTGATTGAAGAGCACGAACCATTGGCTAAATGGGGTGGCTCAGGTTTAGTTAGTCAAAAAGGATATGTGTTTAATGAAATGGTAGGGGATGACTTACCAGTGTTTATTGGGCCAGAAGCCAGTGCTGAACTGGTGACTAAACAATATGCGGTGTTTAGTGAAATGCTTAAGCCAATTAATATGCAGATTGTCAAATTGAAGCTAACAGAGAGAACAGCGTGGCAGTTGATGACGCAGTCAGGCATGACCATTGAGTTGGGTAGAACAGAAGTAGAGGCGCGCTTGAAGCGTTTTGTAAGGGTTTATCAAAGCACGATTGAGAAGTTAAATAAGAAATTAATGTATGCAGATTTAAGGTACCCAAATGGTTTTGCCATTCGTAAACCAAGTGAGCCAGTATTGTAGAAAATTAGGTTGCGATAAAAGGGGTCGGTAAGCATGATGATCCCACTAGCAACGTTTAATAAAAGAGTAAGTAAAGAGTTAGCCAGGCGGAAAATAAAATGAGTAAAACTAGAGAAGATAAAAATTTAATTGTTGGACTAGATATCGGCACATCGAAAATAGTTGCGATTGTGGCGGAACTGCAAGCCGATGGCGAACTAAACGTAATTGGCTTAGGGCAGCATACTTCACGCGGCTTAAAAAAAGGCGTGGTGATTAATATTGACTCAACGATGCAGTCAGTGCAGCGTGCTTTAGAAGAAGCAGAATTAATGGCTAACTGCAAAATTTATAACGTATTCACAGGGATCGCTGGTAGCCATATTAAGGGTATTAACTCGCATGGCATGGTGAAAATTAAAGATACTGAAGTGACTGAGATGGATGTTGATCGTGTGGTTGAAACGGCGCGTGCCATTGCACTACCAGCAGATCAAGAAATTTTACATGTGTTGACACAAGAATTCATTATTGATGGGCAAGATGATGTCCGCTCACCATTAGGCATGAGCGGCATGAAGTTAGAAGTGAAAGTGCATATTGTGACTGGCGCAGTGGCTGCCGCTCAAAATATTTCAAAATGCATTAAGCGTTGTGGTATTGAAGTAAGTGATTTAATCCTTCAACCACTAGCGTCAAGCATGGCGGTACTCACTGAAGATGAAAAAGAGCTAGGTGTTTGTTTAGTCGATATTGGTGGGGGAACGACTGATATTGCGGTATATAAACATGGCGCTATTCGTCATACAGCAGTGGTACCAATTGCAGGTGACCAAATGACGAATGATGTGGCGGTAGCGTTTAGAACACCAACACAGTCAGCAGAAGAAATTAAAATCAAACATGGTTGCGCACACGGTAAAATAGCCGGTACACGTGAAATGGTTGAAGTGCCCGGTGTTGATGGTCGTGACCCGCGGGAACTATCAGTGAGTACATTAGCCGAGGTGTTGGAGCCGCGTATTGTTGAATTATATGAACTCGTTCAAGCAGAGTTAAGAAGAAGCGGGATGGAAGAAATGATTGCATCAGGCATTGTCATTACCGGTGGATCATCGATGATGAATGGCATGGTGGAGTTAGGCGAAGAAATATTCAATATGCCAGTGCGTTTAGGATTACCTAAAAATGTTGGCGGATTATCTGAAGTGGTCAGTAATCCAAGATATGCCACAGCGGTTGGTTTGGTATTGAAAGGTAGGCAGCAATTAGAAAGTCAATTAAATGGAGACTTGGAATTAGATTCGTTCAAAGGCATATTTGGCCGAATGAAGAGTTGGTTTCAAGGCAACTTTTAATGCAGTAGTGGGAGAGAAGTACTTAAGCAGTACAGGCAGTAGTCAATTTTAATAAGCGAGTAACATTTAAATAAAAGGGGTATGAAAATGTTTGAGATTATGGAGAAAAATTCCCAAGAAGCCGTGATTAAAGTGATCGGTGTGGGTGGTTGTGGTGGTAATGCTGTTCAGCATATGATTGAAAAAGATGTTGGCGGCGTTGAGTTTATTTGCGCCAATACTGACATGCAAGCACTGAAAAAAAGTAAAGCAAAAACAGTGTTGCAAATGGGCTTAAGCATGACTAAAGGCCTTGGTGCGGGTGCAAAACCTGAAATCGGCCGTGACGCTGCGATGGAAGATCGTGATGCGATTGCAGAGCTAATCGAAGGTGCTGATATGTTATTTATCACCGCTGGTATGGGTGGTGGTACAGGTACTGGCGCTGCGCCGGTGATTGCTCAAGTGGCAAAAGACATGGGCATTTTAACCGTTGCTGTTGTAACAAAGCCTTTCGAGTTTGAAGGTAAACGTACAAAAGTAGCCTCTGACGGCCTTGACGAACTTTCAAAACATGTTGACTCATTGATCATCATTCCAAATGAAAAGTTAATGGAAGTATTAGGTGAAGACGTACCATTCTTAGAAGCCTTTAGAGCCGCTAATGATGTATTGCACAATGCAGTATCAGGCATTGCAGAAATCATTAACTGTCCTGGTTTAGTGAACGTCGATTTTGCCGATGTACGTACAGTCATGGGTGAAATGGGTATGGCGATGATGGGTTCAGCAGTGGCTGAAGGTGCTGATCGTGCACGTATCGCAGCTGAGCAAGCAGTGGCTAGCCCATTGTTAGAAGACGTAAACTTAGCCAATGCACGTGGTGTATTAGTGAATATTACAACTTCTGCTTCATTCAAAATGAAAGAGTACTATGATGTGATGAACACCATTAAAGAGTTCACTGCTGATGATGCAACTGTGATCGTTGGTAATGTCTTTGATGAGTCATTAGAAGATGGTTTACGTGTCACAATGGTGGCAACTGGTTTAAGTGGTGTAACGCGTGCTGAAAGCAAGCCTGAACTACGTGTGTTAGATACACCACAAGTGGTTAACGGTGCTTCACAAGTCACACATGCACAAACAGTACAAGATGAAACACCAGATGTATTTGGTGCTAATAACCGTCGTGCACAAATTGAAGCAATGAAAAGCTCTGGGGTAGAAGAATTTGATATCCCTGCGTTTTTGCGTAAACAAGCTAACTAAATGATTGGTTAGTTAATACCCTAAAATTGGAATTTCGTGAGGACATTGAAGTCAATATTAAATTGCATCACTAATCAGAGGTCATTAAAGTACTGAGACCTTGCCATTGTCTGGCAAGGTGAGTATTGATTTTATATCGATACTTTTTAAGAATGATCGATGAAGCTAGATGCGAAATAATAATGGAGACTAGTTGAGATAACATGTTGAAGCAACGCACGATAAAAAAAATGATAAGCGCCACAGGTGTTGGATTACACAATGGGGTGAAGGTTACGCTTACCCTTCATCCTGCTGAAACTGACACCGGCATTGTATTTAAAAGGGTTGACCTGCCTGAACCCAATACAATACAAGCCACACCTAGTGCAGTAAAAGACACGCGTTTGTGTTCTGCATTAGAAGGTAATGGGGTGCGTGTTTCGACTGTTGAACATGTCATGTCTGCTATTGCAGGCTTGGGTATCGATAATGTCTTGATTGAAATCAATGCCTCTGAAATTCCAATTATGGATGGTAGTGCTGGCCCGTTTGTTTTTTTAATACAAGAAGCCGGTATTGTAGAGCAAGCAGCACCAAAGAAATTTATCAAAATTCTCAAGAAAGTTGAAGTGATCGAAGATGATAAGTGGGTCAGATTTGATCCATATCATGGTTTTAAAATCGATTTTACCATTGCGTTTGACCACCCAGTATTTGAAGCATCTGGCAGTAATGTGAAAGTTGATTTTGCTATTGACTCTTATATTAACGAAATCAGCCGTGCAAGAACATTTGGCTTTATGCATGAAGTGGAATTTTTAAGATCCAACGGATTAGCACGTGGTGGCAGTTTAGATAACGCGATTGTATTAGATGAATACCGCGTTTTAAATGAAGATGGGTTGCGCTATGATGATGAATTCGTAAAACATAAAACCTTAGATGCCATTGGTGATTTGTATATGATTGGCCACCCAATTTTAGGGGCTTTTCATGCATATAAATCAGGCCATGCATTGAACAACCAATTATTACGCGCATTGCTAGCAGATGATACTGCGTGGGAATATGTCACATTCGATCAGTTAGCTGACGCACCCAAAATGCTCAGTGTTGAATCGCAACATTGGATGCACCAAGCTAATTAAGCTTAAAGTACCTCTTCATGATACTCATTAGAAATAGAGTTAACCAGACCTTAAGGTGACAACCGTTATGTTAATACTCCGCCTATTGCTCGCATTCTTAATATTTACCTCAGTTATATTGCTGGGGTTTTATTTTTTTTTTGGTGAGGAAAAATACCTTAGTTACTTTAAACAAACGCTTAAATTGACATTATATTTAGCGGTTCTATTTGGCATGATAACCATTGTAAATCGGTTAATCTTTTAATAAGCCTTAAAATTAAATGTCATTAACAATTGCACCTTTAATGTAGGCAAACAAATGAAAGTCATTAAAACCTAGAAAAAGATGGTTATGAATAAATTATTGAACATTTGCATGACAGTTGTATTACTAGGCATTTTTTCACAAAATGCTTTCGCTTTATATGAAGAGCAAACCTTCAAAAAAGCGAAGACCGCTTTTGAAAAGAAACAACTCACCACGCTTACAAAATATACCAACCAGTTAAAAGCAAAGCGTTACATATTGGCGCCCTATGCTGAGCACTGGTTAGTCAGTGCGCGTATGAACCAATTAACGGACAAGCAGGTATTAAACTTCCTTAACCGAACACCAGATTATGCTTTTAACCAAGGGCTACGTGCGCAATGGTTAAAAAAGTTAGGCAGTAAAAATGATTGGGCACAATTTTTTGCACAACATGACTTATATGCTGGAAACGATGCTGGTGTTGCTTGTACCTATTGGACAGGTAAGTCTGCATTAGGGCAAGCAGTTGATCGTGAAATGGTCAAAGCCTTATGGTTATCTGGTAAGCAGCAACCTAGTCAATGTAACCGTCTATTTAAAGACATGGCTAAAAAAGGTGTGATTAGCAAAGCCAATAAGTATGAACGATTAAGACTGGCACTGTTAAATGGCAAAACGAAACTTGCCAAAGGCATTGCAGTTAAACTGCCAGGCATTAGTAGTAAAACCGCACGCTTGATTGATCGTGCTAGAAAAAACCCAGAACGTTTTTTAAGCAGAAAAGTCGCCTCATTTAACAGTCCTTTTGGGGTTGAGCTTAATTTGTTTGCAGTTGATCGCTTAGCTAGAAAAAATGTGGGTAAGGCTGTTCGCACCTTTAAAAAAGTAAAGCATAAGTTTAATCAAAAAAATCGTGCCACCGCTTGGGGCTTAATCGCTTATCGCGCTTCAGTTGATTTAGACCCGAAAGCATTAACGTATTATGGCTATGCTTCTTCAGCACCAAGCTTAACAGCAACATTAGCCAGTAATGATGTCTACCTCAAGCGCAATGGTTGGAAAGCGCGCGCGGCGTTACGTGCAGAAAGTTGGAAGACATTATTAAGCTTCATTGCACAAATGCCACCAGTACAAGCTGAAAGAGCAAGATGGCGCTATTGGAAAGCGCGCGCATTAAAGGCGACTTACCCTAAGTCACCAAGACAATTAGCTGTTGCTGATGATTTATTCATGAATCTGGGCCAAGAGCGACACTATTACGGTTGGTTGGCCGCAGAAGAAGTTGGTATGCCTATGGCTGGCAGTGATGCTCCGCAGCATATGATTGATGAGCATGAAGTAAAGCGTATTGCTAACATCCCGCAGATTCAAAGAGCGGTGTTGCTTAAAAAATTAGAAATGCGCTGGCAAGCTAAAAGCGAGTGGTTTAATGCCACTAAAAAATTAAGCGATACTGAGCGTTTAGCCGCGGCTAGTTACGCACAGAAAATAGGCTGGCACGACATTTCAATTAATACTGCCGATAATACAACTGAGTTTCATAACTTTGATTTGCGTTACCCAACGCCTTATCGACAGTATTTTCAACATGCGGCTTCAGATGAAGCGTTGGATGAAGCATGGGTATTTGGTCTAGTGAGGCAAGAAAGTCGCTTTATGGACTATGCTAAATCTAGAGTGGGTGCATCAGGCTTAATGCAATTAATGCCAAAAACCGCGAGATGGGCCGCTAAAAAGAAAGGTATGCGTGGTTTTAAGCGTAAAAATATTCATGATGTACGGACTAATGTAGCACTGGGTACTTTTTATATGCGTCATACACTCAATGAGATGAATGGTCAGGCCGTGATGGCCACTGCGGCTTATAATGCAGGGCCAAGCCGCGCACTTAAATGGATGGCTAACCGTCCATTAGAGGCTGCGATTTATATGGAAACGATCCCATTTAATGAAACGCGTAATTATGTACAGCGTGTGATGGCTAATGCACATTTGTATGCGCCAAGAATTGGTGCGAAATTAAGAACATTAAAGCAAAGAATTGGTACAATTCCAGCTAAACGAAATTAATGACGATATAGCCTCAACCATAACGGGCTAGAACTTAACATTTAAGAAGGTTGTATTAGAGATGCAAAAAAAACAGGTGAGTGTATTAGGTGGTTCAGGTTTTGTAGGTAGTGCCGTTGTCACAGAACTGCAAGCTGAAGGCTATGCAGTGAATGTACTAACGAGAAGAGCTTATCGCGCTAAACATTTAAAACTACTACCAGATGTGAGCATTACAGAGTGTGATGTGTTTGATGAAACGGCATTATCAAATGCCTTACAAGGCACGGATGCTGTGATTAACATGATTGGTATTTTGCACCAATCACGCAAGTTAAGCTTTGATTTAGTACACCACCAATTACCAGCGATGGTTGGCAAAGTGTGTCGCAATCTTGGCATTTCAAGACTTGTGCAAATGAGCAGCCTAGGCGCTGATCAAAATGCACCAAGTGAATATTTGAAATCAAAAGGCGCTGGCGAAGCAGCTTTAGCTTCCCTAGAGTCTTCATTAAATATTACGGTGTTTAAACCATCTATTATTTTTGGCCGTGATGATCGCTTTACTAATTTATTTGCGACCATTGCTAAATACATGCCTGTGATTTTATTGGCAAAACCAGAAGCTAAATTTCAACCAGTATGGGTTGAGGACGTGGCTAAGTGCATGGTCGCCAGTGTGCAAAATATTGCTACTTTTGGTGAAACGTATGAATTAGCTGGCCCAACCGTTTATACCTTTAAAGCACTTGTGCAATCGATTACCAACACATTAGGTGTGAAGCGTTGCATTATTGGTTTATGTGATAAGTTGGCTTATACGCAAGCGTTTATGATGGAGCTATTACCGATTAAATTAATGTCGCGTGATAATGTTAAATCAATGGAAGTTGATAGCGTTAGCAGTGCACCTTTCCCAGCTATTTTTAATGTTGAGCCAACAGCGCTTGAAGCCATTATGCCTGACTACCTTGTTGATGAAACACAACGTGGTGCTTATAACGCATTTAGGCAGTACGCAGCCAGAAAGTAATTTTTTGATTTCCTTTATTAACCAATCATCATTATCGGACATGATATGAATAGCTATATTGTAGGTGGTGCCGTTAGAGATGAGTTACTTGGTTTACAAGTAAAGGATCGTGACTATGTCGTTGTCGGCAGTACAGTTGAAGCCATGCAGGCTGCTGGTTATCAATCTGTTGGTAAAGACTTTCCTGTATT
>JAWUXH010000019.1:0-31457 GCA_034111445.1 Methylophilaceae bacterium | reverse complement strand
GCCCCTACCACCGAAACCGCCGCCTCCCATGCCGCCGCCTAAACCACCACCGCCGAGTCCGCCACCTAAGCCACCACCATATCCGCTTCTGCGGCCAATGTTTGATGCGCCCATCATCGCCATAAAGAAGGCAACAATGCCAAATATAATGGCGCCAAATAAACCGCCGCCAAGCGTCCAAGCGAGAAAACCAATCGCGCCGCCATTCAACACGCCACCTAAAAAGCTACCAAAGATCGCCCGTAAAATAGCGCCAAGTACCATGCCACCAATTAACATCAATGGTAATAGGTTTTCAATACTGGCTTGGCCATTCATGGCACGTCTATCTGGCGGCGGCAAATCTTCACCGTCAATTAACGACATTAACTGTGAAGTGGCTTGGTCTAAACCACCGTAAATATTGCCTTTTCGGAAGTTAGGTGAAATGGTTTCTGTAATGATGCGTTTCGCATATAAATCAGGAATGGCACCTTCAACACCATAACCGACTTCAATCCGGATTTTTCGATCTTGTTTAGCGATGACCAATAACACGCCATCATCTTCTTTTTCACGTCCTAATTTCCAAGCATCCGCTACACGAATACTGTACTGGGCAATGTCTTCAGGTTGCGTCGTTTGCACGATCAACACCGCGACTTGACTGCCTTTTGCATCAGCATATTGCGTCAGCTTATTGGCTAGTGCCGCCTGCTCTTGAGAAGAGAGTGTTTGTGTTAGGTCTGTAACTGGTGAGTTAAGTGCAGGTATTGCCTGCAATGCTGCCGCTTGCAATGCCCAAAAGGACATCACAAACACCAGCACAAACCGTAACCAACTCGCTTTAACTTGCGTGATCAATTTAAACAGCCTTCAATCACTAACAATTAAAATTCAACTGTTGGTGGTGCTGAAATCGCTTTTTCGTTTTCAACAGTGAAATTTGCTTTAGTATCGTAACCAAATACCATTGCAGTTAGATTCTCTGGGAAGCTACGTACCGCAACGTTGTAATCTTTAACTGTTGCAATATAACGATTACGCGCCACTGTTACTCGGTTTTCTGTGCCTTCTAACTGTGCTTGCAGGTCTCTAAAACCTTGGTCAGCTTTTAAGTTAGGGTAGTTTTCAGCCACTAACATCAAACGAGAAAGTGCACTGGTCATGTCACCTTGCGCTGCTTGGAATTTTGCCATTGCTGCTGGGTCATTGAGCAGTTCAGGTGTCATTTGAATACCACCAACTGATGCACGTGCTCTTGTTACTTCAGTGAACACTTCTTTTTCATGCTCTGCATAGCCTTTAACCGTTGCAACCAAGTTTGGTACTAAATCTGCACGACGTTGATATTGGTTTAATACTTCAGACCAACTCGCTTTTGACTCTTCGTCTAATGATTGAAACTTATTGTAGCCACAACCCGTTAAATTCAGCACAAGTAATACTGCGCATAACTTTAAAAATAGATTTTTCATGATGGATCCCCTTAAATATGTCCTGCCACTTAGTGAATGGCTTCTTAGTAATATATGTCGATTAAAGTAACAAATTTCAATGCGTACAACTGTAAAACAATGTCTTATTCTATCGCGAGAAGTTCTAATGCCATACATAAATCTTGCCAAGCTTTGCGTTTATCTTCCACATGCTCGATCAAATGTTGCATATCATACGTAGCCACACAGGCATGCTCATTAAAATCCAACTCAATGCCACGTAATTCTTCAAGCGGCTCGACTATTGCCAATACGGCTTGTGCGACCTTTTCACCAAACAACACGATTGCTTTTGGATGATGATTTTCCAATAGCTGATCAGGGGCAACAACATCGGCCAGTAGTTTGATGTTCAGTCGCATCGCTCGCGCAATATTATTTCTGATTACAATCTGATCTTGAGTCGGTGTTTCACCATGATGCACTAACAAGCATTGCCCATCATCACTGGCAAATACCTGCAAGCTCACATGTTTAACAGCTTGATCTGCTTGCGGTTCCACTGCTGTATCAACAAGGGTTGACTCAGGTTCTCGATACACGGGCATATCTTGTGCTACTTTGGTAACAGTTTCCTCAACAGTGGCTTCTGCTGCCACAGCTTCATCCATTGGCACAGCAACGTCTGCTTCTGGTTTCGTTTTTGGCTCACGCTGCTCTACTGCCTCGGCGCTCATATCAGGCACCATGGCTTTTAATTTCCACAAAGGCCATAGTTCTAATTCTTTTAAAATTTCTTCACGCGTCATATTGCCAACCCCATTAGTACTGCATCTTCCCGGCCATGCTTCGCTGGATAATATTTCGGGCGAATAGACATTTCATTAAATCCAGCTTGTTCATATAAGTGTATCGCGCCATGATTACTCACGCGCACTTCCAAAAACATATTAGTCGCGGCTTTATCTTTAGCAATACGCATCATTTTATCAAGCAAAATTCTACCAAAGCCTTTCTTTTGAAAAGGCTTATCCACACTGATATTCAATAATTGTGCTTCATCTGCTGCTACCATCATTAAAGCATAGCCAATAATGGTTTGGCCTTGCATCATCATTAACGCACTGTAACCAGAGTTGATTGAGTCACTAAAATTACCACGTGACCATGGGTGCGAATAAATCGTCGGTTCAATTTCCATCACCGCATCAAGGTCAGTTTCTTGCATGGGTCTAAAAGTCACCAACTGTTCTAATTGTGCACTCATTTGGCTGCGGCCACCTTCGCGCGTTCGGCGGTCGTCAATGCCACACGGTTACGCACATAAAGTGGCATGGCCTCACTGGCTGGTAATGCATCCCCGCGCTTAAAGATAGGTTCCGCTAAATGAATAATGGCTTGCGCTGATGGCATTAAGTTGGGTTGCATTGCACTTAACTGCCCCTCATAAACCGCACTCAATGGCTCTGGATATGTTTTCCAACCGCTACCAACACCGACCCAATCATGGCCTGTCATTGCTGGCACAAGCTCAGGTTTACACACCGTTGGTCCTAACACTTCCACCCACGCTCCATCTTCTTTTTCATAAGCCGCGTGATAAACCTCACCCATGCGCGCATCTAAACACGTAATGACTTTTTCTGCACTGCCGGCTTCTGCCAATGCAAGCAATGTACTCACGCTCACCACTGGCAAACTAGCACCAAATGCTAAGCCCTGCGTAACGCCTGCGGCAATCCGTACACCAGTAAAGGAACCTGGTCCAGCACCAAAGGCTATGCCATCTAAATCAGCCAGCTTAATATTTGCTTCAGTTAATAGTGACTGGATCTGTGGTAATACGTGTTGCGATGATGCATTACCCACTAATTGATCAGACACAGTCATTTTTCCCCCTACGCTCAATGCGAGGGATAATTGTTCTGTCGAAGTATCAAGTGCTAATAGATTCATAAAGCTTAAAGAGTCAGTGTGATAAAGAAAGAGTTGTTTGACGATAATCAATCAAGCGCTATTTTGCCACGTAATCGTTTTTTCTGCCCATTTTGTGTTTTTGATTCCAGCCTACGCTTGCGAGAACCATAAGTAGGCTTGGTTGCACGGCGGGTTGGCAACACGACATTGGCTGCATTCACAATGTCATGCAAGCGCTTAATGGCATCTTTCTTGTTCGCGTCTTGCGTGCGAAACTGCTGCGCTTTAATGACTAATACGCCATCTGATGTAATGCGTTTATCTTTACTTTCCAACAATTGGTTTTGCAACCATTCACTTAATTTAGACGCGCGAATATCAAAGCGCAAATGAATCGCACTTGAAACCTTATTGACGTTTTGCCCGCCAGCGCCTTGTGCGCGAATGGCTGTTAATTGATAGTCAGATTCAGGAATAATAAGCATGCTTACTTGCCATTATTCCTCAAAAAACGCCTGCACATCAGAAACCAAACGCGTGCGCCTAAACGGTGGCAAACTTTGCCAAATACGGCGACCATACGACTTGCTAATTAAGCGTGGATCGCAAATCATCAATACACCACGGTCTTCTTCATCTCGAATTAAACGGCCTGCGCCCTGCTTTAAGGTAATGACCGAGTATGGTAATTGATATTCCATAAAGGCATTTTTGCCTTCTTTATTCATCTGATCTACACGGGCGGATAATACTGGGTCATCTGGCGGTGCAAAGGGTAGCTTGTCGATAATCACCACACTAAGCGCTTCGCCGCGTACATCAACGCCTTCCCAAAAGCTTTGTGAGCCAACGAGTACGGCATTACCTAATTTACGAAAGCGCTCTAATAGTTCAGTTCTGGAGCTATCGCCTTGCAATAGCAATGGACTTTCAATCCCATTCTCAATGAACTCTTCTTTTAATAAAGCATGAATCTCACGCATGGCACGCAAACTTGTTGATAAAAAGAATGCCCGGCCACCGCTGGCTTGTAATACTGGTAAAGCTGCTGCAACCACACTTGCAATGTAACCCTGACTATTGGGATCAGGCATTTCAGGTGGCACGTAAAATAGCGCCTGATTGCCATAATCAAACGGGCTTTCCCAAAAGCCTGTTTTCGCATCTAACAAGCCCATTTGTTTTTGGTAGTGGCTAAAGTCACTTTTAACCGCTAGAGTTGCTGAGGTAAAAATCCACGCTCTTGGCTGGCCATTCAATTGTTTGCCAAACCCTTCAGCCACACTCAATGGTGTGGCATGCAGTTGCACTGATTGCGTAAACACTTCTACCCAGCGCACTAAGTTGGCATTGCCAGCACGAATCCAACGATTTAATAAGTCAGTCAGGCCAACACTGCGCTCCCAGTATTTTTCTAATAATGGGTCACGTGGCGCTTGTGTTTCAAGCACTGAGGTTAATAACTGCAATTCATCAAACATTTTTTCAAAGCGCTCTTCAAAGCCTTTAACCGCCAAGGCTTTTTGTACAGGCATGCGTGAACCCTCGTAGGCAAAGATCAGTCTAAAATCTCGCACGGCTTTTTCTACCGCAGCACTCGCTTCTGCCAGTGCGACACAGTCTTTCACTAATGTAGCATGGGCAACATTACAATCTCTTGTTAGCTCAAGTAGCTGGCCTGTCGAAATATCTTCACCAAAAAACAAGCCTGCCACATCTGGCAATTGATGCGCCTCATCAAAAATCACAGTATTCGCGGTTGGTAGCAACTCTGAAATGCCTTCATCTCGCAGCATCACATCAGCAAAAAATAAATGATGGTTCACCACAACCACATCGGCTTCAAGCGCTTTTTTACGCGCTTCCATCACAAAGCACTCTTTATAAAAGTTGCAATCACCGCCTAAGCAGTTATCGCGTGTGGAAGTCACACTTGGCCATACGGTCGAGTTTTCTGGCACGGCATTGAGCTCACCTTTATCACCGGTTTTAGAGTGTTCAGTAAAGGTTTTAATCAGCTGTAGGTAATTGGCGTCTTCACGCGAGGCAAACCGGCCTTCTTGCCCTGCACGCTCTAAATGGTAATGGCATATATAGTTAGAGCGGCCTTTTAACATAGCCACTGTCACTGGTACTTTTAAAGCGTCACGAATATTGGGTAAGTCGCGTGAATATAGTTGGTCTTGCAGGGTTTTAGTCCCTGTTGAAATAATGACTTTGCCACCAGAAAGCAATGCTGGCACCAAGTACGCAAAGGTTTTACCAGTGCCCGTACCCGCTTCTGCGACTAGTTGATCGTTATTTTCAATCGCTTCTTGTATCGCTAAAGCCATTTCCAGCTGTTGTGTACGCTCACTAAAGCCTGCTATTTCTTGTGAAAGTGCGCCGCCATTACTAAATACCTCGCGAATTTTTGAATTATCTACCATTACAAAATTATCCCATGAATCGGAGAAATTACCGCAAAAAAACAGTTTTTTACCCCATAACGATCGGTTTTAAAAACAATCACGCTTGTGTTACAAAGAATAATCTGTAAACTGAAATTATGCTTTTTTTAAAAATAAGCATAGCTTTGAACTTATAAAGAAATAATTAAAATCAAACTTAGGGGAAATGTTATGGACTTAGGACTTATTATTCAGTTAATTAGTGGCGCTGTTGGTGGTAATCTTGCTGGCGGCTTAATGAAAAATGCTAGCTTAGGAACCGCGCTGAATTCAGTAGTGGGTATTCTTGGCGGCGGTATTGGCGGCCAAGTATTAGGCGCATTAGGTATGGGCGGCGCTGCTGCAGCTGGCGCTGGCGCGGCTGGTATGGATATCGCATCAATCATCGGTCAGGTTGCTGGCGGCGGTGTTGGTGGTGGTGTTTTACTAGCTGTTATCGGCCTAGTGAAAAAAATGATTGCACGCTAATTTAGCCTGTTAATCCAAAAGCCTATCGACACAGTGCGATAGGCTTTTTTTAATGTCTCAACCAATGCATGACTCAGGCACTTACATAATGAATATCAAAAAAATATCGACGCTTTGCTTTTTTATTGCTTACAGCAGCCTATTCACTTTGACTTGCCAATCTGCTGGCATGCAAATGTCGACTGCCATTAGCAATTTACGTGGCACAACAATTGAAGTAATTGGCGAACATTACGCAAAGCCCCGTGATCCCAATAAAAACAAAGCCCGCAATGAAAAAATAGTCAACCAAGCACTTAATCTTGCCGGCACCCAATACAAATTTGGTGGTAACAACCCTGAAACTGGGTTTGATTGCAGTGGTTTTGTGCGATACGTCTACAAGCAAGCAGCCAATATTACTTTGGCTCGCACGGCCAGCGCCATGAGTAAGCAAGGTGAAAGCATCCAAAAAAATGCATTGCAAGCTGGTGACCTCGTGTTTTTTAACACAACCAATTACCCTAATTCACATGTTGGCATTTACCTTGGTGACAATCAAATCATCCATGCGCCAAGAACCGGCCGCAGTGTCAGCATTGAGAGCATACAAAGTGGCTATTGGGCTGAACGCTATAATGGCGCGAAAAGGTTTTAACAACAAGCTGTCATATTTTCAACAACCGTTCATTTGCAAAAAAGAGATAGCCTCAATCAAGCAGGTTTATTAGGTTAATATTGCACTTTTGTAATCCTACATCCATACTATAATCATAATCAATTGAAACTATTCATCGATCGCTTGTCATACCTTACGACTCTTTTTGATCGGTAATTTTAGGAATTTTTCTACATGCAACTAAAAAATAAAGGTTTTGCCAAAGCTGGCCTAGTACTTTCTGGTTTAATGCTTGGCTTTTTATTAAGCGTAACCTACTCTGCCGTTGCAGAAAAAATGGTTAAGCCTCAACTACCTATTGATGATTTACGTGCCTTTGCAGAAGTATTTGGCAAAATCAAAAGTGATTATGTTGAGCCTGTTGCTGACAAAAAACTCCTATCAGAAGCCATTAGCGGCATGTTAACTGGCTTAGACCCACATTCTACTTATATGGACCCTGATGCATTTAAAGATATGCAAGCAGCCACTCAAGGGGAGTTTGGTGGTTTAGGCATTGAAGTTTCAATGGAAGATGGCTTTGTTAAAGTGGTTTCACCCATTGAAGACTCTCCTGCTTATAAAGCAGGTTTACAAGCTGGCGACTTAATCATGAAGTTAGATGATAAGGCAGTTAAAGGCATGACTTTAAATGACGCAGTTAAAATCATGCGCGGTAAGCCAGGCAGCAAGTTAGAGTTAGTAGTATTACGTAAAAATGTCAAAGATACCCTTAACTACACCATCACCCGTGACATTATTAAAAGCAAAAGCGTTAAGTATGAACTCAAACCTGAAGGCTATGCTTATGCGCGCGTGACGCAATTTCAAGAGCATACTGGTTCAGACTTAGCGAAAGCAATACAAAAAATGCATGATGAAAACAAAGGCCCGTTTAAAGGCTTTGTATTAGACCTACGCAACGATCCAGGTGGGCTATTAAATGGTGCGGTTGGTGTTTCAGCTGCATTTTTACCGAAAGATACGTTAGTGGTTTACACAGAAGGCCGTGCAGCTGATTCAAAAATGCGTTTAACGGCAAACCCACAAAACTATGCACGTGGTGCATTACGCAATGACTACTTGCGTGATATTCCAGAAGACTTAAAAACAGTACCAATGGTTGTGTTAATTAATGCGGGTTCTGCATCTGCCTCTGAAATTGTTGCCGGTGCATTACAAGACCATAAACGCGCAACCATTATGGGCGTTAAAAGTTTTGGTAAAGGCTCAGTGCAAACCATTATGCCAATGAATAATGGCGCGGCGATTAAGCTCACCACAGCCCGTTACTTCACCCCTAACGGCCGTGCTATTCAAGCAAAAGGCATTGTGCCTGACTATATTGTTGAAGATGGTAGCGATCAATCTCACAATATTTCTGAAGCGGATTTATCAGGCCATTTAAGCAATCCTAAAGATGGCGACAAAACCGAGCAAGAAGTACCAGCCATTAAACTGCCTAAACTGGATAAAAAAGCCGCTAGCAAAAAAATGAATGCTAAAAAATATGCAGAAACGAAAGGGCCGATTAAGCCTGCTAGTGCTGACGACTTCCAATTTATGCAGGCAATGAACTTACTCAAGGGTAAGCCTGTTTTAAAAGCAGCAATGGCGACTGAGACAAAAGCAACAAGTGAAAAGAAGGACGCGCAATAACATTAGTCTGTTGACTGAACACTTAAAAAAATCCGCCCAGTCAGCTCGGCGGATTTTTTTATGAGTGATATACATTTTTTACGCCATTGAACAACCAGTAAACTAGGTTGATTATTAGGCCTAATTAAACGGTTTGAAGGTAAAATTGTATTGCATCATTGTGCTGTTACGAAACAGACGGGATTTTTACAGTTTATTTGTAATTAGAAGAGAATAAAGACTATGACATTATTTGATACATGCATTACGGAATTTGATCGCGGCTTACGCACCTTGTTTGCAAAACCAAGCAGTGTGCGTGAACATCCTGATCAAGCAACTCCTGAAGCTGATTTAACAGCTGGTGAGAAGCAATACGCAGCACGTTTAATGCGCGTGAATCATACTGGTGAAGTGTGTGCACAAGCCCTTTATAGTGGGCAAGTCATTACTTCACGAGATGCAACAGTCACGGCAGCATTGCAACAAGCAGCGCTTGAAGAAACTGAGCATTTAGCTTGGTGTGAATCAAGAATTAAATCACTAGGTGGCCGTACGAGTGTGCTCAACCCTGTGTTTTATGCGGGCTCATTCAGTATGGGTGTATTAGCAGGTGCTTTAGGCGATAAATGGAATTTAGGCTTTTTAGCTGAGACAGAAAAACAAGTGGGTGAGCATTTAGCAAGCCACTTAAATAAACTGCCTGAGCAAGACTTAAAAACCAAAAAAATCGTCACGCAGATGCAAATAGATGAAGCAAACCATGCAGAACAAGCATGGGACCATGGTGCAGCAACATTACCAGTACCGGTCAAAATGCTGATGTCTAATGTGTCGAAACTAATGACAAAGGCGTCCTATTACGTGTAGTAGGGCGAACCTTATTAAAAAAGGTAGCAGACGTAATGGAAAATTTTAGTGATATTTTACTTAGCTTAGATGATGCATCTCACATTGAGAAGATTGAATTATTTTACCCAGACGGCGAAGCTGCCGGCACACTTTTCAACAAGCCAGGCAATGCCGGCTCTTTAAAAGTGTATAACCATTTATTTAATATGTACGGTGAAATTTCACTAGACGCTGCGGTTGAAGGCTTAAGCTTATATGCTGAACATACCTTTGATGCTGAAAATAGTCCAGGTAAGCACCCACATATTGACCGACTGTTAGACGTGTTAGAAAATGAAGAGTCACTCACCGTTAAGTTAACGCAAGCACCCGCACACGCTTAATCGTTTAAAACGATCAATCTTTCTGCATGGATGCGATGATAGGCGGATGATAGATCAACTCGATTAAATGGCCTACTGGATCTAGACAGTAAAAGCCTTTAGAGCCATCGCGATGCAATTTAGGCGCTTCCGTGATCTTCACGTTATTTTCTACAAAATGTGCGTACCAGTTATCCACATCTTGAACACTTTTCAAGATAAATCCAATGTGATCTAAGCGCTGTTGCGCTTGTGGTTCGGCATCTACACGGTGTAAGGCAAACACATCACCTTCGTTGGTGAGATACACATTGTCATCATCAGGCTGCCACTCGATTTTCATGCCCATAATACGCACATAGAAATCCACACAACGCTCCAAATCTTTCACAAATAACGCCACATGCCGAATACCAAGCATGCCTTCAGGAATATTTGAATTCACTGGTTTAGTCATAACTCACAGGCTTAATTTCGTAACCGTGGGTAATTTCACACGCTTTACCCAACATAATAGAAGCTGAACAATATTTTTCAGCTGATAATTTCACAGCACGCTCTACTTGTTTTTCATTCAAGTTTTCACCGGTAACAACAAATTTCACATGAATTTTAGTAAATACCTTTGGAATATCATCCGTACGTTCTGCGGTAATTTCTGCCACACAATCAGCCACTTGTTGACGGCTTTTTTTCAAAATAGTGATTACATCAAATGAAGTACAACCACCCATGCCAATCAATAGCATTTCCATTGGGCGCATACCGATATTACGGCCACCATTAGCTGGCGCACCATCTAATACAACTGAGTGGCCTGATTCTGATTCGCCAACAAAGCTGACGCCATCAATCCATTTAACATTTACTTGCATGAATATACTCTTTTTAACTTTAAAAAATAAAGCTACCCATCAGTTTAAGATACTTAAATCTTAAGCCATGGGTAGCAAGTTGTGTTTGCTTTAGTCCAAATAAAGCAAAATGAACGCTTAAAGCACGTCTAATAGCTCAACATCAAATACTAATGTTGCATTAGGTGGAATTGCACCACCCGCACCACGTGCACCATAACCCATTTCTGAAGGGATAATTAAGGTACGTTTGCCACCAATTTTCATACCTTCAAAGCCCTGATCCCAGCCTTGAATCACTTGGCCTTGGCCTAATTGGAAGTTAAATGGTTGACCACGGTCAACGCTACTATCAAATTTCTCGCCTTTATTGTCTTCTGCTGATGGGTCAAATAACCAACCTGTGTAATGCACAGAGATGTTTAAACCAGCTTCGGCTTCACGGCCTTCGCCTGCTACTGTATCAATTTTTTGTAGTTCTGTAATGTCTGCTGTCATTGCTGCTTTTTCCTGTGTTGAAGATGAGTTGCTCTCTGTTTGGCAAGCACTAAGTGCTAGCGCTAAGCTAGCGGCAAGTAGTGTTGTAAGTAATTTCATAATTAACCTTAAATATTTGTAAATCTAATTGATGAAGATTGTTAGTTTTTCAAACAATGCAATATGATAACGCAAACACCCACAAGTTCAGAAATCTAGTCACTTTTTAGTGCGCCTCTTAGTGGTTGGCGTACACCCATTGAATCAAAGCATCTTGTGCTTTTTTAGCGCCCCATGTTTTTTTGTGGTTAACCAACATCACCACCACATAACGTTTGCCTTGCTTATTAAACACATAACCAGCAATGGCACTTACCCCATTTAAGGTACCTGTTTTAAGATGCGCCCTACCATTCATGCCGGCTTTTTTAAGGCGACTCTTCACTGTACCATCAACACCCAATACCGCCATGGATGACATTAGCTCTGGCATCACTGGGCTATTAAAGGCCTTCACCAACATTTGCCCCAAGTGCTTTGCATTAATGCGTGAGGTGCGTGATAAACCTGAACCATTCTCCACCCTAAACTCGTTCAGCTTCATGCCTTTGCTAGCAAACCAGTTGTTAACCGTTAATTCACCTAACGCTTCATTGGCTGGGGCTTGTTGCTGCTCAGCTGCTGTGGTTAAAAATAATTGGCGCGCCATCACATTCACACTCCATTTATTCACATCGTTAATCACATAACCTAAAGGTTGTGAGTCTTGCGCCACCACTTTTGTGGCATTCAGCGGCACGGTGCTTACTTGCAAACCCCCGTTAAAGTCACCACCCAATTCACGCCATAGTTTTTTAAACGTGTAATAAGCATACTGCGTGTCATCCATGACGCTCAATTCTAAATAACGTGTGCCACATTTTTCTGAAAATTTACCAGTAAATGTCACCTGTGCGCCATTGCCCGTTGGCACCACATCGTAACTATAGTTACTACGCCAGCTGCCGCAGCCACCGCGTTTTAATTGCATATTATTGATAATGGTCACTTCAGGTAGTTCGAACTCTTGGGCTATTGTTACACGGCCATCAGGGGCTACATCAAACCTAAAGCTTGTATTACGGCCATTCACTAAAAAGGCACTTGGTTCAGCATTGTAAGCACGCCATGTTTCATTATCAAAGGTACGGCGGGCACCAATCGGGTTAGCAAAGTAACTTTTATCAATCACCAAATCACCCGCAATACTGTGAATGCCTGCTTGCTTCACATGCATTAATAAACGCCAAAAATCTTGCGCTTTAAAGCTAGGGTCACCATGACCCTTAATAATTAAGTTGCCTTGCAGTACCCCATTCACCACTTCACCATCTCGGTACACTTCAGTCGTCCATCTAAACGCTGGTGTAAGTAATTCCAAAGCTGAATACGTCGTCACCAACTTCATCACGCTAGCTGGGTTCATCGCCTTATTGCTGTTATGCGTAATCAGTGGTTGTTTTTTACCCACCTCATGGACATAAAATGAAGCAGCACTGGTTGGAATACCCATTTTTTTAAGCGTTTTAGCGACTGACTTTGGTACTACAGCATTTGCTGTTAAACCCCAACAAGTGAGGCTAATAAAAAGAATGATTTTGAATAGATTATTTTGCATGGTGTAACACGTAACCTTTTTTATAAACTTTTTTGTATGGCAATTGCAGCGGCATTAACCATACCATTGATTTCTGACTCAGAAATACAATAAGGTGGCATAAAATAAACGGTATTGCCAATAGGTCTAATCAATAACCCTTCAGTTAATGCTGCGGTATAACAGTCTCTTGAAAAGTGTGGGTTATTTGTTTCCACATCAAATGCCGTAATCATGCCCTTTTGGCGTAAGTGCCGCATTGGCACGTTAGTAAGTGCTTGCACTTTTTGCATAATGCTAGCGCTTGTTACCTTGTTTTGTGCCATCACCGCTTCATTTTCAAAAATACTTAAGGTTGCCAACGCGGCACTACACGCTAATGGGTTACCCGTATAACTATGACTGTGTAAAAAGCCTTTTACTGTGCTGTCATCATAAAACGCTTGGTACACTTGGTCTGTTGTTAGTACCGCTGAGAGTGGCAAGTAACCACCTGTAATGCCTTTTGATAAACACACAAAATCGGCAACATCACTTAGCTTGCCTTCACCGCTTTCACCCGCTTGCTCACAGGCAAATAAAGTACCCGTACGGCCAAAGCCAACGGCAATTTCATCGGCAATTAAATGCACCCCATATTGCGTACAAATCTCACGCGCACGTGTTAAATATACGGGGTGATACATGCCCATGCCAGCGGCACATTGCACTAATGGCTCAATAATAAAGGCCGCTAATGTAGCATGGTGTTCAGCCACATAGTCTTCTAACGCTTGAGCACAATTTAAGGCATACGCCTCTTCGCTTTCTCCCGCTTCGGCCAGCCTAAAATCAGGGCTAGGCATTTGGGCAGATTGCGTGAGTAGTGGTGCATAAGTATCTTTAAAAATCGCCACATCCGTCACGCTTAATGCCCCTAGCGTTTCACCGTGGTAACTATTTTGTAAGCTAATAAATTTTTGCTTGGCTGGTTTACCAGTATTACGCCAATAATGAAAACTCATCTTTAACGCAATCTCAGTCGCACTCGCGCCATCACTGCCGTAAAAGGCATGGCCTAAACCTGTTAGCGTTGCTAGTTTTTCTGATAATTCAACCACTGGCTCATGCGTAAACCCTGCCAACATCACATGGTCTAAAGTATCCAACTGTTTTTTAATCGCATCTTTAATGATTGGGTTGTTATGCCCAAACAAGTTAACCCACCAGCTACTCACTGCATCTAAATAGGCTTTACCATCAGCATCAAACAAACAAGTACCTTCACCTTTGGTAATGGGGACTAACGGATATTCTTCATGGTGCTTCATCTGCGTACATGGGTGCCACACGGCCGCCATACTGCGATTTAACAAACTTTGATTTTGCGAATTTTCTGTACTCATTATTAAATTGTACCTGTTTTGCATGGCTGAATAGGTTAAAAAGTCGTATTCACGCTTCGTTTAGTCTAAAATTAGGTTTAGCCTAAAAATTGGCACTTAACTCCTGACTGCTAGCACCCCATGCAAAAAACACGCAAACACCTTGAATTACTTTCACCCGCACAAAATGCTGATTTTGGCATTGAGGCCATTAACCATGGCGCTGATGCGGTGTACATTGGCGGGCCGGCTTTTGGCGCGCGCTCAAAAGCACCGAATACCATTCAAGATATTGCGCGATTAGTGAAGCATGCGCACCGCTACCATGCGGAAGTGTTTGTGGCACTCAACACTATTTTTCACGATAACGAGTTAGAAGGTGTACGAAACTTAGTGCACCATTTATATGAAGCAGAAGTGGATGCGCTGATTGTGCAAGACATGGGTTTATTGGAAATGGACTTACCTCCGATTCAACTCCATGCCAGTACCCAAACCGATATTCGTACGGTTGAAAAAGCCCTGTTTTTAGAGAACGTTGGCTTTACCCAATTAGTCCTCGCGCGTGAATTAGACATTAATACCGTTAAAGCCATATCAGAAGCTACCAGCGGCAACTTAGAATACTTTGTGCATGGCGCATTATGCGTGGCCTTTAGTGGGCAATGCTTTATTAGCCACGCCCATACGGGCCGTAGTGCAAACCGTGGTGGTTGCTCACAAGAATGCCGCCTACCTTATACCTTGGAAGACCAAAAAGGCCGTATTTTAGGTAAAGACCGCCATTACCTTTCCATGAAAGACAATGACCAAAGTGCTAACTTACGTGCACTGATGCATGCAGGCGTGAGCTCATTTAAAATTGAAGGGCGTTATAAAGACCTTTCATACGTTAAAAATGCCACAGCGCATTACCGCCAGTTGATTGATGAAATTTTGGATGAATACCCAGACTATGCCAAATCATCGGCTGGTCACTCAAGCATTACCTTTAGCCCGCAACCTGAAAAAACATTTAACCGTAGTGCGACTGATTACTTTACCAATGGTCGCCAAGCTGACATTGGCGCATTTGATACCCCTAAATTTTCAGGCGAACCTTTAGGCACGGTCACTAAAGTGGGTAAAGACTTTATTGAGGTTAAATCAGACGTGGAAGTACACAATGGCGACGGCATTTGCTACTTTGATGTACATAAAGAATTAGTGGGCTTGCGCGTGAATACGGTGCAAGGCAATAAGTTATACCCAAATGAAATGCCTGCGGACATTCGCAACAATACAAAAGTGTATCGCAACCGTGACCACGCGTTTATGCGCTTGCTAGAAAAAGACTCTGCCAGCCGTAAAATTGATGTGACCTTAGATTTATATGAGTTAGACGATGGCTTTGGGTTAACCGTGACTGACTCGCAAGGCTATATTGCAACTGTGCAATGTGAAGCTGAAAAGCAAACTGCGAACAATGTTGAAAAGGCTGAAACCAGCTTACGTGAAAATTTAAGCAAGCTCGGCAATACTGACTTTACTGCTAAACAAGTGGATTTATCACTCACGCAAGCTTGGTTTATCCCCGCTTCTACCGTGAATGGCTTAAGGCGCGAGGCGATTGAACAACTTACTGAGATTAGAACAATGGCTTATGAGCGCCCAAAACGCGGCGAGCCAATCAACCCACCAGCTATTTACCCAGAAGACACGCTTACTTACCTAGCCAATGTGTATAACAAAAAAGCGGATGCTTTTTATAAAAAGCATGGTGTTAAAATGATTGCGAAAGCTTATGAGGCGAATGAGGAGCTAGACGAAGTACCCGTGATGATTACCAAACACTGCTTACGCTTTAGCCACGGCTTATGCCCGAAAGAGGCCAAAGGTGTACTGGGTGTGCAAGGTACTGTGACAGCAGAACCGATGACGTTAATTAGCGGTAAAGACCGTTACACCTTGAAGTTTGATTGCAAACCCTGTGAAATGCATGTGATGGGTAAAGTACGTAAAAACATTTTAAAACTGCCTGAACCACAAGTGGTTAAGTTTTTTGATAAACAACCTACGCCTTAAGAACAAAGCTTTAAAGGGCTACCACGCAAAAACGCGCATCATTGATGCGCGTTTTTTTATTTTCATATTACCTAGCTAGCTTAAGCTTTTTTCACAAATTGTGATTTTAGCTTCATCGCGCCAACGCCATCAATTTTGCAATCAATGTCATGGTCGCCATCCACTAAGCGGATGTTTTTCACTTTAGTACCCACTTTTACCACTAATGATGAGCCTTTTACTTTCAAATCTTTAATCACGGTAATGGTATCGCCATCTTGTAATACGTTGCCGTTTGAATCTTTAATCACGGTTGCTTCATCTTCAGTAGACGCTTCACCGTCTTTAGGCCATTCATGAGCGCATTCGGGGCAAATGTATAAAAGGCCGCCATCTTCATAAGTGAATTCTGATTGGCATTTTGGGCATGGTGGCAGTGACATATTTTCTTTCTAATTAAATGATTAGTTTATTCGCCAACGGCAAAGCCGATACCGAATACAGTTTGGCTGTGATTATAGTCTACTAAGCTCTCGCCATAACCGCTAGAAAGTGACATATAGAGTTTTAAATTTTCACGCTTAAATGGCTCGTAGTACATACTGAGTTTGGCATAGCCTTTATTATCGCTACGCAAGTTATTACGCATGAGCAAGGTAATGGCTTTACGCTTTTCAAAGTCATCCCAGCGTAGGGTTAAATCACCATAGCCTAAAAATTTGCTGATATCAGGGTTGTCATCACTCGCACCATCTGGAATACGGTACCAAGGGCGTAACGTTAAGGTATAAGCATCTCTAATTTGCCAAGCGGACTCTAAATAAACGCGGTTCCAACTACGCGATATTGGGTTAGAGCGGCCGTTTGACTCATGAATGGCGCCTAAATTCACCATGCGAGGCCAAAAACGATTTAATGAATCATCTAAGCCAAGCGATAAAATCGCCTCAGGCGCAAAGTTACTCTCGCGAAATGGGCGCGATTCATCTGTATTATAAATTTGCCAGTAGGATTTTTGCGTATAGGCTAACCATAAACGTGAACTAGTGACCCAAGGTAAGTCTCGCAGTAGTGGAACATCATGCATCACCTGCGTTTTCAAACTAATTTGAAACTGCAAATCTTTATTTTCTAACTGGCGGTCATCGGTGGCGGGCTGTGTTGGGGATGACGCAATATTATTTTCATCACTGGTAATACTCGTCATGATGAAGTTTTGGTGATGCGTTTCTAAATCAGAGTAATGCCACTCTCTTTTTGAGCTTAAGCGCCATTTTCTTTCTAGGTAAGTTAACTCACTATCTTTTTTATCAACAATGTTTTTAATCACCGCGCCTGTGACTGACTGTTGCGGTGCTTCAATGCTTTCTGTTTGCGCAGCCACTTGCGGCGTTGCAATGGCATCAAAACATTGGTGCCGCTGGTCAGCATTAGCCAATTGTTTGCATTGCATAAAGCTTTGCTCAATTGTGGCGGCCTCATTACTATGTGCAGCATTAGCAAATAAGGCTATTGCAAACGTGGTCAATAAACGGGCGGTTAAAAATTTTAGTGCTGGGACTATCTTATGCATCTGTTAAACCTTAATCATTAACATCTTCTATAAAATAAAACGTTGACTACTTTTAAAAATCTACGGCGCTGGGTTCATCATGGTGAGGTGAATGCCCTCAATTTCAGCCAGTACATCATCACTTAACTTCACATGGAAAGACGAAACATTTTCAGCCAGTTGCGCCACAGTGGTTGCACCAATAATAGTACTCGTCACAAACCAACGGTGATACACAAAACTAAGGGCTAATTGATTAGGTGTCATGCCATTTTCCCGTGCTAATTGGGCATAACGCTTCACCGCTGCGGTAACAGCTGGCTTTTTATAGCGTGCCGCATAGCCGGGGAACAATGTCGCGCGCCCTACCGTGCTTGGGTCATCAATATATTTAGCGGTTAAATGGCCAAAGGCTAATGGTGAATAAGCGAGCAAGCTCACATTTTCACGGTAAAGAATTTCAGTCATGCCAAACTCCATACCTCGGGTAATGAGGTTATAGCAATTTTGAATAGTGGCGACGCGTGGCAAGTTACGCTGATTTGCAATACGTAAGAATTCCATCATGCCCCAAGGTTGCTCATTACTCACGCCAACTGCGCGAATTTTGCCCTCTTTAATCAACTCTTCTAATGTTTCAAGTTGGTTTTGAATACTCACCCATTGTTTTTCATTGCCTTGGGCATCTAACTCATCGGCTGGGTTAAATAAGTATTGGCCAAACATCGGCACATTACGCTCAGGCCAATGCAATTGGTAAACATCTAAGTAGTCGGTTTGTAAGCGCGTTAATGAGTCATGCACGGCCGTGCGAATATTTTCTCTATCCAAGCTTTTTGGGCCGCCACGAATCCAATCAATTGGTCGGCGTGGGCCAGCTACTTTACTACCCAGCACAATTTGATCACGCTTTTTAGTTTGCTGTAGCCAGTGACCAATCATCGTTTCAGTGCGGGTAAATGTTTCAGCCTTTGGCGGCACTGGGTACATTTCAGCGGTATCAACAAAGTTAATGCCTTGGCTTAATGCATAATCCAGTTGGTTATTGGCGTCTTCTTGCGTATTTTGGTCACCATACGTCATGGTGCCTAAGCAGATTTTTGAAACGCTAATGTCTGTATTGCCGAGTTTTGTATATTGCATGATGATTGACAGGTGAGTAATGTGATCAAAAGTTTAGCACAGTGGCTAAATATCAATGATCGGTTGAATTTAATGAATAACTTGTGCCGTGGGTTGTAAGCGCTTAGCCACATTGTTTTGCAACATCACTAAATCCCACCCTGCTTCACGGGTCGCCAGTTGCATCATATTAGTCATGGCCACCACCAACTCAAGCGTTAAGGCCATGTTCACCGTTTCACCCGATTGCGCTTTAAACGCTAACCGCGTGATATGGCTATCTGATTCGGTTAACTGACACTCCACTACTAAACCAGGTGCTTCCAGTAATGCAGTACGGTCTGGCGTGTAGTCAGCGCTAAAGTCCATGACCTCAAGTGACTTTTGCAACTCTGCTTCATATTTAAAGTCAGCGATTGATTTATCTTTAGGCGTTTCTGGTTTGGCTAACGTCGGCGCGGCAAGCTTCATGTCTTTCACGCTTTTCAACTTTGGCTGTATTGGTGCTTTAAGGTTACCAATAATCTGCGCGTGTGAGTTTTGCAACAAATGCCAAAGCTCTTTACAAATACGGCGCGTAATCCATAGTTGAATTTCTGACTCGTCAGACATGCCCACTTTAAGCAATAAGCGGTCTTCAGGTTGGTTAAACCCAAGGTTAAGTTGCTCTATTGAAATTGAACTATCTGACATGACGAATAATGATTGAAAGCATACAACGTAGTTTGCACCCATTAACTAACAGAATCAAATGTTAAATCGAACATTTACACTTTATTAATAAGGTAAGCCTACCTAAATAGCCAATCGCAGCACTCAAACGCCCGACTAGCACGCATAAAAATGCTATTGGCCATGTGCAATCACACCCTTGCAAAAATAATTACGGTTTGCTCTTGAAATACAGCAAAACAACCCAATCATTAGCACTCATAGGGATTGAGTGCTAGAATTTCATCCCGAAAATGCTGCAAATAGCTTGGTTTAGCCTACTAGGTTTTACCAAACACGCGCAGCTTATGCATTTTAAGGTAGCAGTATTCGTTGAATACTGCGCCCATTTAGTAACCGTAATTTTAGAACTACTTAACATCTTTATTTTTGGAGAAATTGTATGAAAATTCGTCCTTTACACGATCGCGTTATCGTTAAACGTGCAGCTGAAGAACGCACAACAGCATCAGGCATTGTGATTCCTGATAGTGCAACTGAAAAACCTGATCAAGGTGTGGTCACAGCTGTTGGTAACGGTAAAAGAGAGGACAGCGGTAAAGTTAACGCTCTAGACGTTAAAGTTGGCGACAAAGTGTTATTTGGTAAATACGCTGGTCAAACAGTAAAAGTTGACGGCGACGAGCTACTAGTGATGACTGAATCAGACATCATGGCAATCGTAGAATAGTTCAACGATTCACCAATCATTCAAATCAGATTAAATAAAATTTAAAATTCAGGAGAATTTCAAATGGCAGCAAAAGACGTAAGATTCGGCGATGACGTTCGTCAAAAAATGGTAGCAGGTGTTAATGTTTTAGCTAACGCAGTGCGCGTTACTTTAGGCCCTAAAGGTCGTAACGTAGTATTAGAGCGTTCATTCGGCGCACCTACTATTACTAAAGATGGTGTTTCAGTGGCTAAAGAAATCGAACTTAGCGATAAGTTTGAAAACAGGGGCGCACAAATGGTGAAAGAAGTGGCTTCTAAAACCAATGACATCGCTGGTGACGGTACAACTACTGCAACAGTATTAGCACAAGCCATCATCCGTGAAGGTATGAAATCAGTGGCTGCTGGCATGAACCCAATGGATCTTAAACGCGGTATTGATAAAGCAGTAGAAGCAGCAACAGCTGAACTACAAACACAATCAAAACCATGTACAACTAGCAAAGAAATTGCACAAGTTGGCTCTATCTCAGCTAACTCAGACGCATCAGTTGGCGACATCATTGCACAAGCAATGGAAACTGTTGGTAAAGAAGGCGTGATTACGGTTGAAGACGGTTCAGGCTTATCAAACGAATTAGAAACAGTTGAAGGTATGCAGTTTGACCGTGGTTACCTATCTCCATACTTCATCAATAATGCAGAGCGTCAAATTGCATTGCTTGAGAATCCATTTGTTTTACTACACGACAAAAAAATCTCAAACATCCGTGATTTACTACCAACACTAGAGCAAGTGGCAAAAGAAGGCCGCCCACTATTGATTATCGCTGAAGATATCGACGGTGAAGCACTAGCAACATTAGTAGTGAACAACATCCGCGGTATTCTAAAAACAGTTGCTGTTAAAGCACCTGGTTTTGGTGACCGTCGTAAAGCAATGCTTGAAGATATCGCTATCTTAACTGGCGGTACTGTGATCGCTGAAGAGGTTGGCCTTAAAATCGAAGAAGTGACACTTGATCAATTAGGTACTGCTAAACGTATCGAAATCGGTAAAGAAAACACAATCATCATTGATGGTGCTGGCGCTGAAGAAAACATTAAATCACGCATTGGTTCAATCAAAGCTGAAGTTGAAGCATCAAGCAGCGATTACGACCGTGAAAAACTTCAAGAGCGTGTGGCTAAATTAGCTGGCGGTGTTGCAGTGATTAAAGTTGGCGCAACAACTGAAATTGAAATGAAAGAGAAAAAAGCACGTGTTGAAGATGCACTACACGCAACACGCGCAGCGGTTGAAGAAGTTATTGTTGCTGGTGGTGGTGTTGCTTTAATTAGAGCACGTGACGCTGTTGCTAAAGTAAAAGGCGAAAACCTTGATCAAGAAGCTGGTATTAAAATCGTACTACGTGCGGTTGAAGAGCCTCTACGTCAAATCGTTCAAAACGCTGGTGCTGAGCCATCAGTGGTTGTAAACAACGTTGCTGCAGGTAAAGGCAACCACGGTTACAACGCTGCAAACGAAACATACGGCGACATGATCGAAATGGGTATTTTAGACCCAACTAAAGTGACACGTTCGGCACTACAAAATGCTGCATCAGTGGCTGGCCTAATGTTAACAACAGACTGCATGATTGCTGAAGCACCGCAAGAAGCAGCTGCTGCTCCTGCGATGCCTGATATGGGTGGTATGGGCGGTATGGGTGGAATGGGCGGCATGATGTAATTTCAGCTTCGTCAAAGCGGCGATTGCGGCGTTGACTATCCTAGTCGTACAAATTGTACTGCCTTCGGATAGTCGCCTTGCACTCACCGCTTTTACTCGATGAAATGTGCTGATCCACGTTTCATAAAACAAAACCCGCTTTTGCGGGTTTTGTTTTATGAACCACCTCCATATATTTGTGGCGACTAGAAAATGGAGTTATTATTGGTTAAATAATTAAAACTAAAAGGCTTAAGATGAAAGTGTCAGGGAAAAACCCACAGTCCAGTGAAGAATTTAATATTGAATTAGATAGTGTTGATAGTGCTTTTGTGAAGCTAATGTCAACTTTTGAAATGGATGAAGATGAAATTAAAAAACTTATTGATGGTTTAGATATTTCAGCTGATGCAAAATCAATGCTTTTTTCATTTTCTAGGGTTACTATTCGCGCAGGAGAAAAAATTATTAAAATCGGCAGGAAAATCATTGATTATATATGTCGAATATATAGTGAGTTTCCAACAGCAAGTTTTGGTATGGTATTTGGGGCAATTGCAGGTTTTTTGATTTCATCTATACCAATCCTTGGCGTGGTATTAGGCCCTCTAGTTGCACCAATTTTGATTTTATTAGGCATGGTTGCTGGATTAAGTGAAGACCTTAAAGATAAAGCACTTGCAAGAAAAGTAGCAGAGGTAAATGCAAAATTCAAACCATTAAAAACATAAATATAAAACCTTAGAAACTAAATTTAAATGTTCAACAACACTGATACTGTCATCAATGATCCGTTAAGATTCAAAATGAAGTTGGCAATAGGTGAGGACGCCTATACTTCATTGCGATTAAAAAGCAAGGCGGCTGAAGCATGGGACACGCTAGGCGCAGCAGGAACAGCTGCAGCTGTAGCAAAATCATCCTTTGTTGCTTCAACCTTTTTTGCACCTTCTGGATTGCTAGCTCTAGTTGGTTTTGGTACGGCAATAACACCTATTGGTTGGGTTGTAGCTGCGGCAGTAGCATCAGGTGGGGCATTTGCAGGTGTCTCAAGATATGTAAAAGCTCAATCAAAGGATAAAGTTACAGTTATTCCTAACTTTATTAACACCCCTATGGACGTTTTAGCATTAGCTCTTATTGATTTAATGGCGCCACTGGCTTTAAAGGTTGCATGTACTGATGGAGTTGTTGACAACGCAGAGAGAGAATTTATTTGTAGTTATTTCATTAATGAGTGGGGTTATAGTGAACAGTTCATAACTGATGCAGTTTCTTTAGCGGAAAACAACCTACTTCAATTCACAGTTGAAGGCCTTGCTCTTAGTCTTGCTGAATTTCAAAAAGAAAATCCTGATTGTAATTACAAAGAAATGACTTATGAAATCATTGCATTCCTCAATGGAGTCATGGAGTCTGACGGAGAAGTTGCTAAAAAAGAGGAGTTAGCTATTCAGAAAATTGAGGGCATTTTCAAAGAAACTGGAACTATCCGTTTATTAAAGCCGGTTAAGGAAAAAGTAAATAAAGGATCTGGTTATATAAAGAGCATCATATCCAGTCGAGTTTCGTCAAACAAAAAGAAATAATTAGCTCGCGTAGGGCGGACTCGTTTACAGTCCGCCGCATGGAAGCCACACCGAAATCAATGGGGTCAGACTCGATTGATTATGCCTTTTTATACTCGGCTGACTTCCTATCACCACCTCTAGCCTTCTTTTCAGCTTGTCGATTCAGTTGTTTCTCTATCTTTTCTTTAAAGAAATCACTGCCTAAAACCCATGCTTTATTAGTCGCCTCTCGCATCTGGTTTAAACTTATTTCATCTATTTGGGTTGCAAACAACTCACGGTATTGTACGAACTATTGTGCATTATGGCTAATCCGCTAACCATATCAAAATAAAGATAATCATGATCGACATATTCCACATAAATCTTTATAGTTTGCATACGAACTATTCGTACGCTACAATAAATACATGGAATGCTTGTTTTACCCAGATGCGTCATCCATGTTCTCACTATTTGAAATTTGTTAGCTAAAAAAGGAAGAACCAATGCAATCAGGCATTTCTCAAGCTTATATTGATGCCAGTATGCCTGTATTACGCGCATACGGTTTAGCCATTACCACGGCGTTTTATCAACGCTTATTTGAGAGCCACCCTGAATTAAAACAGCAATTTAAGTCAGGCAATCAAGCGACTGGGTCTCAACAACAGTCGCTCAATCCTTTCTTTTATGCTGATACGGGCAAGATTGAAAATGGGGCGGTTTTATGGGGCGTGATTGAAAAAATTGTACTTCAACATGGCTCAGTTGGCATGCAAGACACGCTTTACCCCATTGTAGGCGGGCATTTAATCGGTGCGATTAAAGCGGTGCTGGCTGAAAAGGCAGTGCCCGAATTATTAGACACATGGGTAAAGGCTTACGGCTTATTTTCAGTTGCATTAATTGCGACTGAACAAGCGTTATCTAACAACAATCTTGCCCCGAGCAATCAATCATCAATGGGTTAAGTCCGTAATGGAGTCAGCCCTCTATTATTAGCTGCGGCAGATCGCTTACCTAAATGCATTCATAACCTTCATTTTTCATACAATCAGTCTCTCGGTTATTACCGCGAACAATCACATGTTCAGGGTGTGTTGCATTGTCTAGCCAAGTACTCGTTGCGTATTTAACTAAAAATTAATGGCTAAAACGTGCTGTGATTCCATCCCCAGTTTTGACGCTCTGAATCGTTCATACTGATGTAAATTCTATCCCCAGCGATAGATAGCTCTGCTGATATGAGGCTGCATAGCGCATCTGAAAATGCTTTTCTGTCACTCGGCAACCCTAAAGCGCGATAGTCTAATAATGCGGTTGGGGCATCGCTACCGCCCATCGACATGGGCGTTTCTTGATCTACTGCAATCATCACATAGCTTTCTGGCTTGCCACTGGCTTGTGCGAGAGTAGCACTGGCTTTTTTGATAAATGCTGATACATCACTCACTTCTTGGTTTGTTTTAATATTTAGGTAAGGCATTGTTCATTCCTTTATCTGTCATCTATTTAAACGTCATGTTGATAATACGTGCTAAGTGTTGCTGAACTGTCATGAAAAATCAAGAGGATAGTTTCTTTACGGTCTATACGCTACTATATTACTTATCCGGTTTAGATATGTTTTAGGGAATGACTATGGCACAACTCGGCGCTATCATCGGGCAGATTGAGGCAGCCACGCAAACCAAACTGAGTAACTATACGCTGCGCTCAGTGGGCGGCGGCTGTATTAATACGGCGTATCAAGTCTCGGCAGGTAATCAGCATTATTTTATTAAAGTGAATTCGCCGAATTTATCACAGATGTTTGAGGCAGAAGCAGCAGCGTTAGCTGAAATGGCTGAGCTGAATTGTGTGCGTGTACCTAAGGTGATTACTTATGGCACGGCAGATGGCAAAAGCTATTTAGCCTTAGAATATATTGCGCTGGGCAGTATGCGCGGCAGTGCTGCAAAATTGTTCGGTCAGCAATTAGCGCAATTGCATCAACAGGAAATGCCCTACTTCGGCTGGCATATCGACAATACCATTGGTAGCACGCCACAAATGAACAATCGCGAAAATGATTGGCATACCTTTTGGCAGCAACATAGGCTTATCCAGCAATTGGAATTTGCTGCGCAAAATGGCTATGCGGGTCGCATGCAAGAGAGAGGCATGCGGTTAAGTGAAAAGCTACATGTGTTTTTTGATAATTACACGCCGCACCCTTCCATGCTGCATGGTGATTTATGGAGCGGTAATGCAGCGAGTGATGAACAAGGTAAGCCAGTGATTTTCGACCCTGCCAGTTATTATGGTGACCGCGAAACTGATATTGCCATGACTGAGTTATTTGGTGGGTTTGGCCATGATTTCGCCAGTGCTTACAATGCTGAATATCCACTAGAAGCGGGTTACGCGGTACGCAAAACACTTTATAATTTGTACCATATCTTAAATCATTTGAATTTATTCGGCGGTAGCTATTTAGGCCAAGCTGAATCAATGATTGAGCAATTATTATCAGAAACTTAAAGAAGGTTAGTATGAGTAAAATTAGTGTGCTGTTTGTTTGTATGGGCAATATCTGCCGTTCACCAACGGCTGAAGGTGTGTTTAACCATTTGGTGAAAGCGCAAGGCACCGAAGATCGCTTCCATCTAGATTCAGCAGGCACGCATGCCTACCACGTGGGTGAAACGCCTGATGCGCGCTCACAACAAATGGCAGAAAGCCGTGGCGTTGACTTATCTTACATTCGCGCACGTAAATTCACGGCTGACGACTTTGACACGTTTGACTATATTTTAGCGATGGATACGGATAATTACGATATTTTGATGGATGCATGCCCAAATGACCTTCAGCATAAGGTCAAACTGTTTTTGGAATATGCGCCTGAGCACCCTGAACGTAATGTGCCTGACCCTTATTATGGTGGTCAGCGTGGCTTTGAGCGAGTGTTTGATTTAGTTGAGGCTGCCTCTCAAGGCTTCCATAACGAGGTTATTTAGCTTGTTAGGGCGCATTCATTGCCATGCGCCCTCATCTTATTTACCAAGGTAGCTCTTCACCATTGGTATGCCAAAAAGTCCCTGAGTTTGTTAACTCCAGTCCGTCCATCCGTTTAAGCAAACCATCGACTGATTCATCAGGGTCGATCAAACCACCATGGCCTGTCATATCAGTACGTACCCAACCCGGGTGCAAAATAGCCACGGCAATGCCTTGTGGTTTTAAGTCGATTGATAACGATTTACCCGCGGCATTGAGTGCAGATTTTGACATGCGGTAGGCATAGCTGCCACCAGAATCATTATCAGCAATTGAACCCATGCGGCTGGTCACTAAGCCGACTTTAGAACCTTCACTTAAGTTACCAATTAATGCGTTAGTGACTAATAATGGGCCTAAGCTGTTCACCTCAAACATGAGTTTAAAGCTTTCAATGGCCGTCGTGCTAATGTCATTTAAACCAAGGCCACCAGCTATCCCTGCATTGTTAATCAACCAGTCAATCTTGCGGCCATTCAGTGTTGCGACTAATTGGTGCAAACTGTCTGGAGCGCTCACTTCTACATTTTCAATCACTTCAACCCCTAGCGCTTTTAAGGCTGGCGTGGCTGTGCGACAAGTGGCAATCACATCAAAGCCACGCTGCTTCAGTTGCGTACAAAATTCTAGTCCTATGCCACGGCTACTGCCGGTGACTAATGCTGTTTTTGTCATGTGTTTACTCCTGATGAATTGATAACTTAGATTGTAGCGATTGTCGTCATCGTTGGCGAGTACATGCACTCTTTTTTGCTTGTAAGACGCGAAATAGAGTCTGCATCACTAGTGTGGTGTGTCTCGTTGTCATTGCATTTTTTAAGTAACATAAAGCAACTGGTATTGGCTTGCTAATTTATACAACCAAGAAATAGGTTATGATTTTATTGCTTAAATGAAAGTTTGATTAAAGGCTACGCATTCAACCAGAAACTTTGTATGATGGTTAAAAAAAGTACATTCATTTATATCTAGTGAGGCTTTAAACACGTTTAATTTAAAACTAATATTGGCATCAATCACCATGGTAAAGATGGTCATGACAGTGAACATGACCACCATCATTAAAAAATAGTTACAGCTCGGCTTACGAGTAATTGAGCGTCGATAGTCAACTGACTATCGATTAAATCGTGAGTCAATAATCCTTAATTTTCCATAGTCACTATGCCAGTGGTTTATGGTGCCTTACGCGCTCCGTCAGTCACGGAAAAATAAATAACCGCTAATCCAGCCCCCACTAATCTGCGCAAGTAATAAGTACCGATCATTGGCACCATCACCCTACCTTTCAGCCTTGGCTTATTAATTGCTTGTTAATCTTTAAAAGTTATACATTTCTGAAACATCAATTTACACGTTTTAACCTATAATGCGCATGCAAATTTGGGCTGGCTTTGTTGTGTATCAACCTAAAGTTTCAATAGAAACAGCCGTTTAATTGACTTAATGAGTAATCGTTAAGTCGTCTATTGTGTGATTACACGCACCGCCCTGAAAAATGTAGGTTGATGAGTTGTAAGTATCTATTTCAGTTTGCCCAAAAAAATTAGGTTAAAGAAGCAAAAAATATGAAAGAAACGACGATTAAGATTTATGACGGTTCAGCCGGTGGCTGGGGCGCTTTAGCGAGTACTGCAACACACTTATTAAAAAGTAAGACGCCACTTAAAAACATTCAAACACTGTTAAAAACCAATCAAAAAACTGGGTTTGACTGCCCCGGCTGCGCTTGGGGCGATACAAAACACAACGCCTTAGCCAGCTTTTGTGAAAATGGTGCAAAAGCCGTTAACTGGGAGGCGACTTCAAAAAAAGTCACTCGTGAATTTTTTGCAGAACATTCTGTTAGCGACCTCGACAAAGAGTCAGACTACTTTTTAGAGTCTGAAGGCCGTTTAACCGAGCCGATGCGTTATAACGCTGCAACTGACCATTACGAACCGATTAGCTGGCAAAAGGCTTTTAACTTAATCGCTGAAAACCTTAACCAATTAGATAGCCCTGACCAAGCTGAATTTTATACGTCAGGCCGTGCCAGCAATGAAGCAGCTTTTTTATATCAACTATTTGTGCGCAGTTTTGGCACTAATAACTTCCCTGATTGCTCTAATATGTGTCACGAAGCCAGCGGCGTTGGTTTAACTGAAAGCCTAGGCATTGGTAAAGGCACTGTAGGATTTGAAGATTTTGATCAAGCAGATGCTATTTTTGTATTTGGTCAAAACCCGGGTACTAACCACCCGCGTATGCTCGATACTTTACGTGATGCGGCACTTAATAACGCTAAAATTGTGAGCTTTAATAACCTACGTGAACGTGGGTTAGAGAAATTCACCCACCCACAAAACCCAATTGAAATGTTGACCAATGGTCACACCAAAATTAGTAGCCATTACTACACACCGCGTTTAGGCGGTGATATGGCGCTGGTGCGTGGCATTGTAAAAGGGCTCATTCAATTAGATAAAGCTGCCATTGCAGGCAACAAGCCAAGTATTTTTGACCACGCCTTTATCACGCAACATACGCAAGGGCTTGATGATTATTTAGCCCTAGTCAATGATACCGAGTGGGCCTTTATTGAGAACCAGTCCGGCATTACACAAGCTGACTTAATGGACATTGCCAACCTTTACGCCAAATCAGAACGCGTGATTTGTACTTGGGCAATGGGCATTACCCAACACAAACATTCAGTGGCGACGGTACAAGAAATTCTTAACTTACTATTATTGCGCGGCAATATTGGCAAACCCGGTGCTGGCGCTGCGCCAGTGCGTGGCCATAGTAATGTGCAAGGTGACCGCACCATGGGTATTAACGAGCAAGCCCCAAAAGACTTGCTTGATGCCATGGAAAAACAATTCGGTAGGGCTTTCCCGCGCCACGCAGGCCACAATGCGGTACAAGCCGTTGAAGCCATGCAAAATAAACAAGCCAAAGTGTTTATTGGGTTAGGTGGCAACTTTGCCGCTGCCATGGCAGATACTGATGTCACACGCGCAGCCATGCGCAACTGTGATTTAGTGGTGAATATCAGTACCAAACTCAATCGCTCACACATCACACCGGGTAAAAATGCATTAATCCTGCCTTGCTTAGGCCGGACTGAAATTGATGAAACCGCCAAAGGTGAACAAACCATTACCGTTGAAGACAGCATGAGTATGGTGCATGGCTCTGGCGGCATGCTAGACCCTGTGAGCGAAAATCTTTATTCTGAAGTGGCGATTATTGCCAGAATTTCTAAAGCAACCTTAGGCAAAGATCCTATTGATTGGTTAGAGTATGCAGCTGACCATAGCAAAATTAGAGATTTAATTGAAAAATGTATTCCAGGTTTCGCAAACTTTAATGAGCGCATTAAAAAACCCGGTGGCTTTTACCTAGGTAATAAAGCGGCTGAGCGTATTTGGCAAACGGATTCGCAAAAAGCGCAAATTATCAGCAATGCCCTACCTGAAAAATTAATTGAAGACATAGTGGCTGAAAGCTTGCCAAATGAACGCGTGTTGAGTTTGCAAACGCTACGCTCTCACGACCAATACAACACCACCATTTATGGGTTGAATGATCGTTATCGCGGCATTTCAAATGGGCGGGATGTGGTGTTTATGAACGCAGAAGACATTAAAGCATTAGGCTTAATTGCAGAACAAGCCGTGACGATTACTTCGCACTGGACAGACGGTACAACGCGTAAAATATCAGGTTTAAAAGTGGTGCCTTTTGATATTCCTAAAGGCAATGTCGCGGCATATTACCCTGAAACAAATCCTTTAGTGCCCTTAAAAAGTTATGGTGACCGTAGTTTCACACCAACATCAAAATCTGTTGCGGTGACTATCGCAGCGGTTAAGCATTAATCGTCCAACTCATTCATTAGACAAACCCTAAAACAAAAACGCCTCGCATAATTATGCGAGGCGTTTTTGCGTTGTTACCACTGTCTTTTAACGATTAGTCTAATGTTGCTAAAATCGCATTAAACGTTTTGCTTGGGCGCATAATCTCGTTCATTTTCGCATCGTCTGGTACATAGTAGCCGCCCATCTCAACAGGCTTACCTTGCACCGCGGTAAACTCAGCCGCAATTGTCGCCTCTTGTTCTGTCATGGCGTTAGCCACTGGCGTAAACACTTTTTGTAATGCGGCATCATTTGTTTGTGCTGCTAACGCTTGTGCCCAGTACATGGCCAAGTAGAAGTGACTACCGCGGTTATCTAGCTCGCCTGTTTTATCAGTAGGCGCTTTATTTTCAAGCAGTAGCTTGCCTGTCGCGGCATCTAATGTTTCTGCCAACACTTTGGCTTTCGGGTTTTTTTGCGTTTCTGCTAGGTGCTCTAATGAGGCTGCTAGCGCCATTAACTCACCCAGTGAATCCCAAGTTAGGTGATTTTCAGCCAATAATTGGTCTAGTAATTTAGGTGCTGTTCCACCGGCGCCTGTTTCAAACAAACCGCCACCCTTCATTAATGGGACTACAGATAGCATTTTGGCTGATGTGCCCACTTCTAAAATTGGGAATAAATCTGTGTTGTAGTCACGTAGTACATTACCAGTCACTGAGATTGTGTCTTTCCCTGCACGCATTCTATCTAGTGATAACTGCGTTGCGGCTTCAGGGTTTAGAATTTGAATATCAAGGCCCTTGGTATCAAAATCTGGCAGGTATTGGTTTACCTTTTTGATCAGCTCTGAATCATGTGCACGTTTTTCGTCTAACCAGAATACTGCCGGTGTATTTGATAAACGGGCGCGAGAGACGGCGAGTTTTACCCAGTCATAAATCGGTGCGTCTTTTGCCTGACACATACGGAAAATATCGCCTTGATCTACAGCAAATTCAAACACGGTTGCATTGCTCTTATTAGTCACCACAATTTTACCTGTTGAGACGACTTGGAATGTTTTATCGTGCGAGCCATACTCTTCGGCTTTTTGCGCCATTAAACCAACGTTCGGTACAGTGCCC
>JAWUXH010000018.1:0-7439 GCA_034111445.1 Methylophilaceae bacterium | reverse complement strand
TGTGATTACTTAGCAACGCTATGTGAGAAGTACCCAATTATCAGTGTTGAAGATGGCATGGATGAGTTTGATTGGGATGGTTGGGACTTGTTGACTAAGCGTTTAGGCGACAAAGTGCAATTGGTTGGTGATGACCTATTTGTTACAAACCCGAAAATCTTAAAAGAAGGTATTCAAAAGAAAGCGGCTAACTCAGTATTGATTAAAGTCAACCAAATCGGTACATTAACTGAGACTTTCCAAACGATTGAAATGGCTAAACGTGCTGGTTATACAGCGGTTGTGTCACATCGTTCAGGTGAAACAGAAGATACAACGATTGCAGATATTTCAGTTGCAACGAATGCGTTACAAATTAAAACAGGTTCATTATGTCGTTCTGAGCGTATTGCAAAATACAATCAATTACTACGTATTGAAGAAGAGCTAGGTGATTCATCAAGCTATGCTGGTTTAGATGCGTTCTATCAGTTATTTAAATAATTGAATTGTTGTAAATATCGTTTTGAAAATGCTGACCTTAATATTTCTAATTCTCATTGCCTTACTGCAGTATCCACTGTGGTTTGGCAAGGGTAGTTGGTTGCGCGTATGGGAATTGAATATTAGAGTTGAAAAGCAGTTGTCAAAAAATGCTGAGTTAAAAGCCAGAAATGATGGCTTGGCAGCAGAAGTGCAAGACCTTCAAAGTGGTCGCGCTGCGATTGAAGAGCGCGCTAGAAGTGAACTTGGAATGATTCGAAATGATGAAGTGTTTTATCAAGTCATGGATCAATAGTCTAATGTTGTTGGTATTATAAAAAAAAGCCTCTTTAATTAAAGAGGCTTTTTTTGATTGCGCGTTACTTTTCGTATTCTAAGCTGTAGGGCATAGTTTTTAGTGTCAAGGTATTACCTTTCCAATTAAGTTTCCCGTCTTCAATACTGTCTAGTCTCGCTTCAAATAAGACATCGACACCTGACTCTAGTGCTGGGCTTAGCCGTACGACTTGACCAATGTTTTGCTGTGCAGCATCCCATATTGTTTCACCTGGTTTTGGTAGTTCACTCGTCTCAATATGTGCCAGTAATGTTCTACGCTTCACCTTACCCAAGTAATGGGTGCGTGCGACGATCTCCTGGCCTGTGTAACAGCCTTTTTTGAAATTAATACCTGCTAGTACATCTAAGTTCACCATTTGCGGTACAAAGGCTTCTTTTGTTTCAGTCGTAATGTTCGGTATCGCTGATTGAACAGCTAACCAATCCCAAGCTACTGCATCTTCAATGGTAAGGTCTTTAGTTAAACTGGTTTTGATCTTATCAGCCTCCTCAGCGGAGGTGATGATTTCAAAAGCTGGCTTTATAAACGGGAGGCGAATAATAGTTGATTCACCTTGGGATATGGTTTCACCAGCATTTTCAGGTAGCTTGTCGAATATTGTGCCTAGCGCATCTGTGGCCTTTTCGCCAGCAACGCCAAATCTAACTGTGCTGCTTGCATCTTCAATCACCACTTTTGAACGCATAACAAACATCGATAGGCGCTTCATAATGCTTGGTAAGCTTGCTGCATCAAATTCTAAATAGATGGCACCTTGATGTTTGTAAGCTAGAAATAAAGCCAGTAGGCGACCTTTTGGGTTGCAGTAGCCTGTTAGGTGGGTTTTATTGGCGTCTAAAAAGGTTACATCGTTGGTTAACTGCCCTTGTAAAAAGGGTGTTGCATCATCGCCCATGACTTTTAACAAGCCTTGGTGCGATAAGTCGACTAGAATATTACCTTCAGATGCCGCTTTTAGTGTTGTTTGAATGCTCATATCACTTCTTAATCAATGTATATCGGAATAGTGTTGAATTATAACCTGAACCCAGCATTTGCAAGACTGACAATCAACATTGCGCCTAATTGGTTGTTAGCGCTTATTTTTACTTGCATGGGAATTTTAGCTTGTTTGTGCTTATTGGTTGCGCCGATTCCAGCTTGGTGGAAGCTACTTATTGCTTGTGTGATGGCTACGTTGACTATCTACGCGATACTTGAGCATGCATTATTGCGGCTGCCTCGTAGTATTAAGCAGTTAGCTTTTCGTCAACAACAATGGGTAATGACTGATGCTAAAGCAGTTAAGCATCACGTTAAGCTGCAAGGCAGTAGTTTTGTTTCAGCTTACTTTTCTGTGATTAACTTAACCGTAGAAGGTGAGCGATTCACGCGATCAATTCTGATTATTCCAAGTAGGGTGGACGCTGATGCTTTTAGGCGATTGCGCATTATATTGCGTTGGCATAAAGACATCAGTCATGAAAATCTAGAACACAACTGAAGCGCGTACACGCCGTAGTCGCTAACTGCAGTTGTTACGGCAAAGGTCTATTTGATGTAATTGTCGTGTGCAATCGCATTTTCAGAAGTAATTTTTTTCTTTGTGAACTGTTTTTTATAAAGCCTTAATGTAGACATTAAGTCTCTTATAGGGTGCTTACTGATATAAGCGCTTAATAGTAATAGACCACTCAGTGCTGCCAGTATCCAATGTAAATCAAACGGGGCAACAGCACGTCTTGCAGGTTTTTGTTTTTTCATGGCCTCTACCACGGTATGCGTACTGTCACCAATCACAAACGAGGCCCCGACTTCTGATGCAATTTTGCGCATATATTCGGCATTGAGTTTTGAAATGTAACGATCACTTTCACCCGAGGCGACAGAATCATTTCTTGCGCCAATATTAGACTCTGAAATTTGCGCAATACCCGGTTGCAATGCAAAACTTTCGTTAGACCAATAACCAATCACTTGGTTGGTTTCGCTCAATTTTGGAATGGCCGCGCCAGTTTCTGAACCCACCCCAACAAATAACCAACCGTCAGCCCCTTGGAATCCGGTGAGCACTTTTGTGTTGAATACGTGAAGCTTTGGTGCTTCTTCACCATCGGTAAAGAATACGGCTTGTGCTGATTCAGGAAAACTACGGATGGCTCTTGCCGTACTATATAAACTTTCACGTATGCGACTATTACCAGACCAGCCTGTGCGCCAATCTAAATGGTCGATCGTGTCTTGTATGGCTGCAAAGTTTTCACACACCTCAATGGGTTGGTAAAGGGCCGCAACACTCACACCTGCAAATAAGCCGACACTGACTTTAGTGCCGCAGGGCAGAGATGATACTGTTTCATGCAGAATCTTTTGCATGTGCGCGATTCTTGAGGCGGGCTTGCCGTCAATTTTCATATCAACGGTGTTCATGCTTTGAGAAATGTCAGCAACAAATAAATAGGTGTAAATATTATGTTTAACTGGAATCGTCGGATGCATTAAGGCCAGTAATAGAAACACTAAGGACGATGCTAGCAGCATCGTATCCCGTCGACTTTTGATATAGGTGAAGATTTTCTTCATTATGGTAATCCAACTGGAATGTTACCCATAATTAAGCCCGGTGAATCTGACTGGCCAACGCCTGGTGTCGGTGTTTCTGGTAGTAGAGAAATCACACGGTCTAAATTGCGTCTTGTGCCCCAGTGGCTATTATCGAGTTTTAAGGCTTGCTTATAAGCACCATGCGCTTGGTTTAACATGTATTCAATTTCATCTCGTTCATCCGCTGTATTGTTGCCGTGAATACGCAGCGCTTTATGGAAGAACATATTACCAATATTGTGATACACCGCAGCGCGCTGGGTAGGTGTGCCTTTTTGCGTGAGGTTGGTAAATAAAAGCGTAGATTCTTTGTAAATCTCTTTTTTTGCAAGCCAGTAAGCGGTTGAGTAGAGCGCTTGATAGCTACGTGTATCGGTTTGTGGATTTTTTGCAGCCAGCACATCGGCATTAAACTGATCAACTTGTTTGATGCGGTTGTATTGATGTAGTGCTACTGCCGCCGCGATAACGCTAATCGCAATGAGTGCCCACGAAATATGTTTAACCGTGATTGTTTTTAGGCTGATCGCCATGTTCTCACCTCCAGATATTTAACGCCTAATAACAGCACAATCATTAATATTGCTAATGCATAGCAAAGTGATGTGAAGTCTCTGCCAGGTATTTTTTCAAAATACTTAATTGGCTTTTTCTCTTTTTGATTAATGTCCGCAATGGCAGAGGCTAATGCCTTTGGATTTTCTGCCTCATACACTTCAAAAGGGGTGCGTAGCGATTTAAAATAGTTATACAGTTCTATTTCTGCTGGTAATGCTTCATCATCTGGGCGTATATATTCATCTAATACACTGCGGCTATTGGGTTTTTTTAAAATAATCCAATACAAGCTGATGTTATAGCGTTGCAACCAATCACGTAGTTTTTGTTGTACATCACTGCCGACGCGCCCAGCACCATCTGATAATAGAATAATCGCCCGTGAGCCAGAATCAGGCACATCCTTAAATAAACCAACCGCACTGGTTAAGCCGCCACCAATATTCGTTTGAAATAATGAGTTACCAGCGGTTGCTCTGATGGCTGCTAATACTGCTTCACGACTTTCAGTCAGTGGTAAGACATACATGGCTGAGTTACTGAAGGTAATCAGGCCAATCATATCGTTTTCACGAGCTAGTACAAATTGAACCATCAGGCGGCTGGCGGCAACTGATTTGGTTTCGCCAACGCGGCCGTCTAAATGGCCACCAGCAAAGGGGTCATCCATACTGGCGCTTCTATCTAATACCATGCCAATCTGTGCACCGACGCCTAAACGTTCTACTTTTTCTTCCAAACTATGTGGCCCAGCTAAACCAATGATAATGCTCGCTAACGCAATGGTGGCGAGTGCTTTAAGTAGGATGCCAACAATGTTTGACAGCGGGTCGTTAGGTAGAATGTCGACCCACGAGTAACTTTTGCTATTGGTGCGCTCTAGCAATATGGGTAGTAATGCTAGCGGTAACAGCCACAATACTAATGGGTGGTTAAATAACATCTGTTTAGCCTTGCTCGTTTGAAGTGATATGTGGTGTTAAACCACGTTCGCAATCACGCAAATGTTTACAAAAGCTTAATAACCAGTCTTTCGAATGCGTTTCTAAATTACTTGAACCATTCGCTTCAAAAAAGGTAAAACGCGATAAGTTAAAGAATTTTTCAATCTCGGCTTTTGCTGGTGTGAACTGCGGTTTCAGTGTGATGAAGTCATTTAAGGTGTCACTAAATACACTCATGCCTGCGGTTTTGTTAATAGATTGATGCATGCTTGATACGGCTTTTTGTAAGCCTTCAGGCGTGTCAGGTAGCTTGCGAATCTCGCGGTAAGCTTTTGCAAATGGGGCGCCCATGCGAGGTAGCCATGCACGCATACCAAAAATATAAAGTAGGCCCAGTAATGCGGCAGCGAGTACACCCAGTGCAATTTTCAAATTAGATTTTTCGCGGCTATTGTCGAGTTGTAATGGTGCGATAAATGTACTCATTTCTTTAATGAGGTTCACTGAACCAAACACAGACAGTGGCGAGATGCGAAAGCCCCAAGAGGGGATGCGATATTGCAGGACTTCTTTAGATTCCGTGTTGCGAATCTTCACAAATTCTGCACGTAGAATCGCTGGTTTTGCCAATTTACCTGTCGTGAATATTTGGTAAGTTAATGCAATGTCGTGCGTAGTACTGTCAGTGTGCATTGATTCGTTTGTGTTTATGTTAACCAAATCAATACCAATGAGTTGCCCTTTGTAACGATGCTGATAACCAACGATTGGTAAGGTTTCTGTGACAAGTTGGTAGGGTTTATTAATCGTGAGTGAAATATGCCGCGTCAGTGTGTCACCAACGACATAACCTGCGTCTCGTGTTGGGTTTACCTCTTTAAGCGTGACGTATTGATCATCAATGGCTGGTAACTTAAAGTCAGCATAGGCCGTACTCATCAATAGCATTGATGCGCAAATAAGTAGACATTGAATGGTTTTTAGTTGGCGTATTGGCATAAATTTAACTCTTAATGTTAGGCGGCCACATGTTGATGGAAATAATCCGTTAGTAAATCTGCGTCAAATGTGTTTTCTACAAAAAACGGCTGCATGTCATAGCGCATGAAAATGCTTTCAATCATTTTTCTGCGGTCTTCGAATGTCTTTAAGATTTTATCCTTATAACTTTTTCTTAAAAATAAAGTCCGCTTAGCACCCGTTTCAGGGTCTGTGATGTTGGTAATGCCGTAATCGGGTAGATCCTTATATTCACTACTGTCCCAAAGCACAACGGGTACAATGTTATGGGCAATGAGTAATTCTAATGAAGCCTCTAATTGCGACATTGGCATATGAAAGTCAGACACTAAAAAAATCAAAGAGCGCTCACGTGGTAATAAACGCACCGTATCAATGAGGGCGGTGTTGCTTACCTCACCGGGCTTGTATGACCGTAATGCTTCTGCCATTTCGTTGGCGATATGCGGCCGTGAGGATAATGTTGTTAGCCAATCTTCACGGACGATATCGTCAAAGCCAATAAAGCCGACAGGGTCACCGTTGTGTGAGGCAGATTGTGCAACAGATTGCGTAATGTCAGCCGCAATGTCTAGTTTGCTTTGCTTGCTGCCATATTGCATTGAGCCCGATAAATCACAAAGCACAAAAACGGGTGTCGCACTTTTTTGATTAAAAATGCGTACATAAATTTGCTCTAGCGGGTCTTTAATCGTTTGGCGAACATCAATACGACGTGGATCAGGGTAGGCCAGTAATGTGGTATGCCCACGAAACTCCATGCCCATGCCGCGCTGGTTACTACGGTGGCGACCTGGACGTTGCGAACGGGAGCGCCAGCCAATGTGGTAACTAAATTCTTTTATGTGTTCTGGATGCATGCGTTTTAATCTCTATATTTATATGATTAAAAGCGTTAAGGCGCTGCCACTGCATTGACAATGCCAGATAACATTTCACGTGCGATTTCAGTGCGACGCATTTCGTATACAGGGCTAAAGACTACTCTATGTGCGATGGTTTCATGGAATACGGCATGAATATCGTCAGGCAATACGGCTTCACGATTATTTAACCATGCATTCACACGTGCCGCACGAATCAACATGCCCATGCCCCGCGGGCTGGCACCTGAAAGCACTAAGCGATTCATATCAACGCCTGACACTTTAACGCCATAATCCATTGGTGCTTTGGTTGCGCGCCATAAGTTGAGGGCATATTGGCGTAAAGTAGGGCTACAAGTAATGCCATCTTGCAATGTCGCTGCAAAGGCATTTAATTGATCAAACTGTAAAATGTCGGCGGGTACATTGTCGATTAACGCATCAACGTTATGGAAGCGTGTATCAAAGACGAGTGACTCCATAATGTCTGCGGCTGATGGTACAGTAATTGGGATTTCCATCATAAAGCGATCGCGCGCGGCAGATGGGATATCGAATGTTTCTTCGCGTTCTACTTGGTTTCGATCAGCGAACACCAGCATGTGCGGGAAGTGGTGCTCTTTATTAAATGCGGTTAATGTGCGC
>JAWUXH010000017.1:0-16568 GCA_034111445.1 Methylophilaceae bacterium | reverse complement strand
CGATGTATTACAGACACTTCAATCAGAGGTGGGTGGCCTGAGTGTCGCCAATTCTGCTGGTATTTTAGCTTGGCAAACTATCCAAATATCCAAGCTGGGGCCGCTGGAACATTCACGAGACGAAACATGGGCGCGGCCTGGCATCATGCTTTATGGCGCGGACCCCATACTAAATTCAGGTGATGAAAGCCAAGTGCAAGCGGTCATGACGTTAAGCTCTGAATTGATTGCTATACAACAGGTTAACAAAGGTGAGTCTGCTGGGTATAGCAGTTTGTTTACGGCAGAACGCGATACAAGACTTGGGGTGGTGGCTTGTGGTTATGCTGATGGATACCCTAGATTGGCAACCGGCGCACCCGTGATGGTGTCAGGCCAGTTCACACAAGTGGTTGGCCGTGTTTCGATGGATATGTTGTTTGTTGATATTACTGATATTCCGCAAGCCGAGATTGGGGCAGAAGTGGAACTATGGGGCAATAAAGTACTGGCAAATACGGTAGCAGAAGCCGCTGGTACTAGTGCGTATGAGTTATTTTGTAATGTAAAGCGGGCCAGCTTTGCATATAATACGGTTAAATCAAATTCACAATAAAATGTTTATTAAAGGAAGTAGTAATGAAAGCAATTAAAACAAGTAACGCACCAGAAGCAATCGGACCTTATGCACAAGCGATGGTGGTTGGTGATTTAATGTTCACATCAGGTCAAATTGCATTGCGCCCAGACGGCTCATTGAATGATGGTGATATTGAAACACAAACAACACAAGTGCTTAGCAACTTAAAAGGGGTGATTGAGGCCGCTGGTGCCACCGTTAACCAAGTGGTTAAAACAACCGTTTTTGTGAAAGACATGGGTGACTTTGGTAAAGTAAATGCAGTGTACGGTGCATTTTTTGACGGGCATACACCAGCACGCTCATGCGTGGAAGTGGCACGGTTACCTAAAGATGTGTTGGTTGAAATAGAAGCCATTGTTTCATTAGCTTAATTTAACATGTAAGAGGATGTGCCTTGTTAGTTTGGTTCGTTGCAATTTATCTACTGATTTCAATTGTTATTGGATTAAGCGCAGCAAGGCGCGTTAGTACTACTCAGGATTTTGCCGTTGCTGGGCGAAGCTTGCCATTACCTATTGTGATCGCAACTGTTTTTGCAACGTGGTTTGGGTCTGAAGCGATTTTTGGTATTTCAGGCACATTTGTCCAAGAGGGCTTTAATGGTATTGCTGCTGATCCTTTTGGCGCCAGTTTATGCTTAGTCATCGCAGGCATATTCTTTTCTACTAAGCTTTACAAACTTAACCTTATTACCTTGGGTGACTTTTACCGGGTACGCTATAACCGCACGGTTGAATTGCTCACAACGCTTGCTATTGTTGTATCCTATCTTGGGTGGGTGGCTGCACAAATAAAGGCCTTGGGTTTAATCATACATATGATTACAAATGGCGCTATCAGTGAAGAGTTTGGCATGGTGCTTTCCATGGCTGTTGTGCTCACTTACACGATTCTCGGTGGGATGTTTTCGATTGCTGTATTGGATTTTTTACAAATGATCGTCATTATTGGAGGCTTGCTTTATATCGGCAATATTGTTGCTGATATGACAGGTGGCGTAGCACCAGTGATTGCACATGCAAAGGCTGCTGGTAAATTAGATTTTTTTCCAAAAGGGGCCGATATTTGGATGGTATTAACCTTTTTAGGTGGGTTTTTGACCATGATGTTAGGTTCAATTCCGCAGCAAGATGTCTTTCAGCGTATTACCTCAGCGAAAAGCGCTAAAGTGGCATTATGGGGTTCACTGTTAGGTGCTTCCATTTATTTCCTATTTACCTTTGTACCGATGTTTATTGCTTATGCAGCAACGTTAATTGACCCAGATAAGTTTGGGCAATTAGTACAAGTCAATGCAGAGCAGATATTACCCACATTAGTCATGCAACATACGCCATTATTGGCACAGGTTCTCTTCTTTGGCGCGGTGATTTCCGCTATTATGAGTACATCATCGGCGACTTTATTAGCCCCTTCAGTCACTTTTGCAGAGAATGTGTTGAAAGATTTTATGCCTGATAATATGACGGATAAAGCCTTTTTGCGTTTGATGCGCCTTAGCTTACTTGGGTTTGCATTAATGGTGCTTACCTATGCCTTAAATTCAGATAATACGATTTTTGGTATGGTTGAGTCGGCTTATAAAGTGACATTGGCGGGTGCATTTGTACCATTGGTGTTTGGCGCTTTTTGGCAACGTGCGACGAATCAAGGTGCATTAGCCGCCATTATCTTTGGTATTGGCACTTGGCTAGCGATTGAGCTGGTTTGGGGTGAATCGAGTTTGGTACCAGGACAGTTAATTGGATTGGTCGCAAGTGCTGCAGCAATGGTGGTTGGATCATTGTTGCCTCAGTGGATTGCAGATAACACCGATAGTCGAGAGAAGTTAATGACTTAATAGAGGCCTTAAGTAGTGTCATATTGATTTTATATTGCCTTGTTATGCTTGGTAAAATCAAAACGTATCGAGTGATTTAAAAACACTTTCATATTAAGAGAATTGATAAAAAAGAATATTATGCAAAAACCATTAGCAGCCACACAAGTGATTAAGACTAAAGCCTATTCGGATCAAAAACCAGGGACATCGGGTTTGCGTAAAAAAGTAAAAGTTTTTCAGCAATCAAATTATTTAGAAAACTTTGTACAAAGCATTTTTGATACGTTAAATGCGGATGCACCACTACCTAAAGATGCCGTGTTAGCGGTCGGTGGTGATGGTCGTTATTACAATCGCGATGCGATTCAAACAATTATCCAAATGGCTGCTGCCAATGGCTTTGCAAAGGTCATGGTTGGGCAGGGCGGTATTTTGTCTACCCCAGCTTGTTCAAACCTGATTCGTCAATACAAAACATTTGGTGGTTTAGTGCTTTCAGCCAGCCATAACCAAGGCGGCATTAATGGTGACTTTGGCATTAAATATAATGTGGGTAATGGTGGCCCTGCTAATGAGACCATTACTAATCAGATTTTTGCGAACAGCAAAGAAATTGCTGAATATAAAACCATTGCCATGGATAAAGTGGATGTTGATACGATTGGCACAACAGGGTTTACACAAGCCGATGGCGAAGTATTTACGGTTGAAGTGATTGATGCTGTCAAAGACTATGGTGATTTGATGGAGCAGGTGTTTGACTTTGCAGCCATTAAAGCGCTATTCGCATCAGGCTTCACGATGAAGTTTGATGCCATGCATGCTGTGACTGGCCCTTACGCGAAAGATATTTTCTTGAGCCGATTAGGTGCGCCTGAATCATGCCTGATGAATTGTGAACCATCAGAAGATTTTGGTGGGGGTCACCCAGACCCTAATTTAACGTATGCAGATGAGTTGGTGAAAATTATGTATGCCAAAGAAGGTGCGCCAGATTTTGGCGCAGCCTCAGACGGTGATGGTGATCGCAATATGATTTTGGGCAACAACTTTTTTGTGACGCCATCAGATAGTTTAGCGGTGTTAGCGGCTAACGCAACATTGGTGCCAGCTTATGCCGAAGGCATTGCGGGTGTTGCGCGCTCTATGCCGACGAGTGGAGCAGTTGACCGTGTGGCTGAGCAACTCAATATTCCATGCTATGAAACCCCAACCGGTTGGAAGTTTTTCGGCAACTTGATGGATGCTGGCAAAGTGACACTTTGTGGTGAAGAAAGTTTTGGTACAAGCTCAAGCCATGTGCGTGAAAAAGATGGCTTATGGGCAGTATTGTTCTGGTTGAATGTGTTGGCTAAGAAAAGTACAGCAGATGCGCCAGCATCAGTTTCAGGGGTGTTGAAAACGCACTGGGCGCAATTTGGCCGTAATGTGTATTCACGTCATGATTATGAAACCGTTCCAACGGGTGAAGCGAATAGTGTCATTGCGCATATTAACAATCAGTTTGAAAGTTTAGTTGGGCAGTCATTTGGCCCATATACCGTTAAAACGTGTGATAACTTTAGTTACCACGATTCAATCGATGGGTCGGTGAGCCATAATCAAGGCATTCGTATTTTATTCGAATGTGGCTCACGGATTGTATTTAGACTCTCTGGTACAGGGACTGAAGGCGCGACAATTCGATTGTATCTTGAGTCATTTGAGGCGGATAAAGCGAAGCATCACTTAGATGCACAAGATGCATTATCTGAAATGATTGATATTGCGATGACAATTTCACAATTGCGCGAGAAAACAGGTAGAACAGCACCAACGGTGATTACTTAAGTCTTAACTTGTATTACTAAAAAGCCAGCATTGCGCTGGCTTTTTTTATTGGATTTGTTTAATGGTCATTTCACCTTTAAATAGCCGTACATCCATTCGGCCTAAAAATGACATGCCCAGTAAAATGTCGCCATCAAGCCCGGGTGCGATCATGGCGGAAACATTATTCGCTTCAACGCCGCCGAGTTTAACTGACTTTAAACGCACCATATAACCAACTGACGTGCCGTTGGCCGTGTTAGTGCGTACCGCATTGATGCTTTTTAAATGAAGTTGATCTGCGACTGATTGTGAAATAGCCACACCTGTTGCGCCAGTGTCGACTAATACGCTTACTTTCTCACCATTAATCAGTGCTTCTGATCGGTAATGTCCATCAAGGCCACGTTTTAACACCACTTCATGTGCATCACCTAAGGTGTGTAGCTTGTTGGGGTTTTGTATGCCCTCAATTAAGTAGTAAACAAAACCAGCAAGTACAACCCAGATGAGTGCGATAAAGACAGATTGTTTAGACATGTTTATTGCTTACTCTGCTTCTTCAATCCAAGCTAGCTGAATTGCTTCTAAAATGCGTTCACCACATTTTTCTTCTGTATCATCAAAGCCTTCAAGGGCCATAGACCACTGCATTAAATCGGTAAAGCGGATTGTTTTTGGGTCAATGTCTGGATGGTTGTCGTAAAGTGTTTCGGCGATTAATAAAGTATCGGTCCATTTCATAATATTGTTATTTCCTTTTGCTAATATTGCTGACATCTTTGCGATGCTTTTCTCTGACATCGCAAGACTCAGATAGTGCATTATAAACGAACAAGTCGGACAACTTGACGAAGAAATAAATCGCACTAAATGAGTGTTAGTGGTGTCTATCATTTCGTAACGTGCTTGTTACAAGATTTGAGTTATTTTTTAAGCCACTGCATGTTAAAATGCATGATTATCGAATTCTAATCATTTAACTTACTATTTAGTCATTGGAAAGTACTCACATGTCACAAAACCAAGCGCCATTTAACTATGCAAACACTTTAGATAAAGCAGACCCTGCTTTATCAGCAATGATCGAGCAAGAAGTCGTGCGCCAGCATGACCATATTGAACTCATTGCTTCAGAAAACTATACCAGTGCGGCAGTCATGGAAGCGCAGGGCTCTCAGTTAACAAACAAGTATGCTGAAGGTTACCCTGGTAAGCGTTTTTATGGCGGTTGTGAATTTGTTGACCAAGTGGAGCAGTTAGCCATTGACCGTTTAAAAGCACTCTATGGTGCTGAATACGCTAACGTGCAGCCGCATTCTGGCTCACAAGCGAATCAAGCCGTTTACTTTGCCATGTTAAAACCGGGTGATACGGTCATGGGGATGAACTTAGGTCATGGTGGTCATTTAACGCATGGTTCACCTGCCAATATTTCAGGTAAATTGTTTAATATTGTGGCTTATGGTCTAAACGATAGTGAAGAGATCGACTATGACGACATGGAACGTGTTGCGATTGAAACCAAACCAAAACTATTGATTGGCGGTGCTTCAGCTTACGCTTTACGTTTTGATTGGGAACGTATGGCAGCGATTGCTAAAAAAGTTGGCGCATACTTCATGGTGGACATGGCACATTACTCTGGTTTAATTGCGGCGGGTGTTTACCCTAACCCAGTACCGCATGCTGATTTTGTGACTTCAACAACCCATAAAACACTACGTGGCCCACGTGGCGGCATCATTATGGCAAAAGAAGAGTTTGCTAAAAAACTAAATTCTAGTGTGTTCCCTAGTTTGCAAGGTGGCCCACTCATGCATGTGATTGCAGCTAAAGCGACTGCGTTTTTAGAAGCAGCGCAACCTGAATTTAAAACATATCAAGCACAAGTCATTAAAAATGCACAAGCGATGGCTGAAACATTAACTGAGCGTGGTTTACGCATTGTTTCTGGCCGTACTGAATCACATGTATTCCTAGTTGATTTGCGCGCTAAAGGCTTAACAGGTAAAGCGGCCGATGCTTACCTTGGTGAAGCGCACATTACTGTGAATAAAAATGCAATCCCTGACGATCCAGAAAGCCCATTCGTTACTTCTGGTATCCGTATTGGTGCACCAGCGATTACCACACGTGGCTTTAAAGAAGCAGAAGCCAAACAAGTGGCTAACTTAATTGCCGATGTGTTGGATAACCCAACTGATGAAGCGTTAATTACAGCGACACGTGAAAAAGTACATGCGCTTACTTCACAGTTTCCTGTTTACCAAGGTTAGGGTGATCGCTTGAAATGTCCTTTTTGTGGTGAGCTTGATACCCAAGTCATTGACTCTAGAGTCAATGAAGAGGGTGTTTCAATTCGTCGCCGTCGAAAATGTAGCGTGTGCGATAAGCGTTTTACCACTTTTGAAACGGCTGAACTATCGATGCCACAAGTGGTTAAAACGGATGGTACGCGTGAGGCGTTTAATGCCGCAAAATTGAAGTTGTCTTTTTCACGTGCATTACATAAACGCCCAGTGCCAACCGAATATGTTGAGCAGGCCATTAATCGTATCACGCAAAAACTACTGAGCCTTGGCGAGCGTGAAGTACCGGCTAGAATGTTAGGCGAAAGTGTGATGCATGAATTAAAGCAGATGGATAAAGTGGCTTATATTCGATTTGCCTCGGTCTATCGAAGCTTTTCAGATGTTGATGACTTTTCAGACGTGATTCGGGATTTGTAATTGATTTAATTTTTTGTAGTAGTTGATTGAATGACAGGAGTAATGAAATGAAACTGATCCATTGGGGTAGTATCGCGTTAGCGGTATTTACTTTGCTTCTCACGATTGTATTTTTTACTTGGTGGTCTATGAAAGACAGTATTGTCTTTGGTAGTGATAAGTTTAATCAACAGGCTTGGATGGAAGCGGCTGCAAATGTCGATAGTGAGTGCAAGCGTGGTGATATGGCCTACCATTTACAACAAAAAATTCTATCGCCTGGTGTACATCGTGATGCGGTGAGTGCGTTACTAGGCCGTCCAAGTTTTGAAGATACTAATGCCATTGAATATGATTTAGGTAAATGTATGCATGTTTATCATGGTTTACGAATCTTTTTTGATCAAGAAGATCGTTTAATGCATAGTCGAATTTCATCACATTAACTGGTTAATTATATGACAACACCATCAGACAATACCTTTATGACCCAAGCGCTGAGATTAGCGCAACAAGGTTTATATACAACGACGCCTAATCCTCGTGTTGGCTGTGTCATTGCAAAAGATGATCAAGTGGTTGGTGTCGGTGTGCACTTAAAGGCGGGTGATCCACATGCGGAAGTCAATGCCTTACGCCTTGCTGGTGCACATGCCCAAGGTGCAGTTGCCTATGTGACATTAGAGCCTTGTAGCCACCATGGCAAAACACCACCGTGTGCTGAAGCATTAGTTAACGCTGGTATCAAACATGTTGTAGTGGCAATGGAAGACCCTAACCCACTAGTGGCAGGTCAGGGTATTCAATACTTAAAAGATCAAGGCTTAACGGTTGACGTTGGGTTGATGCAAGCTGATGCTGAGGCGCTGAACATTGGTTTCATTAAGCGTATGAAGCATAATATGCCATTCGTACGTTGTAAGGTTGCCGCAAGTTTAGATGGTAAAACAGCGTTGAGTAATGGTAAAAGTTATTGGATTACAGGCGAGCCAGCACGGTTAGACGTACAGCGCTGGCGGGCACAGTCGTGTGCCGTCATTACCGGTATTGGTACTATTCTTGTTGATGACCCTAAAATGAGCGTGCGTTTAGATAGTAGTCAAAGGCAGCCATTACGTGTCATTGTTGATAGTCAGTTAAACATTCCTTTAGATTCTGCCATTTTAAATGAGTATGATTTGACGGATTATCCTGTTGCCATTGCTTATGCAAAAGACAAATATGGGCACGCCGATGCATTGAAGGCTAAAGGCGCACAATTGTTACATCTACCACAAGATAGTTCAGGCAATACGCGCGTTAATTTAACCGCGCTTCTGAGCGCGTTGGCGACTGATAAAGCGTGCAATGAAGTGCTGATTGAAGCTGGACATGGTTTAAATGGTGGATTTTTGCAAGGTGGTTTAATCGATGAGTGTATCTTTTATTACGCACCTAAGCTGATGGGTGGTGATGCCATGCCAGTATTTTCAATAAAAGCATTAACGAGTATGTCAGAAACGATTGATTTAGAAATGGTTGATGTCCGTCAATTTGGTAATGACATCCGCGTTGTTGCTAGACCCGCGTTAGCAAAAAGTTAGTTTTCTGCCTTAACCATGCTCATAGACACGCATTGCCATTTAGATAATGCCATATTTGATGAAGATCGTTTATCGATTATTGCAAAAGCTAAAGCAGTTGGTGTTTCTAATATTGTGCTACCTGCTGTTGGTCGACACAACTTTGATCATGTCATTGCATTAAATAACACTCACCCTCACATTCATTATGCTTTAGGTATTCATCCAATGTTTGTTGATCAAGCACTGGATGCCGATTTAGCGATATTAAATCGTTATTTAGCGCACCATCAGCCTGTTGCTGTTGGTGAAATTGGTTTGGATTATTACGTCACCAAGCAAAACCAAGCGCGCCAAATTGCATTCTTTGTTGCACAGTTAAAGCTAGCCAAGAAATACAATCTACCTGTGATATTACATGTCCGTGGTGCGATTGATGATGTGCTTAAATACTTGCGCCAATATCAAGTCGTTGGCGGTATTGCACATGCCTTTAATGGTAGCCTTCAACAGGCTTATCAATTAATTGCCCTTGGATTTAAATTGGGTTTTGGTGGTGCAATGACATACGCACGCGCACTGAGGTTGAGGGCGTTAGCCAAAAAACTCCCTTTATCTGCTATCGTATTAGAAACTGATGCGCCTGACATGGCGCCTAGGTGGTTGCCAGCTAATGGGCGAAATAACCCGGTTGAGCTATTTAAAATAGCCGAAGTGTTGGCGGAAATAAGGGGGGTAGATGTGCAGACAGTGACTGAAATAACTACTGAAAACGTACATAAAGTGCTTCCCAAAATACCCAGTTTATGCACATGACTTAAAGTATTTTGTTAAGAATTTGTAAAAACCCTTATAAATCAATGACATCTTTTTAAGTTATTGATTTATATAGAGAAAATATTAATTAACATTTTAGGTCAATTTTTAAGCGTTAAAAAAAACCGTTATAAATTGGTAGGTTACAATTTTATGTCAGTGTAATGCACAGAGTTATCCACAGATATTGTGGAATGTTTTTGTGTGAACATGGAACTTTATGGAAGTCAATTTTTTTAAATTATTTTTATGCTTGTAAACAAAAAAAGTTACAGAACAATTTGGTCTAGTCTGGATGCGGATAAACAATATACCGTTTCAATTATTGATCAAACATTATTGCCGCACCAGTTCAAGGTTGCGGTCATTTCAAATCTGGCGGAAATGGTGCATGCCATTCAATCAATGCAAGTCAGAGGCGCGCCTTTGATTGGTGCCGCGGCAGCATATGGTATTGCATTGGCCATGTTGGATGGACAGACTGATGCGCATTTAGATCAAGCAGTTATGCAGTTGCAGGCAAGTCGCCCAACTGCTGTTAATTTGGCCTGGGCGCTTAAGCGGATGCAGGCTAGGTTGGCGCCGATGCAAGAGGCTGATAGATTGAAGGCGGCTTGGAATGAGGCGAGTGCTATTTGTGAAGAAGATGTTGTGTTGAATAGGCAAATTGCGCAACATGGACTTGCTGTCATCGAATCGCAGCTTAAATCGTTAAGTGAGTTAGAGGGTAAGCCAAGAAATGTGATTAACATATTGACACATTGCAATGCTGGTTGGCTGGCAACGGTTGATGGCGGTACTGCATTAGGGCCTATTTATGCAGCACATGATGCTGGCATAAATGTGCATGTGTGGGTAGATGAGACGCGTCCACGTAATCAGGGCGCCAGTTTAACTGCTTGGGAGTTAGGCCAGCATGGTGTGCCTTATACTGTTATTTGCGATAATGCCGGTGGGCACCTTATGCAGCATGGCGGTGTTGATATGGTGATTGTCGGCGCTGATAGAGTGACACGTACTGGTGACGTTTGTAATAAAATCGGAACGTATTTAAAAGCCCTTGCAGCTTTTGATAATGATGTCCCCTTTTATGTGGCAGTGCCAAGCCCTACGATTGATTGGGCATTGGATGATGGCGTTAATGAGATTCCAATTGAGTTACGTGATGCCAATGAAGTTGATTGGGTGCAAGGCATCACTGTTGAAGGTGATTTACAATCGGTTAAAGTGACGCCAGATGGCGCAAGAAGTGCGAATCCAGCGTTTGATGTGACGCCAGCGAGGCTAGTGACAGGCTTTATTACTGAGCTTGGTTTTCATGCACCCAGCAAGCTTGAATTTATTTTAAATAAACGTAATATTAAGTAAGGTATGCAAATGAAATTAAAAAAAAGGTGGTTTGCTAGGCGGAAATTTTTAATTGGGTCTATATCATTATTTTCGGGAGTTTTTTTATCTAACTTTAAAATGCTCGCTAATGCAACTGAAAATAAGCAGAATGATGTTTCACAAAATGCAAGGATAGGTGTTAATTTAAACGGTCTTTCTGACTGGGGAACTGAACAGCCATTTGTTGATTTTTTTCTTTGTTCGCGTGATTGGATTAGTCAGTCAATATTAAAAGACTCAAAATGGGGTAGTGGAGTGCAGCTGACGCTGGATAAATATGTGTGGGTTGAGTTTCTACCTGAGAATACAATTGCTACTAGAATGATTAGCTCTGTTGAAGCAGGGCATTATCCAAGTGGAAAGTACACAGTGATCTATGATGGCGATGGAGAGCTTCGTCCAAATTATGTTGGGCAAATAATTGAAAGAACAGCTGGTCGAATGGTGGTTGACGTTGATGCTTCAAAAGGCCTTTTTATGATTGACTTGTTGAAAACCAACCCCGAAAATTATATCAAAAATATACGGGTGATTGCACCTGGTTTTGAGGCTGAATATAAGAAGAACCCTTGGAACCCTTTGTTTTTAAAACGATGGAGTGGAATTGCTTGTTTAAGGTTTATGGATTTCATGGCTACAAATGATTCAAAGCAAGTTCAGTGGGTAGACAGACCTAAAATTGAGGATGCTAGTTATTCAGCTAAAGGGGTGCCTCTTGAGTTGTTAGTGGACTTGGCTAATCGATTAAAAACTGACGCTTGGTTTTGTATGCCTCACCAAGCAAATGATGAGTACGTCAGATCTTTTGCAACTTATGTTAAGCAAGAGTTGAATAATTCTCTAAATAGTTGGGTTGAGTATTCGAATGAGGTGTGGAATGGGCAGTTTGAACAGGCTAAGTATGCTGTGGCTAATGGCAAACGTTTAGGTTTGTCAGCTCACAATTGGGAGGCCGGACATAAATTTACCGCGTACCGATCAATTCAAATCTTTAAAATATGGAAAAGTATCTATGGTGAAGATGCTGAAAATTTGATTCGAGTAGTTTCAGGGATGGCTGCGGTTCATGGTGTTGCTGAGAATATATTAAACTTTAAACGTGGTGAGAAAATAGCTGATGCATTAGCCATTGCACCATATTTTGGGATGGGTGTGCAAACTAAATCTAAAAGTGGCCTGACGGATAAAGTTGTTGCAAATTGGTCTTTAGATATGTTTTTTAAGCATGTTGAAAAAGTTGTATTGCCAATATCTAATAAGTCTGTTGATGAACATAAAAAAATTGCAGATGAGCATGGTATGAAGCTAGTTGCTTATGAGTCTGGACAGCACTTTGTAGGTGTTGGGGCTGCTCTTGATAATGAAAGGCTGACAAAACTTTTTATTAAGGCGAATAAAGATAAAAGAATGGGCGTGTTTTATCGAAAGAACCTTGATTATTGGAAAGATGCTGGTGGTGATTTAAACTGTACTTACAGTAGTGTAAATGCTTGGTCAAAATGGGGTAGCTGGGGTTTATTGCAAAATAATAGTGAAGACCCTAAAAAATCCCCTAAATTTACGGCTGTCATTGATTGGGCTGTGAAGCAGGGACAAAAAATGCATTATTAGCATGCAACCTATGTTGAATAATGACGAAAATGAAATTCGAGTTAGCTTGCTGCACGCTTGTGAAAAGCTTGCGGCTGAAGGTTTGATTAAAGCCACCTCTGGTAATGTTAGCCTGCGGGTGAAAAATGGATTTCTGATTACACCTTCAGGTGTTGTGGTTGATCAATTAACGCCTGAGACTATGGTGATGATGAGCATGACTGGTCAGTATGAGGGAGGATATAAACCTTCTAGTGAGTGGCGCTTTCATTTGGATGCATATGTCAATCGAAGTGATGTTAATGCTGTGGTCCATACGCATAGTCTTTATGCAGCGGCATTGAGTACCTTGCGTCGCAGCGTACCAGCTTTTCATTATATGGTTGCAGTGGCGGGTGGGGATAATATTCCTTGCACCCCTTATGCATTATTTGGCACTCAACAATTGTCTGACCATGTAGTGCAAGCGTTAATTGATCGCAATGCTTGTTTAATGGCTAACCATGGTTTGATTGCGGTTGGTTCAAGCGTTGAAAAAGCGATTTATATTGCAAGTGAAGTTGAAGGTTTGTGTCAGCAGTATATGTTGGCTTTACAAGTAGGTGAACCTGTTATTCTGGGTGAAGCAGAAATGCAGGCGGTGATGATGCAATTTAAAGGTTATGGTGCATTAGCTAAATCATAGTGCTTGTTATCAAATTGTCGGTCAAATGTTTCACAATATTTACTTAATATCGTTTTGAGGCAACTGCCTTTTGCGGTAAAATCATATCCCGTCTGTAATAAAATAATAAGTACCTTTCCATGACCAAATATGTATTCGTAACCGGCGGTGTTGTTTCTTCTCTTGGGAAAGGTATTGCTGCCGCAAGCCTTGGCGCAATTCTTGAATCTCGTGGCCTCAATGTCACCATGATGAAGCTTGATCCCTATATTAATGTTGATCCTGGCACCATGTCTCCATTCCAACACGGCGAAGTGTTTGTTACCGATGATGGTACTGAAACTGACTTGGACTTGGGTCACTACGAGCGCTTTATTAGTGCGCGTATGGAAAAGCGCAATAGCTTTACGACCGGTCAAGTTTACGAATCAGTGATTAAAAAAGAGCGTCGTGGTGAGTACCTTGGTAAAACGGTACAAGTGATTCCACACATCACTGATGAAATTAAAAACAATGTGATTAAAGGCTCAGCAGGTGCTGATGTTGCGATTATTGAAGTGGGCGGTACCGTTGGTGATATTGAATCACTTCCTTTCTTAGAAGCGATTCGTCAAATGGGCTTTGAGCAGGGTGCAGGTAATACCTGCTTTGTTCACCTCACACTATTACCTTGGATTCCAACCGCGGGTGAGTTGAAAACAAAACCAACACAACATTCGGTTAAAGAACTACGTCAAATTGGTATTCAGCCAGACATCTTGCTTTGCCGTGCAGAGCGTGAAATTCCAGAAGATGAGAAACGTAAAATTGCATTGTTCACCAATGTGCCTTTTGAGGCAGTGATTAGTGCGATTGATAGCGACACGATTTATAAAATCCCTAGCTTGCTACATGAGCAGCGCTTAGATGGCATTGTCTGCGATAAATTACACTTGGATGTGAAGCCAGCTGATTTATCTGAATGGTATAAAATTACCGATGCAGTGGCTAACCCGAAACATCACATTAATATTGCTTTTGTTGGTAAATATGTTGATTTGACCGAGTCTTACAAATCACTCACTGAGGCGTTGATTCATTCTGGTATTCATACCGAATCAAAAGTTAAAGTGCACTATATGGATAGTGAAGAGATTGAATCCAATGGTAGTGATTGCTTAAAAGGCATGGATGCGATTCTGATTCCTGGTGGTTTTGGTATCCGCGGTACTGAAGGTAAAATTGCTGCGATTCAATACGCACGTGAAAATAAAGTCCCTTACTTAGGTATTTGTTTAGGAATGCAACTCGCAGTGATTGAATTTGCGCGTAATGTTGCAGGCCTTAAGGATGCCAATAGTACTGAATTTAACGCTGATGCACCGCATAAATTAGTTGGCCTGATCGATGAATGGCAAGATGCGACAGGTAAAGTTGAAAAGCGTGATGAAAACTCAGACTTGGGCGGCACCATGCGTTTAGGCGCACAAAAATGCCCAATTGAACCCAATACAATGGCACATGCTATTTATGGTGATGAAGTGAATGAGCGTCACCGTCATCGTTATGAAGTGAATAATCATTATGTTGATCAGTTGAAAGCCGCTGGTTTGGTGATTTCGGCACGTACCCCAACTGAGCAATTGTGCGAAATGGTTGAATTACCTAAAACCACACACCCATGGTTTGTGGCTTGCCAATTCCACCCAGAGTTTACGTCTAATCCAAGAGATGGGCACCCACTCTTTACCGCCTACGTTCAAGCGATTCTAGACAATAAACAAAAGTCTTAACATATACTTAAAAGGTTGCTAAATGAAATTATGTAATTTTGAAGTGGGTCTTGAGCACCCACTGTTTCTAATTGCTGGTCCATGTGTGATTGAGTCTAAGCAAATGGCCATTGACACTGCTGGTCAGCTTAAAGAAATCGCTGATCGTGTTGGCGTGCCTTTTATCTATAAGTCTTCATACGACAAAGCAAACCGTAGCTCGACTAAAACGTTCCGTGGTTTTGGTATGGAAGAAGGCTTACGAATTTTAGATGATGTACGTGCGCAAATTGGTGTACCCATTTTGACTGATGTGCATACAGAAGAACAAGTGAAGCATGTTGCCGCAGTGGTAGATGTGTTGCAGACACCAGCGTTCCTTTGTCGTCAAACCGACTTTATTACAGCTGTAGCCACCTGTGGTAAGCCTGTTAATATTAAAAAAGGGCAGTTTTTAGCACCAGGCGACATGAAGCAGGTTGTGAACAAAGCTAAAGAAGCCAATGGTGGAGCCGATACTATTATGGTGTGTGAACGTGGTGCATCTTTTGGTTATAACACTTTGGTTTCAGATATGCGTGGTTTAGCGACAATGCGTGAAACAAATTGCCCTGTAGTCTTTGATGCAACACACTCAGTACAGCAACCGGGTGGTCAAGGCGATAAAAGTGGTGGCCAACGAGAGCATGTGCCAGTATTAGCGCGTGCTGCTGTTGCAAGTGGTATTGCTGGTGTGTTTATGGAAACGCACCCTGACCCTGCTAAAGCATTATCGGATGGCCCTAATGCTTGGCCACTTCATAAAATGGAAGAATTGTTAACGACATTAGTGAAGTTAGATCGTTTAGTGAAAGAAGCTGGATTTATTGAAACAACCTTATAATTGCTTATAAGGTTTAATCTTTACACCGTTAAAAAAATATTTAAATTGTTTTAGTATTAAATATTGGTTAACTTTTTTAAGTGAGCTGATGTTATTTATTTAAGGAAAAATCATGAGTGCAATTGTTGATGTTATCGCCCGCGAAATTTTAGATTCACGTGGAAATCCAACTGTTGAAGTAGATGTGTTGCTAGAAAGTGGTGTGATTGGCCGCGCAGCAGTGCCATCAGGTGCTTCTACAGGTGCTAAAGAAGCAATGGAACTGCGAGATGGCGACAAAAGTCGTTATTTAGGTAAAGGTGTGTTGAAAGCAGTTGAGCATGTGAACACTGAAATTACAGAAGCCATTATTGGTTTAGATGCTGAAGAACAAGCATTTATCGATAAAACGTTGATTGAGTTAGATGGCACTGAAAATAAAGACCGTTTAGGTGCGAATGCCATTTTAGGTGTATCAATGGCTTGTGCCCGTGCATCAGCTGAAGAAAGTGGCTTGCCACTTTACCGTTACCTTGGTGGTTCAGGCATGATGCAGTTGCCAACACCAATGATGAATATCATTAATGGCGGTGAGCATGCGGATAATTCAGTGGATATTCAAGAATTCATGATTATTCCAGCTGGCTTACCAACCTTTAAAGAAGCCATGCGTTGTGGTGCTGAAATTTTCCATCAACTTAAAAAAACATTGAGTGCTAAAGGCTTGGCAACAACAGTGGGTGATGAGGGTGGATTTGCACCAGATTTACCTTCAAATGAATCAGCGCTACAGTTGATCATGGAAGCCATTACTGCCGCAGGTTACGAGCCGGGTAAAGATGTTTACTTAGGGTTAGATTGCGCTAGTACTGAATTTTATAAAGATGGGAAGTACGTATTAGCATCAGAAAATGTCTCACTAACGTCTGCTCAGTTCTGTGATTACTTAGCAACGCTATGTGAGAAGTAC
>JAWUXH010000016.1:0-11687 GCA_034111445.1 Methylophilaceae bacterium | reverse complement strand
CTAGCAGGTACTGGCGCAGCGGCTAGTCTTATGTCGCAAGCTTCACCTGCATTCGCTTTTGGTAAAAAGCCCAATATGGGCCGAGTGGTCGTGATTGGTGGTGGTTATGCGGGCGCAACTGCAGCAAAATATATCCGCATGTGGAGTATGGGCACAGTTGAAGTGGTAGTGGTTGAGGCTAATCAACAGTTTGTCTCTTGCCCATTAAGTAACTTGGTATTGGGTGGTAGTAAAACCATTGATGACCTAACCTTTGGTTATGATGCTTTGCAAAAAAACCATGGCATTGAGTGGGTGCATGACCAAGTAACAGCCGTTAATGTTGAAGCGAAAAAAATCAAAATGACACGGGGTGAGCTAGCGTATGACCGCTTGATTATCGCGCCTGGTATTGATTTTATGTATGACGAACTGCCAATGCTGCAAAGTACTGAGGCGCAGACAAAAGTACCGCATGCATGGAAAGCAGGCTGGCAAACGGTTAACTTACGGAATCAATTAGAAGCCATGCCAGATGGTGGTGTCTTTGCGATGCATATTCCTAAAGGGCCTTATCGTTGCCCGCCGGGCCCATATGAGCGTGCGGCACAAGTCGCCTCTTATTTAAAAGCGCATAAGCCAAAATCAAAAGTGATTGTGTTAGATACTAACCCTGATATTGTGTCTAAAAAAGGCTTATTCAAAGCTGTATTTAATAGTGATTACAAAGACATTATTGATTACCGCCCAAATCAAGCAGTGACCAATGTAGATGTGACTAACAACACGATTGAAACCGACTTTGATTCAGTGAAAGCGGATGTGTTGAATGTGATTCCACCACAACGTGCAGGTAAAGTGGCACAAATGGCGAAGCTTAATAATGTGGATGGCCGTTGGTGTGAAGTGGACTTTTTAACCTACGAATCAACATTAGCACCGAATGTACATGTGATTGGTGATGCTGTTTCAGCGGCCCTACCAAAATCTGCACACATGGCGAGTAGCCAAGCGAAAATTTGCGCGAATGCCGTGGTGCAATTAATGGCAGGGGAACAACCTGACCAAGAGCCAGTATTCTCAAATACTTGCTATAGCTATGTCAATGGTGACTCAGCCATGCATGTGGCCAATGTTTATCGCTTTGATGATGTTAAAAAAGCGATGATCAAGCAAAAAGGCGGTGGTTTATCAAAAGCGCCTAATCAGCAGGAAGCTGAATATGCACGAGCATGGGCGCGTAATATTTGGGCTGACACGTTAACGTAAAGCCTTTACAATCAATCATCCACTTTTTCCAATCGCGGGAAACACTTGATGGTTAAAACACTCAAGTTCTTATTTGCTTTATTGCTAACGGCAACTGCCATTTTATTTGTCAGCCAAGCCGTGGCTAAATATATCAATCACGCACAAGCCGATGAAAAAGTCGCAGCACTAACCTTGCCACCAGCGTTTTCAATTTCACTATTTGCTGGCCACCTAAAATCCCAAGATCTATCTGGTGCACGATTAATGACAGTAGGCCCAGACGGTCATTTGTATTTATCATTGACTAATCAAAATAAAGTGGTGATGTTGCCCGATGTTAATCAGGATGGCGTGGCTGATAAAGTGGTGACTGTGATTGATCAAGGTTTAAATCGTCCACATGGCATTGCGTTTGTAAAAGACCAATTGTATGTGGCTAATCAAGATAGTGTCGTTAAAGTGATGCGTAAAGGGCAACAATGGCCAGCTACACACATTGTGCCGATTATTCAACATTTAGCGACGGGTGGCCATACGCTCAAAACATTGAGGTTAGGCCCGGATAATCACTTTTATATTAATGTTGGCTCTAGCTGTAATGTGTGTGTAGAGCATGATGCCTCGCGTGCGACTATTCATCGTTACACCATTGAAGGTAAACCCGCTGGTGCATTGGTGACATTGGGTCGACATCAGCAATCACCCGTTTGGGCAAGTGGCTTAAGAAACTCACAGGGCTTTGCGTGGCACCCAGAAACGAAAGTCATGTATGCAACGAATAATGGTGCAGATAACCGTTCAACCAGCAAGCATGGTTTAGTGAAAGATGCCATTCCACCTGAGCATTTTAATCAAATAAAAGCAGGGCACAACTATGGTTGGCCTTATTGTTGGGGTGATCAGGTGATGGATCCTAATTTCACGAATGATGCCGGTTATTGCCAAACCACAACGCCACCTGTGGCTACATTCACTTCACATGCAACGCCAATGGGCTTTGCTTTTTTACACCATGCAAACGTGCCTGCTGCATACAAGGGTGATGCCATTGTTGCCTTACATGGCTCTTGGAACCGGCAGCAACCTGCAGGCTATGCACTCAGTCGTATCAAATTTAATGATGAAAATAAACCGATTGGTGTTGAACCATTTGTGACTGGTTGGCTAAAAGGTGCCAATGCATGGGGGCGGCCTGTTGATGTGGTGGTTGGGAACGATCAAGCGATTTACGTGTCTGATGATAAGGTTGGTGTGGTGTATCGTATTACATCAAAATCAAGGTAAAACTAAGGGGGTATGGAATGAAACAAATAACGAAAATTGTATTTTCATTGGCTGTATTGGTGTTTGTCAGCGGGGCGCAAGCTGCCGTGACCAAAGATGATACTTTGGTATACATTAGTCCAACCCATTATCAACATAGCGTACGCTTACTACATCCATTTTATAATTACTGGTTTGAGCAAGGCCCGCTGGTTGAACCAATTGCATTGAAAGCGTTGCAAGCCAGTCATGCTAATTTAAGTTTATGTCATTCAGGCCAAAAAGCAGAAACAATCGTCAGTATCGAGCCGCGTATTTTTTATAACCCACAAATGCGGGTTTACCATAGTGAATTAATTGCGACAGTATATTCAGGTGGTGGCACTAAGGTTGGGACCTATGTTGGGCACGCGCAGCAACAAGGCAATATGAGTGTTGATCACGGCTTGCAAGGCCATATACAACAAGCTTATCGCAGCGCGATGGATGATTTGATGGGTAAAATTAAATTAGCGCAACATGGTGCAACCGGAACTGAGGTAAAATTGCCCTGCAATGTGGTTGGTGCGCAATATCAACCAAACATCAGTTATTACTAAAACGATTTAAAAATCGACCTCAACCAATTTTAGGGAAGTTATGTTATTTAATCCGTCATATCGTATGTTAAAAACAGCTGTATTAAGTACTATTATCGCGAGTAGTTTAATGGCTTGTGGTAATCAGGAGACAGCTGCGCGAGCAGTGGAAAAGGCTGCTGTGGCGATGAGTCAAGTGACTGGAAATAAAATAACAGGGTTAAAAACACCAGAGTCAGTCGTGCAAGCCATTGATGGCAAAATTTATGTGTCTGAAATTAATGAATTTGGCAAAGATGGTGATGGCCAAATTAGTGTGATTGATAATGGCGTCGTTAGCTTGTTTGCAGATGGTTTTGATGACCCTAAAGGCTTAGTGATTATTGGTGATTCACTTTACGTCGCAGATAAAACTAAAATTTGTAAAATCAACCTAAACGACCCAACACAAGTTGATGTGTTCGTCCCTGCAACAGCCTTTCCAAAAACACCACAATTCTTAAATGATCTAGAAGCTGATCCACATGGCAATTTATATGTATCGGACAGCGGCGATATTTTGGGTACGGGTAAAGGTGGCGTGATCTACAAAATTAACGCGGCTGGGGACGTGACAATGTTAGTCGATGGGGCAGAGAACCCATTAGTGATGGCGCCAAATGGTTTGCTGGCAGACGACACTGGCAAGTTTTTAATGTTTGTTGATTTCACTTCAGGCATTTTATATAACCTGAATACTGAAACAGGCGAAGTGTCTGACCTTGAAGAAGGCTTTGGCGGAGGTGATGGTTTGGTGCACCACTCAAGTGGCACGATGTATGTGAGTGATTGGGAAAACGGTAAAGTATTTTCAGTGAGCCCAAAAGGTGAAATTGCAACGGGTGGCCCGCAGTAGCAAGCAGCGGCTGATATCGCGATCACTAAAGATGAGCGTTACCTGATGGTGCCGGATATGAAAGCGGGCGAGTTAGATTTTATTGACTTGACTAAGTAAGCCTTACTTTGCAAAAACCATTTAAAGAGTTGCGTGCGGCAACACTCACACTGCTGGTTGAAAATGATGCAGTGTTAAAAACGAATCAAGTGCAAGCCCTTGCTAAACAATGGCAAGTAGCACCGTTTGACTTGGCAATTGACCAAGAGATATCAACGGTAGAAGCGATTCCAGGCCGCCCCGAAAAACCAAACCTGATTGCACCACGTTTACTTAAACGACGCAAAATGACGACAAAAGCAGGTCGAGCGGCACTCATTCATGCCTTAGCGCATATTGAGTTTAATGCTGTTAACCTTGCGTTAGATGCCGTGTGGCGCTTCCCCAATATGCCAGCACAATACTACTCAGATTGGTTGAAAGTGGCAGGCGAGGAGGCGTATCACTTCTCATTACTCAATGGACACTTACAAACACTTGGCTTTGCTTATGGTGATTATGATGGCCATGATAGTTTGTGGGAAATGGTTGAAAAGACAAAAGGCTGTGTACTAGCTAGAATGGCATTAGTGCCAAGAGTGATGGAAGCGCGAGGGTTAGACGCAAACCCAAGCTTGCGTAATAAGTTGGCGCAAGCGGGCGACCAAGCGGCGGCTGATATTATGGATATTATTTTAAGAGATGAAATTGGCCATGTGCTGATTGGTAATCATTGGTTTAATTTCTTGTGTGACAAAGATGCGTTGGACCCAATTACGACCTTTGATGACATTTGCAAACAATATGAAGCGCCCAAATTAAAGCCGCCCTTTAACATTGAAGCAAGACGGGCGGCTGGTTTTAGTGAAGTTGAGCTTGATTATTTAACGCAAGCCTGAAAAGTTAACTAGCTGGTTAGTAGGCCAATTGCACCTTCTAAACCGGTGTGGTTAATGGCGTAAGTCGCTTGCGCTTGTACCACTGGTTTTGCATGGTAGGCCATGCCAATACCAGCAACGCCCATCATTTTCAAATCGTTTGCGCCATCACCAATGGCAATGGTTTGGCTAGCATCTAAGCCCAATTCGTCACGCAGTTTAACCAGCTCATCCGCTTTTCGCTGAGCATCAATCACGTCACCTAATACTTTACCAGTGAGCTCGCCATCCACAATTTCTAATGTGTTTGATACGGCATAATCTAACCCAAGCATTTCTTTAACGCGGTCAGCAAAAAAGGTAAAGCCACCAGAAACTAGCATGGTTTTCATGCCATTCTCTTTACAGGCATCAACCCACTCTTTAGCGCCTCGGCTTAACGTTAAGCGCTCATTAAGCACACGCATTAAGTCAGTTTCTTTTAATCCTTTGAGTAATGCCACTCTGGCATATAAGCTTTCAGAAAAGTCTAATTCCCCACGCATTGCACGTTCAGTAATTTCAGATATTTGTGGCTTGATATTGATCATGTCAGCAATTTCATCAATACACTCAATGGTAATCAGGGTTGAATCCATATCCATCACCACTAAACCATAGTGCGGTAAACGTTGGTTGTCAGGCACCAGTTCACAGTCAATATTTTGCTCAGTACAAAACGATTTAACATCACTGACATCTGTTTTATCTGTTGGTAGATAGTAGGAAAATTCATGTGTTTGCATAAACTGGGTGTTGCCACCAATTAAACCGTGAATATGACTAAGATGTGGAACAGTGATGCCGCGACCTTGAACAACTAAACGCATGGGTAAACTCTTGGCTTTTAATGTAAAAGGAAAATTATAGCAGTTAGCGCTTTTACGCGGGTGTTAAGGTGTTATTTAGTGGCGCTTTAGTCATTTATTTGACTATTTGCTTTCTAGAGTAGGGATGTTATTCTTTGCTTTGAACATAATAATTTACAAAAAAGGCGATTATGAGTTTAATGAGTGAGAAGTTTGGAAGTAATTCAGATGCATCAAATTTAGCATGGCTTAACCTGCCGAATTTGCCATTACCGTTAAAAGCATTGTTTGCCGGTTACTTATTAGTCGTGGGCGTTGGTTTGTTAATGGCTGGCCTACAAATTATGCTGACCCATGGTATGGCCGATGGCAAAGTGGGCTTATCAAAAAACGATATTGTCTATAGTTATTATGGGGATCGCACCCACAGTAAGATTGAGAGTAAGTTAAACGGCTCAATGAAAATGAATGCACCAGACAATGTGCGTGCGGATATTATTGAGTGGGTTCACAAGGGCGCACCGAGAAAAGATTGGGATGCGCACTTTGAAGGGGTTTTTGCAAAGCATTGTGTGATGTGCCATAGCACGTTGCCTGGCATACCAAACTTTAAAAACTTTGATGAGGTGCAAAAAGTTGCTGCAACCAGTGACGGTGCTAGCCTGCAAACACTTACCCGTGTGTCGCATATTCACTTGTTTGGTATTAGTTTTATCTTCTTCTTTATGGGGTTGATCTTTAGCTTTGCGGTTAACGTGCCAAAAACCTTAAAAATACTCGCGATTGCTTTCCCATTTGGCTTTTTAATTTTAGATATTCTATCTTGGTGGTTGACTAAGCAAAGCCCAAGCTTTGCTTGGCTAACCATTATTGGTGGTGTCGGTTATAGTTTAGCTGCTACCTTTATGTGGTTTACTAGTATGTATCAAATGTTCATCATGCCACGCACAGGTAAAGTATATGGCAACGCTTGGTCGCAAGATTTGTAACCATTGTTGATCTGCAATAAAACAAAAAGCCACTTAATATAAGTGGCTTTTTTGTTTTTAAATGATGCAATTTGATTAAATAAGATTAGTTTTACTAGCATCATGTGGCCTTTTGCGGGAAAATGACACACTGTAAAAATAAACAAATAAAATACATCAAAAATGAATCTTCACGAATATCAAGCTAAGACTTTGCTGCAGCAGTATGGAATACCAACGCCGCGTGGGCAAGTGATTTCGCGCAGCAAAGAAGTGTCCGCTGCCATTACTGAAATTAAAGGTGATGCATGGGTTATTAAAGCACAAGTGCACGCTGGTGGCCGCGGTAAAGCAGGTGGCGTACAGATTGTTAAGTCGACTGTCGACGCAAAAAAAGCCGCCAGTGAGTTATTTGGCAAGACGCTAGTTACTTACCAAAATGCGCCAGATGGTCAGCCAGTGAATCAAATATTGGTTGAAGAGACGCTACCCATTGAACGTGAATTATATTTATCAATGTTGGTTGATCGCACCTTAGAGCGCGTAGTCGTTGTAGCCTCTAGTGCTGGCGGAATGGATATTGAAGAAATTGCCGCCACAACCCCTAAAAAAATCTTGCAAGAAGTGTGTGACCCACTCACTGGGTTAGTCGATTTTCAAGCACGTAATTTGGCGTTTAAGTTAGGGCTAGAAGGTGGTCAGATTGGTGAATTTAGCAAAATGCTAAAGGCGCTATACCGTTTGTTTAAAGAAAATGATTTGGCCTTGTTAGAAATTAATCCATTGGTTGTAACCAGCTTTGGCAAACTGTTTGCCTTAGACTGCAAAATGAGTATTGATGACAATGCGTTGTATCGCCAAAAAACATTGGCTGAGCAACGTGATTGGTCACAAGAAGATAGCAAAGAGGCTGTTGCCCATCACGCAGGTATTAACTACATTGCCTTAAATGGCAGCATTGGTTGTATGGTCAATGGTGCAGGTTTGGCGATGGCTACGATGGACTTAATTAAATTGCATGGCGGCGCGCCGGCTAACTTTTTAGATGTTGGGGGTGGGGCAACGGCAGAAACGGTTGCTAAAGCCTTTAAAATCATTGTAGCTGATAGCAATGTTAAAGCGATTTTAGTGAATATTTTTGGCGGCATTATGCGCTGTGACATCATTGCAGAAGGCATTATTGCAGCGGTTAAAGAAGTTGGGTTAACCATTCCTGTGATCGTGCGTTTAGAAGGTACCAACGTAGAATTAGGTAAGAATATGTTGAAACAAAGTGGGCTTAATATTATTTCAGCTGAAGATTTAACCGATTCTGCAAAACAAGCAGTCATTTCAGTGAATCAAGAGGGTTAGTCATGAGTATATTAGTCGACAAAAACACAAAAGTATTGTGCCAAGGTTTTACTGGTAAACAAGGTACATTCCATTCACAGCAAGCCATTGAATATGGTACCCACATGGTGGGCGGGGTGACGCCAGGTAAAGGTGGCATGACGCATTTAGACTTACCCGTATTTAATACGGTACGCGATGCAGTGAGTGAAACAGGTGCGAATGCAAGTGTGATTTACGTACCACCGCCTTTTGCAGCGGATTCAATTTTAGAAGCTTGTGATGCTGGAATAGAGTTGATCATTTGTATTACTGAAGGTATTCCAGTGTTGGATATGCTCAATGTGAAACAAATCTTACAAGCTAATAATGTTAAATTGATTGGGCCAAATTGCCCAGGCGTGATTACCCCTGATGAATGTAAAATCGGCATTATGCCCGGTAGTATTCACATGCGCGGTAAGGTTGGTATTGTGTCGCGTTCAGGCACACTAACGTATGAAGCCGTGCACCAAACCTCAGCGCTTAAGTTAGGTCAAAGTACATGTGTTGGTATTGGTGGTGACCCAATTAAAGGCTTAAACTTTATCGAGTGCCTAGAAATGTTTGAGGCGGACGAAGAGACTGAAGCGGTTATTATGGTGGGTGAAATTGGTGGCTCTGATGAAGAAGCGGCTGCTGAGTTTATTAAAAGCAATGTGACTAAACCTGTGGCAGCTTATATTGCAGGCCAAACAGCACCAGCCGGTAAACGCATGGGCCATGCTGGCGCCATTATTTCCGGCGGTAGTGGTAAGGCTGAAGATAAAATGCGTGCGCTTGAATTAGCTGGCGCAGTGGTTGCAAACTCACCTGCTGGCTTAGGTGAGGCAGTGTTAGCTGCGATCGCGCAGAAAAAGTAACCATTTACATAAAAGTGAATCAATTGATGAACAGTGTATTTAAAGTATTTCTTAGTATTCTAATATTAAGTATTTTCTCTGTTGCGCAGGCGCGGGAAGAGACTTCCTATTTAGTGATTGCCGCAGGTAAAGGCAATGTGGAAATACTCAGTGCAATGCTAGATAGTGGTGAAAACCCCAATGCGGCAGATCGCAAAGGGGTCACTGCGTTAATGTACGCCGCCCGTAAAAATGAAACAGAAGTGATGCAAATGTTAATCGCTAAGGGGGCTGAGGTTAACTTGGCAGATCAGACGGGGTGGACAGCACTCATGTTTGCCATTAAAAAGAAAAACATTGAAGCAGCCACTTTATTATTAGCAAAAGGGGCAAACCCTAACGTGGTTGACCCATCAGGGTGGAGTGCCATTAACCTTGCTGCTGAAGGTGGCGATGTTGCTATTCTAGATGCATTACTAAAACAAGGCGTCGATGCTAATGAGCAAAATGGTGATGGTGAAACAGCATTAATGTTTGCCGCAAAAAGTGGTAAACCAGAAGCAGTACAATTGTTGCTTGATCACCAAGCTGATGTCAAAGCGAAGGATCAACTCGGGTTAAATGCTTTAATGTATGCGTCAAGGGCTGGTCACGACAATGTGATTGAGTTGTTTTCAACTTATTTTAATGCCGATACTTATGCAAAGCATAAAGCCGAGATTATTGATCAACCTGATGACTCTGGCTGGACAGCCTTAACTTGGGCGGTAAAGAAGTCAGAACAAAAAGCAGTGGCGGCACTGATTGATGCTGGCGCTAATGTGAATCATGAGGGTGATGAGGGCATACCAATCATGCACATTGCAGTTGATAATGGTGATTACGAAGCGGTTGCCTTGCTGCTAAAAAGCGGGGCCAATGTGAAGGCTAAAGATAAATATGGCCTAACAGCTTTGGTTTATGCGTTAAAAGGGCAAGAGACTGCGATTGCTAAGCTGATTAAAGAAGCAGGCGGTAGCTACTAGTTTGTTGCCAATCATGAATGAAAGAAGTTTAGTGAAATGAAAATAGCGATTGCACAACTCAACTGCATAGTGGGTGATATTGCCGGCAATGTGAATCAAATTATTCAAGCAGTAAAGCAAGCAAAAGCAGATGAAGCAACTTTGCTTGTAACACCTGAACTTTCCATTTGCGGCTATTGCCCTGAAGACTTGCTTTTACGACAGGACTTTTTAAATGCTTGTGATGAAGCGGTAATCAAATTAAGTCGTGCAATTGACGGCATCACTGTTGTTGTTGGTCACCCACAACAAATAGATGGGCAATGCTTTAATGCGGCCTCTGTCATTGAAAATGGCAAAGTGGTGGCTACCTATCATAAGCAAGCTTTACCTAATTACCTTGTGTTTGATGAGAAGCGATATTTTACTGAAGGCAACACGCCTTTAGTCTTCAACCATTACGGTGTGAACATCGCCTTACTCGTGTGTGAAGATGTCTGGATGCAAGCGCCACCACAACAAGCTAAAGCCGCTGGTGCTGAGTTGTTGTTAGTCCTCAACGCATCACCATTTCACCAAGATAAACAAAAGCAGCGCTATGCTGTGATGCGTGAGCGCGCTAAAGAAGTTGCATTACCCATTGTGTATGCCAACTTAGTGGGCGGGCAGGATGAATTGGTATTTGATGGTGCATCATTTGTGATGGATGCGACGGGCAATATTACGCATCAACTACCGATGCTTGAAACAAGCTTTGCAACGGTTGCGTTTAATCACGCTACCCCGATAGGCGAATTAACATCCGATAACCTTGATATTGAAGCGGCTGTGTATAAGGCGCTCACATTAGGTTTGCGTGATTATATGGGTAAGAATAACTTCAAAAATGTGGTGCTAGGTTTGTCTGGCGGGGTTGATTCAGCCCTCACGCTTGCCATTGCTGTTGATGCGCTTGGTGCAGATAAAGTGCATGCCATGATGATGCCATCAGAATTTACTGCTGATATGAGTGTGAACGATGCACAAAAAATGGCGACAGGCTTAGGTATTCAATATGATGAAATTGAAATTAAAGCGTTGTATGAACAATATATTACGGCATTAGCCCCACAGTTTGGTGACTTGCCGCTAGACACCACTGAAGAGAATTTACAAGCACGTATTCGCGGCATGCTGTTAATGGCCGTATCCAATAAGTTTGGTAGTATTGTGATTACGACAGGAAACAAAAGTGAAATGGCTGTTGGCTATTGCACGTTGTATGGTGATATGGCAGGCGGCTTTGCGTTACTTAAAGATGTCCCTAAAACTTTGGTGTACCGATTATGTGAATACCGAAACCGCATTAGCCCTGTGATACCAGCGCGTATTATTACGCGACCACCAAGTGCAGAATTAAGGCCAGACCAAGTAGACCAAGATAGCTTGCCGCCTTACGAAGTGTTGGATGGTATTATTGAAGCTTATGTTGAAAATAACCTTGGGGTTGAACCAATTGTTGCGCTTGGCTATGAAAAGCCGCTGGTTGAACGTGTGATTAAGATGATAGACCGTAATGAATATAAGCGCCGCCAATCGCCAGTAGGTGTGCGGATTACTGCACGAGGGTTTGGTAAAGACAGACGCTTGCCGATTACCGCGCCACTTAATTTTGAGGTTGACTTGCCGTAATAACGAACATAATGTAATGTTAATAATATGAATTTAAAACGCACTTGGGCCAAGTTGATTCGAGCGCAATATGGAGGCCATTAAAATGAAAAAAATTGAAGCAGTAATTAAGCCATTTAAA
>JAWUXH010000015.1:0-10809 GCA_034111445.1 Methylophilaceae bacterium | reverse complement strand
AATGTCCATTTAAAAGCCTCTGAAGGCTTGATTCAGATGATTGGTAAGTTTTTATCTGAAGAGTTTAAGCGCAATTGGTTAACCAAATTAATGGGTCTTGCATGCAAGCCTGTGTTGAGGGCATTTAAGAACCGCCTTGATCCAAGGTTGTATAATGGCGCTAGCTTTCTAGGTTTACGTGGCATTGTGGTTAAAAGCCATGGCGGCGCCGATAAAATAGCCTTTTTAAATGCCATCCATACTGCTGTTGAAGAGTCACGTAGTGGCGTTTTAAAGCGTATAGAAAAACAACTGGAAATAGAGCATTTGCAAACGCAAACTGACGCTTCTGTATAAGCCATTCCAATAATGGTTTTAAATTAATTAGAGTAAAAGATTAAGTATGATTCATTCAAAAATTGCCGGCACTGGTAGTTATTTACCAGCAAACATTCGTACTAATGCAGATTTAGAGAAGTTGGTTGATACCACTGATGAGTGGATTTTTACGCGTACAGGTATTAAGCAGCGCCATATTGCAGGGGAAGATGAATACACGAGTGATTTGGCTTATAAAGCGGCGCAGCAGGCAATGGATGCGGCAGGCGTAACGGCTGACGATGTTGATCTGATCATTGTTGCAACCACAACCCCAGATAAAGTATTTCCTAGCGCAGCCTGTATGGTGCAGCAAAAATTGGGCATTGAAAATTGCCCTGCATTTGATTTGCAAGCGGTATGTAGTGGTTTTGTCTACGGGTTAGCCCCTGCTGATAAATTCATCAAGTCTGGTAGCACCAAATGTGCGATTGTGATTGGCGCTGATACGATGTCAAAAATCACTGATTGGACAGATCGCGGCAACTGTATCTTGTGGGGTGACGGCGCTGGTGCGGTTGTATTAAAAGCCAGTGAAACGCAAGGTATTATTTCGACACACTTACATGCTGATGGTCAGTATGAAAAAATGCTACATGTGCCACGGGACAGTAGTCAGAATGACGGTAAAGAATGCGCTGATGGAAAAGTGTTGATGGAAGGTAACGCGGTCTTTAAAATGGCAGTGAATACTTTAGATTCTATTGTGGATGAAACATTAGAAGCAAACGGCATGCAAAAATCTGATATTGATTGGCTTGTGCCGCATCAAGCGAACATCCGTATTTTAAAAGCGACCGCTAAAAAGTTAAGTATGGATATGGAGCGCGTGGTGGTAACGGTTGATCGTCACGGTAATACTTCAGCGGCTTCAATCCCATTAGCATTAGATGTTGCTGTACGAGATGGCCGCATTAAGCGCGGTGAAATGCTCTTGATGGAAGCCTTTGGCGGTGGGTTCACTTGGGGCTCTGCGCTCATCAAGTATTAGTATTAAGCGTTTAATGATAGGCGCTAACCAAATGTAGATTTCGTTTGGTCGATTCAATCAATATTAAATAAATATTATTCAAAGAAAGATTAATTATGAGTCAATTCGCATTCTTTTTCCCAGGGCAAGGTTCACAATCCGTTGGCATGATGGCTGGTTTTGGTGAGTCATCCATTATTAAAGACACCTTTACTGAAGCAAGTGATGTGCTTGGTGTCGATTTTTGGAAAATGGCGACTGAAGCTAACGATGCCATTAATGAAACAACCAATACACAGCCAATGATGCTGATCGCCGGTGTGGCGACTTGGCGCGCATGGCAAGCGCAATCAGACGCACTGCCTGCTATGTTGGCTGGCCATAGTCTTGGTGAATATACTGCACTAGTTGCATCTGGTGCCTTATCATTTGCTGATGCATTGCCATTAGTGCGTTTCCGTGCGCAAGCCATGCAACAAGCCGTACCTGTTGGTGTTGGTGCAATGGCCGCAATTTTAGGATTAGCTGACGACGTGATCTTATCGATTTGTGAAGAAGCTAAACAAGATGAAGTGTTGCAAGCCGTCAATTTTAATTCACCTGGTCAAGTCGTGATTGCAGGTAATGCTGCCGCCATTGAGCGCGGTATGGCGTTGGCTAAAGCGCAGGGTGCTAAGCGTGCTTTACCATTACCGGTAAGCGTACCATCACATTGCTTGCTGATGAAGCCTGCGGCTGAACAGTTAGCCGAATACTTAAAAGAAGTGACGGTGAATGCAACGACTATCCCTGTGCTACATAATGCTGATGTTGCAGCTTACGATAACGCAGATCAAATCAAAGATGCTTTAGTCAGACAGTTATATAGCCCAGTGCGCTGGGTTGAAACGGTGCAAGCAGTCCATGCGGCAGGCGTTACTACTGCGGCTGAATGTGGCCCAGGTAAAGTATTAGCTGGCTTAACTAAACGCATTGTTAAAGCATTACCATGCACAGCCTTAATCGGTGATGAAGCCATTGCTGGTTTTAGTGCTTAGCATAATCAATCAATCTAAATAATAACGATAAAGGGTCAATATGTTATCAGGACAAAATGCTTTAGTAACGGGCGCTAGTCGCGGTATTGGTGCTGCTATTGCTGCACAATTAGCAGAGCAGGGTGCTTTTGTAATCGGTACAGCGACTTCGGAAAAGGGCGCTTCGGCGATTACCGAAATGTTTAAGTCTTCAGGTTTGAAAGGTGTAGGCATGGCACTTAATGTGACCTCACAAGCAGAAATTGATGCGGTGTTGAAGCAAATTAATACTGAACATGGCGCTATTAGCATTTTGGTGAATAATGCGGGTATTACACGCGACACATTATTAATGCGTATGAGTAATGATGATTGGGATGCAGTTGTTGATACAAACTTATCCTCTATTTTCAGAATGAGTAAAGCAGTGTTGCGGCCAATGATGAAAGCTAGAACAGGTCGTATTATTAATATTACGTCTGTGGTTGGTCATATGGGTAATGCAGGTCAAGCAAACTACGCAGCTGCTAAAGCGGGCGTCACAGGCTTTACCAAATCATTTGCGGCAGAAGTTGGTAGCCGCGGCATTACGGTTAACTGTGTTGCACCAGGCTTCATTCAAACCGATATGACGGCTGAGTTGCCAGAAGAAGTCGTGACTAATATGCATGCACGTATTCCGCTGAACCGCTTTGGGCAGGTGAATGAAATTGCTTCAACTGTTGCATTTTTAGCTTCATCAAATGCATCGTATATTACTGGTGAAACCATTCATGTGAATGGTGGCATGTTAATGACATAAAACGTTTCTTTAAGAAGCGGCAAAATATAACAAAACAGCTAGGGATGAAAAAAGTTAAGTTTTTTTTGGCTTTTTTCTTTTTTTTGATAGAATGCAAGCCTAGCTAGATAAAGCTATTTTTAAATAAGGGGTAATATAGATGTCTGACATCGAACAACGTGTTAAAAAAATTGTGGCAGAGCAACTTGGCGCAGACGAAGCTGATGTGAAAAATCCATCATCATTCGTTGATGATTTAGGCGCTGATTCATTGGACACAGTAGAATTAGTAATGGCACTAGAAGAAGAATTTGACTGCGAGATTCCTGATGAAGAAGCAGAAAAAATTACTACTGTGCAATTAGCAATTGATTATATCAACACAAACTTGAAATAATCGGTCCATCCGCGGCAACTATTTTCTATTTTTGTCGCAAGTATTTTATGCGGTGATCGATTAATTTCATCACCGCATTTTCTTTTTGATCGTCCAAGCTTTTCATTGGTAAATTCTTATGCAAAAACGTAGAGTGGTTGTTACTGGCCTTGGTGCCGTTTCTCCTGTTGGTATTGGTGTTAAAGATACCTGGAAAAATATTGTTGATGGTGTGTCTGGTATTGACCAAATCACCCATTTTGACGCAAGTGCATTTTCTTCAACGGTCGCTGGTGAAGTCAAAGACTTTAATCCCACTGATTTTATCTCTGGTAAAGAGGCGAGAAGAATGGACCGTTTTATTCAATTTGGCCTTGCGGCTGGTATTGAAGCGGTTGAAGATGCCGGCCTTGAAGTGACTGAGGAAAATGCTGAGCGAATTGGTGTATCCATCGGCTCAGGCATTGGTGGTATGCAGTTTATTGAGGATACCGATGCTTTATATCAAGCTTCTGGTCCTCGTAAAATTTCACCATTCTTTATTCCTGGCACGATCATTAATATGATCTCTGGTAACTTATCAATTAAATATGGCTTTAAAGGCCCTAACGTTGCGATTGTAACGGCTTGTACAACTGGTACCCATTCAATCGGTGATGCTTCACGTATGATTGAGTATGGGGACGCTGATGTGATGATTGCTGGCGGTGCAGAAGCAGCTATTACGACGTTAAGCGTGGGTGGTTTTGCATCAGCTAATGCGTTAACTGGTCGTAATGACGACCCTAAAACAGCGAGTCGCCCTTGGGATAAAGACCGTGATGGTTTTGTGATCGGCGAGGGTGCTGGTGTCATGGTGCTAGAAGAGTATGAGCATGCTAAAGCCCGTGGTGCTAAGATTTATGCAGAGTTAAGTGGTTATGGTATGAGTGCTGATGCCTTTCATATGACCGCGCCTAATATGGACGGCCCACGCCGTTCAATGCGTAATGCGCTTAATAATGCGGGCATTAACCCAACAGACGTTCAGTACGTGAATGCGCATGGTACTTCTACGCCTCTAGGCGACAAGAATGAGTGTGAGGCGATTAAGGCCGCGTTTGGTGACCATGCTTACAATGTGGTTGTGAACTCAACTAAATCAATGACAGGCCATTTATTAGGTGGTGCTGGTGGTTTAGAGTCTGTCTTAACTGTGCTTGCGATTAAAAACCAAATATCGCCACCAACGATTAATATTTTCAATCAAGATCCAGAATGTGATTTGGATTTCTGTGCCAATACTGCACGTGATATGAAAATTGATTATGCTTTAAAAAATAACTTTGGCTTTGGCGGTACTAACGGCAGTATCGTGTTTAAGAAAGTTTAATTAAGTATTCGTAATAAAAAAGGGTTAGCATTCAATGCTACCCCTTTTTTGTTTGTGCTTAATTAGGTTACGAACTACATGAGAGCATAGAACAACCCGCTTTATGCCTTGCCCATTCAGGGCGCTTTTCTTCAAACTTATCCATGCCAGCTTGTTTGGTATACGGGTTGCGTAGCACTTCCAAGAGTGCCTCTATCATGCTGGCATCACCTGCTTCGGCTAAATCAATGGCCTCTTGCGCCAAATAGTTGCGTAATACATATCGCGGATTATGTGACTGCATTCTTTTCTGCCTAGCTGCTAATGATTCAGATGATTGCGATAGGCGGCTTGCATATTCGTTCAGCCATTTTGTAAAGTCATCGAAGTAATCGGCATAACCTTTATCGGTATAGAAGGCTACTTTCAATGTTTCCAAATTAGGTGCTGCTAGATCAATGGCTGATAAGTGTGTGAAGAATAAGGTCATATCGACTTCAGCACGCGTCATTAGCTCAAAGCAGCGGTTTGCTAGTGCGCCATCTTCATCCTGCCAGCTGTCGAAACCAAACTTACCAATCATTGAGGCCATGAGTGATTGCATATAGACCGCATCAAAGTGGTCAATGCCATCACTTAAGCCTTCATCGTTTGGTAATAGGGTGTTTAGTGCGTCGGCTAAGCGTTCAAGGTTCCAACGTGCAATATCTGCTTGGCGGCCAAAGCAATAGCGTTTGCCGCTGGCATCTGTTGTATTGGGCGTCCAGCCAGCGTCAAAGTTATCAACCCAGCCATACGGGCCGTAATCAATGGTTAGGCCTAGTATCGACATATTGTCAGTATTCATCACGCCGTGCACAAAGCCTACGCGCATCCATTCTGCCACCATCATGGCCGTGCGCTCACACACTTCTTTAAACCATGCTTCAATTAAGCTTGGGGAAGGGTCATTGTTGACTAGTGTTTCTTGTTGCGCGGCTAACCACTCGGTAAAGTCACGGTCTAGCGTGAAGCTGATCATTTGTTTTAGTAGGTCTAATTCACCTTTGCTCGCTAACAGTTCAAAGTGGCCAAAACGGGTGAAGGAGGGGGCAACGCGGCAAGTGATCGCACCTTGCTCAAGGGCTGCGTTGCCATCGTAAAACATGTCACGCATGACCTTGTTACCCGTGGTCACTAAACTTAATGCACGTGTGGTGGGCACGCCTAAATGGTGCATGGCTTCACTGCATAAGTATTCACGTAAAGATGAGCGTAATACAGCAAGCCCGTCAGCTCGGCGAGAATAGGGTGTTTCGCCCGCGCCTTTGAGTTGCAATTCAAAGCGCTTGCCTTCATGAATCAACTCCCCAAGGTAAGTCGCACGACCATCACCTAATTGACCAGCCCAGTTGCCAAACTGGTGGCCACCATAGCGCGTTGCATAGCTTTGCATGCCGGTTAATAACTTATTGCCACTTAATGCATCCAGCATGGTTTTTCCACTCATCTCAGTTTCACTAAAGCCAAGCATGTTGGCTACTTCGCGTGAGTATGAAAGTAACGTCGGGTTTGAAGCTTCAACTGGTTTAGCTTCAGACCACATGGCATTACTCACCTGACGGGTGAAGTTTCGGGTTTCAGGGTCGGCGGGTAGCTCGTTAATAAAACGATTGTCAAAGTGGTGGGTAGTCATGTGCTTATTTTAAATGGTTTATGGTGATTTAAGTGATAGATTCTGAGATTAAAATCGATACACTGCTGTATCATTATGCAAAAAATGATAGAAAGATTGCATGAACGTATTTTATGAAGAAAGTGGCAACTTTAAAGTGGCCAGCATTATGACTGAAGCGGCAAGCTCCCTTCAAATTGAATCGGTGAGTGGTAAGCGATCAAAACTCAAAGCGAACAATGTGTTAATGCGCTTTGAGTCAGATATGGCGGCCTTGCTTGAAGGTGCAAAGCAGATGGCTGAAACATTCGACATTGATTTTATGTGGGAATGTTGTGGTGAAGAAGAGTTCACTTTTGAAGGATTTGCCGAAGAGTACTTTGGCCGAAAACCAACTTCAGAAGAATCAGCTGCAATTGCCATTAAGCTGCATAGTGCGCCTATTTACTTTAACCGTAAGGGAAAAGGTAAGTATAAGGCTGCACCAGCAGATATTTTAAAAGCGGCATTAGCGGGCTTAGAGAAAAAGCGTTTACTGCAAGAAAAAATAGCAGCGTATGTTGCTCAAATGAAAGACTCAGTGTTACCTGATGCCATTGCTGAAAAGTTGGAAATGTTGCTGTATGAGCCTGACAAAAATACGATGGAATATAAAGTATTAGATCAAGCCTCAGCTGAAACACATTTAAGTCATGTGAAGTTGCTACAACAATGTGGCGCCATTCAATCTAACCATGATTATCACTTGGGTGGTTTTTTACGTGAATACTTTGCTGATGGCGTTGATTTTAAATGCCAAGACATGCCGGCAACGCCTGATGAATTACCGCTGGCAGATGTCAAAGCATTTAGTATTGATGACAGTACTACCACTGAAATTGATGATGCTTTCTCTATACTTACATTAGAAGATGGTATTACCCGTGTTGGTATTCATATCGCTGCGCCAGCATTAGGCATTACGCCAGATAGCCCCATAGACGTAGAAGTGATGACAAGGCTATCAACCATTTACATGCCCGGTAATAAAATCACCATGTTGCCAGAATCGGTGATTCGTCCATTTAGTTTAGATGCTGGTGAAGTGAAACCAGCACTATCACTGTACTTACATGTCGATGCGGAATTCAATGTGGTACAGCGCGATACAAAAGTTGAGCGCATCACCATTGCTGATAATTTACGCCACGATGCGCTTGAGCCGTATTTTAATGAAACAACATTAGAGGCAGATAGTGGTCACTCATATTGGTCTCAGTGTTTGTTCTTATTTAAGTTGGCTGAAAACTTAGAAAAAGGCCGAGGTAAATATGACCCAACAAGGCCGCCACAAACCGATTACAATTTTTATGTGAATGATGGCATTGTCACCATCGTTGGTCGCCATCGTGGCTCACCAATGGATAAACTAGTCGCGGAATTAATGATTGAAGCTAACCAGCAATGGGGCGCGTTATTGGCTACCCATGAAGTGCCAGGCTTATATCGCGCGCAAAATGGCGGGAAAGTGTATATGACAACCAAAGCTGAGCCGCATCAAGGCTTGGGCGTTGATCAATATGCATGGAGTACTTCACCGCTGCGCCGTGCAGTGGACTTGATTAATCAGCGTCAAATCATTGCGGTTGTGAATAACGAAGAACCTGCTTATTTACCCAATAGTGAAGCACTTAATGGCCATATGCGTCACTTTGAAATGGCACACCAAGCTTATAATGAGTTTCAAAAGAAAATGGAGCGCTATTGGTGCTTGCAGTTCTTGATACAAGAAAATATTGAGACCATTCATGCAACCGTTTGGCGTGAAAATTTAGTTAATTTAGATGGTATGCACTTTATTACCAAAGTCCATAGCTTGCCAGAGTCAGAGGCTGGTACACGCGTTGAGTTAGCGGTCAAAAATGTTGATACATTAATGATGGAGCTTGATTGCCAATATATGGGTAATATTGATGCGCCAGTGGAAACTGAAGAATCGGAGGAGTAGTGTATTTGTCATATAACTGACACATTGCGCGATTAGAATCTTATTAACGAATCAAACTTGTTTAAAGTCACTTGGTGAAAACTCCCTTCATGTGGGTGATGAAACCTTAAGCAATTTCTATTGAATCTCGTTGATTTTTTCACCTCCCGTTTATAGCCCGCTTAATGCGGGCTTTTTTTGTCTATTTATCAGTCGCTAGCCACATAAAGTCAGGAATAAACAATACTTCTGCTTTACAATGCTTGTATTGCAAATTTAAAGCCCATTATGTTTGGACTTGGTAAAAAAATATTTAGAAGTGTCATGGCCAGTAATAGTGTAGAAATTAGTGAAATGGATGATGTACGTTCGATGTACATCGACACCAATACGATTCAAAGCTCAATGAAAGTCAAAGCACCGTATGACTTAGTGCTCGCTTACTCGCGCGGCATGATCGGTTGTTTGTTATTTAAAGATAACATTCAAGAAACCCTGATGATCGGATTAGGTGGCGGCAGTGTTGCGAAGTATATTTGGAAATTTTGCCCCGATATTAAGCAAACAGTCGTTGAAATTAATCCGCAAGTCATTAATATTTCACGCACACTATTTGATGTGCCAGATGACGATGCACGCTTTACAGTGATTGAGGGTGACGGCATTGCTTACTTAAAAGATCTTGTCAAAGCCGCACCAGACGCTTTGCCTGAAGTGTTGATGATTGATGCGTTTGATGGCGTGGGCATTCCACCTGATTTTTGTACACAACGCTTTTTTGATGACTGTGCGGCTGCACTCAAACACGAAGGTATTTTTGTCATTAACCTGTGGGGTAGTGATAAGAAGTTTGATATCTATTGGTCGCGCATTGCTAATAGCTTTAATGATCAAGTATTAAAACTACCAACGGGTAAGCCGGGCAATATTATTGTGTTTGGCTTTAAAGGGGCACACCAACCGTTAACGTTGGCTAAACTCATGGCACGGGCCAAAGATTTGGAGTCACATAATCAAATCGACTTTTTAAAATATGTTGAAACATTATTTGACCGTAACCCACATACAAATAAACAACTATTAACTTAAGCTTTTGTTTAAGTAATAGCTCTTAATAAAAAGTAATCAATTGGAATTTAAATGAATCAATATTTTGCAACGTGTCCGCGTGGTTTAGAAACTTTGCTAGTGAAAGAACTCAGACAATGTGGCGCTAACGACATTAAACAAACGGATGGCGGCGTTGCATTTGTAGGTGACTTAGCCGTATGTTACAGCGCAAACCTACACTCACGCATTGCGACCCGTATTTTGGTGCAAGTAGGGCGCGGACAATACTATAACGAAGATGATTTGTTTGATGCCGCGTATAAAATTAACTGGCCAAATTGGTTTAACGTCAGACACGACTTTATGGTCAAAGTGACTGGCGTTAAGTGCCCGCTTAAAAGTTTAGAGTTTATTACACTGCGGATTAAAGATGCGGTGTGCGATAAATTTAGACAAGCTGTTGATTCAAGACCTTATATTGATACTAAAAATCCAGCGGTACGTATTCATGCTTACTTAACTGCAGATAGCTACCAGTATTATGTCGATACTTCAGGCCATGCGTTGTATCAACGGGGTAATCGTAAGGCGAGTATTGAAGCGCCTCTACGTGAGAATTTGGCCGCAGGTATTTTGGCGTTATCAGGTTGGAAGCCTGGCCAAGCTGTGCTTGACCCGATGTGTGGCAGTGGTACCTTTTTATTAGAAGCCGCTATGATTGCACTTGATATTGCACCAGGCATTAACCGTGACTTTGGTTTTGAAAAGTTAAAAAACTTTGAATCAGACACATGGAAGAAAATTAAAAATAAAGCATTAAAAGCGGTGAAGCCAGTGAGCTTTCAACGCATATACGGTAGTGATTCAGATTTGCGCGCTGTGCGTATTGCTAAGCAAAACTTAACAGAAGCAGGCTTGATTGATGCTGTTCAACTAAGCCAACAGGATTTTGTTGAATTATTAGCGCCGCTAGATGAAGGCATTATGGTGGCAAACCCACCATACGGCGTGCGGATTGGTGACGAGGATGATCTTTCAGAGCTTTACCCTAAAATGGGTGAGACACTGAAAAAACACTTTGCAGGCTGGAATACTTACTTTTTAACCAACGATATGAAAATGCCAAAAGGCATGCGTTTATCACCAAGTAAACGTACGCCTTTATACAATGGCCCTTTAGATTGCCGTTTGTTTGAAATTAAAATGGTCGCTGGTAGTAACCGTAAAGATCAACCGAAATAGGGTGGAGTGATGGCTGATTCGTTTGTAGATTTACGCAAAAAAATTG
>JAWUXH010000014.1:0-144532 GCA_034111445.1 Methylophilaceae bacterium | reverse complement strand
ACCTTGTGCTAATTGTGGGTTAGCCCGCGCCACTAATAGTGCCAGCACAATACCCGCAATATTTTTGAAAGTAGCATGCTTTTGGCCCTCGAGCATACGCGCCAAATGGTGTTGTGTGACGTGGCCAATTTCATGGCCAATGACACTGGCGAGCTCTGACTCACTATTAGATGATAAAAATAAACCGGTATGCACGCCAATCACGCCGCCGGGCATGGCAAAAGCGTTAATGGTTGGGTCTTTCACCACAAAGAAATTAAACGGCTGGCCTTTATCAGGGCCGCTTGCGGCTAAGCGCTTACCCAGTTTTGTTAAGTAGTCTGCTATTTCAGGGTCATGCTCGACTTCATCACTGACTGATACTTGCTGCATAATTTGCTCAGCAATGCGGCGTTCATCCAATGCGCTTAATACTGTGCCAGAAGTGTCACCTAGCTCAGGCAAGTTGGCATCAACACCGCGGTTGAGTATTTCAGAGTCGATATAATATTCTCCTGAAAAAACGCCTTTAGTATGATCAACCGATTGGCTTTCAACACTATTAACATGATGACTCATGCTCAAACAAACTACTGCTAACAAGCGCGCCATGATATGAGTCGCAAAAGGCGACTTTGCCCGTTTGGCATTATCCTTCTTCACTATGTTATTTTTGAACGTCATTTTGTTATGATAATGGTAAGGGGCATTGAGTTCATTAAAAATATGCTTTTAACTGTGTAAAATTTTCACCATTAAAGGGTTCGCACTATGTCAGACACGCCAAGCAATAATCACTTAACGCACTTTGATGCCAGCGGACAAGCGCACATGGTTGATGTAGGTGATAAAGCAATCACCCACCGCATTGCTGTTGCACAAGGCCATATTACTATGCAAGCTAATACCCTTAACACCATACAAAATGGGGATGCAAAAAAAGGCGATGTGCTGGGCATTGCTAGAATTGCAGCGATTCAAGCTTCAAAAAAAACATCAGACCTTATTCCACTATGTCACCCGATTGCACTCACTAAAGTCAGCGTTGAATTTGAAATTGATGCGACAAATAACCGCGTGATTTGCACAGCAACGACAAAGTGTGACGGTAAAACGGGTGTAGAAATGGAGGCACTGACCTCTGTGAGTGCTGGGTTACTGACTATTTACGATATGTGCAAAGCGATTGACCGCGGCATGGTGATTGGTGATATTAAAGTGCTTGAAAAGCATGGCGGAAAATCAGGCAGTTGGTCACAATCTTAGAGAGTATTTAAGCCACTTAATATTGAGTGGCTTTTTTTATCACCTAACATTAACGCTTATAAAAAATAGTTTTTGGTATTTTGATGCACTTCATCACTATTGAGTAGTTCGCTTATTGACCACCACCTCACTTCAGAATGCTGATCATCTGTCACAACCTTCAACCCAGCTTGCGCATTGACTTGGTAGCCCAGCACAACATAGTGCGTATTAACACCATCTTTACCAAAACAATTATCAGTATAAATATGATCATAAGTACCGAGCAACTTAGCATCAGTAATCGATATAGCTTTACCTAATTCAACCAATGAAATTCTTGCCATTGCATCGGCTAATGTTTCATTTTTTCTGATTCTGCCACCAGGCACAAACCAATCACCTTGTGCTGGGCGGTTCACGCGTTTACCGAGTAATACACGCCCTTCATTGTCTTCTAAAATTAAATCAATAGAGACTAGTGGCGTGGCATCTATTATTTCAAGAAACTGTTTATCATCAATCATCGCTTGTTAGATCGCACCTTTTTTCAAGCCACCAATGCGGCCAGTTAATAACGCATTTTCAGCTTTGATAATATTCGGGGCTTCACCCAATAGTACGACAACATCGCCTTCTTGCAATGGCGCGTCTGACCCTAGCTCAACGCCATGCATACTTGGCCGCCTCACTGATGTCACTTCAACTGAAATGCTGTCAAGGTTCATACTTGAAATATAGTGGCTCACAATAAAGGCATCGGCTGGTATCACCACTGAGTGCATGCGTGATTGATGCTTTTCAAGTGCATCTGTATCAACATCTGACACCCCATGAAAATAGCCTTTAAACATTTTATAACGCTCTTCACGGAACACTCTAATCCGTTTTACCACTCGGTTAAGTGGCACACCTAACAACACTAGGGCGTGTGAGGCTAACATTAGGCTACCTTCTAATATTTCTGGCACGACTTCTGTTGCGCCGGCATCACGTAGTTTATCCATATCAGCATCATCTACTGTACGCACAATCACAGGTAGGGTTGGAAAACGCTCTTGCAACACATGTAATATTTTCATCGAGGCGGCGGTATCAGCATAGGTAATAATAATTGCCTTAGCACGGTCGGCCCCTGCGGCGTTTAATACAACACGGCGGCCAGCATCACCAAACATCACGTTGTCGCCGGCAGCAGATGCCTCAAACACACGGGCTGGGTCAATGTCTAATGCAATAAAGGGAATGGTTTCTTCTTTTAAGAAACGACCCAAATATTGGCCACTACGGCCATAGCCACATAAAATGACATGGTCTTTTAGTGCTTTTGTCGACTCTTCAATTTCACCTACTTGCTGCATATTGTTTTTGGTGTAACTACTCACTAACTTTCTAGCAATGCGGCCATTAAACTGAATTAAGAATGGCGCAACCACCATTGAAAGTAGCGAAGCCGCTAGGATGATTTGTAAGGCATCACCCTCAATTAACTTACTTTGCACACCAAGCGCTAAAATTACAAAACTAAATTCACCCGCTTGTGCCAATATAACACCGGTACGAATAGCCACGCCTGCTTCATATTTGACCATGCGCACCACTAAGGCCACCACCAACATTTTCATTAATACAAATGCAAGCATCACCAATAATATTGAACCAATGTGTGCGTAAATTTGATCTAAATTAATGAGCATACCCACACTAATAAAGAACACCCCAAGCAGAATATCTCTAAATGGCGAGATATCAGATTCAACCTGATAACGATAACGGGTTTCTGAAATTAACATGCCTGCAATAAAGGCGCCAAGCGCATAAGACAAGCCCGCCATTTTGGTTGCGTAGGCAAGTAACAAGGTCACCATTAATACATTCATCACAAACAGTTCACGCGACTTTTGCTTGGCAACAATATTAAACCAAGGGTTAATGAGCCATTTACCGACTGTAAATAAGAACAGCAACATGGCCGCTGCTTTTAAAAAGGCAACGCCAAGTACATTGGTTAAATCTGAACCAGAGTCAGCCAAAGCGGGTATCAACACGAGAATAGGCACAACCGCAATATCTTGAAACAGCAGTACACCAATACTCAAGCGGCCATGGCGTGAATTCAAATCAAGGCGTTCTGCCAATAATTTAGACACAATGGCAGTGGACGACATAGATAATGCTGCACCAATCACAAATGCGGCAGGCCAACTTAGACCTGCATAGTGTGAAACCCCCATTGAAATGGCCAGTGTGAGTAACACTTGCGAGCCACCAAGGCCGAATATTTTAGAGCGCATGGCATACAGTTGCGGCAAGCTAAATTCCAAGCCGATACTAAACATTAAAAAGACAATGCCAAATTCAGCAAACTCGCGGCTGGCTTCTGTATCGGGTAAAAATCCGAAATTGTGCGGGCCTAGAATTAAACCGAGCATGAAGTACGCCAGCATTGGCGGTAAACGCAACATACGGAAAATAGACACCGCACAAACGGCGCCGACTAACAGCATCAGAATTAAAGGTAATGTTTCGTGCATTTCGTGCATATTATTAATTTTCTTTTCATTTACGCTTGAAATGTAATTTCAATGGCATTTGTTACAAGCCTAAGGTCGCTTCAAATAAAACACTTAACTCACAAAGTGAATTTTAAGTGTTAGCAATTTTTATGCCGAACCAACCATTTTTTAAAGAAAACTAGGGTTTTTCTAATGATTTTTCGGTTTTAATTCTTTATAAGTATAGCATTCCCTTTTATACTACTTCTTCTTCGGGATAAATCGAATCAATAAAAACGGTTCAATATTGAATGTCACAAGCAAACGCACAAACTGCTACAAGTAATACAAATGATACGTCGTCAAAGATACTCTCTTTGGCACGTGAAGTATTGTTGTTGGAATCAACTGAAATCGTCGCATTAGCCGACCGATTAAATACGCAGTTTTGTGATGCGGTATCACTCATATTAAATTGTAATGGTAGAGTGGTCGTGAGTGGTATGGGCAAGTCTGGCCATATAGCAGGCAAAATCGCATCGACCCTTGCCAGCACAGGTACACCGGCCTTTTTCATGCATCCGGCTGAAGCAAGCCATGGTGATTTGGGCATGATTACAGCGGATGACATTGTCATTGCTTTATCAAACTCAGGTGAAAGTGATGAGCTAATGGCGATCATCCCACCGATCAATCGGATTGGCGCCAAGATCATTACGATTACGGGCAATGATCACTCAAGCTTAGCAAAAGCGGCAGACATTCATTTAAGTGCGCATGTGGCTAAAGAAGCCTGCCCATTAGGGTTAGCGCCTACTTCAAGCTCAACTGTTGCATTGGCCTTAGGCGATGCATTAGCATTATGCGTTTTAGATCAACGTGATTTTACAGCAGAAGATTTTGCACGGTCTCCCCCTAGCGGACAATTGGGCCGCCAATTATTAACGCGCGTGAGTGATTTAATGCGCACTGGTGATGAAATACCCAAGGTTGCTGAGAACGCAACACTCTCAGTAGGTTTATTGGAAATGTCTGAAAAAGGCTTAGGTTTAACGTCGGTTGCGAATGAAGCAGGCCAATTAGTAGGGATTTTTACCGACGGTGATTTACGCCGCGCATTTGAGCGCAATATTGATGTGGCAAAAACGGGCATTGCAGACTTGATGCGCCGCAACCCACATACGATTCAAGCCAACCAATTAGCCATTAAGGCCGTTGAATTGATGGAAAAGCATAAAGTTAACGCACTTTTAGTCGTTGATGATGCTAATCAACTCATTGGTGCCATCAACATGCATGACCTTTTACGCGCAAAAGTGGTTTAAATAATGATAGATAACATTTCACAAGACGTGATGACACGCTTTAAGAAAATCAAACTATTGGTGCTGGATGTTGATGGTGTGTTGACCGATGGCGGATTAATGATTGGTGATGACGGCCAAGAATATAAAACATTTCACGCGCACGATGGCTTAGGCATGAAGCTTTTAAAATCAACAGGCGTTGAAATCGCTATTATTACTGGACGCACTTCTAATGTGGTTCAAAAACGTGCTGAATCAATTGGCATCACGCACTTATACCAAGGTGCACACGATAAATTAGAAGCTTGGCAAGACTTAATTCAAAAAATGAATATTGCCCCGCATGAAAGTGCTTTTATGGGTGATGATGTGATCGACTTACCGCCAATGATCAATGGCGGCTTAGCCATTGCAGTACCAGATTCACCACAGTTTGTATTAGATCGTGCGCATTACATTACGCACAAAGCTGGTGGACGTGGCGCCGTACGTGAAGTGTGTGAAGTGATGATGCAAGCACAAGGGTCTTTTGATGCCACAATGGCAACCTTTTTAACGCAAGCAAAGATCTCAAATTAACATGTTTGCTACCCATCATCCAAAGCATCAAGCATTTATGCGCGGCTCTACGACTTTATTGTTTCCGATTTTATTGCTGGCAGCCCTTGCGCTATTAACCTACTGGGTTAATTTAAACGTGCAGCCAACTGCACCAAAATCAGACGCGGATACTAGACATCACCCTGATTACTTTTTAAATCATTTTGAAACGACACAAACTGACCTTAATGGTGACCTGCGCTACAAATTAAAAGCAGATCAAATGAAGCATTATCCTGATGATGATAGTACCGATTTAGTAAAACCACTTTATACGCAATTTGATCTAGGTAAAAAATATGTCGAGGTTGAAGGTGAGCTTGGCGAAGTATCAAGCAATGGCGAAGACATTAAACTATATAAAAATGTGATACTCACACGTCAACCCTACGGTGATAAAGGCTTGATGACGTTAGAGTCGGAGTACCTAAATATTTTGCCTGACGATGATATTGTTAAAACACAAAAACCGGTGGTGATTAAGCAAGCACCTAAAACGGTCGTGCATGCGAATAGCATGCTGTACGAAAAAAAGAAATTACTGATTACGCTAACAGGTAAAGTGCGGTCGCATTATGAAAAACCTGTAGCCAAGCAAAAATAATCATCAAGCAATTGCAACGCGGAACGATAACAGTACAAGCGTTTAAGTTAGTTGATGACAAATAAACAACTGAAGCACCCTATTGACCAAGCACTAACTATGATCAACCAAAAAACACATGCACTCGGAGGCACTATGATTAACGTGATTAACGCTATTTCATCATCAAGCAAGTTCATTAAAACTGCACTTAGTTACGCTGTATTTGGGCTATCCCTTTCTGCATCAATGCAGTTAATGGCAGAGTCGTCTGACCGTGACCAGCCGATTGATTTAGAGGCTGACTCAATGGTCGTTGATGATGCAAAACAAACCAGCACTTACAAAGGCCGCGTGATTTTAAAACAAGGTACTTTGGTGATCCATGCCGACAAATTAGTCGTGCATGAAGATAAATTTGGTTTTCAGCACAGTACCTCTACAGGTAACCCAACCACATTCAAGCAAAAGCGCGATGGTAAAAATGAATACATGGAAGGTAGCGCTAAACGGATTGAATACGATGGCCGCATGGACAAAGTTAAGCTATATACCGGTGCATGGGTCAAACGTGGTGACGATATCGTAAAAGGCGACTACATTATGTATGATGCTGTGGCTGAAGTGGCTGAAGTCAAAGGCGGCACTAAATCTGCAACGAATAAATCAGGCCGAGTACGTGCTGTGATTCAACCAAAAAAACGCGCTAAATAAACAAAATAAATACTAAGAAAATATAACTTTATGAGTGAATTTATTGTTGAAAACTTGCAAAAATCGTACAAGTCACGCACGGTTGTTCAAGACATTTCATTAAGACTAAGAAGCGGCGAAGTAGTCGGGTTACTAGGGCCCAATGGCGCAGGTAAAACCACCAGCTTTTATATGATGGTTGGACTTGTACGTTTAGATGCTGGTCGGATTTTTCTCGATGGTAAAAACTTAAGCAAAATGCCCATTCATATGCGCGCTAGAATGGGCCTTGCTTACTTACCGCAAGAGGCTTCTATTTTCCGCAAGCTAACCGTTTCTGAAAATATTTTAGCCGTACTTGAGTTACAAGATTACTCAGAAGAAGAGCAAAAGCGCCAATTAGAGTCACTATTAGAAGAGCTGCACATTACGCATATTCGTGACAGTGCAGCGGTGAGCTTATCTGGTGGTGAGCGCCGCCGTGTTGAAATTGCACGTTGCTTAGCCACTAACCCAAACTTTATTTTATTAGATGAACCGTTTGCGGGTATTGACCCAATTGCCGTGATTGATATTCAAAAAATCATTCAGTTTTTAGCCAAACGTAATATTGGTGTACTGATTACTGACCATAACGTACGTGAAACATTAGGCATTTGCGACCGCGCTTATATTGTGAACCAAGGCCATGTATTTGCCTCTGGCCGCCCTGATGAAATTGTGGCAAACGAACGTGTAAGAGAAATTTACTTAGGTAAGAATTTTAGTTTATGAAGCAAGGTTTACAACTTAGGTTTGCACAAAACCTATCCCTCACCCCACAACTGCAGCAAGCCATTAAATTGCTACAGATGTCGACGCTCGACCTCAATTCAGAAATTGATGCATTAATGGAAACAAACCCGCTACTAGAGCGTGGGGTAACAGGTGAAGACGAGTACGGTAACCCAGTTGATGATGCTAATACTAGCAAAACTGAAGGTGGCGAGTCTGAACCAATTGTAGAAGCTGAAAAACTATACGAAGACAGCCTACAAGAACTCAATAGTATTGATGGCGGCAATGCCGATGGTGAAACACCTACGTTATCGCCAGATATCCCATTACCTGATATTAATCAGAAAGAAATACCACCTGAAAGTAAATCTGTTGATAAAGAAGTTACCTCCGCTGAAAATGAGTTTCAAACAGAATTTTCAGATGATTATGACGAATTTTCAAACGGTAGCCGTTGGGATGAAAACCGCGCCCCTTCTGATGATGACAGCGATTTTAGACCGCAAGAAACCCATGAGCTTAATTTACGAGAGCATTTAATTGAGCAAATTAAACTGCTACCACTGTCTGAGCGCGACCAAATACTCATGTCATTACTCATCGATGGTATTAATGACGATGGCTATTTACTAGAGTCATTAGAAAGCATTGCAGAGCAATTACCTGAAGACTTTGAAATTGATATGCTGGAACTACATACCGCATTAATTCACCTTCAAAATTTAGATCCAATTGGGGTTGCCGCAAGAGACTTAAGTGAGTGCTTAACCCTACAACTGAATATGCTTGATGATGAAACGCCGCACTTAGCATTAGCAAAAGCAGTCGTTAAAGATCATCTATCCCTACTTGGTACACGCGACTTTAAAAAGATTCAAAAACTACTGAGTTGTGATGAAGCGTCATTAAAAGAAGCCCAGCAACTCATTACTAAGTTAAACCCACGCCCTGGTAGTGAATTTGCACACATTGGCTCTGAACACTATATTCAACATGAAGTAGTGGTGAAAAAAGTCAAAGGTATTTGGATTGCCAGCTTAAATGATGGTGTGATTCCAAAACTCAAAATCAACCAAATGTATGCGGGCATTTTAAAACGCAATAAAGACAGTTCAAGCCAATACTTGCAAACACAAATGCAAGAAGCGAAATGGATGATTAAAAATATCCAACAACGTTTCTCAACTATTTTAAGGGTATCGCAAGCAATTGTAGATCGTCAGCGCAATTTCTTAGAGTATGGTGAAGTGGCCATGCGTCCATTAGTGTTACGTGAAATTGCTGATGAGCTAGGCCTGCATGAATCAACCATTTCACGCGTCACCACGCATAAATTCATGCTCACCCCACGTGGCATTTTTGAGCTTAAATACTTCTTTGGTAGCTCTGTAGCTACCGATGCTGGCGGCACTTGTTCAGCTACTGCCATTCGCGCATTGATTAAAAAAATGGTGGAAGAGGAAAATGCGAAAAAACCTTATTCTGACAATCAGATTACTGAGTTGCTTGGCAAGCAAGGCATTAAAGTGGCCAGAAGAACCATTGCAAAATACCGAGAATCATTGGGTATTCCACCGGCTAGTTTAAGAAAAACACTCTAAAACTACTTCATTAATGGCCAGCGTGCCAATACATCATATTGAATACCCTGCTCAGTTGACCTTGACTCAACCAACACAAAGTCACGGGCCTGCCACTCAATAGGGTTGAAAGTGAGTGGGTATTCACTTTTTGCTTTACGCATTAAGGTGACGTGTGCGCGATAGGGCCTATCATGCTGGTGAATCGGATAGTCAGCCACAATAGTAACCAACTGCTCGACCAAGTCATGTAATGCTTGTGGTTGCTGGCTAACGGTTAAACAAAGTGTTTTAGGGGTATGCCAGTGTTCGATACCATCTAATTGAAATGAAAAGGCCTTAGCTTGTATGAGCGAAACTCTTTCCACCATGGCAGCGGTCATCGCGGCATCAACATTACCTAAAAAAACTAGCGTCACATGTAAGTTACTAGGCTTTAGTTTACGCACACCTGTCAGCGGTATGCGTTGATTTTCGACATCAATGTGTTGCCTTGTTGCATCATCAGGCCAAAGTGCAAAAAATAATCGCTTCACGCAAATACCTTATTAAACATACCAATTACGCGGCATGGTCTCGGGTAAATACCCACTCGTCAGCTTTCGACATATCAGCTGAAAATTGGTAACCATCATAATCGAATGCTTTTAAATCATCAGGCTCAGTCAGTTTATTGGCAATCACATAGCGACTCATTAAGCCGCGTGCTTTTTTAGCGTAAAAACTAATGATTTTATATTGGCCATTTTTCCAGTCTTTAAACACTGGTGTAATGAGTCGCATATTGAGATTTTTTGCATCAACCGCTTTAAAATATTCATTTGAAGCTAAGTTAATCAACACTTGATCTTGTAAAGCTGGTTCTGCTGCTAGCGATTCACGCAACTGCGCACCCCAATATTGGTAAAGGTTGTCACCACTGTCATTTTTAAGCTTGGTGCCCATTTCTAAACGGTATGGTTGAATTAAATCTAATGGCTTCAATACGCCATATAAGCCCGACAAAATACGTAAATGGGTTTGCGCATAATCAATATCATCTGCTGTAAATGTTTCGGCATCTAAACCCGTATACACATCCCCTTTAAAAGCTAGAATTGCCTGCTTTGCATTATCTAAATTAAATGGTGTTTGCCACCCTTGATAACGCGCAACATTCAAACCAGCCAAATTATCACTGAGTGACATTAAACTAGCCACTTCAGTGACATCTAGCTGACGCAACGTATCAATTAAATTTTTAGATTGGTCTAAAAATCTTGGCTGCGTGAAGTGGTCCGAGCTCGGCTTCGTTTCAAAATCTAATGCTTTGGATGGTGAAATAACGATCAACATGCTTAAAATTACCTATTGTTTTTTCTTGAGTATACCGCATTATAGTTTGTGTCATTAATCGGGCAAAGCCACTTAACAAACAACCATAAACAGTCTTTGTCTTACAAGCTACTCAGACAATCCTTAACCTTTTACTTCATGAAATGAACCTTAAAAATAGTCCACTTAGGTAGTTGCAAGCACTCTCAAGTGGAGTACACTGGAATTGTTCGATTGATGTTGAAGTGCATTTTTGAAATGTTCGTCTAGGTCTCGAAGTACAATCTAAATGTCATTTTTTAAAAATAATTTCAATGCTTCAGCATTGTTCGGAACATTTTAAATAAGGAGTTTGTTTATGAATTTACAATTAACTGGACATCATTTAGAAGTAACACCTGCCTTACGTGACTATGTCACCAACAAACTATCCCGAATTAGCAATCACTTCGATCATGTGATTGACGTCAAAGTCACCATGAGTGTTGAAAAGCTTTCCCAAAAGGTTGAAGCCACACTCCACGTACCAGGTAACGATTTACATGCACAATCGGCAAACGATAATATGTATAGCGCTATCGACATCCTGACAGATAAGCTTGATCGCCAAGTGTTAAAACACAAAGAGAAACAAGCCGACCACCATAAAGTAAACGGCGCGGTTAAACATCAGAAAATTTTAGATGAAGACATTGCTTCAACCTCAGAGTAAGGACTTAGCTAAGTATTTTATTTTTATCATACTTAATCAGCGGAAATTATGGCTGAAATTACCGTAACAGAACTTTATAAAAAAAACCGCATTAAGCTCAAACTCAAATGGGTAGCTGGGCTTAATGGCGGTCATAACACCCTTAATAGCAAAGCGGTCACCAAACCCACCCTTGCCCTTTTCGGCCACCTTAGTTATGTCTATCCACACCGCGTCCATGTCATGGGCTGTGCTGAAATGGATTTTCTCAATAACTTATCGCCAAAAGAAGCCAAGTTAGCAGTCAACAATTTATACTCAACTGATTTAGCCGCTGTCATTATTGCCAATGGTGAAAAAGTCCCTAAATTGATCAAAGAAATTGCTGATCAATATTCAGCGCCACTATTAACCTCTACCCTACCAAGTCCGACCCTAATGGACATGCTCAGCCACTTTTTGGCAAACGCTGTGGCAGACAGTACCAGCATGCATGGTGTGTTTATGGAAGTACAAGGATTTGGCGCATTAATTAAAGGTGATGCTGCCATTGGTAAAAGTGAGTTAGCCATTGAGCTCATCACCCGTGGGCACCGCTTAGTCGCAGACGATATTATTGATTTCTTTCACATATCGCCTGAACGTATTGAAGGCAGATGCCCACCACTACTACAAGATTTTTTAGAAGTCAGAGGGCTAGGCATTTTAAATATTCGTGAATTGTTTGGTGATAATGCAGTAAAACCAAGCAAGCCGCTGGATTTAATTATCCAACTAGAACATGCCACACAAGAAACCCTATTAAAACTAGACCGCCTAAGCACCGATACGCAATATGAAACAGTGTTAGGTGTTAAAATACCCAAGTTCACAATCCCCATCGCGGCAGGTAGAAACATCGCCGTATTAGTGGAAGTGGCCATTAGAAATCACGTATTACTCATGCGCGGTATCAACAGTACAAAACAATTTACCAAGCGCCAAAAAAAGGCTATTAAAAAATCTAAATAGGTACGCTATTTAACACCATGCAAAAACTCATCATCGTCACAGGTCTTTCAGGTTCGGGGAAAAGTATTGCACTTCGCTCCCTAGAAGATAGTGGCTATTACTGCATTGATAATTTACCAGCGTCTATGCTGCCAAATATTTCTCAGCACCTTAACAATGAGGTACATGAAAAAGTAGCGATTAGTATTGATAGCCGTAGCGCAGCTATTGAAACACTACCTGAGCACGTCAACACGCTTAGAACTCAAAACATTCCGACACAAGTGATCTATTTAGAATCTAATGTTGAAACATTGGTTAAACGGTTTAGTGAAACACGTCGTAAACACCCACTCAGTACAGGCACCACCACACTGGCAGAAAGCATTACCTCTGAAAAAGTATTATTGGGTAACCTAAGTCAATTAGGGCACGTCATTGATACAAGCCATTTAAGTGCAAAAGCACTGCGCACTTGGATTAAAGAGTTAGTGCTAGGTGAACATACGACACTTACTTTACTGTTTACATCATTCGGCTTTAAGCATGGTGCGCCACTCGATGCCGACTTTATTTTTGATGTGCGCTGCTTACCAAACCCACACTACGACAAAACATTAAGACCACTCACTGGCCAAGATGAACCTGTGAAAACGTTTTTAAAAGGCCACGCAATGGTCGATGAAATGCGCAATGACATTACCCAGTATTTAGAAAAATGGCTACCAAGCTTTATTGATGATAACCGCAGCTATTTAACGGTTGGTATTGGCTGCACAGGTGGACAACATCGTTCGGTGTATATGGTTGAGGCGCTTTCATCACATTTCAAAGCGAATCAAAAAGTGTTAACAAGACACCGTGAGTTAGATAACAAAAGCGCTTAATAATTTTACCAATTGAGTCAACAATCAAGCCATATGAAAAATGCAGTAGATCAAACGAATAATAATAGTATGGCTGGCATTTTAATCGTCGTGCATGGCAGCTATGGTGAAGGCTTAATTGCAGGCGCAAGTCACATTTTAGGCAACACGCCAGCACAATGCATTACACTACCAATCAACACGCATGACAATATGCAAATATTACTACCGACTTTAAAAGCATCAATCAATGCGGTAGACACTGGTCATGGTGTTTTAATCATGACCGACATGTACGGCGCCACACCAAGCAATGAGATTAAACAGTTTTTAATCTCAGACAAGGTTGAAGCCATTGCCGGCGCGAGCTTACCCATGCTCATTAGCGCGTTAGCCAATCGCAAGCTACCACTAAAACAAATGGCTCAAAAAGCGGTGAGTGGTGGGCGTGAAGGCACAGTGATTTTCGACCAAAACGGTTGTGATCACTATCAGAAGTAAATCACCAAAAAATAATGAATAATGTCAGTTATATTAAGAAAGGGGGCTGAATTATGCTCAGTCAAACAGTAGAAATTATCAACAAGCTTGGGTTGCATGCAAGAGCCTCAACTAAGCTCACACAAACAGCCAGCAAGTACACAAGTGACATTTGGGTAACCCGCAATGACCGCCGTGTAAATGCTAAAAGCATTATGGGCGTGATGATGTTAGCTGCCGCCAAAGGCTCAGTAATTACACTAGAAGCCAATGGCGATGATGAAACACAAGCGATTGAAGCGATTGCTGCATTGGTTAACGACCGCTTCGGCGAGGGTGAGTAACCTTTAATGTCTAGCTTTAGCATTCACGGTGTTGGTGTTTCCAATGGTATTGCGATTGGGCGCGCGCACCTCGTATCAAATGCGTTACTTGAAGTATCGCATTACAAAATTACGCCAGAGCGTGTGTCAGAAGAAATTGCGCGTTTAACGAATGCGATTGAAACAGTTAAACATGATTTAAATGTCATTCACGAACAGTTATCTGGCACGGTGCCAGCTGAGCTAGGTGGTTTTATTAAAACCCACCTCATGATGCTTGAAGATCAATCGTTATCTGAAAAACCAAAAGAGATTATTCGCACAAAACTGTGTAACGCAGAGTGGGCCATTAAATTAAAAATGGACATCATTGTTAAGCAGTTTAATCAAATTGAAGATGAGTACTTACGTGAACGTAAGCAAGACGTCATTCAAGTAGTTGAACGGGTCATGAAAGTATTGCTAGGCCACCCAAGTCAATTTACCGATACAAAAGCCAGCGAAGTAGAAGCAGAAAGTGAATCAATATTGGTCGCGCATGATATTTCACCCGCTGATGCTTTGCAATTTAAGCACCATCAGTTTGCCGCCTTTATTACCGATGGCGGCGGGGTTACCTCGCATACCGCTATTTTAGCCCGTAGTTTAAACATTCCATCAATCGTTGCTTTGCAACGCGCACGTGACCTTATTAACAATGGTGAGCTCATCATTATTGATGGCAACTCAGGCACGGTGATTGTTAATCCATCTGAGGCTATATTAAACGAGTACCAATTACGCCAAGCCACATGGAAATTAGAACAACAAAAACTACAGCGCATTAAATCAACCAAAGCGGTGACCTTATACGGCACGCAAATTGCACTACTTGGTAATATTGAAGTACCTGAAGATGTTAAAGCCGTTAAATCAGCTGGTGGCGCGGGGATTGGGTTATACCGTACTGAGTTCTTATTCATGAATCGGCGCGAAATGCCCAATGAAGAAGAGCAATTCATTGCCTACAAAAATGTGGTGAAATCCATGAAAGGCCTACCGGTCACCATTCGCACATTGGATTTAGGCGCTGATAAGCTCATGAACCCTGATACGTCACCAACATCTAATGCCAACCCAGCATTAGGCTTGCGGGCTATTCGTTACAGCCTAACAGAGCCACAAATATTCCTAGTGCAACTACGCGCACTATTACGCGCATCTCACTTTGGTAAGATTAAAATACTCATCCCTATGATCACCATTTTGGCTGAGTTAAGGCAAACCAAAGCGTTACTAGAGCGCGCCAAACAAAGCTTACGTGATCAAAAAATCCCATTCGATGAAAACATTCAACTCGGTGGCATGATTGAAATTCCAGCTGCAGCTATCAACTCAGAAGCCATTGCCAAAGAGCTAGACTTTTTATCAATCGGTACCAATGATTTAATTCAATATACGCTAGCGATTGACCGTACTGACGATTCTGTTTCACACCTTTACAACCCGCTACACCCTTCTATTTTGAAATTAATCAACATGACGGTTAAAGCGTGTGAAAAGCATGGCAAGGCAGTGTCACTGTGTGGGGAAATGGCAGGTGACCCAAAACTCACTAAATTATTAGTGGGCATGGGCCTTCGCGAACTATCTATGCACCCATCACATATTTTGCAAGTAAAACAACAAGTACTACATAGTGAAATTAAAAAACTCGATAAAATCGTTAAAAAAATACTCACACTCACCGACCTAGCTAAGATTGAACTATTGGTGAATAAAATGAATCAAAACGGATAATTAGGTGCAAGGGCTTTAAAAAAACAAAAATGGCACCACCTATTAAACAGGGGGAAACACAATGAATGATGAAATAGACATGGAAATAGAATTAAACCCAATGGATGCACCAACGAGTAATGAGAAAAACATTGCCACCTTTACACACTTAGGCGGCACAGTATTTTCATTTATTCCGGCACTGATTATTTGGGCACTTAAGAAAGACGAAAGCGAATACCTTGAAGAGCAAGCTAAAGAAGCGTTGAACTTTCAAATTACCATTTTACTGGCGCAATTTGCAGCCAGCATTTTATACATTATATTAATTGGGTATGCATTTTCAGGCTTAATTTGGATAACAAATATCGCGTTTTGCATTATTGCTGCGATTGCCACAAGCAAGTCAGAAAACTACCACTACCCAGTGTCATTACGACTCATTAATTAACTGTTAACACTTAAATTATAGGATACAAGCACTTGTCTAACCAACTAAGCACAAACCCACTATTATATTTTGCAGGCCTACCTAAGTTCAATGAAGTCAAACCAGAACATGTTGGCCCTGCAATTGACCACTTAATGACAGAGGGGCGTGCCTTAGTTGATTCACTAGCAACGGCTAAGCAAACGCCGACATGGGCTAACTTTGCATTGCCGATGGAAGACTTTAGCGAAAAGCTAAGTCGTGCTTGGAGCCAAGTAGGCCACATGAATGCCGTGGTGAATAGCCCTGAACTGCGTGAAGCTTATAACGATAACTTAGCGAAGTTAACGGACTTTTACAGCGACTTATCGCAAGATGAACGCCTTTATGCAAAATTTAAGTTAATTCACAGTAGTGATGACTTTGTAAAACTCAGCCCTACCCAGCAAAAAATCATTAATAACGAAGTCCGTGACTTTAAATTAGGTGGTGCTGAACTGCCTGAAGATGATAAAGCCCGCTTTAAACAAATTAGCGAATCACTCTCAAAACTAAGCAGCCAGTTTGAAGAGAACATTTTAGACAACACCAACGACTTCTCACACATTGTGACAGATGTTGCCACCTTAAATGGCATTCCAGCTGATGTGATTGAAGCTGCACAAGCCGCGGCAAAAGTAGAAGAAATTGAAGGCTATAAATTCACCCTGCACTTTCCATCGTACTTACCAGTGATGCAATACGCTGAAAACCGTGAATTACGTGAAACGTTATACCGCGCTTATGCCACTAAGGCATCAGAGTTAAGCAAGCAAGATGAAAATGGCAAACCAAAATGGGATAACACGGATTTAATTAAACAAATCCTCACGCTTAAACAAGAAGAAGCCAAAATGCTTGGCTTTGATAACTTCGCGTCTCTTTCACTCGCCACCAAAATGGCCGATACGCCAGCACAAGTGACTGAATTTTTAGATACCCTAGCCCAACGTGCCAAACCATTTGCCGCGAAAGACATGGCAGAACTCACCGACTACGCTAAAAAACTTGGCATTACGGAAATGGAATCATGGGATGTGGGTTACGTGAGTGAAAAACTACGTGAAGACAAATACGCATTCTCAGACCAAGAAGTGAAAGAATACTTCCCTGAAGATAAAGTATTGGCTGGCTTATTTAAAGTCACAGAAACAATCTTTGGCGTACAAGTAGTGAAAGCAGAAGCACCACTTTGGCATGACAGTGCCGCGTTTTACCAAATTAACGATAGCAGTAACCAGCCTATCGCCTACTTCTACCTAGACATTTATGCACGTAACGGCAAACGCGGTGGCGCTTGGATGGACGAATGTATTAGCCGTCGCCAAAAAGAAACTGGTTTAGAGTTACCAGTGGCTTTCCTCACTTGCAACTTCTCAGCACCAGTGGGTGATAAACCAGCACACTTTACGCACGATGAAGTCATCACCATGTTCCACGAGTTTGGTCATGGATTACACCATATGCTGACGCAAGTGGATGAATACGGCGTCTCTGGCATTAAAGGCGTGGAGTGGGATGCAGTTGAACTACCAAGCCAATTTATGGAAAACTTCTGTTGGGAGTGGGATGTCGTTCGCCACATGACGCAACACGTTGAAACAGGCGCACAACTACCAAAAGCCTTATTCGATAAAATGGTGGCTGCGAAAAACTTCCAAGCCGGTATGCAAACGGTTCGCCAAATTGAATTCTCATTATTCGATATGCGCTTACATGGCGACTTTAACCCACAAGGCGACCAAACCGCATTAGATTTAATTGAAACCGTGCGTGATGAAGTGGCCGTATTACGACCACCAAAATGGAACCGCTTCCCAAATAGCTTTAGCCACATTTTCGCTGGCGGTTATGCCGCGGGTTACTACAGCTACAAATGGGCAGAAGTATTATCAGCTGATGCTTACAGCTTGTTTGAAGAAATGGGTACGCTATCCACTGAAGCGGGTAGCCGCTTTAAAGCCGAAGTATTAGGCAAAGGTGGCAGTCGCCCAGCCATGGAATCATTCGTCGCCTTTAGAGGTAGAGAGCCTAGTATGGATGCATTGCTACGCCATAACGGCATGGCAGATTAATCGCACTATGTTTAAGTATGCAGATGGCACTGAGGTGTTAATTGGCGACACCGTGCTAATAGAGCACGGTAAAACGTCAGGCGTGGTGCATTTAATTGTGAATACCGCAGCAGAAGTGAAAGACTTCAAAGTAGCAGAGGTTGGCATTATGCTCAAAGACACGCCGACTGGATTTGTTTACTTGACTACTAAATGGTTGAAAGAAGATCCGATAGCATTTGTTTCACGAGGTAAGCGAAAACCATTATTTAAGCAGTCTAAGTAGCATTACACCTCCTCTAACATAATTTATTTTCATGCGAAATGATTGATAACCCATACCCTGAAGACTGGAAAGAACTCCAAAATGGAGTGAGCAGGTTGTTTAATGAAATTGGGCTAACATCTGAAACTGAAAAGGTTATTAACACTCCTAGAGGTTCTGTTGAAGTTGATGTATATGCTATAGATAAAAAGAGTGACGACAAAATAGAATACATTGTTGAATGTAAAAACTGGGCAAATCCAATTCCACAAAGTGTAGTTCATTCATTTACAACAGTCATGTATGAAACTGGCGCTAATATTGGATTCATCATTTCTAAGGTTGGTCTTCAAACAGGCGCTAAGAATTACACTCAAAGCACAAATATTACTGGCATGTCGTATTTACAACTACAAGAACGTTATTTCAACGTTTGGTGGCAGCGATATTTTTGCTCTACTTTAGCAAATACAGCAGAGTCTGTAATTCAATATGTAGAGCCCATTAATTCCAGAAGGAGTCGTTATTTAGAAAAAATATCCTCCTCTAAAGTTCACGAATTCAATAGGTTGCAAGAGCGTTATGCTGCTTTCAGCATGCTAATGTGGCTAATGGATATTGGAAAAATTGCGCCTCAATATATAACTAACGGCCCAGTGAGCATTGATGAATACAAAAAACATTTCATAGATCATCTGGGGAGCGAGTTCACTTTTCAATCAAACTCATTTAGAGGTTTACTATCGGAATTATGCAAACTACTAAATTCAATAGAAAAACAATTTAATAGTATTTTCGGAGAGAATATTTTTAATGAAACGCCCATCAAAAGACGAAATTAGAGCGTTCCCCTTATATGCGGGACTTAAGCTAGCTGACATTCACCTCGTTGAAAATGCGCAACAAGCAGCGCAAGCATTAGCCGCTTTAGAAAATGAAGCTTACCTTGGGTTTGATACTGAAAGTAAACCGACTTTTCGTAAGGGCCAAAAAAGTGCTGGGCCTACGCTAATACAACTGGCAACCGAAAAAACCTCCTACTTATTCCCTACACGCTTCTCAACCGCAGTGGCCGCAGCTAGAGCATTACTCAGCAACCCTAATATTCAAAAAGTAGGCTTTGGTTTGCGTGGCGATAATAAAGAGCTACGTAATAAACTAGCCATCGACATTGTGAACACGCTAGACTTATCCGTGGTGTTGAAAAACATGCTGCAAGAAAAGAATACCGTTGGCGCCCGTACCGCTGTGGCAATGGTGTTGAAACAACGCTTAGGCAAAGGCCCGCAGACTTCTAACTGGGCGGCTTACCCATTGCATAATAGCCAAATCCAATATGCGGCAAATGATGCGCATGCAGGTATTTGTATTGCTAATGCTTTAGATATTGAGAATATTGTTTACCCAGAACCTGAAGAAAATTCAGATCAAGATACAACAGATTAAACGGCATAAAAAAAACCCCAACTTTTTATCGTTGGGGTTTAAAAGTCACTCACATAGAACAGTAATACGATACTACTAACCTTTGGAGTGCTCGCATCAAATAATAAATGCCTCAATAAACTTTTATTTGTGATGCTTAACTATTAATACGGCAGTATTGTGCTTAACTTGAATTCACAGCATGTTTGGGTTGATGATTCAGCTACTACCACTTGCCTTAATGGTATGACAGCATCTGACCGAAAGGTTCAAACAAAAAAACCTCAACAGTCTAGTGTTGAGGTTTTTTGTTTGATGGGGCAAACCATCAACGCCAATACAGTGAATGTATTAGCGCGTATTTATTTAGTGTGACTCGCAGTGGCCATCGTGATGGTCATCATGACAGTCATCGTTAGCGAATGATACGTTAGACATTAAAGCCATTAATACGAATAAAGCTGATAGTGTTTTTTTCATTTTAATTCTCCTAATTTTTATAAAAGTAACTTACCTTGGATATGATCACATCGTTCTGTACACATTCCACTTTCAATTACTTGATGCTTAAATGCTTTACGTCACTTCAAAAAAATACTTTAGCTTTTGTACCTTTTATTACACAATACTTAACAATTAAGTGTTAAGCCATCACTTAAACCCACTTTTTGTACGTAGCTTTAAAACAAAAAACCTCAACAATCTAATGTTGAGGTTTTTGTTTGATGGGGCAAACCATCAACGCCAATACAGTGAATGTATTAGCGCGTATTTATTTAGTGTGACTCGCAGTGGCCATCGTGATGGTCATCATGACAGTCATCGTTAGCAAATGATACGTTAGACATTAAAGCCATTAATACGAATAAAGCTGATAGTGTTTTTTTCATTTTTAAATCTCCATAATTTTTTTAAATAGTAACTTGTTTGAAATGCTTAACATCGCTCTGATTACACTCCAGTTTCATTACCAGATGCTTGAATACTTTACGTCCCCACAAAATATTACTTTAGCTTTACGCTTAAATTAATCACACATTTATTCCATGTTAAAATTCAGTCCATGAAAATTGCTACCTGGAATGTCAACTCTTTAAACGTTCGCCTGCCGCATGTGCTTGATTGGTTAGACTCGTCAAAAACAGATGTGTTGTGCTTGCAAGAAACCAAACAAGAAGACAGTAAGTTTGGCTATGAGGCGTTGCAGGAGGCTGGCTATCATGCGATTCATAACGGACAGAAGACCTATAACGGCGTGGCGATTTTAACGCCGCACACGATGGAAGACATTCATTTTGACATCCCCAACTTTGAAGATCCGCAAAAACGTATTATTGCAGCCACCATTAATGGCGTGCGTTACATCAGTGCTTATATTCCAAACGGCCAGGCGGTTGATTCAGAAAAATATGATTATAAAATGCGCTGGCTGGCGGCTTTTAACAACTGGTTAAAAGAGCAAATGGCCGAATACCCTAAATTAGCGTTATTGGGTGATTACAATATTGCACCAGCAGATGAAGATTGCCATGATCCAGCCAAATGGGAAGGCGATATTTTAGTCAGCCCACGTGAGCGTGATGCGTTTCAAGACATGTTGGATTTAGGCTTAACGGATAGTTTTAGAATGTTTGACCAGCCAGAAAAAAGCTTTAGCTGGTGGGATTACCGCATGATGGGGTTTAGACGCAACCGTGGCATGCGTATTGACCACATATTGGTCACAGAGGCGTTAAAACCACTGTGTACCTCATGCATTATTGATAAAGAGCCACGCATGCTTGAGCGCCCTTCTGACCACACGCCGGTGGTGTTAGAGTTTACTGACTAGGCTTATTAACCTTTAAGGCTAATACCAAGCTGCTTAAGTTTGCGATATAAATGTGTACGCTCTAGCCCAGCAATTTCTGCCAACTTACTCATATTATTGGTAGTTTCTTTTAAGTGATATTGGAAGTACATGCGTTCAAATGCATCACGCGCTTCTCTTAAAGGTTGTTGCAGGTCTGGCATTTCTACATTTGAGTGCGCACCAGTTGATGTGGTGGATTTATTAGCACCTGATGTACCAGAGTCATTGGATTGGTCATACTGGCTAAAAATGCGCTTCACATCATTTAAGGTGATTTTCTCGCCCAAACTGGTTTTAATTAAATTACGCACGGCGGCATCTAGCTGAACAAAATCACCCGGCCAATTGGCATTTCTAAGTGCATTAAGTGCGGCAATATCAAAGTCTTTATATTCAGCGCCTAGTGTTGAAAACTGCATATTAGCAATGGCGATGGCAAGGTCTGGAATATCTTCTTTATGTTCATCCAGCGCTGGTATGCGAATGCTGGTGCCTGAAAGCACTTGTAGTAGGCTATTTTCAAACGCACCTTCTTGTTGCAGCTGCGGTAGGTTGTCACTGGTATTACACACCACATGCACATTCATACTATTGGCTTTATTAATCAGTAATAGCAACCCTTTTTGTTCAATTTTACTTAACTCAGAAACCTCTGGGATATACAGCACGCCATCTTCTAAGGTTTGTAGCAATTCAATTGGGGCAGTAGCGAGTTTGTTGCGCTCTATCAAGCGTAACCAAGGGGTATTAGTTTTATGCAAGTAGCGGGCGCACAATTCACCACATGCGCCTTGTGGGCCAATGAGTAATAATGCGTTTTCATTATTCGCATGGGCAATTTTTTCTAAGCGTTCTTTTACTTCTAAAACAATTGGGCTTTTACCCAATGTCACTAAGCTTAAAGCTGATGATGGATGTTGCTCACTTTGTTTAAGTGCAGCGCCCACCGTTTTTAATAGCTTTTGTAAGGCAATGGGTTTTTCAAGAAAATCAAACGCACCAATTCTGGTGGCTTCTACCGCGGTATCGATCGTACCGTGGCCAGACATCATAATCACTGGCATGGTTAACAAACCGCCATTACCCCATTCTTTTAATAAGGTAATGCCATCACAATCAGGCATCCAAATATCCAGCAATACAATATCCGGTTGCTCTTTTAAACGTGCTTCTCTTGCCGCTGCCGCATTTTTAGCCAGCTGCACATGAAAACCTTCGTCTTGCAAAATATCCTGCAAAAGTTCTCGGATGCCAACTTCGTCATCGACCACTAAGATTTTCTTTGATGCCATAGTATTTCTTCTTAAATTTAAGGACTAATTATAAAGGATATACGCATTAACTTATGTTAATCGGAAAGTGTATTGTTACTATTGCGCCCAGTGCTTCAACTGGCACATTTTCTGAACTTGATAACAGTGTTTCATCAGCATTGGGTTTGATATTTTCAATCATAATATGCCCTTTATGCTCGTCAATAATTTTTTTAACAATGGCTAAGCCTAAACCCGTACCATGCGGCTTTGTGGTCATATAAGGCTCAAACGCATGATGCAGTAAATCGACAGGAAAACCACAGCCAGTGTCTTGCACCGTTAAGATCACATTTGGACCATCAACGATTGTATTAACCGACACTTCATTTTTGCTTAATTTAGGTGCTGCCTCAGTGCCATTAGCCTTACCTGCATCTAATGCATTTTGCATTAGGTTATGCATCACTTGCCTTAGCATGGTTAAATCGCCTTTAATGATGCTTGGCGTTGCGCTTAATGAGAGGTGCACCTTGTTAACGTCTGGGTTGCCCTCATAGAGCGAGACCACCTCTGATACCAATTGATTTAAATCTACATCTTCAAGCTTAGGCGCAGGTGAGCGGGCATACTCGCTAAACTCATTCACCATTTTTTTCATCGCATCGACTTGATTCACAATCGTATCAACCGATCGATTAAGCACACCCGCATCGGCTTCATTTAACTTATCTTGCAATTTGTGTGCAATACGCTCAGCTGAAAGCTGAATGGGCGTTAAAGGGTTTTTAATTTCATGTGCTAGCCTACGCGCCACTTCACCCCAAGCGGCATCGCGTTGCACTTGCACCATATTGGTTGAATCTTCAAATACAGCCACATAACCACCATCAGGCAAGCGTGTACCACGGAGGGTAATAATTTGCTTCCCACGTTGACCCACCAGTTCTATTTGCACATGGTCGTCGAGCTTTTTAGGGTCAGTATGATTATTTTGGCTCATAATCGTATTTAAAAAGCTGGTTAACCGCGCTTGGGCTAAGCCAACTTCAACCAAGTTAAAGCCAATGTATTTGTTTAAATCCACATCCAAAATTTCAATGGCGGCCTCATTAAAGGTCCTTAATTCGCCATCCCCATTCAGGGCAATCACCCCTGATGATAAATAGGCCAAAATCGTTTCTAAGTAGCCACGGGCTTGTTCAACATGCTCACGATTTAAACTGGCAATATGCGTCGCATCATCGAGTTGTCGCGTCATACTATTAAACGACTTCACTAATACACCCAGCTCATCCTTACTATGTTCAGGCAGTGTGATGCTGTAATCGCCACTGGCAATAGCTCTTGTACCTTCAGATAATACCGTGAGTGGTGAGGCAATTTTTTTACTCAAAACAAAAGCGATCGCCATAGCAACCAACATGGAAAACATCATCACCAACGTTAAGGTCAGTGCAAATACTTCACCCAAGGTTTGTCGGTCATATGAAAGTTTTTGATAGTCTTGGAAGACAGATTGTACTGACTCAGCAGTATCACCTAGTGACTTAGGCACAGGTTGTAATAACTGTAAAATACGGCTTTCACCTGAAATACTTTGCACGCTTACTGGTACTAATACACGTAGGAATAAGCCTTTATTTTCGATCGGCACAATGCGTGAGACAACACGGTAACGTGCCTCTTGCAGTTGATTATTAGTCGGTAATAACGGTAAAAAGCTTGTCGAGTTTCCGCCGCTTGATACGGCAATAATTTTACCGTCTGGCGTCAGCAGGGTGACATCTTGAATACCACTTTTTTGCCGTAGATCACTTAATAAGGATGAATGCGCGTCTGCAGGCTGCAAAGATAAACTTTCAGCCATGTTTTCTGCGTTGGTTTGCACACCGAACAATAAAATATCGAGTGCTGTTTTACCTAAGGTCAATCCACCTTCTAAGGCGGCTTCAACCTTCACATTAAACCAAGAATCAATCGACTTAGTAATAAAGTTAACAGACACTAAATAAACGACAAGACCGGGTACAAAAGCCATTAAGGCAAAGCTGGCCAGTAGCCGCAATGCAAATCGACCACCGACTACACGTGCTTTAATTTTTTTATACAGCCAAAATAATTGCGTCACAATCAGTATTAACAAGAAAATACCGAACGCCACATTAAGCGTAACGAGCAAGTCGTAATAAGCGCCAGATGCCGAAGTCTCCGGGCTGGCATTAGACAGCAAATAGAGAAGAAATGCGCCTAAAACAATGCCTGTAATGACGATATATTTCATTGGAGCAACTCAGGCTTCCATTCAAGCCGCTGTGAAGTCATCTCCCACGCGTTTGAATCTTCAGCTTGCTCTTGTAAGGTATTCGGAAGCGCTTTAATATCCAGCCGCACTAACAAAGCAGCCTCATATGGCTCGCCTTTTTCAAGTGTTGCTAACGCAATAACGTTAATCGGATCTAACTGCTTAAATGCGCTAGCCACGGCATCGAGGGTGGAAAAAGATTGACCAACACCGTCTTGAACCATTAAAAATTGACGCGCTAATGGGTGGTAACTTAATTCAATGTTTTCAGTGATCGTCACCACTTCATCATTAAACCAATATTTAACTGGTAATGATAATTGAAACTCCAACAGGTAGTGCAAGGTAAAGCCTTTTCGTAATGCTTGTTCAATTTCATCACTAAACCCAATATCAACCCCAGTATTGAGTACTAATGCATTTTGCACTTCAGCAAGGTCTGCCTGCTTAATGAGCAAGTGACTCTCACTATCGGCATAGGCTTGGCTGACCATCATTAGGCCAATCAAGCTTGCGACAATAAAGTGGTTAATTTTTTTGCAACATTGCATAAAAGAAACCATCGTGCTGCGCTGATGGCAATAGTTGACCATCATGCACTTGCACATTGCTAGGCGCATCACAAGTTAATTGCGGTAATGGTAACTGCTTAGCATCAGGATGCTGTGAAAGGAATTGATCAATTTGCTTCTGGTTTTCTTCTTTAAAAATAGAGCAAGTGACATAAAGTAACTGGCCATCTTTTGCTAACATTTTCCACAAGCTCGGTAAGATATCTGCTTGTTGTTTAGCAAATGATTTAATGTCTGACTCACGGCGTAACCATTTAATATCAACATGGCGGCGCACAATGCCTGAGGCACTACAAGGCACATCAGCCAAGATACGGTCGAACGGTTTACCGTCCCACCAATCAGTATTGCCAGCATCACCTTCAACAAGGTTGGCTTTTAATTGCAAACGGTCTAAGTTACTCTTCACACGTTCTAGTCGCGTTGCATCATTATCTAATGAGGTTAGGTCTACGTCTGCTAGCTCTAAGATGTGGCCTGTTTTACCACCTGGCGCACTACATGCATCTAGCACACGCATATTGGCTTCTGCCCCTAGCACCTGCCCTGCAAATTGCGCGCCATAATCTTGCACAGACACAGCTCCATCATTAAAGCCGATGATTTTTTCAACTGCTTGTGGTTTTAACAGTGTAATGGTTTGTGGGCCTAATTGTTCAAACTCAAGGCCTTCATCCGTTAACTGCTGGGTGTAATCTGCCATACTGATTTTGCTGGTATTTAAACGTAGCGTCATTGGAGGGTGCGCGTTACCCGCAATAAGCATTGTTTCCCAATGTTCTGGGTATTGCTTTTTAAGCTTATTAATCCACCATTTTGGGTATGAGTATTTAGCTGGCTCGTCATAAGCCACGTTTTCCATAAACGTTTCTTTTTGGCGTAAAAAGTTACGGCACACGCCATTGACCAAACCCTTAGCCCACTGCTTACTATTGGGTCTTCTTAACTGTGTCACTGCATGGACCACTTGGTTAACCACCGTAAAGTCATCTGCTTTATCATGCTGCAATTGATAAAGTGCGACTAGTAGCAATGCGTGAATACGCTCATCGTCCAATGGTTTTTCTAACAGCTGGTCTAAATAAGCAGCTATTTCTCCATAAAAACGCAAAGTGCCATAGCTTAAATCAGCAGCAGCACCTTTTTGTTGTGCGGTTGCATTCGGAAAAAGCGATAAAGCATCAGGCAAAGAAACGGTTAAGTTGCGTCCTGAAAAGACTTGATGAACAGCATCGGCAGCGATCAGTTGTGAAATATACAATGAGTTTAGCTTTCTTAAAAAAATAGGGCCTATTAAATAGACCCTAATTTTACTTGATAACTGAATGATCAGCTAAGAAATCTCTCATTCATCTAAATACTAGTACAAGCTCACTAACTCCATTAGCTTAGCAACACGCTTTTCAGTCTGCGGATGTGTACTAAATAAGCCTTTTAATCCGCCGCCAGCTAATGGATTAATAATCATCATTTGCCCTGTCTCAGGATGTGCTTCAGCGGTTTGGTTAGGGATTTGGTGTGCATAGTTATGAATTTTTTGTAATGCACTCGCTAGCGCTTTAGGGTCTTTACAAATTTCAGCGCCCATTCTGTCTGCTTCAAATTCACGTGCACGTGAAATAGCCATTTGAATCAGTGATGCAGCCATTGGTGCGACAAACATCATGATCATACTGATCATCGGGTTTGGCCGACCTTCACCACCTCGGCCACCAAACATCATACCAAATTGTGCAACGGCTGAAATAGCACCAGCGACTGAGGCTGATATGGTAGAAATCAAGGTATCACGATTTTTAACGTGTGCTAACTCATGCGCCATTACACCACGCAATTCACGCTCATCTAAAATTTGCATGATGCCTGCGGTAGCGGCTACGGCAGCATTTTCAGGATTACGGCCAGTTGCAAATGCATTCGGTTGAGATTCATTCATCACATAGACTTTTGGCATTGGTAGCTCAGCATTTTGCGCAAGCTCTTTCACCATATTGTAGTAGTTTCCAAACTCGGTACTATCTGGTGTGACTTCAACTGCACCGTACATTTTAAGTACGGCCTTATCTGAAAACCAGTACGCGTAGACATTCATACCCGCTGCAAATATAAGCGCCACTACCATACCCATTGCGCCACCCATTGCACCGCCAACTGTACCAAACAGCGCCATAATGGCTGCCATTAATATTGATGTTTTTACCCAATTGCCAAACATATCTTACCCCCAAGTAATCTATTGATTCTGTTCTATTAATATGTGATCAATCATGATGTATTTCAAGCACTTATGTATTCAATTTACAATACTTAAACAAATGACTATTGCACTACTTAGCGCCTACTTGAAGTGTTTAACTAAACACTTCACCTACTTTAACATGTTTACCTTGTACAAATTGCTGTGCCGTTTGACGCTTAGCACCGGGTAATTGGCATTCGGTAATGTTTAAAAAACCATCTCCACATTGCACCGAAACGCCGTCATCTGTGGCAACAATTTCACCAGCTTGACCATTAACATCTAAAGTAACTGTTGTAGCAAACCACAAACGACAAGTTTCACCTCTAAACTGTGCAGTTGCCACTGGGAAAGGATTAAATGCACGCACTTGTCGCGAAATTGCTACGGCTGATTGGGTCCAATCAATGGCCGATTCAGACTTCACTAATTTATGTGCATAAGTCACTAAGCTTTCATCTTGTTCTTCTGCCGCTAACTTGCCTGTGTCTTGCAGCGTTTGCATGGCATCCGCCATTAATCGTGCACCATGCGTACTAATGGCATCGTGCAATGTTTGTGTGGTATCCGTGTCTAAAATTGGCATGGCCATTTTGCTGACCATCGCACCAGCATCTAGCTTTGGTACTACTTCCATAATCGTCACGCCTGTTTCGGTATCGCCAGCAAGAATCGCCCGATGAATCGGCGCAGCACCACGCCAGCGTGGTAACAATGAACCATGAATATTGTAGCAACCGATGCTTGGCATATTGAGTACTGCAGTAGGAATAATCAAACCATACGCTGCTACTATCATCACATCACTTTTTACGGCTTCAATCTCAGCTTGTACTGCTTCTGGCTTTAATGTCTCTGGCTGATAAACCCGTAAATCATGCGCCAAAGCCAACTTTTTAACTGGGCTTGCTTTTAGCTTCATGCCTCGCCCTGCTGGGCGGTCTGGCTGCGTCAGCACCATCACAATCTCATGGCCTTTTTCAATCAGTGCAGCAAGGGCAGGAACAGCAAACTCTGGCGTACCAGCAAATATAATTTTCATGGTTGATTACTTATAGGATTATTGTAAGTGTGCTTAATTATCAATTAAACGCCGTATGGCAATGGAAGTAAACGCTTACTTATTACGCTCACGCTTTAATTTAACCATTTTTGTTTTAATCCGATTACGTTTAAAAGTTGATAAATATTGCACAAACACTTTGCCTAACAAGTGGTCCATTTCATGTTGAATACACACACTTAACAACCCATCAGCTTTTAACGTGAATTTCTTACCATTGGCATCTAATGCTTCGACCTTAATGCTTTCAGCACGGGTCACTGTTTCATACACGCCTGGCACTGATAAGCAGCCCTCTTCGTAATCTTGCTCACCATCTTTAGAGATAATTTTTGGGTTGATAAACACCTGTAAATCATCTTTTGTTTCACTGGTATCCACCAGCAATAATTGAATATGCTGATCTACCTGTGTCGCGGCAAGGCCAATCCCTGGCGCGTCATACATGGTTTCAGCCATATCCTTGATCAGTTTTCGAATGCTGTCATCAACCACTTTGACTGGTTTTGCAACCGTATATAAACGGTCATCTGGGTAGTTTAAAATCTCTAAAAGTGCCATAGCTTACTTAACTCATTAATGTTAATTCAACTGTTTGCCCTATGAATGTCGATCTAATCGTCCAATATAAGGTTAGGACTACATGTTAAATTTAGGTGTTGATTAATTTGACCGAGGTCATGTACTTATGTTTCGCATCATTATAACGCTGCTCATCTGTTGTTGCATTAGCTTAACGGCAAATGCACAAGAAATATCACTTAAAAAGAGCCATCCTGAACGCCACGTCGTGGTAAAAGGCGACACTTTATGGGATATCTCTTCAAAATTTTTACAAGACCCATGGCGATGGAAAGAAGTATGGGATTTGAATCGCACAGATATTAAGAACCCACACCTTATTTACCCAGGCGATGTGATCGTATTTGACAACAGCAATGGTCATCCATCATTAAGATTATTACGCAAAGCGGCACTTGGCGAAAGTGGTTATGGCAGCGAATACACAAGTGGCAGCAACAACACCGTTATCATGAATCCTGAAGTGATCATTGAACCATTAGCGAAAGAGCCGATTTCAACCATCGCATTAAGCAGCGTTGCGCCATTCCTAACCCAACCATTAATCATTGAAAAAAATGGCTTAAAAGGTGCGCCGCGCATTATTGCTGGTCAAGATGAACGTGTGATTTTAGGCCAGAGTACAAATGTCTATATCCGTGGGATCACGAATACGGCTAACTTAGATTGGCATTTGTATCGTCAAGGTAAAAAGCTCATTGACCCACAAACTAAAACAGACTTAGGCTATGAGGCCATTTATTTGGGTGATGCAAAAATCATTAAGCATGGCGACCCTGCAACAGCGCAGATTACAAAAGCCAAAGAAGAGATTTTTGCCAAAGACCGCTTAATGCCAATTAATGCACAGTATGATGCTAACTTTATGCCGCATGCCCCAGCGCATGCGATTGATGGCCGTATTATTAATATTTACAGTGGCGTGGCTGAAGCTGGCACTGGTAGCATTGTGTCCATTAATCGCGGCATGGATAACGGTATTGAGGTTGGCCATGTACTTGCAATAAAACACTTAGGGCGTATTATTAAAGACACAGAAGCTGATATTGATTCAGATTACTCCCTCATAGAATCCATTAAAAACATCTTTGAAAATGACGATAACATCAAACAAAAACGCCCTTCAAATATGATTAAACTACCCGACGAACGTGCAGGTTTACTGATGATCTTTAGAACATTTAAAAATGTTTCATACGGTATTGTGATGCAAACGCAACGTTCAATCAGTCAACTTGATGTTGTGGCGAACCCTTAATTTAAACTATGCAGCCTGTTGATACCGCTACCGATACCAACGGACTGCTTAGCATTGAAGAGCAGTTAAAGTGGGTACAGTTAAGTCTAATTAAAGGCGTTGGCTCACAAACCTTTTGTCAGCTATTAAGTGCATTTGGTGCGCCCAATCAAGTATTTTCAGCGAGTGGACAACAATTAAAAGCAGTCGTCTCTGAAAAAATCGCATTAGCCATTCAAACTGATGTTGAATCTGACATCATTGAAACGACACGCCAATGGTTAGCACAACCGGATAATACCATTGTGACTTTAGCGGATAGCGCTTACCCACAATCTCTATTAGAAACTGCTGACCCACCACCGCTACTATATACAAAAGGCAATATTAACTTACTCAATCAAACCAGCCTTGCCATGGTTGGTAGCCGTAATGCATCCACTCAAGGTGAGAAAAATGCAGAAGCCTTTGCGTTTGACCTTGCAAAATTAGGGCTATGTATTGTCAGTGGCATGGCACTTGGTATTGATGGCGCAGCGCACCGCGGCGCTTTAAATGCTAATGGCGCCACTATTGCTGTTGTTGGGACTGGTTTAGACATTGTTTACCCTTCTAAACACAGAGACCTTGCACATAAGATCGTCGAAAACGGTCTTATCATCTCTGAATTTCCACTTAGTACGCCATCAATTCCACAAAACTTCCCTAAAAGGAATCGTATCATTAGTGGGCTAAGTCTTGGCTGCCTAGTGGTAGAAGCCAATTTAAGAAGTGGCTCGCAAATTACCGCAAGGCTGGCGGCAGAACAAGGGCGTGAAGTATTTGCCATTCCAGGCTCTATCCATTCACCGATGGCCAAAGGCTGCCACCAGTTAATTAAGCAAGGCGCAAAGTTAGTCGACAGTACGCAAGATATTATTGAAGAATTGAAATTAAATACACAAGCACCAGTTAAAACTAAAACTGAACAGAAAAAAGAAGTAGTAGAAAGTGATCATCCACTATTAGCGGTGATTGGTTTTGAACCCATTTCATTAGAGAATATTGTGCAACAAAGTGGATTGCCTGCGCATGAAGTCTCATCACAACTCATGATGCTTGAACTGAACGGCCAAGTAGAAAGCATCACTGGTGGTTTTTACCAACAACTTGCTAACCTTAGCTAAGCGATACAGGTACAAAAAAAGGGTTCTATATGAACCCTTTTTTTGTACCTATTAAAAAGCCTATATTATTTCAAGTTATTAATAATATCGCTAATAGCACCCGCACGGTTAAGTGTATAAAAGTGCAAGCTTGGTACACCATTTTGTTGTAGTGTCTCACATAACTCACTCACCACATCAATGCCAAATGCTTGGAGTGAAGGCATATCATCACCAAACTCTTCTAAGCGCAATCGCAACCAACGTGGGATTTCAGCGCCACAGACATTTGAAAAACGGGCTAATTGCGTAATGTTATAAATGGGCATCACACCGGGAATAATTGGCACGTTAATGCCAATTTTTTCACACTGGTCTAAAAACCTAAAATAAGCATCGGTATTATAAAAATACTGCGTTATGATCGAGTTTGCACCCGCATCCACTTTATTTTTCAAATACTGTAAATCTTCATTAGGGTTTTTCGCCTCAGGATGAAACTCAGGGTAAGCGGCCACTTCCATATGAAAGTAATCACCCGTTTCTTCACGAATAAAACTCACTAGCTCATTGGCATATTTAAAGTCACCACCACTCACCACGCCAGAAGGCATATCGCCACGTAATGTCACTAAACGTTTAATGCCATTGTCTTGGTAAGCTTTTAATAGCGAACGAATCTCATCTTTAGTAGATGAGATACATGAAATATGTGGCGCGGCGTTATATCCAGCGGCTTGAATCTCTAGTACAGTATCCATTGTTCTATCACGGGTTGAGCCGCCAGCACCAAAGGTCACTGAGTAAAACTCAGGCTTATATTGTGCTAATTCATCACGGGCTTTTCTTAAGTTATTCATGCCATCTTCTGTTTTTGGCGGGAAAAACTCAAAACTAAATTCAGGTGTTTTCATTTATATTCCTGTCATTCTTATTTATTCTTTATCGTCATTATCAGAGATAAAGATAAAAAATGCCACATGTCCTCTCAATATTCAAGAAAACCATGTGGCTTTTTACATCAACTTAATCACTTAACGCCCAAAATACTAGGCAATGAGTGATTAAACCTTAGTAACGATAATGCTCTGGCTTATAAGGGCCTTTAACATCAACGCCGATATAATCAGCTTGCTCTTGTGTTAACTCAGTCAATACAGCATTGAGTTTTTTCAATTGCAATCTAGCTACTTTTTCATCCAAGTGTTTCGCTAAAGTATAGACACCTAATGGGTAGTCTTTAGTTTTAGTAAACAACTCAATTTGTGCAATGGTTTGGTTAGCAAAACTAGAACTCATGACATAACTTGGGTGACCAGTACCACAACCTAAGTTCACTAAACGCCCTTTAGCTAGCAATGTAATACGCTTGCCATTAGGGAAAATGATTTGATCCACTTGTGGTTTAATTTCTTCCCACTTGTATTGCTCTAATGAAGCAACATCAATTTCATTATCGAAGTGACCAATGTTAGAGACAATCGCTTGGTCTTTCATGCGTGTCATATGGTCATGTGTAATCACGTGGTAGTTACCAGTGGTTGTCACAAAGATATCACCATGCTCACAAGCATAGTCCATCGTTACAACGCGGTAACCTTCCATTGCAGCTTGTAAGGCACAAATAGGGTCAACTTCTGTTACCCAAACTTGTGCTGATAAAGCACGTAATGCTTGTGCAGAACCTTTACCAACATCGCCATAACCAATCACAACCGCTACTTTACCTGCAATCATCACATCAGTTGCACGCTTAATTGCATCCACTAATGATTCGCGGCAACCATATAGGTTATCGAATTTTGATTTAGTTACAGAGTCATTCACGTTAATAGCTGGGAAAGCTAATTTACCTTCTTCAAACATTTGGTATAAACGATGTACGCCTGTTGTCGTTTCTTCGGTTACCCCTTTGATTTGGGCAATACGTGTTGAGTAAAACGTAGGGTCTGTTTTTAGTTTTGCTTTAATTGAATTAAATAAGCAAATTTCTTCTTCTGAACCTGGGTTATCTAATACAGAGATGTCTTTTTCAGCATCTTGTCCGATGTGTAATAACTGCGTCGCGTCACAGCCGTCATCCAGAATCATGTTTGAGTATTGTGGGTTACCGTTTGCATCATTAGGCCAATCAAAAATACGGTGCGTGTAATCCCAGTACTCGTCTAGTGTCTCACCTTTAATGGCAAATACTGACGTACCACCTGCAGCAATGGCAGCAGCAGCATGGTCTTGTGTTGAGTAAATATTACATGATGCCCAACGGACTTCAGCACCTAAATCTTTAAGCGTTTCAATCAGCACAGCTGTTTGAATCGTCATGTGAAGAGAACCTGTAATACGCGCACCTTTTAAAGGTTGCGCAGCAGCATATTCTTCACGAATCGCCATTAAACCTGGCATTTCAGTTTCAGCTACAGCAATTTCTTTACGGCCAAAATCTGCTAAATTAATATCAGCAATAATATAGTCTTTATTGTCAGTCACAGTATTCATATTTATTTCCTTGAATGATTGTGACCGGAGGGAATGGAGTTGATAATCTTAAAAAAAGACTGTTTGAAGTTTTAATGTAACGCTTCTCACCCACATCCCGTGCCCGGCACGGTTAATATTGGTGAGCGTCGTTGAATCATTTTCCAAGCCTGGGAGGTAAGTTTTGCAACTGTACCCTCGCAACGCTCCTTGGAATGCGCGAATTATACGCGAATTTCTTATCTATGATCAAACCAAAGCGACTTAAGCTTTGATTATGTTTATCTGTTTACAGGTCTTTCCAATACTGAGTGGTATCTTCAATCTCCCATATCGCTGGATCTTCTGCACTCACTATTTTATCTAATATCAATTCATCTGATAAATCAACCAACTTAGGCGTTATGTACTCTTGCCCCTTAGTTTTAAAGAATACATTCACAACTGGTTTTGTTAATGACTTTTCATTTTGCTCAACAACAACAGCCAACTGCTTTGACTCCAACATGACTAATGTGCCATTTGGATAAATACCAACACTTCTGACAAATGCTTTAAACACAAGTTCATCAAAGTGTCCTTTCCATTCAGACATGCGTTGTAATGCAATACCCGGCTCCCAGCCTTCTTTATAGGCCCGGTTAGACGTGAGTGCATCATATACATCACAAACAGCACCCATTTTCGCAAAAGTACTAATCTCATCACCACTTTGCTTGCTTGGGTAACCTGAACCATCTACTTTTTCATGATGGTGCAAACAAACCTCTAATGTCGCTTTATCGGTAATCCCCGCTTCTACTAACATTTCAAAACCGCGGTCCGGATGTGTTTTGACAGTATCAAACTCTTCATCCGTTAATTTACCTGGCTTATTCAATATGTCCTCTGGTATAGCAGCTTTACCAAGGTCATGCATTAAACCCGCTAGACCACATTGGCGTGTATCTTCCTCTGATAAACCTAACTCTTGCGCTAAAGCGACCATCATCGCGCATACGGCAACAGAATGCATATACGTATAATCATCTTGGGTTTTCAAACGCACCAAACTAATTAATGCGCCTTGATTACGCGTCACTGAAGCGGTCAACTCTTCAACAATTGGCATCGCACTGTCAGCACTCACGGCCTTACCCATGCGCACATCTGCAAACATTGACTCAATCTTACCCTTAGAAGCACCAATTGCTTTCGTTGCAAATACTTGCTCTTCGGCAGCAGTTGTTGGTGCTAGCGAAAGATTAGGGATATGCTGATCTACCTCCTCCTCAAGCTCTGCCTCAGGCACAGTGTCTTCAACCACCACTTCTTCTAACACATCAAAACCCTTTGATGTATCAATCGTGATTTCTTTAATGCCACTGGCTAATAGCTTTTTCAGCTCTGTATCCGTTTTTAACTTTAATGATTTCTTCCAGAAAGGGTTATTCATCCAACTCGTATTAAAGTCATGAATATACATTCCTACTCTGGATTGTTTGGTTTCAATAGATTTAAGCATTTATTTTATTATTATGACCAAAAAAAATTGCCTAACCGAATATGATTAGACAACTTAATTTTAAAACTAAACATCACTTTTCAAAGCTAGTTAGAAAGCAAGTTTTCACTTTCTATTTGGGAGTTCCCTTAACTTTTGTTAATTCCTGTTAACTCCTAAATACCTGCAGATGCACGTAAAATTTCGGCTTTATCTGTTTTTTCCCACGTAAACTCAGGCTCTTCACGGCCAAAGTGACCATAAGCAGCTGTCTTCGCGTAAATTGGGCGTAACAAATCAAGCATTTTCACAATCCCTTTAGGGCGCAAATCAAAATGTTCACGCACTAAATCAGTCAACACTTCATCTGACACTTTGCCTGTGCCATATGTTTCAACCATGATTGAAGTCGGTTGGGCTACACCAATCGCATAACTCACTTGTACTAAACATTTATCAGCCAAACCTGCCGCCACAATATTTTTAGCAACATAACGACCAGCATAAGCAGCTGAACGGTCTACTTTGGTAGGATCTTTACCTGAGAATGCACCGCCGCCATGTGGTGCTGCACCACCATAAGTATCCACAATAATTTTACGGCCTGTTAAACCACTATCGCCTTGTGGCCCACCAATCACAAAACGACCTGTCGGGTTCACCAAAAATTTAATATCGCCTTTGATTAACTCTTGTGGCAAGGTTGGTTTGATGATTTCTTCAATCGTTGCTTCACGAATATCAGCCAATGTCATTTCAGGTCTATGTTGGGTTGATACTAATACGGTATCAATTTTATGTGGTTTACCATCTACATATTGCACAGTGACTTGTGCTTTTGCATCAGGCAACAACCAAGGCAAAGTACCTTCTTTACGTAATTTAGCTTGGCGCTCCATAATGCGGTGACTTAACCAAATTGGTAAAGGCATTAATTCAGGTGTTTCTTTTACCGCATAACCAAACATTAACCCTTGGTCACCAGCCCCTGTTTCAAGCGGGTCATCATGTGCGTTATCTACCCCTTGTGCAATATCTGGTGATTGTTTGTCGTATGCAACCATCACAGCACAAGATTTATAATCAATGCCGTAATCGCCATTGTCATAACCAATGCGTTTAATGGCTTCACGTGCCACTTTAATATAGTCAACATTCGCAGTCGTTGTAATTTCACCAGCTAAAACAATCAAGCCGGTATTGGCTAATGTTTCAGCCGCAACGCGCGCGGTTGGGTCTTGCTCTAAAATAGCATCTAAAATGCTATCTGAGACTTGGTCTGCTAATTTGTCTGGATGTCCTTCAGAAACTGATTCTGAAGTAAAAAGATATTCTTTCATTGTGCGCCTTGGTATAAAAGTTTATTGAATTGACATAATTTTGCATACTAAAGGCTGAAGCATACAAATCTAATCAAAGGATTTTATATTGTACATAACTTACCAACAAGTTTGATACAGAATATAACCAATATAAACGCATCTAATTCATGCATTCAATTTATAATGTTGTTATGAATATTCACTTCACTAAAATGCAAGGTGCTGGTAATGACTTTATGGTGATTGATGCCATCAATCAAAATATCAGTTTTAGCCCAGCCCAAATTCAATTGTTAGCTAACCGTCAATTTGGCATTGGTTTCGATCAACTATTACTCGTTGAACCTTCTACAGTAGCGGATTTAAAGTACCGTATTTTCAATGCTGACGGTAGTGAAGTTGCACAATGCGGCAATGGTGCGCGTTGCTTCGTTCGCTTTGCCGTTGATCAAAAATTAACGCATAAATCTGAGATTCTAGTAGAAACAGCCAGTGGCATTATTTCACCTAAGTTAGAAGATAATGGCTTAGTGACTGTGAATATGGGTGAACCCCAGTTTGAACCAAAAGCGATTCCATTTACGGCAGATTCAGAAGCCTTAAGTTACGAAATCACTGCAGATCATACGGCATATCATATTGCAGCTGTTTCAATGGGAAACCCACATGCTGTATTAATTGTCGATGACATTGATGCTACACCAGTTGAAATACTCGGGCCTCAAATAGAATCACACCCGCTATTTCCTGAGCGCGTGAATGTTGGTTTTATGCAAATCGTAGATGCCCATCACATTAGCTTGCGTGTTTTTGAGCGTGGTAGTGGTGAAACATTAGCCTGCGGCACTGGCGCATGTGCGGCGGCCGTTTCTGGCATACGCCAAGGCTTACTACAATCACCTGTTAACGTATCGGCCCGAGGTGGTGAATTAACAATTCAGTGGGCAGGCGACAACAATCCCGTCATGATGACAGGACCTGCGGTAAGCGTTTTTACTGGTACGATCAACATTGATTAAAGTAACAACACTATATATAACACTAGGAAGACCATGCAAGAAAAGAAAAACAAGACCTTGAGCGATGATACTGTTTCAGATTACTTGCGTAACAATCCTGAGTTTTTTGAACGAAATGCGCACTTACTAGCAGAAGTGCACCTTCCTAGTCCACATGGCGAAGGCACAATATCACTGACTGAAAGGCAACAATTAGCGCAGCGAGACAAAATTCAAGCCACTGAGTCCATCATGGAAGAATTGGTTGAATATGGCAAAAAAAATGACATTACTAACCAGCAATTACACGCATTAAGCTTAAGCTTAATGACAAACACCTCACTTGAGGCAATGGCCGAAACAATCGCCGCACATATTAAGGCGCCCTTTTCCTTATCGCATGCCAGCCTACATTGCTGGGGGGTTGATCAAGACAGTATATTAGGCACGCCTGAAGCATTTAGCACTTGGATGGCACAGCAAATTGCTCCTTATTGCGGTGAAAGCAATGACGCGACTAAATTATTAGTTGAAGCGAAAATTATTGCAGATGATATTAATTCCTTTGCACTGATTCCTTTATTTACACCAACGGGAGAAGAGACCAACCAGGCATCACCATCAATGGGCGTGTTAATTTTAGGTTCTACTGATGCAACACACTTTAATGCAGACATGGGCACTCTCTTTTTACAGCGTATTGGTGAGTTATTAAGTGCCGCGCTTATTCGCATCGCAACCGCTTAATGAACAATGACGGCTAACGATCAATATTTAAAAGATTATTTAGCTCACTTAAGTTTTGAGCGTGGCTTAAGCACATTAACAACACAAAACTACCAACGCGACATTAAGCTGTTATTTTCGCTCACCGTCACTGGTGATGAAAATAATCAAACACTAGCAGCGCTCAAAAGCATTGATATTCGTCGATGTATTGCCACACTAAATAGTCGCGGCCTAAGCCCTTCATCCATTGGGCGTACGTTATCTGCTTGGCGTGGTTTTTTTCAATACCTTTGCTTAAACCACCAGTTTGCACAAAACCCAGTACAAGGTTTAAAAGCACCGAAAGCTGCTAAAACCTTACCGCAAGCACTCTCAACAGATCAAGCAGTTGATTTTGTCACGATTGAAGGAGATGGCATATTAGAAGTGAGAGACCGCGCTATTTTAGAACTATTTTATTCCTCTGGATTACGCCTGAGCGAGCTAACAAATTTAACCATTGAAAAGCTAGATTTCAGTGAAGGGACTGTTTCAGTTACAGGTAAAGGGAATAAAACGCGCATTGTGCCGGTTGGTAGTCATGCGTCAAATGCCATTAGGCACTGGTTAAAAAGAAGAGTCGAACTAAAAATACAACCTGCTGCTCAGCAACATTTATTCCTCACGCAACAAGGCAAACCAATGACGCCGCGTGCGATTCAATACCGTTTTAAAAAGTGGGCATTAGCCAAAGGCTTGAATACTAATATGCACCCACACTTGTTGCGACATAGTTTTGCGACACACGTTTTACAGTCAAGCCAAGACCTGCGCGCCGTACAAGAAATGCTTGGCCATGCCAACATTAGTACCACTCAAGTGTATACACACCTTGATTTTCAACATTTAGCCTCCATCTATGATAAATCGCACCCACGTGCTAAAAAAGTAAATGATTCTTCAAAATAGCGAAAATCAGCTTTATAATGAATACATAATAATTAGTAAGAAACCATTAACTCGTTAAATTAAGGAAACCAAATGGCACACACATTACCAGATCTTCCATATGCAAAAAATGCATTAGCTCCATACATTTCAGAAGAAACATTAGAGTTTCATTATGGCAAACACCACAATGCATACGTGACTAACTTAAACAAGTTAATTGCTGGCACTGAATTTGAAACGGCTGCATTAGAAGACATCATCAAAAAAGCTTCAGGTGGCATTTACAACAACGCAGCACAAATTTGGAACCACACATTCTTCTGGAACTCAATGAAGCCAAGTGGTGGCGCAGCCCCTACTGGTGCTTTAGCTGACGCAATCAATGCAAAATGGGGCAGCTTCGACGACTTTAAAGCCGCATTCCAAGCATCAGCAGTAGGTAACTTTGGTTCAGGTTGGACATGGTTAGTGAAAAAAGCTGACAGTTCAGTGGATATTGTGAACATGGGCGCTGCAGGCACTCCATTAACAACTGGTGATACTGCGCTACTATGTATCGACGTTTGGGAGCATGCTTACTATATTGATTACCGTAATGCACGCCCTAAGTTTGTTGAAACATTCCTAACTAGTTTAGCTAACTGGGATTTTGCTAGCGCAAACTTTGCTTAAATGCTCCCAGTGATAGTGTGAATATAATGTAGTCACACTATCGATTAAAAAGCCCAAGTATTTACTTGGGCTTTTTAATGCCTACTACCAATATCACCTCCATCAATAAAGCTAAGTATTAAGCATCAATTTACTAGCTACACTGTCTATTTTGTACTCAACAGCAACTATTTCACTCTTAAGTTTAATTTTTACAGCATTAAATATAATCCTACCGCCCTCTAAAATACTAAATCTTCAACATACAAAATAGGCTGCATACACTCAAATTGCCACTCATTGTCAATATTATGTTAAATAACTAACAATTAACGTCAATAATATGACACTCAAATAGGCTATTTAATCGCACATATATAGTGCCTAGGAACTATTGCCATCTGCAAAGAATTGTGTAACCATCACATCCAACTCTACAGTGTAAAAAATTGTAATGCTGTTGTAATCAGAGCCTTGTATGCCTTACAAATCGTGATGAACACTGCATTTTTTAGTAAACATCACCTCTAAAGAGTTATTAGTTGTTTGCAAAATTACTTAATTTCATTAAATAAATTAAAAAAAATGAGGGTACCAAAATGAAAAAGATTTCTTTAGCATTATTAGCAATTGGTTTAACTTCAGTCACAACAGCAGCCTCAGCCATGTGCTGGGACATTCACTTAAGTCATCACACCTTTGAGAAAAAGGTAAAACAAGTCATAGATAGCCAACAAACAGGCTTGCAATTACCAGGTTGGGCAAGATGAAACAGGCATGGTATGCAACGTAGTTAGCACTGGCAGAAAAGGCATTAAAGCGGGTAATGACCAATGGCTAGGAAGCCGCGTTATTTCAGCACAAAAAGCTAATACTGCAAACGCGTTTAGTCTAGATGGTTTATCCATATCAACTGGTGCTTTATATGCAGCAACCCAACCAGGTGCAAGCTTATATGGCTTACAACACAGCAACCCTGTTGACGCTAAAACAGCATATAGCACAAACCCATGGGGTTATGGTAAACATTGGGACTTACTCAAATACAAAAGAATTGGTGGCGTAAACGTATTTGGTGGAGGCTTAGCTTTATACCAAAATGGCAAGAAAATTGGTGCACTAGGAGTTTCAGGCGATACATCATGCACAGACCACTCCAATGCATGGAAAATTCGTCAAGCATTAGGTATGGAACCATCAGATGACGTTAATCAAGTCGAAATGCTTACAATTGCTTCAGCTTACGTTAATTTAGGTGACCACCCTGCTTGCCCTAACTCAGATGCACTTGTTGGTGATGCTTCTTCAGGTTTCAACTAAATTAATGTGTTAATTTAAATGTATTAAAACGTCAAAACCCTCATTATTTGAGGGGTTTTGGCCATTCTAGATACTATCGAGTATTCATTCGACTAGTGAATTCAAGCATGTTTACTTAATGTAAAGCTAAACATTTAAATCAAATATTGATTAAGCATTAAGTCTCCTATATTGTCGTAAAAGGTATTACACTTTAAGTACAAATAGTTTTAAACATCAAGGTGTAGAAATGAATTATAAAAAAAAAAATGGATTCACACTTTTAGAGTTACTGGTAGTCATGGTGATTATTGGCTTATTAGTTGGTTATGTTGGTCCACAATATTTTGGTCAGCTTGGCAAGTCTGAAGTCAAAGCGGCCAGAGCTCAAATTAATGCCTTAAAAAAATCACTCGATATTTACCGCTTAGACACAGGGCACTACCCTGATCAGCAATCCGGTTTAAATGCTTTAATTGTGGCACCATCAAATGAAGTTAAATGGCACGGACCATACCTACAAAATAGTATTCCACCTGACCCATGGGGTAAAAGTTACATTTACCGCAACCCGGGCCAAAAAGGGCCAGTGGATGTGTACTCCTTAGGCCGGGATGGCAAAGCTGGCGGCAGCAATGAAGATGCCGATATATATCGTTAAGCCATGCAATATCAACTACGGGTCATTAGGGATGGAGAACATCCCCTCAACATAAAACTTGATGCAGCCGACCAAGTTGATGCCCGTGTACAAGCCGAGAAAAAAGGATTTACAGTCCTCAATATCAGGGCTAGCTATAACGCACTACTGAGGAGAAAAAATCAATTTCCACTCATCTTATTTTGCCAAGAATTTAGAGTACTCATTGAAGCGGGTTTATCCATTAATGATGTACTTGAAACACTCATTGAAAAAGAACCAAACGCTAACAATAAAAGCACCATACAACAGTTACTAACAGGTATTAGTGAAGGTAAAACGCTCTCTAAAGCGATGGCAGACAATGCCGGTGCATTTCCTAGCTTATTAGTAGCAACAGTCAGTGCAGCGGAATCAACAGGCGACTTACCAGAAGCATTAACACGTTATAGCCAATACTTAGAAAACATTGATGTCCTTAAAAAACGTGTTGTCAGCGCATCGGTTTACCCAGCCATTGTGCTTGGCTTTGGCATTTTAGTCTTACTGTTCTTACTCGCCTTTGTGATTCCAAAATTCACCCGCATTTATGAAACACAAGTCAAAGAAATTTCAACGAGTACTGAAATCTTATTAGCCGTCGGCAACTTCTCACAACAATATGGGCTGTTCCTATTAATAGGATTTGTTGCGCTCCTCATATTCGGCACTTTTCTTTTAACGCGCGCTAGTGAGCGCACAAAAATAGTCGCGCTTTTATGGAAGCTTCCGTACTTAGGCAAAAAAATTCGCATCTATCACTTAGCGCGTTTTTACCGCACTTTTTCAATGCTAATTAAAAGCGGTATTCCAGTGACTAACGGATTAGCCATGGTGCAAAATCTTTTGGGTGTTGGCTTGCACGAAAACTTACAACAAGCCAAAAGATTAATCAATGAAGGTAAACACTTCTCTGATGCCTTTTTCACCAGTAACCTCACAACACCAGTTGCCATGCGGTTATTCAGAGTAGGTGAAAAAACCGGTACGTTAGCGCAAATGTTAGAGCGTGCGGCAACATTTCATGAAGAAGAAATGACACGCTGGATTGACCACTTTACTAAAATATTTGAACCAACACTGATGGCGCTTATCGGTGTACTCATTGGTGGCATTGTTTTAATGATGTACCTCCCAATCTTTGAATTAGCCAGTGGATTAGGATAATGACAATACAGAATACAATTTCTAGCCAATCAATCGCCAGCGCTGCATCTAGTGCACAACAAGCAGGAAAACGTCCGCTTGAGGTATTAGAAGAAAATTCACAGTTATCGCCAGAGGCGTTTACACAACAATTAGCCCAAACCATGGCTTACCGTTATTTAAGCCTTGATAGCATGATGCAATTATCGCCAGCATTTGAACATATTTCATTCTCTGAATCCCTGCAAAAAGAATGCGTGCTACTAGAAAAAGATGGTCAATTTTTATTTGTATTTTCAAACATCTATGAAGATATTCACAACTGGGCAACTGAACAGATTAAAGGCTCATTTACGACTTACCTAGCCCACCCAGCTGACATTGCTGCTTACCTAGCAAGGCATGAAGAAGGGGCCCTCACGGTTAATTCAGCCTTATCGGGTGTGATGAAAAATGGTGTTGAAGATGAAGCCATTGAAGAGCTATCACTCAACATGATTGAGCGCGATGCAAGCCCAGTCATCAAGTTGGTACGTTCCACTTTATATGATGCACTCAAAGCGGAAGCCAGTGATGTCCACCTTGAAACAGTGCCGCAAGGTTTAGTCATTAAATACCGATTAGATGGTGTGCTCTGCCATATGGGTGCAGTGAATGAAACAGGCTTAGCCCAACAAGTGGTTTCTCGCATTAAAGTGATGTCTGAACTCGACATCACCGAACAACGGGTGCCGCAAGATGGTCGCTTCCGTGCGGTGTACCGTAACCGCAATGTCGATTTTAGGGTATCGGTCATGCCGTGTATTCATGGCGAAGATATTGTCATTCGTATTTTAGATAAACAAACGCTTGCAGATGAAGCCAAAGGCTTAACGCTGGATACGCTTGGATTCAATGCTGAATCAATGGAAGCAATGCGTGATCAATTCTCTATGCCCTATGGCATGATTTTAGTCACTGGCCCAACGGGTAGTGGTAAAACAACGACCTTATATGCAGCTTTAAGTGAAATTAACGACGGCAACGATAAAATCATTACGATTGAGGATCCAGTTGAATACGAACTAGCTGGTGTACTACAGATTCCAGTGAATGAGAAAAAAGGCCTTACCTTTGCCCGGGGTTTACGGTCTATTTTACGCCACGACCCAGACCGCATTATGGTCGGTGAAATTCGCGATGGTGAAACCGCACAAATCGCTGTGCAATCTGCTCTAACTGGTCACTTAGTCCTCACAACCGTACATGCTAACAATGTATTTGATGTGATTGGTCGATTTTTAAACATGGGCGTTGACCCCTACAGCTTTGTTTCCGCCTTGAATATTGTCGTGGCACAACGCTTGCTGCGTGTTGTCTGTCAGCAATGCGCAGCACCGGTCGCACCAACAGCTGCACAAAAAGCAAAAATGAATCTGCCAGCAAAGGCCAGCTTCATGAAAGGTAAAGGTTGCGGTGCCTGTCGTGGCACTGGTTACAAAGGCAGACATGCCGTTGCAGAAATACTCAAGTTAGATGATGAGCTACGCGAGCTCATTGCAAGCCGTTCATCCATTAGGCTCATTAAAGCATTAGCCGCTAAAAATGGTACTAAATTTCTACACGATGCCGCACTTGAAATGGCCATTGCTGCTCAAACCACGCTAGAGGAGGTGCAACGTGTTGCTCCCATGGTCTAAACAAACGGTCATTGCGATTGCGCATGATGGCATTGCGATCAAACAATCGAATAAAATGCCTGAACTAATTACCTCTGGTACAAATAGTGGCGTTACTTACGCTGCATTATTAAGTGCCTTGACGCCATATGCTTCTGCCTTAAACAACCAGCAAGTGCGTGTCATTATTTCAAACCATTTTGTTCGCTATACGGTACTACCATGGCAACAAGGGGTAAATACAAGAGCCGATTGGCTTGCCTTAGCCGAGCATACATTCAGAAAACAATACGGCACCGTCACGCAAGACTGGGAAATGCGTGTGAATTTAACTCATACTGATACACCTGTAGTGGCTTCTGCCATAGATCAATCGATTCGGAACGCACTACACCAAATGGCTGAATCATTGAACTTCAAGCTTAAAGCGATTGAGCCGCTATTAATGTCGGTGTCAGCGCACCACAAAAGCAATGACAGTTTTTTAATTGCTGAACCAGAACGTTTACTGTTATGTGAATTAGAAGATGGTGAGATTGTCAGCTTTACGGCAAGCGCCCCGCCAATCGCCCAAGAAGGACAAAATGCTAGCCAATTAATTGCAAGGTACGCCTTACAGAACAGTAAGCAATCAGCTAAGCCTGTTATTAGCTACATTTCTTCCGTCTTGAATGCAAACTGGTCGCAAAGTGAATCAGCCGCCAATACGCAACAACAGGTTATTAAGCTTAATACTAATCAAGCATCACATGCATGCTGGATGGCGGGGTTATAAATGAAAAAAATCGATATTGATTACGCGCAACAAGGGAGAAAGTACTGCATTACTCACGTTCGTATTACTGTCAGTAGCGACGATATTAGGCCTATTAGCAACCGCTTATCATCAGCAATTGAATACGGAAATTACAAGGTTACAAGCAGAATCTGAGGCCAATCACCCCGCACTAACAATCATGCCGAACCCTGCATTAAATGAAACACTCGCTTTAGCCCATGAAACAGAAAGCAGTTTAAATATCCAATGGGTAAAAACACTCAATGCGCTTGAACAAGCGCAACTAGAAAACCGCAATATTGCTTTAACGCGAATGAGTCCAAATAAATTTAAACAAGAAGTGCTTTTATTAGGCCAAGCGAATGACTTTGATGTGATCACGCACTATATCAAGTCGCTTGAAAGTAACCCATTATTAACTGATGTCACATTACTAAAACAAAGTACTAATGCAGAGAGTCATTAACAAAAAATAAACTTTACGATTAGTGTGAGGTGGCAGTCATGAGCGTACCGCTACAAGGACTCAATTGGACATTACACCGCACTTGGGAGCGTTTAAGTCTCATCGCGAAAATAGCATTATTACTATGCATCATTATTGGCTTATTTTATGTAATGGTGCTTTGCCCCAAGCAAACTAAATTAAACGATTTAAATCTTGCCCCAAGTCATCAAGCACGTTTGCAGGAAGACCCAGCAATGGCACAAGCGCGTGCCTTGGAATCATTTACGCAAAGTTTTCCACCAGCCAGTGAGCGCGCCAACACAGTCAAAATGTTAATGGATATCGCAGATGTGCATAACCTTGTGTTGGATGACGTCAGCTATACAACACAACACCGCTTGAATGATGCACTAGACCATTACCTTGTCGATTTTAGTATTTTCACCACATATGAAGATGCTCATTACTTTATTAATGATGTGCTGTATCAAATGCCTTATGTGTCAATTAATAAACTGGATATGCATAGAGAAAACACATCTGACAACATTGTTGAAACGGCACTACAACTTGCATTGCATTTCGACAATGGGCAACTAGGGTCAAACAAAAATAAAGGTCGCCAACAATGAATCTATCTATCAAAAATGGTTTGTTAGGTTCTGCGCTATTAATCACGCTTTGGTTAACTTGGCAAACCGGTCAAAACAACGTGCCAGCGTTATCAGAGCCAACACGCTCAACCTCATCAGATACAAGCAGCCAATTAGCTAATTCAGTGACAAGTGATATTGGCCAATTCAAGCGTATAGCTAGGACTATGATAATTTCAGAAGTGAATTTATTCGCAAGCCCAGTGATTAAAAGCTTTAAAAAACGGATTGTGCAAAACAAAACATTAGTTAAACCAGCGCAAATCGCCCCCCCATTACCATTTAAGTACATTGGCAGCTTTAAAGATGAGGTCAATACAAAAGTATTCATCGATGTGGCTGGGGAGGTCACAGCAGTTAAGAATGGTCAATTAATCAATGCACAATATAAAGTCATTAATGTGCAAAAAAATGTCATTCACTTTTTATATTTACCATTGAATCAAAAGCAAACGATGTTCATAGGAAAAACAAATCATGAATAAACACTTTTCACAAAAAGTCATCCCTATGCTGGTTACCTGTGTACTAGTCACCACCCTAACTGGTTGCCAATCACTTAACCAACCCAATATTAACGATGCGAATATTGATCATTCATCGGAAAATGATGGTGAACATATCATGACGGCCGCTCAAGTGCCTGAAGCGCTTGCTAAGAAAAAAACGCAATATAATATTCAAAAATCCTTAACCAGTCGCGCAAATGAAATTTGGGCTAAAAGCCAAAATGAAGTGCTATCCGATCAAGATTACACAGAACTATCTGACATTTATGCCAAGCTACAACTAATAGACCCTAAAAATACTGATGTATCTGATGGTCTACTGGCAATTGAGCAAGAGAAGCGGCATCAAACACTCATTACCCAATCGAAACAGTTGATCGCCCAAGGTAATAATGACGCAGCTTTAGAGAAAGTGCATTTAGTCCTATTAGAAAATCACAACCACGCGCATGCATTGCGTATTTACCACCAGCTATCCAATCAACAAGAAGCTAACCTGAAAGAAAAGGCTAAATACAAACTTTCATATAACAAGCCCATCACCATGGAGTTTCGAGATGTGGAAATCAAAAAAATGTTTGAAGCTTTAGCAAAAACAACAGGGATTAATTTTGTGATTGATAATGGGGTTGATAGTGAAGAACAAGCGACAATCTTCATCAATGGTATGAACTTTGGAGACGCCTTAGATTTAATTTTACAATCCAATGATTTAAATAAAAAAATAATTGGCGATAATGCAGTCATTATTTATAGTAATTATTCTGCCAGTACCTATCAAGACTTATCAGTACGCACTTATAACCTTGATTATGCTGATGCTAAAGTCATGCAGGGCATTCTTAAAAGCATGCTTAATATCAAACATATTCAAGTTGACCCAAGACTCAACACACTCATTATTAAGGGTTCGCCTGAAATATTAGCATTAGCTGAAAAATTAATTACCGCACAAGACAAACCAGACGCTGAAGTCATGTTAGAAATGCAAGTATTAGAAGTCACTCGCAGCTATTTACAAGACCTTGGCGTCAACACCCCAACAAGCCTCAGTGTGCCGATTCCGGCTAACGGGAACTTAACGGCTAGTGATGTTGGCAATGTAACCAGTGGAAAATTGATTGTTACCGGTGTACCAGGCATTACATTCAACGAAACAAATGGCAATGTGAACTTGCTAGCAAACCCAAGAATTCGCGTACGCAACAAACACCTAGCTAAAATTCACATTGGTGAAAAAGTGCCAGTATTTACAGCCAATGTTGCCTCAACCGGCGTGACGACACAAACGGTACAATATATTGATGCAGGACTAAAACTTGAAGCTGAACCTACGATTAGTGCAAGTGATGACGTCAATATTAAATTGACATTCAACGTTGGATCAATTGGCGCTGCTGTTACTTCTGGTGGGAGTACGGCCTTTAGAGTTGGGACTAGATTTACGACAACAGAACTAAGATTACACGATGGTGAAACCCAAGTCATTGCTGGTTTAATTCAAGACCAAGATAGCAAGAATGTGAGCGGTATCCCAGGCTTAAAAGACATGCCACTACTAGGCCGCCTATTCTCACTAAACTCTGACTCACAAACTAAAACCGAGATTATTCTTTCAATCACCCCACATATTATTCGCCCAAGAAAAGCACAATTGAGTAATGAAGCAGAAATTTGGATTGGTAGTGACAAAAGAAAAGGTCGTTCAACACGTTCGCCAGGCGCACTTCCACCAGGCGTGATGCCATTTATGATTCCTAAACCAGCACCTTCTGCCCCAACAACTCAAAGAAACAACCCTAATATGACGCCAGAAATGATGCAAAATCTGAACTTACAGTTACCACCTGGGTTCACGCTTGGTAATGGTTTAAATGGTGGTAATGCGGCGCCGTCAATACCAATACCGCCATCACAATAATTTCAATCATCGTAACGAGTTATTTAAAATGAAATTAAACGCTGGTTTTTCGTACATAGAAATTGTATTTACCGTCGCTATTTTGGCGTTGCTGGCAACCTCAGCTACGCCATATTTAGAAAACACAATTTTGCGTAATAAAGAAAAAGTACTACGAGAAAACCTACGTGACATTAGAGGTGCTATTGATAAATACAAAGTAGCCTATGATGCTGGCAAAGTGACCAAAATCATTGGCGAAAGTGGTTACCCAAAAACACTTGAGGTACTTGAAGAAGGCATTACTGACATAACGACACCTGATAAACGAAAAATACGTTTTATCAGGAAAATTCCTGCTGATCCTATGTATGACGGTCAACCAACCAGTGCAGCTAACACGTGGGGTAAACGCAGTTATGCAAGTGAAGCAGATGACCCGCAAGAAGGTAATGATGTGTTTGATGTTTATTCGTCTAGTACAAAAAAGGGATTAAATGGCATTAGCTACAATCAGTGGTAAAGGTATTTCAAGCATAAAGGGCTTTACGTTTATCGAGCTAATGCTAGTGCTCGTCATTATCACCATGCTCATTTCAATAGCATTACCCAACTATTTTTCTGGCTTAACGCGCTCAAAAGAAACCGTACTCAAAGAAGACTTAAAGGTAATGCGTAAAGCCATTGACCTTTACCATGCAGATAAAGACAGTTACCCCAAACAGCTTGATGCCTTAGTCACAAACCGCTACCTTCACGACATCCCTGAAGACCCGATGACAGAGCGTAGCGACACATGGGTGACTAGCACACCACCAGACCGCTCAAATACGGTGTATGACGTAAGAAGTGGCTCTCAAGGGATAGCAACCGATGGCACAAACTACAGCAGTTGGTAGCGTAAGACGACTAACGCTTCACGAGCAACAACGAGGATTTGGTTACCTAACGATTCTTGTATTGCTTGTAGGCATGAGTATCGCACTAGGCGTTGCAAGCGAACGCGTAGACACGACCATTAAACGCGACAAAGAAAAAGACCTGATCTTTATCGGCCAACAATACCAACAAGCGCTTACCAATTATTACAACCAAACACCTAACGCATTACCTCTAAAGCTAGCAGAACTGCTTGCTGATAAAAGGTCACTTAAAACCAAGCACCATTTACGACAATTATTCTTAGACCCAATGACCAATCAACCATGGGGCATTGAAAGAAATACTCAAAACCAAATTACCGCCGTTTATAGCCTTTCAGACCAAGTGTTTCTCATGAACCCAACATTAATTGCGACAAAATTAGGTGAAAAATCAGTCATAATTAAAAAACATTCTGATCTAAAATTTAAATTCAAGGCAACACAAAACAATCAAACAAGCCAATCTGCCGCCCCACTTAACCCTTAAGCGTAAAGCGAACTTTACATTTTGTTTTAATTTCAGGGGCAATCAGTGATACAATCAGCTGCTATGTTGAAGCGACTTATTTTAAATTTAATGCTACTAAGCTTATTTGCAGTAACGCAAATAGGCATTGTGACGCATGAAATAAGCCACTTTAGTGATTATCAAAAGCAAAGCCATTCAGAAAAGAATGTAGCAGCTGATCAATGTGGTCAATGTATTGCCTATGAGCAAGCTGCTAATGGTGCCGCTTCTACGGCACTACCATCTATTCCAACTGCTGAAGGTGTATTTCACTTTGCAACAGCAACAGTTGCACGTTTAGCGTCACGCTTAACCCCTTCTTACAGCGCTCGCGCACCGCCAGTTTTCTCAATTAGCTAATTACAATTTTTCGCCAGTATATCCACTGGCTATTTGCTATTTTTTGAGGAAACATCATGTTAAAAACAATTAACACGCGTCAACACGCGTCAACTTCACGCGCATTAAAACTAAAACCATTCGTCTACATTATCACCAGTCTATTTTCATTATCTGCACTTTCAGCAGACAATACTGAGATCGAATTAGGCAATATTGCTGTGACGGCCAATCCATTAGGCGTGGGCTCAGATGAATTAGTCACCCCTGTTTCAATATTAAATGGCCGTGAGTTAAGTTTGCGTCGTGAAAGCACATTAGGCGAAACCTTAAATGGTATCCCTGGTGTCTCAGCAACCCAATTTGGCCCTAATGCTTCACGCCCTGTCATTCGCGGTTTAGATAGCGAGCGCGTCAAAATCATGCAAAACGGTATTGGCGTATTAGATGCTTCAAGTTTAAGTTTTGATCATGCGGTTGGCATTGACCCATTGATTATTGAACAAATTGATGTGGTTCGCGGCCCTGCAGCATTGCTTTACGGTGGCAGTGCCATCGGCGGCGTTGTGAATGCTATTGATCACCGCATCCCAACAGAATCAGTTGAGGGCGTAATCGGCCGGGCTGAAGCACGTACTGGTGGGCCGAGTAATGAACGTAATGGCGCAATTGTGGTTGATGTAGGTAATGGTCAATTCGCAATGCATGCTGACGTTTATAAACGTAAAACAGATGATTTAGACATTCCAGGCTTTGCCGTTTCAAAACAAAAAAACAATGCTGATGGGACAGAGCGTGCAAACAAAGGTAAGTTAATTAATAGTGACTCAAGAAGTGATGGCGGTGCATTAGGCGCTTCACTGACCTTTGATAACGGTTATATTGGTGCATCCTTCTCTACGCTTAATAATAATTACGGTACCGTCGCTGAAGAAGATGTACGTATTGATATGAAAAGCGACCGCTGGGATATTGCCAGTGAGTTTACTGATATAGATGCCCTTTCAAACATTGGTATTAACCGTGTTAAATTTAGACTTTCACACACTGACTATATGCACCAAGAGTTAGAAGGTGCTGAAGTCGGTACTACTTTTAAAAACCGCGGCATGGCAGGCAGCCTAGAACTTGGCCATAACCCAATTGCTGGTTTTAAAGGCGTCATAGGTGCCCAGTTTGATAACACAAACTTTGAAGCACTAGGTGAAGAAGCATTTGTACCCAATGTAAATACTCAAAATCAAGCCCTTTATTTTTATGAAGAGTTACCAATTGATGCGGCCAATAATCTTCAACATAAAATCACTTTTGGTGGTCGCTTTGGTAACACCAACGTAGATGCTAAAGCCAGTGACATTTTTGGCGCAGCACAAAACAACAGCTTTAACACCAGCAGTTTTGCATTGGGCGGCTTATATCGACTAGATAAAAACTGGACTCTGGCCAGCAACTTGTCGCATAACGAACGTGCACCAAGTTACTTTGAGCTGTATGCCGATGGTGAACATGTCGCAACTGGGAAATTTGAAGTCGGCAATACAAACTTTAAAGCTGAACGTTCTAATGGCATTGATGCTCAATTACGCTGGAAAAATGCGAAAAGTGCATTTAGCATGAGTACTTATTACACACGTTTTGATAACTTCATTGGCTTATTTAATACAGGCAACAATGACGTGGCATCTGGCCTGCCAATTTCACAATTTGGTGCAGTGTCTGCCGTGTTTAAAGGGGTTGAATTAGAAGGTAAGCATGCATTGACTGATAATATGACCATAAAAGTGCGTGGTGATTATGTGCATGCTAAAAATAAAGAGACTAATACCTACTTACCAAGAATTGCACCACTAAGATTAGGCGCTGGTTTAGATTACAAAAAGAATCGCTTCAGCGCAAAAATGGACGTGTTGCATGCCTTTAAACAGAACAAAACAGCTGACAATGAATTAAGCACTGATAGTTATACCAATGTAAGCGCAATGCTTGCCTATAAACTGCCAGTGAAAATGAACATTGAGTTATTCGCAAAAGCCAACAACTTGCTCAATGAAGATATTCGCCAGCATGCTTCTTTCTTAAAAGACATTTCACCAGCAGGTGAGCGCTCAGTACTCATTGGTGCAAGAGCAGACTTTTAAGTCACTCCTTTAAATTGTACGAATAAAAAAGCCAGTGGTTTCTACAACCACTGGCTTTTTTGTATGCTAGCTAGGTTTAATTTAGCCCAATAATATCAACGTCCAAACACTTGCCAAGATGGCCAGTGCTAACATCACAGCCGCACTACCAATGTCTTTCGCACGCTTTGCTAAGGCATGGCGTTCAGTAGATGTGTGGTCAACTGCTGCTTCAACAGCAGAGTTAATCAATTCAACAATCAACACAAACAGCACACTAAAAATCATCAACGCTTTTTCAACTGAGGTAACCTCTAAAAATAGTGCCAATGGCACTAATACAATAGCCAAAAACACTTCTTGCCTAAAGGCATCTTCATGTTTAAAAGCCGCTTTGAACCCATCTAATGAATAACCAAATGCATTCATTAAGCGCGGCAGTCCTGTTTTACCTTTATAAGGACTTTCAATCGATGATTTTTCTTGGTCAGTCATATCAATAAGCTTTGTAAAAAAGTGAATAAATTATTTTATCATGCCATAAAACAATGATGTAAATCAATAAATTACAACTGTTATCCGACCTTGCTACTTAAATTAACAGCTGTTAAATCATGTTAAATTATTCAAAATCAAAACCCTTATTTATTCTAGCCATGACTATTGATGCACCCAACACTGCAATAAAAACGCACAAGCTTAAGAAAATTAAACAGAGCTTCACCTCTTTATTAATTTCCAACCTGCTATGTCCTTATGGAAAAGCACAAGCGCTCTATTGGGACAAAGATACCCCTAACTTAGGGTTACGCATCACTGAAAACGGTAGTAAAGCTTTTATATTTGAAGCTTCATTAAATAACAACACTATTCGCATCACCATTGGCAATGTAACTAACTGTAGTATTGAAGAAGCACGCGCACGTGTGATTAAGTTAAAGTCTTTAGTTAACCAAGGTATTGATCCTAGAAAATTAGCCAACAAAAAAGTAGCAAACTTCATCTCAGCTAAAGACTTAGCAATCACTAGAAAAGCGCAGTCGGCAACACTTCATTCAGCATGGCTTGAATACATAACCGCACATGAAAATAAATGGTCAGCACGTCGCCAACAAAGACACTTAAAGCTCATATCAGCAACAAGTAATAAGCTAGCGCATACACTAAATTCAGTTGAGTCATTAGCCGACATCAAACTAACTGAACTTAGCATCCCAAAAATATCTGAGTGGGTCGAGGCTTTTATATCGAAAGATCAGTTAAATACCCAATACACCGTTAAATTATTGAAAGCATTTTTTGCATGGTGCAATACGCATGAAGCTTATCAAGAAGTAATTAGTAATCAGTTTATGCAAGAGATGGTGAATTTGATTAAAACAATCACGCCGCATGAAAAACCAATGTATTTATCCAACAATCAATTGAGTCATTGGTTTAATGCCGTCAATCAAATTCATAATAATGAGATCAGTACTTACCTCAAAGTACTGCTACTGACAGGTCGTCGCGAGGCTGAAATTGCTAACCTTCAATGGTCAGATATTAATTTCGACGCACTGACCATCAGCATTAGTAATAATGAAGAATCCCATCTCATTCCACTAACACCGCATGTCGCATCATTACTTAATAATATCGCTAATGACGAGTCGCGCATTTTCAACAATTTAACTAACTTGTCACACGCACATATACTTGCTTGTAAGAATGCTGGGTTATCGCTTTCTATCAGCGCATTAAGAACCAGCTTTACTTTGTTCTCAGAATGGGTAGAAACACCTACTGGCATTACCGCACAAATTCAAGATATTGATATTAAGGGGATTAGTGCGCACCATTTTATAGAGAGGCCTATCGAGTTACTGCAAAAATGGCATAACAAGATTGAAGCCTGGATTTTAGAACAGGTGGCTGTTTAGTTAGCTTTTGAAATGTTTTATCAATCACATACTGAAAGATTCAGCATAGGCGTGTAAATGGTGAAGGCTGTCACGTTTTTGTCACGTCCTAGAAACAAAAAAAGCTTAGTCTAAGACTAAGCTTTAATTTTAATGGTGGCCCGAACTGGAATCGAACCAGTGACACGCGGATTTTCAATCCGCTGCTCTACCAACTGAGCTATCAGGCCATCATCGCAACAACATATTTTTCGTTGCGAGGGCGCATTATAGCAAAGTTATAATTAAACATACAAATACTTTCTAAAATATTTTAAATAAATTTAATTTCATCTTTATGTATTGTCGGCTCAGGTAAAATATCAGCCATGCTGGTTAATATTCCCCCTGTAGACAATTCGATCAAGTCGGCCCTGTTAGATAAGATCAATCACAAAACAAAACCGCTTGGCGCATTAGGTCAATTGGAAACAACCGCGTTAACCATCGGCCTTATACAACAAACATTATCGCCGCGCTTAAATGCGCCAACAATCTTGGTGTTTGCGGCAGACCATGGCATTGCCAATGCTGGGGTGAGTGCTTACCCGCAAGCCGTTACCGCACAAATGGTTAGTAACTTTATGCAAGGTGGTGCCGCCATTAATGTATTCACAAAGCAAAATGATTTAGATTTTAAATTAATTGATGCTGGCGTTAACCATACGTTTGAAGATAACGATCAATTAATCAATGCAAAAATAGCCTTAGGTACGCAAAACTTTGCAACAACACAAGCCATGTCATTAGCGCAATGCAATGCTGCGATGGCTAAAGGTGTCGAGATCATGCATACGACCATTGCACAAGGCTGCAATGTTGTAGGCTTTGGTGAAATGGGCATTTGCAATACATCATCTGCCAGCTGCTTACTAGCGACACTATGTGGGCTACCTATTGAAGCGTGTGTTGGTCGCGGTACTGGCGTGGACGATGTCGCCTTTAAAAACAAAATAAACACCCTCTCGGAAGCCATTGCCGTACATCAGCTCACCAGTGACGATGACCCTATTAACGTACTAGCGACATTTGGCGGTTTTGAAATTGCCATGATGGTGGGTGCAATGTTAAAAGCCGCTGAAGAAAAGTGTGTATTAATCATTGATGGGTTTATTGTGAGTGCCGCATTATTAGTCGCGAGCAAAATTGAACCTAATATTTTGGATTACTGCATTTACGCACACTGCTCGCAAGAAACAGCACATAAAGCATTGTTAACACACTTAGGTGCAACGCCTTTACTTCACTTAGATATGCGCTTAGGTGAAGGCACAGGGGCAGCATTAGCCTACCCTTTAATCCTTTCTTCGGTTAATTTTTTAAATGAGATGGCATCTTTTGAATCTGCCAATGTCTCACAAAAATCATGACCCATCAATTGATACAGGCAATCAAAAATCAGTGGCGCTATTTACTCACCGCCATTCAGTTTTTCACCCGCATTCCTGTGCATATTGCAGACTTCAATGCAGATGACCTAAACAAGTCGACCCGTTATTTTCCGTTAATCGGCATAGTCGTTGGCAGCATCGGCGCATTGGCCTTCGTATTGTTAGATAACGTACTGCCATTATCATTAGCGGTATTGTTGAGTATGGTTGCGACGCTAATGGTCACTGGCGGCTTTCATGAAGATGGCCTAGCCGATGCAACAGATGGTTTAGGTGGTGGCTGGAAAAAAGAACAAGTATTGAAGATTATGGTGGACTCACGCATTGGCACCTATGGCGCACTCGCGCTTGTGATGGCACTACTGATCAAACACCAAGCACTCGTTGAACAGTCAGCAGCATTTATCCCATACGCCCTAATTGCTGGCCATGCGCTGAGCCGGTTTTGCGCGGTACTGGTGATGGTCAAGCAAGACTATGTAAAGGCGGATGGAAAAGCAAAACCACTAGCGACTAAAATCAATCGTCACGAATTAGCCATCGCAGCTTTATTTGGCTTAGCGCCATTATGCTTGCTGTTGCCTTACCAGTGGTTTGCATTGATACCTGTCGCACTCATATGGCATTGGTTTAGCCATAAAATCAACACCCGCATTGGTGGCTACACAGGTGATTGTTTAGGTGCCATGCAACAGCTCACTGAAGTGAGCTTTTACATTGGCCTACTGATGTCGCATGAGCTCAACATACTGGCCATTATTTAACACCAACTGATTAATCATGAAAATTACCTTTATTAGACATACCTCACTCAACATTGCCCCTGATGTTTGTTATGGACAAAGTGATGTTGATGTTTCAGCTAACTTCAATAAAGAAAGTAAGCAGCTCAAAAAGAAACTACAAAAATATGAATTCACTGGCTTATATAGCAGCCCATTACAGCGTTGCTTAAAATTAGCGTTTGATATCAATAGAGGCAACCCAATTGTCGATAACCGCTTAAAAGAGTTGAATTTTGGAGACTGGGAAATGCTAACTTGGGATGAGATTCCAAGGGATATTTTTGATCATTGGGCAACTGATTACGCCAACCTTGCCCCACCAGAAGGTGAAACCTTTAGCGAGCTACAATCGCGAGGTATTGCATTCGTGAATGATATGAAAAAGAAACACCAAGGCGAGCATATTGCGGTCGTGTCGCATGGTGGAATGATTAGAGCAATTTTAGCGCATACGCTAAACATCCCATTAAAGTCATTATTTCGTTTTACGGTAGACCATGCAAGCATCACTACTTTTGATTTTTCACATGAAATACCAAAGATTAAATATGTAAACCTTTAAAACATTATTGCATTTAACTACCAGCTATTACCTTAACTTGTTCGCCCATACATTCAACTAACTGTCCTGCGCGAATCTTAGCTGTTTTACGCAGTTCAATTTCACCATCGACAGTCACAATACCATCGGCCACAAACGCCTTACCTTGCCCGCCACTATCGGCAATACCTTCTGTTTTTAACAAATCACACAAGGCGATATATTCACCTCTTAATTTAAATTCAACCATCTTTATCCTTTTAGTTTCAGCGGCAAACCCGCTGCTATAAAACTCACTTCATCTACAACACTGGCAACGGCTTGATTTAACCGGCCCTGCTCATCTTGAAACTGTCGATTAATTTCGCCAAGCGGCACAATCCCCATACCCACTTCATTGCTCACTAATATCACAGTGCCTTTTAGCGTAGGTAATACGGCTAATAATGCTTCACGCTCTTGCGCCCAATTGACATCCTCAGGTGATTCGCATTCAGGACAAATACATTGCGCTAACCATAAGGTTAAGCAATCAACGATGAGACAGCTATCCTCTTTTGCATGTGCTGCTAATGTTTCAGCCAGCCCAAAAGGTGATTCAACTAACTGCCAATGTTTTGGGCGACGGTCTTTATGATGCGCAACACGTGCTGCAAACTCATCATCATACACTTGCGCCGTCGCAATATAAGTCACTGGTAACTCAGTAGCTGATGCTCGCTGCTCTGCATAACGACTTTTACCCGACCTCGCCCCACCTAAGATTAAATGTATTGCCATATTATTGTGTACTTCCCCATTGCTGAATCATGTCAGCTAATTGCTTAAGACCATGTGTAATCACCGATGGGCCTGGCTGCAAAATATCCACTGACTTAATTTCAAATACCTTATTATTTTTTACCGCTGGCATATTCTCCCAACCAGCACGCGCCTTGACTAAATCTGCATTAAACTTTTTACCGCACCATGAACCAATCATAATATCTGGCATACGCGCCAACACCTGTGCTGGTGTGACTGTTCTATCCGCAGCACTGTGAAATGCACTTAACTCAGGAAAGCAATCTTGGCCGCCAGCAATTTCAATCAATTCAGCAGCCCACTTAATACTGCACATCATGGGTTCATCCCACTCTTCAAAATAAACAATGGGCTTACGTGGCAATTGAAGCGCGGCTTGTTGCACAGCTGCCATTTGTGCTTGTAATTCGGCGACTAGCTTTTCAGCTTTATCGTTTGCACCAACTAATCGACCAGTCGTTAATATCATGCGTAACACATCATCAACTGAGCGCTGGTTAAATACATGCACTTCAATACCCGCTTTAATTAAGTCAGCGGCAATATCAGCCTGTAAGTTTGAAAAACCTAAAACTAAATCAGGCTTTAACGCTAAAATTTTATCAATCTTAGCGGTAGTAAAGGCTGACACTTTTGGCTTTTCTTTTCGTGCAATTGCAGGCCGAGTGGTATAGCCTGAAATACCCACAATACGTTCTTGCTCACCTAATAAGTAAAGCACTTCAACCATTTCTGTCGTCAGGCAAACAATGCGCTCTGGTAAGGTATTCACTTATCTTGCCACTCATTATTCCAACTGTTTTCCATTAGCATATCAGCTAATGGCTGTTCTGTTTTCCAGCCTTCTTCTACCAACATTGGGGCTTTGTAAAACGTATTCACATAGCCTAAACACAGAATAGCAATTGGTTTTGCACCTTCTGGAATGTTCAATAATTTTGATAATTTAATTGGGTCAAACATACTTACCCAACCCATACCAATGCCTTCTGCTCTGGCTGACAACCAAATATTTTGAATCGCACAACTTACCGATGCCATGTCCATTTCAGGCAAAGTGCGACGGCCAAAAATATGGTCTTCTCTGTGGTCACATAACGTTGCTACCAATACTTCACCACAGTCTAAAATACCCTCAACCTTTAAACGCATGAATTCAGCCATCCGTGCGGTTGATTCATAATCACCAATCGCTTCTGCTGTTTTAATACGTTCTTCGTTCACTTGGCCATGGATTTGTTGACGCACTTGATGATCAGTAATACGAATAAACCGCCAAGGCTGCATTAAACCAACACTTGGTGCATGATGCGCGGCCTCTAACAATTTCTTTAACACTTCAGATGGAATAGGTGTCGGTAAGAAATGGCGCATATCACGACGCTCTGCGATCACCTTATAAACCGCTGCCTTTTCTGCATCTGAGTAACTATGGTTCATCGTTTTCATCCGAATCAATAATCGTTATGTCGAAAAAAAGCCACGTTAGTTTTAGACCTAACGCGGCTTGTATCGTACTACATCAAATATTACGCAGCTTTAGTCAGTGCGCGAACATTCAACATTGGTAATGCTTTTGCTAATACCCAGAAACCGACTAAGTACAATGCAGTAAAACCCATGTAGCTTGGTAAGTAATTCCAACCATGTTGGAGTGATTCAATCACGCCTTCAGCTGGGAATCGACCTGAGAATAAATAGTATGTTTGTGTAGAAATAACAAAAGCTGAAAATGTTGCAACAACCGCTGCACCAGTAAACTTAAGTGCATTCAATGGTTCAGCTTGTTTGCTTAACCATAAGCCTGCCAACCACATCACTGCATAAGTCGGCAACATACCCCAATAACCATCAGTTAAACAAAAAGCTTGAAAGCTATCAACCGCAGCTGCGCCAAAATCAATGGCTGTTGCCAACACCACAAAGAATGCAAACCATGTGGCTTTTCTTAACAACAAGCCCCCAATTAACAATAACGCTAAACTAGCATCAGGCAATGCCACTTGTGTCAGTACATGGCTACCGCGTGTCAGTAACATTAAAAAGGCTAAAACAGCGGCAATAATCATGCGTTTACTGATTTGTTGTGTATTCATATCATTCTCCAATTTCATTGCTTGCTATCATAACATTTTTTAAATCCTACTTTACGCTGTAAAGCAGGTCATTTAGGTAAAGTATTTATTTAGACTGCCACTTTAGGCTAACAAATAAATTACTACCTGGTGTGTTGTAAACATAACCCGTTGTACTAGGGTTACCTTCATAAGCCAACGCATAGTCTTTATCAAATAAATTATTCAAGCGTGCATTGACTTTCCATGCTGCGTTTATTTGATATTCAGTCGTTAAATTGAATATGGTGTAACCAGCAATTGATTGCAAGTTGGCCGTATCGTTATAACGTTTACTGGTACTCACCATTTCACCACCAACACGCCAGTTGCTTGCTTGGTAGGCAACATTCAACTTACCAATGCGGTTCGCGCGACGTACTAATAGGTTATCTGTATCGTCAATTCTTGGTGATTGAATATCAGCACTTGCACCCACTTGCCAATGATCATATTGATGGCTGGCTGCTAGCGTAATACCTTGCAAGGTCGCTTTGCTTGCATTGAAAGGAATAAAGTTTGCATCTAAAGCAATTAAGTTACGTACTTTATTTTCATAAACAGTCACACTTGCCTGTGTATTTTCAGCAGCATAACGCAAACTTGCCTCGATATTGTCTGATTTTTCAGGCACTAAATCTGGATTACTCGTTGCAAAACCAAAGAAATCAGGAAAATATAAATCGTTAAATGTTGGTGCTTTAAAAGCTGAGCCGTAACTGGCCGTTACTTTCCAGTAATCATTAATCTCATAGCCATAGCCTAAGCCACCAGTGGTCTGTTGGCCAAAACTAGAATTATTGTCGCGTCTAAGGCTTGCATGTAGTGTATGTGCATTCACTTGCGCAAGGTAACTCGCGACATAAGCATTATTGGTACGTTTCGTTTTGTTGTATTCAGTGCTAGATGTCACTTTCTCTTCTAAGCGATCAAACATTAACGTTAATGTTCCTACTGGCAATGTAATATCATTTTGCCAATTGTATTGTGTTTGTTTGGTATCAAACTGGCTAGCAACCGGTGCGCCAAACTCATCTAAGCTATCAAGCTTATCTTTTGTAAAACCAATTCTGAAGTTAGATAACCAAAAATCAGTGAATTGGTTTTTAGAAAATATTGAAGCGGCTTGCTGTTTAATTTCAGCACGTGAATTAAAGTTTGTAGCGTTAAAACGGTTATCAAACTGCGTTGCGCCATCACTATTTAAAAATTGAATACCAACCGTGTGACCTTTAACAATCTCATGTGATAGGTTGCCACTAACACTCACATTACGATAGCCATCATCATCTTTTACGGTTGCATTGTTCGTGTCAAATGCAGAGAAACCATCTGTATCTTCACTACTTAAATTTAACGCAAAACTTGTGTTATTCACTTTACCGTTAATACCAGCCGCACCTTTTTTAGTGTCGTAAGTCCCATAACCAACGCTAGCATAAGTATGTACGCCAGATTCACCTTTTTTGGTAAACAGCTGAATTACACCGCCAATTGCATCCTGCCCATAAAGGCTCGTTGCTGGGCCTCTTAAAATTTCAATGCGTTCAATTTGTGAAAGTGGTAAATTTTCTAACGTAGTTGCGCCAGCAGTTGCTGATTGAATGCGCATGCCATCGACTAAAACCAATGTGTGGTTAGAGCTTGCACCACGTAAGAAAATATTAGCTGTTTTACCCGCACCACCAGTGGTACTAATTTCCAAGCCGTGTTGCATTTGCAACAAGTCAACAAGGTTAGATTGCCCTGCCCGTTCAATTTCAGCTTGCTTAATTACTGTGACATCAGCCACAACACTTTCACGTGGTTGTAATGTACGTGTCGCTGTCACAACAACATCGTCTAATTCAATGTTTTTTTCAACAGCATGAGCTGATGGGGTAAAGGTAAGAGCTACTAAAGTAGCAATGATGGTTTTGTTCATTATATTTCCCTGATATCACATGCATCCCGCATATGGATTCAATAATAGAGAAATACCGAAAGAGAAAAGAATAACCGAAACGGCGATAAGAAATATAGCCGCTTTTGTTACACCGTCACCCCGCGGCATTTCCAACGTTGCGACTATTTAGCTAGTCGCTTTTTTGTTGTTAGGCCGGTCTCCGGGCTCATGACAATTGCTTTACGCCTTCCCAAGATACTCAATAAAACTTATCTCAGTGGCACGTTGTAAAACATGAATCACTTACCGTTGCGGGGGCAGCATAGGACTTATTAAATTACATTTAATGCACCTATTTCCCAGTTTCACCTTTTTTGAAGAGATCAAAAATGGCACCTGACAACAGTGGGCAATATAGCACAATTCATTGTTAGCGCTCAGCAATTGCTTGTATCAAATTGTTAAAATCACGTTTCAATTCAAAAATGTAGGTACTTAATTTAAGATAAAGTACTTTTAAAAATGTCGCTTATTCATTGACTACAATGAGTTTTTTAATTTATAGTTACCGAATGGAAGACGACTTAAAAATATTAGAAGAAAAATTAACGCACTTACTCGGCTTATTTAATGAAATGCGCACCGAAAACAGCGCACTCAAAGCCGAACTAGAAACCGTTAAAAAAGAGTCTGTAGAATTAAAAGGCAATATGACGCAAGCAAGTGAGCGCATTGAAACATTAATGAGGAGCTTGCCCTAAATGAGTCAGTCTAAAGGCGTATCAATCAAATTGATGGACCGCGAATTCACAGTCAACTGTACTGATGAAGAGCGTCCGTCATTAGAAAATGCGGTAGAATTTTTAAATAAGAAAATGTTGGAAATTAAAGAGACTGGCAGCTTTATTGGTGTAGAACGGATTGCACTAATGGCAGCACTTAACTTTTCAAATGAGTTGCTGAATAGTAAAGCTGGTAATTTTAATGTTGGAGACTACAAGAAAAGAATATCATCAATGCAAGATGCCATTGATGATGCATGCAAGTAAGCTGTATTTCTAGATTACTCACGTTATATTCATAAAAATAACAAAAAACACCCTTATTATTACGCAATTGATTTTTTGTTAATTCTGTATTATTAAATAAAGTTTTAAAGTTTGCTCTCTGCGGTGCGGTTAAGGTTAATAATTCCTTGAACTAGTTTATAGCATAGGTTTTGATCAATCGAGTTGTTGTGCGCGCGTCCCTAGTTGGATGTACCTAATGCACTCTAGATCTTTACCCCTTGAGCCTTTTTGGTTCAGGATGCCGGCCTCAGTCAATCCGTAGAGGGCTCCTATTTTTCATGCATTGCCACTATCGCAATGCGTGATATTTCAAATCAGCCAAAGTAACAACTTCTAAGCACTTACTGTGTGTTGATTCTAAAACCACTGGCGGCGCTACCCCTTCTTCTGAAGCCTCCAGCCACCGCGCAGCACAAACACACCATCTATCGCCTGCCACTAAGCCAGGAAATCCATATTCAGGGCGTGGTGTTGATAAATCATTCCCATACGAAATCGAATAAGCCAAAAATTCATCTGTCATTTCAGCACAGACTGTATGGCTGCCTAAGTCCTCTGGCCCAGTTTCACAACAGCCATTACGCGTAAAACCAGTTAAAGGGTCATGGCTACACGCTTGCAATGCTGTGCCCAACACATTTTTATGAAATACTCTATTGCTTGAATCTGCCATATCAACACACCTATTTCTTTAAACAATGTCTTATTGTCGTACAATTTATATTAATTAACGAATAATGTTAGCAAGAACAAACAAAAATATGATGAATAAGGGTAATGATGCGTTATTGGATATTTAAAATTGAACCGAGTGATGTCTCAATTGATGTATTGGCAGGTTTGCCGAATCAATCGGTTGATTGGTATGGGGTACGCAATTACCAAGCCCGTAATTTTATGCGCGACCAAATGAAGGTGGGCGATGGTATTTTTTATTACCACTCAAACTGCAAAGAGCCTGGCATTGTTGGCATTTGTGAAGTCAGTACACTAGCCTATCCTGACCGTCTACAATTTATTGAAGGGCACAAATACTACGACCCAAAAGCGACTTATGAAAATCCAAGATGGGTTAATGTCGATGTTAAATTGGTACGAAAAACACGTTTTCTAGGCTTAAAGGAAATGCGAACAATACCCGAACTGGAGAACTTACGGATTTTACAAAGAGGAAATAGACTTTCGATTACGCCTGTTGACCCAAGGCATTGGGAATTCATCATGCAATTGCTTGCTTAACAAGCATTTCAACCAAACATGCACCTTAATACACCGCAGCATGTTTGGTTTAATTCATTTACTTCGCTTGCTGTCTTTCGCGAAGCTCATCTAACGTTTTACAGTCAATACATAAAGTTGCTGTTGGTCTAGCTTCTAAACGTTTCAGGCCAATTTCAATACCGCAACCTTCACAGTAACCGTAATCACCTTCGTCAATATTGTTTAACGTATCATCGATTTTCTTAATCAGCTTGCGCTCACGGTCTCGGTTACGCAACTCTAACGTCATGTCAGATTCTTGACTTGCTCTATCGTTAGGATCAGCAAAAGTAGTGACATCATCTTGCATGTTATGCACTGTGCGATCTAGATCATTACTTAATTCATCTTTCCAATTATTTAAAATCTTACGAAAGTGATTAAGTTGCCTTTTGCTCATGTAGTCTTCACCAGGCTTTACCTGATAAGGAGTAAATTGTTTTAATTCCGCCATAATTGAACCTTCAAACGCCAAATAAAAAGTGCTTACTTTTCTTACATTTAAAAAATATTTCAAGTACCGATTTCAAACCGCGAGTGATTCTACACTTAAAGATCTATTGGTGCAAAATTAATGCACCCACCTAATCACCGCTGATTTTCAACTATTTCTAACGCTAATAATGTATTTTCCATTAATGTTGCCACAGTCATTGGGCCAACACCACCAGGCACAGGGCTAATCCAAGCCGCTCGCTCCTTAGCCACGTCAAACTCAACATCACCTGCCAGCTTGCCGCTTGCTAGTCGGTTAATGCCAATATCGACAACAATGGCGCCTTCTTTAATCCATTCACCTTTTACCAAGCCTGCTTTTCCTGCTGCGGCCACCACTAAATCAGCCTCACCAACCAATTTTGCCAAGTCTTTAGTATGGCGGTGACAACTCGTTACTGTACAGCCAGCTAACAATAGTTCTAACGCCATTGGGCGGCCAACATGGTTAGAAACGCCCACTACGACGGCATCTAAGCCCATTAGGTCAACAGGCAATGTTCTTAACATCTGAATCACACCATATGGTGTGCATGAACGCAACGTAGGCTGGCGCACAGCCAAACGACCAATGTTATAAGGGTGAAAGCCATCAACATCTTTATTAGGGCTAATTCGCTCAACAATCGCCGTGTCATCAATATGATCTGGCAATGGCAGCTGCAAAAGAATGCCGTCAATCTCATCATCAGCGTTCAAATCATCAATCAACTGCTGCAAACCAAGCTCAGTCGTATCCGCAGCTAAGTCAAAGGCAGTAGAAGTAATGCCGACTTTCTCACACGCTAATCGCTTATTTCTCACGTATATTGCAGAAGCAGGATCCATACCAACCAATATGACAGCCAAACTAGGTGCACGCTTCCCCTCACTTAGTCGAACATCTACTCTTTGCTTAATTGTGTCTAAAAGGTTTGCTGAGATGGCTTTGCCATCAATTAAATTTGCTGTCATATAGTTCGTTTTATTAAGGGAAATTAAATGATTTTTTAAATAAGGCAGAATTTTATCATAAAAGTCTTGACCTCTAATTATAGATCCAGTATATTTCGCCTTCTTCGGCGTGTAGCGTAGCCTGGTAGCGCGCCTGCTTTGGGAGCAGGATGTCGGGAGTTCGAATCTCTCCACGCCGACCACTTATTTTGGTCATTGCCCGTAGATAGCAATAATCGTCAAACGTGTAACCCCAATCTGCCCGTAGCTCAACCGGATAGAGCACCAGCCTTCTAAGCTGGGGGTTATAGGTTCGATTCCTATCGGGCAGGCCACTTAAGCAGTAATATTAAAGTCTCTATGGTGGCTGTAGCTCAGTTGGTAGAGTCCCGGATTGTGATTCCGGTTGTCGTGGGTTCGAGCCCCATCAGCCACCCCATTAAATCAAAGACTTACATTTCCACCTACTTGAATAAACATTTATTTATTAGACAATTGTCTAATATTTTTTTGTATCCGCAAGGATTCTTCGCTAAGTCCCATTCCTTTTGCCATCATATTCATCATATTAAAAACGTTCTGTGGTTCACCCGTCATTGCTGTAGTTTGACTGTTGCAATAATTACACTTTCCAACATATACCCCAGTAACCCCAGGCAATCTTTTTATATCAAGTGCTTTTATATCAAACGTTAATGCTCCACATTCATTGCATTTAATCTCTTTGGGAGTTAATTCATGAATTAATTGTTTTGCTTGAGCAACTCGCTCCTCCCTACTTCCTCTTTTTTTTGCTTGTCCCATTAACAATTCTCCTTGATTTATAAAATTGATCTAACAGTTTTGAATTCTCGTTTTTTAATATAGTGTTCAGTCATAGCTGAAGTTGCATGACCAGCCAATGATTGCGCATCCATACCAAGTCTTTTTGCATCAGTAAGAGCCTTTGCTCTGATATCATGAAAAGTAAATCTGACGCCACCTGATTCAGCCCATTTAACTTGAACACGATTCCACATAGCTTTAAAACCGCTATCTGAATAAGGCTCCCCCTTACGTGTACAGAACAAATACGACCCTCGAATTGGCCGCTTTAAAGCCTTTGCCCTGCTTACAACATCCTTCAGGCCATCAGTCCACTCATAAAGCTGTTTAGCACCTGTTTTAGATTGCGTTATCCATATACCCTTTTCGTTTATCTGTTCGAGCTTCAAACTGAGTATGTCGCCCTTTCTCAATGCAGTGATGTATGCAAAGTCCATAACAACCTCAATGAAATCACTAGCGATTTCTTTTACTACTTTAAACTCTTGATCAGTAATATACCTATCACGACCTTTTTCAGGATGCTTTGCTACACCAATACAGGGATTTCGATCTAACATCCCCCAGCGCATTGCATAACTAAACATATGTGATAACAAAGAAACTTCTCTATTTGCTCGAACCGGTGCTTTTACACCTCTAACGTCCAGATACTGGGCGATGTGCATTGGCCTGACCTCTACAATCAACATATTTAGAAACACACCTTTTAAATTTTTAGCTTCTGCCAAATTTCCCTCGTAAGTAGATTTTGCTTTTTTAGGTGCAACTTCAATCATGTACTTTTCAATTAACATACCCATTGATCCAGCAAGTGGTTTATCTGCACCAGTAGCACGCGGAATATCTCCTTCAATTTCTGCCCACTTGGTAAATGCAAGCGCTTTATCTTTTGATAGCCTTGTCCATTTATTCTCACGTGAAACGTAATAGTAAGCACCATGCTTTAAGTACATTCTTGGTGGTAAATTGAAATCGCTTTTTCTTCTTCTGCCCATGATTTACCTCGACTACCGAATAGCATCAAAATTTGGTTCTGATTGTGGATTGGCTTTATTGTGATTTTGTAAACGCGCTATTAAAAATGCTCTAAGCACCTTTGGGCTACCTGATGCACTAATTTCATATGGATAATGATGTTTATCCAACCAGCGCATTTGTGCTTTTGAGATTTTCAGATCAGTTAATTCTTTTAACTCATCTGATGTTAGAAATAGCAACCCCATTAGACTCATGGCATTATCTTTCCATGTATTGGAAGCTCTGGAAGGTTCAATCTGGCAGGCAACCCATCACGCCTAAGTATCTCAACAACTCGTTCAGCAGAACCTTCTACTTGCATCATAGTGTCGATGAGTTTTCCATAACCTACAGAAGCAAAATGAGTTAATGCGCTATAACTTAAATCAGCATTTTTCTGTAATGTTCTAATTCGAGATTGCTCTTCAGAAATCCAACTTAATGCATTTGGGTAACTACCAGCTAGATACTTCCCGGGCTCGGTTAAAGTTTCCCAAGGTATTTCACGATCTTTGCTTCCAAGTTGAAGCTCCCATCTAACCCATGGGTGATAAGGTGCGCCTAACTGCATTCCTTTTTCATAAATGCGTAACATCTTGCCATTTTTGCTTGATCCAATATACAAAGTTCTACCGCGACCATCAGGCTTTAACCAATTACCACGCTGATCCATCTGAGGGTCACGACCACCATTAAGAAACAAACCCTCTTGATACATTCTTATGGCATGATCAACCGTGTGCCTCCCTTCGATATCATCATGCGCTAGGTCCACTCTAGTAATTCTTCCACTAAGTTCAACAGCTAAAAATTCAATTAGATTTGTCCAGTTAGGTATTTGATGACAAGACTCACCTGAAAAACTAATGAGCCCTGTGCCCCGATTTCCACCATAAGCAAACATTGCCTTACTGGCGCCAAGTTCAATAGAATTGGTATAGCCATGACATCCGCGGCCACGATCTTTCGCTGGTGAAAACGACCGCCCTAGGATAGGTAAAAAAGTCCCAAAAAATGAATCTAATGAAAAATTAGGTTTAAGTGAGAAAGAGCAATTTAGCCAGTCAATAATTGCTGCATTAGGAACGCCATCAAGCTTAGGTTTAGGAATTCGTATTAATTGAGGTTTATTAAATTTACCAACTACAAGTATATAACTTTCACCATCTTCACAATCTGTTTCATAAACTCCATAACTTTCCCCCCGTGTTACCAGACGGGGAGCGCCAGACGGCAAGGCGGCAGCAACTTGAGAGATCGCAGTGTTACCTCCCTCGTTTCTCGGTTCGGGCGGTGCTGGCGCATCCGTCCGAGCCTGCGAGCCGATGGAGGTTTGGTTCAAATCATTAACGTTTTTCTGCTCTCTGCCCATATAAGGATATTTCATATACCCTTATACTAGACACAAAAAAAGGAAACGTCAAGTTTCCTTTTTAAATTTCAATATAATTGTTTATTCATTCGATATTTTTTAAATTCTCAATTTTATGCTCGCCAGAAACAACTTTCCAAAAGTTGGAAGCCTTCATTGCTAGCGCTAACCCTGCCGACCTATCAGAGCTTGGGCCAGTCTCAGGAAATATCTCCCTTACTTTTATGCCAAGAATATCTTCATACTTTCTAATTGTTTTTTTACTATGAATCAAATATAGAACCTTCCAACCAAAATGATGCCCCATTAACAGCATTCCAAGGGCTGATTCCAACTCAGGAAGCTGGCCAATAAAGGCTGAAACAGCATTCCCTTCGATTTCAATCAACTCCCGCCTTTCATCCTCTGATATAACTGCTAAAACCTCATCTCTTGATCTTCCTGTTGGGGTTTCAGGCAAAAATCTATCTAACACTTTTGTTGAAAGAGACAGTTTTTCTTCGAGCGTTTTTCTTATTTCGATATCTGATTTTATTTGCTTATGATTTTCAGACGCCATTATGTTCTCCGTTTGTTTAGAGAAATAGAATATGATAAAGAGGGGATTTTAACAACCCTTATTAAGGTAAGATAAAAAGGTTTTTTAACAAGTGACTTTTCTGAAATAAACTCTAAATCAACATCAAATTTTCCTGCACTTGAGATTTGCTCCATTCTGGGTTTTGCAAGTAAAAATTATTTAGGCTCTCAACTATCGATTTTCCAATTTCTTCTGCGAGGTTAACTGGAACTGCATTGCCTATTTGCTTGTATTGTGAAGATAATGAACCAGCAAAGTCCCATGAATCTGGAAACGTTTGAATTCTTGCATATTCTCTTACAGTAAAAGGCCTAGTTTCGTCAGGATGGCACCTTTCAGTCTGCTTTTGAGCTGGTGAGCAAGTCAGTGTTAAGCACGGCTCATCCCAAGAAATTCTTCTAGCCATTCCAGTTCTACCTCCCCCAAGATAATATGATTTCATCATGTACTCTTTTTGAATTTTTTCGGGCAATTCTCGCCAACACCCTCCTGGAGGAACCAAGGCTAACACTTCTTTTTTTCTTTTTGGATATGATTGTCCGTAGGAAAAAGGAACATCACAATCAAATAAACTTCCTTTTTTCAATGCATCTCTTAAAGTAAAAATTTCCTTATGCTCATTTGGAAAGTTAAAGCTCAAGTCTACATCTTTTCGTAAAGCGACTATAAAAAGCCTTTCTCTTTTCTGCGGTACTTTGTGATAGATTGCTTTAATAACTTTTGGTGGAATTACGTTGTATCCAAGATCATCCAAAATAGAAACCATTCCATTTAAAGTATTTCCACCATCATGATTTAGCAAACCTCTAACATTTTCACCAATTGCCATTAGAGGCCGAATTTCTTTGACAGCTCTCGCAAACTGATAAAACATTGTCCCTCTTGCATCTTCAAACCCCAAACGCTTGCCTGCGTAGCTAAAAGATTGGCATGGAAACCCTCCTGTAACTACGTCAACTTTATTAAGGTATGGTTTGAAATCGATTTCTGAGACATCTCCTTCATGAACATTCCAATTCGGTCTGTTATTTCTGAGTGTGCTACAAGCATTTTTATCAATTTCATTCAGTAGGGAGCACTTTAGCCCCGCTTTTTCAAGTCCAAGCGCCAATCCGCCTGCTCCTGCAAAAAGCTCAACTACTGAATATGATTGAGTTGATGATATTGAGGTATCAATACTTTTTGACACATCAATACCTATTGAACTGAACTGCTTAAGCAATTCAAGGGGGTATACTCTGTAGTCATTCATTGGATGCCTAACAGGTTTAAGTTTACCTAACTTGTCCCACCGTCTTAAAGTCTCTTTTGATACCGAAAGAATCTCAGAAGCCTCAGATATAGAAAAATAATCCTTCATATTAATAACCATCTTATTTAACCTTACGCAAGGTTACTTAAATTATGTGCTATGTCAACATTAAATTTAAAATCAAGGTACAGTTATGCAGGTCATTACTATTAAGATGCTTATGTCAGTTGCCACATATGTTCCATTTATCCCAAATAATGTTTTAGAAGCTGAGGTTTTAGCTTTGCTAACAGCTGCTCAAAATTCAGTTTCCCCAACAAGAAATATTAATAAAAATAAAGTTGATCCTTTAAATGCAAAAGCTAAACTTGCTTTGTATGATGAAATGCATGCATTAATATCTCCTACGGTATCTCAATACCATGGGTATACAGCTTATTTAGTTGAGATGATTTCGACAAAAAACATTAAACAAAACCGAAATGGAAAAGATTTCACCCCTTCTGATTCAAGCACAAAATCTAGACGAGCAGTTCACTCTAATATTAAGTGTATTAGTGGCAAACATTTTTATTCAAAGATAACTAATATACCCAATGCTTTAGACATGCTCTTTGACGCATTGCCAGCCGTTATTCAAAAGGTTTCGCCATACCCATACAGATTTTCGAGATCCGATATTAATGCGATGATGCAATACTATAATAGTGCTTGCTAGATTAAACTGGTTAGACAATATAGTTTAGCTTGATCCATCCCCCTTAATTCACAAGTTGTTCTGCGAGTAACTTCAGGAATGTCTTCAGTTTTGTAAGGTGGAATCACCAATCAAACTATTAAAAGCTGTGAATGTAATTTCATCCTAAAAAAAAATTTATGATGGTTTTATTGCTATGAAGCTCAACACCCGTCTTTTGCTTTCATTACTTTATGTCTAATAAATAAAATTTTAAATTGAATTAAAGTTGTTTAATTTGTCATGAATATCAAAAGAATATTAGACACTCAATATAACTAATTCTAGTTTCTTATCATTACATTAGATGATATAAGTATCCTAGGTTGTGATTCCGGTTGTCGTGGGTTCGAGCCCCATCAGCCACCCCATAACAATTAAGCGCTTAGCTTAACTCCTTGCATTAATACTCCTCAAGCACTTTAAATATCATAATAATTAGCAAAGTATCAAGCTACTTTTTTATACAATCAAACGCCAATCAGGCTATTTACAAAATGCCACATATTCAATACCGTTGAACCAATAAACAAATATAGTTAATGTTGTTAATCAAAGATCGTTAACGCTTATATTTAAAGACTGGTTTAAATCTAACATTGTTATAAATACAAACACTTTTCAGTGGTTTTCTATGTAAAACATACCGATTGGTACCAATCGGGCTATGCCTTGACCCGAACGGGCCATATACACCCCCCCCCAACAACCATAAAATTCATTCATACATTAATTAATAATTTTTATTAGGATGAATTCAATGTCCAGCTACTCAATACCGCTCTTCCCTTTAAGTACCGTTATTTTTCCTGAAGGCGTGTTAACGCTAAAAGTATATGAAACACGCTATCTAGATATGGTGCGTGAGTGCTTAAGAAATAAAACCCCTTTTGGCGTTGTTGCGCTCTACCCAGATAACCATGTGAATTTAAATATCAACTCATCGTTCAAATCTGAATTTCCTTTTGCAAATGTTGGAACAGTTTTTACGATTGAGGAGGCTGACGTTTCATGCCTTGGTTTAATCAACATCAAATGTAGTGGTCAAAAAACATTTAATATCGTTTCAGCTGCGCAAGCACAAGATGGCTTATGGATTGCTGAAGTCACTGATGTTAAAAAAGAGATTAAAATGGAGATCCCTTCAGACCTTGAATCAACAAAAACACACTTGCAGCATATTATCGAGTCTTTGAAAGATAAAGACATTACCGAATTAGACCTACCCATTAGTAAACCCTATCAATTAAATGATTGTGCTTGGGTGGCTAACAGATGGTGTGAAATTTTAAATATGCCGTTAATGCAAAAACAACGCATGCTTGAGCTAGATAGCCCTTTGATTCGCCTTGAATTAATTCAAGACATGTTAAGTAAAGAGTTTTCTAACGAATCATAATTTTCTACTTCATTGAGATAAAGCCTGATCCAAAGGCCACTATTTGCACAATCTTTAGTTAAATTGCACAAATAATGGCCTTTTTAACACCTGCTCTTCCAAAAACTGTTTAAAATAATTTCTACTATGTGATATTAATCATCATATATACATGCTGTTATGCGGTATTGTGTTAAATATCTGATGTTTTTTGCCGTAAATAAGTTGAATACAGTATTTTTAGGAATTTCATGAAACAGTGGTTATCTATAGCGTTTACTTGCTTTCTCGCAACGCAAAGTGCAGTTGCATTTTCATTAAGTAATACACAGGCATTACAACCGCAGGTGCAACAGTCTCAGGCGGCAAGGCTTGCTGCTGAGGTCTTTTCACGCTATCACTACAAGCCTGTGAAGCTTAATGATACAAGCTCAAACAAAATTTTTAATAAATACCTAAAATCACTTGATAGTGAGCATTTATTTTTCCTTCAAGAAGATATTAGTCAATTCACTTATGCGCGCACGAAACTTGATAACGCACTATTGGAAGAAAATTTAACCATTCCGTTTAGCATTTTCAACTTGTATAAGCAGCGCGTATCAGAGCGTATTGAGTATGCAAAATCATTACTCAACCAACCATTTGATTTCACATTAGTAGAGTCTTACCAATATGAACGTGAAGATGTTGCTTGGGCAACAGATAAAAGTGAGTTAAATGATATTTGGCGCAAGCGGGTTAAAAACGACTGGTTGCGTTTAAAAATTGCTGGTAAAGAAAAAGCCAGCATTATCAAAACACTTTCAAAGCGTTACGACAATTCTCTTTCAAGTATTAATAAAATTAAAAGTAATGATGTATTTCAAAGTTTTATGAATGCCTATGCTACGTCGATTGACCCACACACTAGTTATTTTGGTGTGCGCGCAGCAGAAGACTTCAACATTTCAATGCGCTTATCGTTGGTTGGTATTGGCGCAGTATTGCAAAGCAAGGATGAGTACACGGTGATTAGAGAACTAGTCACAGGCGGCCCTGCAGCCTCATCCGGCTTGCTTAAAGTGGGCGACAGAATCGTAGGTGTAGCACAAGGTAAAGAAGCGCCTATGGTTGAAGTATTAGGCTGGCGCTTAGATGATACGGTTGACCTTATTCGTGGTGAGCAAGATTCAACGGTAGTACTGGCTATTTTACCAGCTGACGCGGGCTTAGATGCACCACATAAAAATATCGTATTAGTCAGAGATAAAATTAACTTAGAACAACAAGCGGCTAAAAAATCAGTGATTGATGTGAAGTCGAACCCAACATCACATAAGATTGGCGTGATTGAACTGCCTGTTTTTTACCAAGACTTTTTTGCACGTCAAAAAGGCGATGAGAACTTTAAAAGCGCGACACGTGATGTTAGAAACCTCATCAATGAGTTAAAAGCTGAAAAAGTCGATAGCATCTTAATCGACTTAAGAAATAATGGCGGCGGCTCATTAGATGAAGCAATTGACCTGACTGGGTTATTTATTGACCAAGGTCCAATTCTGCAAGAACGTGATGTTGAAGGCGGCATTAAAGTCGATAGTGATACCGATAGTGGTGTAGCTTGGGATGGCCCGCTGGGCGTACTCATTAATAGAGGCTCTGCATCTGCTTCAGAAATTTTTGCAGCGGCTATTCAAGATTATGGTCGCGGCTTAATTATTGGTGAATTAACCTACGGTAAAGGAACAGTACAAACCGTGATTAATTTAGATAGAATCGCCAAAAATGATCAACCTAAGTTTGGTGAGATCAAAATGACCGTTGCGCAATTCTTTCGCATTAATGGTGGCACGACACAGCTACGCGGTGTGATTCCAGACATCAAATTACCGTCACTCAATGACATCACCACTTTTGGTGAATCTAGCTATAAGAACGCATTGCCATGGTCATCAATTAAGCCAGCTAACTTCAGAGTTGTACATGATTTCAAAAAGATCATACCTAAATTGACTGCTAAACATGCATTACGCATTAGTGCAGATCAAGATTTCATTAACTTGAATCAAGATATTGATACGTTGAATGTGCAACGTCAAAAGAAAATGATCACGCTCAATGAAGTTGAAAGACGTCAGGAGCGTAAAGTTCAGGCAGATAAGTTGTCAGCTAGAAAAAAACTATCTGAAAATGACAAAGTTAAAAACAACGCACAACTGGATGACGGACTGTTGGCAAGTGAACGTAATCTGGATAACGAACTGGTTAAAGAAAAAGATGCGAAAGATGAGAAAGACATTTTATTAAATGAAGCGGCTCACATTCTAAGCGACTCAATTTTATTGATTAGTGAGAGCCACCAGCAACTTGTTGCAAACCCAAAGAGATAACTTCAATCAACTAAACTGAGACACAATGGCACTGATGAAGCAAAAAAACTTATTGAAGTTTATTTTCACAGTCAAAACGAAACAGGGTGTCATTGTGCGCAATTTACAGATCTCAGCACCTAACCAAACGGCTGCTGAACAACATTTACGGCAGATGTACCGGCAATGTACGATTATTGATATGGAGACTAATAGTGGTGACCCTGAAAATATTAACCTTGAAAAAGTCTTAGATCTAATTGTAAACGGCAAACTCAAGCAGCCATTTTTTGCCCAATTAATCCAGCACTAATCAATTCAAAATACAGCGCATGATAATCGCGTGCACCAGTACTCTTAGGGCTATAACTAAAGATAGATTGATGCTGTTGCGGACTTTCTGCAATAGCGACATTATCTCTAATCACCGTCATACAAATATCCTCACCAAATAACTTTCTAGCTTTGCGCTCAACATCTAGCGTCATACTTTTGCGCTGATCATAGCGGGTTAGTAAATAACGGCGATTCACTTTTCGATTAAGAACAGGCTCTAAGGCACGTAATGTTTTATCAACATTACGTGCGCCTTCATACGATAAATAATCAGATGTAATTGGGATAATAATCAGATCAGCAGCAAATATTGCATTTAAGGATAGTACGCCCAAATAAGGACAACAATCCATCACGATATGGCTTTCACGTTTGTTCGCAGCATATTCATTTAAACCAGCGTTTAGGCGATTTAAAACTGTTGCCCCTTTACCAAAAAGTGAGTCTAATTTAACAAGCTCTTTGTGTGCAGGGATAATATGCCCAACCTTTGGCCAAGGTAAAATTAACGCTGCTAATGTAGACTGATTTTGATAAAAAGAGAAGAGGCTCTGCTGAGCTGATACTGAATGAGGGTTAAAGATATGACTTAAATGCCCTTGTGGGTCCATATCAATCATGATTGGGTTTAATTGATGCTGAAAAAGTGCAGCCGCTAAATTTAAGACAGTTGTCGTTTTACCGACCCCACCTTTTTGATTAAAAACAGCGATTCGACTCATCACTTAAACCAAGCATAACTGTATTAACATAACCACCCTAGGATAAGCTGAACGGGTTTTCTAGCCGCTCAGTAAAGAGCTTTTAGTGTAGAGTAAAATTGACTTTTTCAAAAGAAAAAAATTGAACTTCTTTACATTTGTTATCTTTTTTTATGTGGGGCATCCATTGCTAATTTATCCCATACAAAAGCTGGTAGCAACTTCATCAAGCGAGCAACCCAACCCATTTGCCATGGAATAATGACAAATCGCCTTTTAAGCGTAATTGCATCCACAAATTTTTTGGCAGCAACATCCACGTCCATTAAGAATGGCATTGGGTAAGTATTAATATCCGTCATCGGTGTTCGGATATAACCTGGTGCAATTGTCGTTACAGTGATCTTTAACTTAGCCATTTCTACGCGAAGACTTTCCAAGTAACTAATCGCCGCAGCTTTACTGGCACTATAAGCACCAGCGCCTGGCAAACCTCTTACGCCTGCAACACTGGCAATACCGACAAACTGCGCATTAGCGCCATTTAATGCAGCGTCACGCATGGCTTTCACAAAAGGTTGGAAGGTGTTCACTAAGCCAACCACATTGATATCCATCACCTGCTGAAAGGCTTGCGTATCTTCCGCATGCTCAGTCAACGTGCCACAACTCACACCAGCACACCCGATCACAACATTAGGGGCGCCATAGGCCGTTATATAGTGGCTAGCTGCTTCGTTAAGGGTTATTTGGTCACGGACATCAGCCACATAAATAACGGCGTTGACATGATATTGATTTTGAAGTGTTGCTTGGAGGGATAATAACGGCGCTTCACGTCTAGCGACTAGGCCGATCACGACTGATTGGTTATGAGCAAAGCGCTTGGCATATTCAATTGCCAAGGCTTCACCAATGCCACTAGACGCACCAGTGATTAATACTTTCATAATGGCGGCCTAATGATGCTTTAACAACGCAATTGAATTACTGTGCTTTAGCCTTAGCTTTATCAGCACGTACATTTTCAATAATATAATCTGCTACTGCTAATGCTGCTTCATTACCATTAGCCATTGTGCTTGAAGTAATAAAACGACCATCAATAATTAAGCTAGGTACACCTGTTGCGCCTGAACCTTTAAAGTAGTTACGTGCTTGAGAAAGTCTATTGCGCATTGAAAATGAATTAAATGCTGCAGCCACTTTGCTGATTTCAATGTCACTAATTTTAGACATCCAAGCAATCGCTGCTTTTTCATTCACTGCAATTTGGCTATAACCATCTGGGCCATGAATTGCTTCAAATAATGCGTGGTGATATTGCTCAAAGATACCTAAATCTTCCATCGCATAAAATGCTTTAGCCATTGGCTCCCATTTTGGCATTGGTAATCCTGGAATGCGTTTGAATGTCACATCTGCTGGTAATGCTTTAACCCAAGCTTTTAAAGGTGGATCCATATGGTAACAATGTGGGCAACCGTACCAAAAGACTTCAACCACTTCAATGGTATTGCCTGGCTCAGTAGGCATCACACGTGCCGTTTTATTAAACTCATTACCCATTTTAGGCGCTGCTGTGACTGTCGTTGTAAAAGCAGCTAAAAATGCCACTAAAATAAACTGGCCAATCCAACTTTTCATTGTTACTAAATTCATTTCTTTTTCCTTGTCTTTTCTGTTAATTACTTAACGTCTTGTTAATGAAATACGATGACACTCCGCATTATTTTCAATAGACCGATTACCTGCCTATTAGTTTACTTATTAATTTTAATGAGATCTGCGTTATAACCATTGCTTGATAAGTTAGCCTTTGTACGGTTAATTTCATCAGCCCCGCTCAAAGGTCCTACACGCACACGGTGCCACACCCCTTTTTCTGGAATACTCGCGGCTTGTACTTTTGCTTCAACACCATAAAGTGCCAATTTTGCTTTTAAGTTATCAGCTTCACTTTCTGATTTAAAAGCACTCACCTGTAAATAGTAAGAGCCCTGTGTAAGAGGTTTATTTTGCGGTAAAACAAGTTTACTGGCTTCTTCAATTGAAACTTTTGTTTCAGTACCAGGCAAAATACTATAAAAATCAAATCGCTTTGCATCATCTACCAACTTACCAACGTCTTTTGACGCTTCTTTTGCTTTTTGTTGCGCACGTCTTGTATCCGCGGCTATTTGGTCTGCCAACTTAGTTTCAGTCGCAACTGATTGCACTGCAAATGGGCTGTCACTGCTTTTGACAAACATAATCACCGCTAATGAGGCAACAACCCCGAGTAGAAATCCCAACATTAAACCGGTTAGAAAAGGGTTGCCACTACTTTTGGGTGCTGATGCTGGTTTTGCTTTACTTTGTGCCATGTGTTTTTCCTATTTCGTTACATTCTAGTCGGTGCGCTAACACCTAATAAATCCAAGCCGTTTTGTAGTACTTGTTGCGTGGCAACAATCAAACTTAATCGCGCTAGTTTGACCGACTCATCTTCAATTAAAAACTTATATTCATTGTAATAACTATGCAAATCACTCGCTAACTCTTTTAAGTAATTTGCAATCACATGGGGCGCTTGCTCTGCACCCGCATTAGTAACTGATTCTGGATAAGCACTTAAACGCTGCATTAAGGTTGTTTCATGTCCTTCAGTCAAAGTACTTAAATCAACGGATTTTAATGTTGCAACATCACCTTCCCATTGTGACAACACACTACAAATGCGCGCATGCGCATATTGAATGTAATACACAGGGTTTTCATTGGTTTGCGCACGGGCTAAATCAATATCAAACACCAACTGTGAATCCGCACGTCTCGCGGCTAAGAAGTAGCGCGTTGCATCACAACCCACTTCTTCAATTAAATCACGCAAGGTGACATAGCTACCAGCTCGTTTTGATAATTTAACTTCTTCACCACCACGCATCACCGTCACCATTTGGTGTAATACATAATCAGGCCATGCTTTTGGAATACCCATATCAAGGGCTTGCAACCCTGCACGTACCCGCGTGATGGTACTGTGATGATCTGCGCCCTGCTCATTAATCACTTTAGTGAACCCACGATTCCATTTTTCTGCGTGGTAAGCAACATCGGGTACAAAGTAGGTATAACCACCTTCTGATTTACGCATCACACGGTCTTTATCATCACCAAAGTCGGTGGTTTTTAACCATAAAGCATCATCTTTTTCATAGGTATGGCCGCTTTTAATCAGGCTTTGTACAGTCTCTTCGACTTTACCTGATGCATATAAAGCACTTTCAAGTGAAAACACATCAAACTTAATTTGGAATGCGTTTAAATCTAAATCTTGCTCATGACGTAAGTAAGCGACTGAAAATGCACGGATAGAATCTAAATCGCTAATATCTCCACTAGCGGTCACTTCCATATCGTCCGCCACCACGGTTTCTTTGGCTAAAAAGGCATCGGCAATCTCTTTGATATATTCACCACGGTAACCATTTTCAGGGAAGCTTGCATCGTCGGTACTAATGTCATTACAACGCGCTAAAACAGAAGTGGTTAAATTGTCAATCTGTGCACCCGCATCGTTATAGTAAAACTCACGTGTCACATCCCAGCCATTGGCACGCATTAATCGGCTTAAGCAATCACCAACCGCAGCACCACGGCCATGCCCCACATGTAGGGGCCCTGTAGGGTTTGCTGAAACAAATTCAATCTGTACTTTCTGTGGTTTTCCATCAGCATCGTAGCCTGATTGATTCGTACCAAAACAAGTGCCTTCAGCATGAATTTGCGTCACGATTGATTGTTGGGAGGCTTGGCTTAAAAAGAAGTTAATAAAGCCAGCACCCGCAATTTCCGCCTTTAAGATATAGTCACTTTCCGGTAAAGCGTCTAAAATCTGCTGTGCAATGGCACGAGGGTTTTGTCTCAGTGGTTTTGCTAGCGTCAACGCTAAGTTGGTCGCAAAGTCACCATGGTCAGCAGACTTAGGACGTTCAAGTAAAATTTGATCTGCAACTAACTCTGGTGCAAGTGTGTTTGCAGCAGTCAGTAAACATTGAATAAGGTGCGCTTTCAAAGGGTTTCACTATCATTTTGATAAAAGAAGTATTTTAACCTACTGAACAGATTTTTTTCTTTGAATCCACGAATAAACTACAATAGATTAACATTTGTTATTAGCCTGAGCCCGTATATTGTCAAAACCCATCCTTAATGTCGCTTTAGACATCCCACTTGATCGCTTGTTTGATTACCTAAGTGCGAATAAATCGGTCGCAGTTGGGCAACGTGTGCTTGTGCCTTTTGGTAAACGCAGTGTGATTGGTGTTGTTATCAGCATGGCTGAAACAAGCGAATTCGACATTGCCAAATTAAAACCCATTGTAGAAGCATTTAGTGATAAAACGCCGATTGATACGCACTTACTCAAGCTCATTAAGTTTAGTGCTGAATATTATCAATACCCTTATGGGCAAGCCTTACTGTCAGCATTGCCAGCACGCTTACGCCAAATCACCCCTGCTAAAGGCCGCCAACAATATGTGTATCAACTCAGTGATGCTGGGCTGAATGACACCATTGAGCGTTTTGAAAAAAGGCAAAAGTTACTACGCCGCGTATTTGAAGCACTGCAAACACAAGGATTTTTAACCGAGGCTGATATTAAAGCCATTTCAACAGGGGCCAAAAAAGCCATTAACCAGCTGATAGAAGATGGCTTAGTCGTTGCCAAAAGTGAGGCAGAAAGTACGCATTTAGCCTCACAAACCATACCGGTGTTACCCACTTTAAATGATGAACAATCAAAAGCGGTGGCTGACATTTTGGCAGAACATGCACAATTTAAAGCCTGGTTACTACATGGCATTACCGGTAGCGGTAAAACTGAAGTTTACATGCAACTCATGCAAGCTATTTTACAGCTTGATCATCACGAAAGTGTAGAAATCCAAGATGCCAAAATTGAAGGGCAAATATTAGTATTAGTGCCCGAAATCAATTTGACCCCGCAGCTTGAGGGGCGCTTTCAAAAACGCTTTCCACATTTAACACTAGTGAGTTTACACAGCAACCTAAGTGAAAGTGAACGCTTACATCATTGGCAATTAGCGCAATCAGGCAAAGCCAATATTGTGATTGGGACACGCCTTTCAGTGTTCACCCCATTACCGCATTTAAAAATGATCATCATTGATGAAGAGCATGATGGCTCATACAAACAGCAAGACAGCATGCGCTATCACGCGCGAGACATTGCACTGGTGCGTGCCAAACGGTTAAATATCCCCATTATTTTAGGGTCAGCTACACCATCACTAGAGAGTTGGTTTAATGTTAGTCAGCAAAAATATGCATTATTAAGCTTACGCGAACGTGCGGTAACAGCCGCTCAACTACCTGAGATTGATTGTATTGACACCACCAACGTCAACTTAAAAAAAGGCTTTACCCCGCAATTAATCAAAGCATTAAAAACCAGAATAGAACGCGGTGAACAAAGCCTGTTATTTATTAATCGCCGCGGTTACTCTCCCGTTTTATTATGTAGCTCATGCAATTGGATTGCCCCTTGTACGCGCTGTAGTGCACGCTTGGTTGTGCATTTGGGTAAACGTGTCTTACGTTGCCACCATTGTGGTCATGAGCAACGAATTGTCTCACAGTGTCCGGATTGTGGTGATGCTGACTTACACCCAACAGGTCACGGGACACAACGGTTAGAAGAAACATTACAAGAACTTCTCCCCAACGCAAGGATTGCGCGGGTTGACCGCGACAGCATTAGTAAAAAAGGGGCACTGGTTGAAATATTAGATGCCGTGCATGCTAATCAAATCGACATTTTAATCGGTACACAAATGTTGGCCAAAGGGCATGACTTTCCTAACCTGACATTAGTCGGCGTCATTGATACCGATGGTGCCCTACATAGCCCCGACTTTAGGGCTAGTGAGCGATTATTTGCGCAACTGATGCAAGTCTCTGGCCGTGCAGGACGGGCGGATAAAAAAGGCCAGGTACTGATTCAAACGCAATTTCCATTTCATGAGTTGTTTAACGCCTTACGTATTCAAGATTACGTGTCGTTTGCCAATGCGCAATTAGAAGAGCGCGAACTGATTCAATTCCCGCCTTATATTTTCACTGCGCTATTAAGAGCTGAAGCCACTGACTTTTTCCCAGTATCAGAGTTGCTCAACTATGCATTTGAAATTGGCCGTGATTTAAAAGAAGATGTGACCATATATGAACCAGTGAGGCCACAAATGGAACGGGTAAAAGGCATGGAGCGTGCCCATGTATTAATGCAAGCCAAAGCGCGAGGCCCATTACAAAAAGTATTACGTCATATTAATTACAACTTACGTGGCAATCGATTAGCGGCCAAAGTACGTTGGTCAATTGATGTTGACCCATTAGAGTTCTAAAATGAACCATATGTTAACCATCCGCACGGCACAATTTAAAACGCCATTTGGCTTTGCCATTTTAAAAGTCGAAGAGACGCAATTTAGCGTGAAGCTTTCAACAACCGCGGCCAGCGAACATGACAATATAATTGCCATTGAAAGTGACCCTCTCTTTACATATGCGGCTGATAAATTAGATCGCTACTTTAAAAGCCCTCATACACCTTTATCAATCAACGATACTTTCCCGATTGAAACGCTAAGTGGCACCCCTTATCAAAAACGGGTGTGGCAAGCCATTGCCAACATTCCTGCTGGTGAAGTCCGGTCATATGGTGAGCTGGCTGACACCATCAACTCTTGCCCTCGCGCCACAGCTAATGCTTGTGGGGCAAACCACTTATCGATTTTAATTCCTTGTCACCGTGTCGTTGCCAAACATAGTATTGGTGGCTTTATGCGTGGTAGTGAAAGTGGCTTAATGATTAAAAAATGGTTACTTGCACACGAAGGCATTCACTATGAGTGAGCAACCACTTTCAATAGAAGATGGCCAATTACTCGATACTTTTATCGACCACCTTTGGTTAGAAGATGGTTTATCTAAGAATACGCTAGAAAGTTATCGCTTAGACCTCACCAGTTTCGCCCTATGGCTTGCCAAACAAAACAGCCACTTACTCGTTGTGGGCCAAGCCGATATTCAACAGTACGTAGCGGTTAAATTCCCTGTCAGTAAGCCTCGTAGTATTGGCCGACTCATTGCGAGCTTACGGCGTTTTTATCGCTATTGCTTACTACACAACAAGTTAAGTGAAGATCCGACCATACAAATTCAATCACCCAAGTTGCCACGCAGCTTACCCGATAGCTTAAACGAAACAGAAGTTGAAAACTTACTGAATGCACCGGATACGAATGAAGACACAGGCCTACGTGATCGCGCCATGTTAGAGCTATTATATGCGTGTGGATTGCGCGTTTCAGAACTGGTGAATATCCAAGTGCTAGAAGTGAGCCTCAATGATGGCGTTGTAAGGGTTACGGGGAAAGGCAGTAAAACACGCTTAGTGCCAATGGGTGAAGAGGCTGTGAGCTGGATAGCCGATTACTTAAAAAACGCTAGAAATAATATTTTAAAAAATAGATTATCAGATGCATTGTTTGTGACAAATCGTGGCAGCGCCATGACAAGACAAGCATTTTGGTATGTGATTAAACGTTACGCAGTAATTGCCGGTATTACTAAACATATATCACCGCACGTTTTGCGCCATGCTTTTGCGACTCACTTATTAAACCACGGTGCTGATTTGCGTGTTGTACAAATGCTACTTGGCCACTCTGATATTTCAACCACTCAAATCTATACGCATGTGGCACGCGAGCGGCTGAAAAAGTTACACAGTGTGCATCACCCGCGCGGGTAAGTTATGCATACCAATCAATAAGAAGCTTTAATGGTTTTCACATTATTATCTTGAAAGCCATCATCCCAAATTAAATCAACCGTCAGTTTGCGTGGCGAGTTGTTATAGACTGCAATCGATAGATCAATTGCTTTATGCATATTGAGCACTGGTATTGGAAACACTGCATCAATATCTGGCTTCAGAAGCACTTTGTTACCTTCAGGAAATTCGATCCGCACGTTTTTCGCTAATGACTTATTGAGGTTAGTGACACGTAGTTTAGGGTGATTATCCCCTTCCACTTTGACAAACTCAGCGTACAAATCCGCCTTTTCACCCTGCGCGGTTTCAGCAGCACGCTCTCTTAATAGCAAGCGATCCATTTGCGCTTGCAAGCTCTCAAGTTCACTTTTCACTTGTGCATAGCGAATACTTTTATACACAGCATACAACAATAAAAAAAGCGTGATATAGGGCAGAAAAGCTTCAAGCTTTTCAAACTCTTCGACTACTGCATTGATATCCATTAGTGCATCCTTGCCATCTATAATTCATTGAATAATATATAACGGTTCATGCAAAACTGAAGGGTTAAATAATATCATTTAACCCCATTTGTTTAATATTTCAAGCTAATCTAACGTGTCACGCTACTTTGATTACGCAATTAATTAACGACTAATCGGCTTATAGCGAATACGCTTAGGTTTAGCCCCTTCTTCACCAAGGCGTTTTTTCTTGTCTGCTTCATACTCTTGGTAGTTACCGTTGAAGAAGTTCCACTGTGAATCGCCTTCAGCAGCCAATATATGAGTCGCTATACGATCTAAGAACCAACGATCATGCGAAATTACTAACACTGAGCCAGCAAACTCTAGCAAGGCATCTTCTAAGGCACGTAATGTTTCAACATCCAAGTCATTTGATGGTTCATCGAGTAGTAACACGTTACCACCAGAAATCAGTGTTTTAGCTAAGTGTAAGCGACCACGCTCACCACCGGACAATTGACCAACCATTTTTTGCTGATCAGCGCCTTTGAAGTTAAAGCGGCCAATATACGCACGTGATGACGTTTCATAATTACCGACGGTTAAGATATCCGCACCATCCGCAATTTCATTAAAAACCGATTTATCATCGCCTAGTGCATCACGACTTTGATCAACATAAGCAATATTCACTGTTTTACCAATGCTCACTTCACCTGAATCTGGCTGCTCTTGCTCTGTAATCATTTTAAATAGTGTTGATTTACCCGCACCGTTTGGCCCAATCACACCGACAATGGCACCGGCTGGAATCGTAAAGCTCACATCATCCATCAACAAGCGGTCGCCAAATGATTTAGTCACATTATTAAACTCAATCACTTGATCACCTAAACGCTCACCCACTGGAATGAAAATCTCTTGAGTTTCATTACGCTTTTGGTAATCAGCACTGGCTAATTCCTCATAGCGTGCAATCCTTGATTTACTTTTGGCTTGGCGGCCTTTTGGATTTTGACGTACCCACTCTAGCTCAGTATTCAACGCTTTTCTACGCGCAGATTCTTGCGACTCTTCTTGCGCTAAGCGCGCTTGTTTTTGATCTAACCAGCTTGAGTAATTGCCTTCCCAAGGGATACCATGGCCACGGTCTAACTCTAAAATCCATTTAGCGGCATTATCTAAGAAGTAACGATCATGCGTCACCGCCACTACGGTGCCTGGGAAGCGCACTAAGAATTGCTCTAACCACTCCACTGATTCTGCATCCAAGTGATTGGTTGGCTCATCTAACAACAACATATCTGGTTTAGAAAGCAGCAATTTACACAAGGCAACACGACGCTTTTCACCACCAGATAATGGCCCTACTTTCGCATCCCAATCTGGTAAACGTAAGGCATCTGCTGCAATTTCTAATTGCGTAGTCAAATCCGACCCACTCGCCGCAATCATGTTTTCATATTTAGCTTGCTCTTCAGCCAGCTTATCAAAATCTGCATCAGGTTCAGTATAGGCAACATAAATCGCCTCAAGTTTGGCTTGCGCCTCCATCACTTCACCCATGCCAGATTCCACTTCTTCACGCACGGTTTTTTCAGGGTCTAATTGTGGCTCTTGTGGTAAGTAGCCAATTGATACATTTGGCTGCCACTGCACTTCACCCTCGTACTCTTTATCTTCACCCGCCATAATCCGTAGCACGGTCGACTTACCTGAACCATTTAAACCAAGTAGGCCAATTTTTGCGCCAGGGAAAAATGACAAAGAAATATCTTTAATGATTTGTTTTTTAGGTGGGACGATTTTGCTCACGCGGAGCATAGACATTACATATTGAGCCATGAGGATTCGATGTTTAGTGTAAAGCGTATCAGCTTACAAGATTGCACCAATATTGTGAATAGCACCGCGTAATTTACTACTACATATCGCCTACATACTGCTAAGATACGCATTAATTTAATACATTGGTTTAATGATGGCGCTTAGCTCAACAATTTATAAAGCAGAACTCAATATTGCGGACATGGATAATCACAACTATTCCGCGCACAGCTTAACCCTTGCAAAGCATCCTTCGGAAACTGAAGAACGCTTAATGGTGCGTTTATTAGCCTTCGCATTATTTGCCAGTGAGTCACTCACCTTTGGCAAAGGCTTAAGTGAAGACGATGCACCAGACCTCATTCAAAAAGACTTAACTGATGCTATTGAGTTGTGGATTGATGTTGGATTACCGACTGAAAAAGACATTAAAAAGGCTTGCGGAAAATCAAACCAAGTGGCCGTCTTTTTATACGGCGGCAACATTGCCGATATGTGGTGGAAGCAAAATAGCAAAGTACTATTGAAGCTCAAAAACTTAACAGTGTATAACTTACCAGACACCATGCAACTGGTAGATTTATGTGTGCGTAATATGGACATTAGCTGCAATACGCAAGACGGCCAATTAAGTATCACCAGCGCTGAAGGCACTGTTGAAATGTCACCTGTTGTCTTAAAAGACTTTGGTTAAATCTTAAAAGCTTGCCCACTTCCTCAGTAAGTTATGGTAAATCCCTGTGAGTTTAGTCACTTCAGCCTGATCGCTATTTTGTTGGGTTAAGGTTTGAATCGTTTGATCTAATTCATACAACAAACTGCGATTGTCAGTATGGCTAACCATGCTCTGAATCCAGAAAAAAGACGCGGTGCGAACGCCTTTGGTAACAGGACACACTTGGTGCAAACTGCTTGATGGATACAACACCATATCGCCGGCAGCCAGTTTGACTTGTTGCGCACCAAATTCAGTTTCAATACTGAGCTCCCCACCGGCATATTCATCAGGCTCACTTAAAAACAACGTTGCAGAAAGATCACTCCGCAAACTAATGTTGGTATTGGGCACCTGCATAATGGCACTATCAACATGTAAGCCATAGGTTTCACCAACGCCATATTGGTTAAATTTAGGTGGATAAATGGTTTTCGGTAAAGCTGCGGAGATAAACTGCGGATGATTACCCAGCTTTTTTAAGACATGATTGCCCAATGAAATAGCCACTTCGAATTGCTCAGCTAATTGTTGATTTTTTTTCACTTGGGTGGCTTAACTACCAGCACTCGCTTTACCATCTTGCCAATCGGCTTTTGCTAGATGTTCACGAAACTGCGTCACTTCTGATGGTGTTAATACGGCATTAATGGTCATTAACATTGGCTATTTCCCTTGGCTGTAAATTACGTCTTGGTTAATGTCTGCAATCGTAGGGCAACCCGTTAAAGCCATACAAAGCTCCAATTCATCTCGCATCAGCTTAAGCATATGGGCAACCCCTTGCGCACCATTCACGGCAAGGGCATAGATTTGTAAGCGACCGATACAAACCGCGTTAGCGCCTAATGCAATGGCTTTAAAAACATCATAGCCACTGGTGACACCACCATCCAATAGTAACGGAAAGTCGTCACCCACTTGTGCCCGTATAGTAGGCAACAAATCAAGTGTTGCTGGCATTGAATCCAAAGCACGTCCACCATGGTTGGAAATAATTAACCCATTAATGTGCATGTCTAGGAGTCGATCAATATCCTTAGGGTGAACAACGCCTTTCACAATAATCGGTAATGAGGTATTGGCCTGCAACCATGTCAAATCAGACCAAGTCGGTGCTTCACGCATCATCCCTTGAAAAATGATGCTGTCATCCGCCTCTAAAACCACTGTCGATGCCGCACCATGTTTTTTCAAATTGATAGGCTGCGCATCATCAGGCAAAGTAAACCCCAACCGTTGGGCGCCAACACTGATGCTTTGAATTGGCGTATCAAGCGTCACAACCAATGCTTGGTAACCCGCGACTTCTGCCCGCCTTACTAAGGACAAGGTATCCACTTGCTCACTTTGAAAATAGAGCTGAAACCATTTGGTGGATTGTGTACTACTGGCAACATCTTCAAGTAATTGACTGGATAATGTACTGAGTATCATGCCAGCGTCCAGCGCATTGGCAGCTTGCGCCGTTGCTATTTCACCATCTGCATGAACCAACCTTTGTGCAGCCACTGGTGCTAACATGATTGGATGCCGCATGGCTTGATTTAGTATTGACGTACGCGTTGTGCCTTTTGTGCAATCAACAAGTGTTCTCGGTCGTAACTCAATCGCATTAAACGCGTCACTATTTCGTCGCATTGTGATTTCATTACCAGTACCTCCAGCAATATATGCATCGGTTTTCTCATCGATGACCTGATTCGCCAATAACGCATAATCACTCGCCTGAATAATGGCTCTGTTATGCTTACTTTGTTCAATATCACTCATCGTGCTTTTCCTTACGATTACTTTAACGTGCAAAATCGAGGCTATCTAAATAACCTCGATTTTAATGAATGAAACAATCCCTTAAAATTTATATGACAATCTCAAGTTAGCGTTTCTTCTATCACCAATATACGTAAATGCACCACTACGATAAGCAGCTAAGTAATAATCTTTATCTGACACATTATTAACATTCAACTGCGCTTTTAGCTTTTTAGTTATTTGATAGGTAGCAAACAAATCAAAGTAAGTATAGGAAGGGACTTTATAGTTAGTCCCTGCCGCCGTATCAGGCTGACCTGAATACAACTCACTAGAATAGGTCGCTACCCCACCCAATGCAAACTTAGGGGTAATTTGGTAACGTAATTGCACACGCGCACTATCATCGGCAAAGTTACTTAAGCGTTCCCCTACATTATCGGGGTTAGATGACTTAAGCACTTCAGAATCCATCAATGCAAGGCCCATTGAAGTCGATAATTTTTTAGTGATATTACCCACTAATCCAAACTCAACACCGCGCACACGGTTTTTTCCAGTATTAATGGTCCCTATGCTGTCATAGCTTGATCCATTAGGTGCGCCTTCCATCACATCATCTTTAGTAATTTGGAAAGCGGATGCCGTAAACAATAATTTATTATCCAATACATTCCACTTGGTGCCCACTTCAATACTTTGTGTGCGCTCCGGATTAACTGAGCCTAGGCTATTAACCGTTGTAGCATCAGCACACAATCCACCATAACCGCAGTTGCCACCTAAATCTGATTCTCCCCCATTAATATTGGTGGCGGTACCATAGGTCACATACACGTTTTTAGTATCGTCAAACTTATACATAGCAGAAACATGGCCGTTATATAAAGTATCTGAATAACGATAATCGGTATCTTCTCCACCACTGGTCACAACATTTGAATAATCAAAATAATCGGCGCGTACACCCCCTGACAATGTGACGTGTTTTGTAATATCAGCGGTATCCATCAAGTAGAGCGAAAAAGTTTCAATACTGTAATCAGCATCGGTATTCCCTTTAGTAATTGACCTACCTAAAAGATTACCAACATCACCCACCATATTGCCATTAGCATCTGCGATACAGAAACTATCTCTTATCGCGCCCCCTCTACCTGCAGTTGTACAATTTGATGTGCCATTATTGCTTGTGTTGTACACGCCATTTTCAACACTTAAATCTGAATACTCGCCACCTAAAATAAATTGGTGTTTGATGGCGCCAATGTTTTGGTCAATATAAAAGTTTGATTGATTCACAAAGTAATGGACATCCTGCCAACCTTGGTGCGTACTCAGTGCTGGTACAAAGGCAGTTGACGCATCAGGGAAAGTAGCCTGACTACCCCTAGCACCAGTGGTCACATAACCATTTTCAGTGGTGCCATAACGGGTGGTATTTTTAAAGCGCACATGATCGGTAAATACTTGATCCCAACGCAAGGTACCAGACATCACTTTTGAATCTAAAAAGTCATTATCTTGTAGATACACTGGGATATCTTTCACTGGCGAACCACCTGAAATAATATAAGTACCAAGATCCGGTTTGTCTTTTGCATCTAGGTAATAAAAATCACCCGTGATTGATGTTTTATCTGAAATCACTTTTTTAAGTGATAACGCCAAACCATTACGCTCACGTTCAGCAGGGGCGCGGTCAGGCACATCCATTTTGCCGATCAACGCATTAATACGCACCGCCATATCATTGCCTAGCAAAATATTACTATCGACCGTTAAGCGTCTGTTTTTGTATGTTCCTAAGGTTAGATCTGCATTCGTAAAGCTATAATCTGTGGTCGCTTGCTTAGTCACACTATTCACAGCGCCACCAGTTGACCCACGACCGGCAAAGGTTGCACTTGGACCCTTAGTCACTTCAATTTGATCAACAGCAAAACTTTCGCGTGTTGTCATGCCTGGGTCTTTAATGCCATCAACATACACATCACTGCGCGCTTCATGGCCGCGAATAATATAGCGATCACCAAAAGCATTACCATTTTCACCAGTGCCTAATGTAATGCCTGGTTGGTCTGCCAAAATTTGCTTCATATCGGTATTACCAGAATCCCGAATTTCATCCTGTGTAATCACGGTAATGGTCGCTGGTGTTTCAGCTAAGTCCTCTACTCGGCGACTATCACCTGAAGTTTTAGCTTTATACGGTGCACCTGGCTCTGTGTATGGATTAATGTCATTTGGGCGGTCTTTAATTTGCAGCGTATCTAATTCAATCTCCTCAGCCTGTACAGGGCCGAATGTCATCAGTGCACTAGATATACTCAATGCTAAAACACTTGTTCGTAGGTTGTTGGACTGCCTTAAGCTTAAGGGTTGTTTCGTTTTCATGTTGACTCCATTAAATAATTATCATTCATCAAGGCTATACTCGACTGGTAATGACATGGTTAAACTGTTACGTGACATTGACTTTGGAATTTTCGGAAAAGGATTTGCCCTTTTAAATAGTGCAATCGCTGCATTATCTAAGGCTTTACTTCCTGATCTTTTCTTCACTTCTGCAAGTGCCAACTCTCCCTTTGCATTCACTCTAAATCGCACGACTGGCGTGCCTTCTATCCGTTCTTTTTTTTCATTGGCTGGATAGTGTTTAAATTGGTTTAAATGGCGCATCAACTTGCCAATGTAACGCTTCATGGCATTATTCATTTTGATTGGCTTTTGATTTTGCGACGCACCTGCCGCTTTGGCCGCAGGCACCGATTTACCTGCCTCGGCAGAGGTATAGGCTGCCACTTGGGTTGAGGCTTGACGGTGCTTCACTGCTTCAACTGGCGTCACTTTTACCGCTTCCCGCGCTCGCACTGCCTTAACCGGCTTTGCAACGGTTTGTGCATGCACTTTCAAAAAATTAGATTGCAGCACTTTTTCATCTTGCACCGCATACACTGTTTTGATTGGCGTAGGTCGTTTGACTTTCGCTTTTAGCAACACTGGTTTTACCATTTTATTAATTGTTTTTGGCTTTACAACAACCCGCTTCACCACTTTATGCTTGGCCATTTTTTTGGCTTGTTCGATCACTTTTCTAGCCGCATTTCTTTTCTGTTGCTCAGCGTGCAATAAGTTTTGCAACGCTTGGCTATCCAGTTTCACCGCTAAACCTTTAGGTGGCTCTACCGCTATTTCCCCAGTTGTCGGCTTGTCATAAAAATAGCTATAAGCGACGAGCATATGTAACATCACCGCAATGGCGGCGCATATTAATTCAGGCCGGTTTTGCATTACATATCACCTTTTGCAAGGGTCAATAGGGTGACTTTACGCATATTCGTTGCACGAAAAACATCAAGCAATTGATCTAAATCACCCGCTTTCACTGTTTTATCCACTTGCAAACGAATCGTTGTTGTTTTGTCCTGAATATTAGAAAAAAAATGCTGTAAGCCTTCTAAGCTAGTGACTTCACCATTGTTTAAGTACGTTAGGTCTTTCGTCATCACCACTTCAATCGTGCTTGGTGTCGCTGGCACCTTGCTAATCGATTCTGGTAAGGTTAAATCCGCTCTCTTTTTTTGTTGTGAAATCTGACCTGCCACCATAAAAAAGATCAGCAATAGAAAAATAATATTAATCATTGGAATTAAATTATTTTCCAATTGCTCAGTGGCTGATGTCCTTTTTTTAAATGTTCTCATGATGCAGTTTTACCGAATAAAGCATCACTAAATGAATGGCCTATCGATGTCTTTTTCACACCAATATTTTTCAGATGCGCCATGACATCAAGGATTGTCTGCAATGGCACAGTTTCATACGCCAGTACGACAACCGTTGGTAGAACATCATCCTCAGCTTTGAAATCAACTAATTGCACTTGGGTATAATTACTGATTGTTTTTTGCTTTTCATACAACTTAATTTGGCCCTCTTGACCAATAAGCAAAGTCACAACCTTCTCCTTAACAGGCTGCGCTGTTGCCGACGCAGTTGATACATCAACCGTGTACCAATGGTTAAAATTGGTCGTTAACATGAAAAACAACAACAGAATAAACACCACATCAATCAATGCAGTCAGTGAAATACGCTGTTTTTTAGGGGTATAGAGTGTCGTGCTACGCATTGTGATTATGCTTTTTGTGCTTGATTAGCTAAAAATAATTCTAGGTCGTCTTGCAACATGCCAGCGGCACGTTCAGTTTTTCGTTCAAACCAGCTATGAGCAATAAATGCCGGAATCGCAACAATCAAACCAGCCGCTGTTGTTAACAATGCTTTCCATATACCACCTGACAATACGGCCGGGTTCACATTTGAACCTGCTAATTCCATTGCCTGAAAGGCTTCAACCATACCAACCACGGTACCAGGCAAACCCACTAATGGCGCAACGGTAGCAATCACCTCCAACACTTTCATAAAGTGGCCTAGTGCATCCAGTTCACCACGCGCAATACGCCACACTTCCGTTTCTAAACTGTGTATTTGAGATGGCTGAGCGATTTTATTTGCCACATGCTGGTAACGTGCAATTAATGCTAAACGGATATTGTCAGGATCATTGATTTGGTTGTTGTTGACACCAATCGCTTCTTTAACGGCTGCATTGGCTGTCGCGCTATATACGCGACGTAAACCAACCCATTGCCAAAGCTTTAGCAATGTCACCGTGACGACTAATATTGAGAAGATGATTAACACCCAAATAATTGGGCCAAGATTAACAAACATGGACATCTAGCTTCATTCTTAATTGATTTAAAAATGAATATTACCACTTAATAATCTAAATGACAATCATTCTCATTCATATTTACAAATGTTAAACCTGCCTAATTGTTTTAATTTCAATGAATATTGAAAGTGATAGGTATAAAAAAAGCCCCAAGACTGGGGCTTTTTTATTAGTACCGTAAGATAAATTATTTATCTTTACGAAGTACCAATTTTTCTTTAATACGTGCAGATTTACCTGAACGCTCACGTAAGTAGTAAAGTTTCGCACGGCGAACATCACCACGACGTTTCACTTCAATAGAAGCGATTAACGGTGAGTAAAGTTGGAACGTACGCTCAACACCTTCACCTGATGAAATTTTACGCACTGTAAATGCTGAGTTTAAGCCACGGTTACGTCTTGCAATCACAACGCCTTCGAAAGCCTGCACACGCTTACGTGTACCCTCAACAACGTTTACACCAACAACAACTGTGTCACCTGGTGCAAAAGTAGGAATATCTTTGCCTAAACGCGCAATTTCTTCCTCTTCTAACATTTTAATGATATCTGCCATCTTGTTTATCCCTTACGGGTTCCTTTTATTTATGAAGAGCTTGTTCCTGCACTAAAACCTTAATCACTTTCGTGTTCAAGTATCTTGAGCAGCCGAGCCTCTTCTTTCGTCAACGGCCTTTCGGCCAATAAATCGGGACGTAAATCCCGAGTTCTTTTAAGCGATATTTTCAAACGCCACTCTTTAATCTTTGCATGGTTGCCTGATAATAATACTTCAGGCACTTTACCAAGCGTATGTTCTTCAGGCCTAGTGTAGTGTGGGCAATCTAATAAGCCATCTGCGAATGAGTCCTCAACCGCAGAGTCTTGATGCCCTAGCGCGCCCGGCAATAGCCTTACAATCGCATCTATGAGCACCATCGCTGGCAATTCACCACCACTTAACACATAGTCGCCAATGGATAACTCTTCATCCACGTACTGATCAATAAAACGCTGATCAACGCCTTCATAGCGACTTGCCACTAACACCACGTTTTCACGTTGGCTTAACGCTAACGCTTTTTGATGATCTAACGTTTTACCTGCTGGTGAAAAGTGAATCACCCAAGGTTTAGCATCATCAGATAAAGCTTGTTGTCTTTTTTTAGCCGTTTCAACGGCTGCCACTAGCGGGTCAACTTGCATCACCATGCCAGGGCCACCACCATACGGACGACTATCAACCGTATGATGCACATCCTGTGTAAACGCTCTTGGGTTCACGACATTCAGTGCATATAACCCTTTTGAATGTGCTCTTTGTGTAATGCCATATTTGGTAACAGCATCAAACATTTCAGGAAACAAAGTAATGACATCAAATTGAAAAGCCAAAGTTGCTCCTATCAACCACAGTTCGGGCTAATTAGTATGTTTCATCCCAATCAACCAACATTGTTTTCTTTGCTAAGTCCACATCGACAATCACATCATCAACAAAAGGAATTAACCGTTCATCTTCATGCTTGTTTTTCTTTGCTTTCTTATCAGCCTTTGCATCATCTTGGACATCCGATTCAACTGCAACAGCTTCTTTGGACTTTTCTGGACGCACAACGATCACGTCATTAGCACCAGTATCAAACACATCAATAATCTTGCCAAATACAATGTCTTGCTGATTAGTCACTTCTAATCCGATTAAATCAGACCAGTAGTACTCACCTTCACCTGCTTCAGGTAAGGCTTCTTTTGGTACTGATATTTGCTTACCTTTTGCAGCAAATGCAAGGTCGCGATCATCAATACCAGCCAGCTTCACCAACAGCACATCATTATGTACTTTTGCTTTTGACACTTTATGCTCAATCCAGTGATCGCCTTTACCTACCCACCAATTCTTATAATCTAAAAGACCATCAAATTGTTCAGTAGCAGGCACCACTTTTACCCAGCCTAAAACGCCATAGGGCGCTACAATGCGCCCCATCACAACCATATCACTCATATTCAAATTACCAATGTAAATTGTTGAGTAATATTATTTTATGCTTCAGCTGGTGGCTCTTCAGCAGCCGGCGCTTCTGCAGCAGCAGCTTCCTCTGCAGCTTTAGCTTCTGCCGCGGCAGCTTCTTCAGCTTTTTTAGCTTCTGCTTCTTCAGCAGCTAGCGCATCAGCAGCAGCTTTTAATTTAGCAGCTTCTTCAGCAGCTTTAGCAGCTTGCTTAGCTTCTACTTTAGCGGCTTCTTTTGCTTTAGCAGCAGCAGCGTGCTCAGGGCCTTTTGCATGAAACTTAACTAAACGTGCAACTGTATCTGACAGTTGAGCGCCATTGCTTGTCCAGTGATTTACTCGCTCTTGATCAACGCGTAAAGCTTCAGCACCCGCAGACGCAGAAGGATTGTAAAAACCTACACGCTCAATAAAGCGACCATCACGACGATTGCGTGAATCAGCAACTACTAAGTTGTAAAAAGGAGTTTTTTTCGATCCACCACGTGATAAACGAATAATAACCATAATCTTGTTCTCTTTTTGAAAATATATCGCAGAAAAGCGCGGATTTTACACGATAACCAGCCCTATTGACAAGCTATTTTTTACAATTACCACTTAAATAATACTTATTGCGGATTATTTAAGTAATGTGTCGGATCATTAACCGCTGCTTTCATAAATCCGTCTCGCCTCAAAGCACACGAATCACATGCGCCACAAGCCTTGCCGTCGGCATCTGCTTGATAGCAAGAAACTGTCTTACCGTAGTCTACACCTAAGCGCATGCCTAATTTAACAATTTCTGATTTAGTTAAGTCTAATAAGGGAGCATGCACAGTAATTTCTTTACCCTCTACTGCACTTTTAGTCGCCAAATTGGCCATTGTTTGATAAGCCTTCACATACTCACCACGGCAATCTGGGTAACCTGAATAATCTAAAGCGTTCACGCCAATAAAGATATCTTGGCTCTTCAATACTTCAGCCCATGCCAATGCTAACGACAACATAATCGTATTGCGTGCTGGCACATAAGTCACTGGTATCCCTTCAGAGCCACCCTCTGGCACTGCAATATCATTATCTGTTAATGCGGACCCACCAAAAAGCGACAAATCCAACTGAACAACTTTATGTTCCGCAGCACCAAGGTGACTTGCGACACGTTTAGCCGCGTTTAACTCCGCAATATGGCGCTGATGGTAATCCAAGCTTAAACAATAGGCATCAAAACCTTTTGAATTAGCTATTGCTAAGCAAGTAGCAGAATCTAATCCACCTGATAACAATACGACTGCTTTTTTTCTTGTACTCATCTCATCAAACCTTACTATTTACCTGCGACTTCGCCCCATAATATTTTATGCAATTGCAACTGCATGCGTACGTCTAGTTTATCTGCTAACACCCAAGCTGCTAAATCCGCTGGATTCACATCACCATAAGCAGGTGAAAATAATATCGGCGCTTTCTCTGCTAATGCATATTTTTCAATTATTGATTTTGACCACTCATAATCTGCCTGATTGCAAATCACAAATTTAATTTCGTCTTTACGCTTCAAGTGATCGAAATTTGACCACAGATTATTCTCAGACTCGCCAGATACTGGTGTTTTCACATCCAATATCACAGATACCCTTTCATCAACTGGGCCAATATCAATCGCGCCACCCGTTTCTAAAGAAACACTAAAGTCTTCATCACATAAGGCTTTGAGCAATACATGACAATTCTTTTGCGCTAATGGCTCACCACCAGTAACCGTTACATAGCGTGTACCGTGAGAACGCACCTGCTCCATAATCGCCTCAATCTCGAGGTTATTACCGCCATTAAAGGCATAAGCTGTATCGCAATAGGTACAGCGCATTGGGCAACCAGTTAACCTTACAAAAACGGTTGGCAAGCCAACCCGTGAAGATTCACCTTGTAATGAGTAAAATATTTCGTAAATTTTTAATTGCATGAATTTGAATCTATATTATTTTTTGTAGCGCGAAAAACAAAAACGCCAACGTGAAAGTTGGCGTCATTTTAACTTAAATTTCATAGTGTTGATTAAAATTTAAACATTCAATCTAGATAATCTAACGTTCGATTACCTTTTAAAAGGCAGCTAATGCTTTTAATCGACTTTTAGCAGTTGGCACCAGCTCACTATCAGGGTGCTGTTTAATTAGGTTTCTGAATGTGGCTTTAGCCCCTTTAACTCGGCCAAGTTGAATTTGTGAATCACCAATATTCATCATAGCCTCTGCTGCTTTAGGACTATCAGGATACAGCTTCAGTAATTTCTCTTGCGTACCAATCGCTAATTGATAATTTTTAATTGAGAATTGTGAATAACCTAAACGATACATCGCTTGGTCTGCCATTTCACTTTGAGGGTACGTATTAACAAAAGAATCAAATGATTTAAACGCTTCAACGTACTGTTCAGTTTGCAGCAAGCTATCAGCTTCAGTAAAGTGCGCCATTTCTGGTGTAATGGCCGCAGCCTCAATCGCAGCTGCTTCTTGAGCTTGCTGCTGCACCAAAATAACTTCTTCTAACTTTCTGATTCTTTCATCAGTATCGACATACAACTCTTTTTCACGCTGCTGCAACGCTTCTACTTGATGGGTCGCCAGCTCAAGGTCACCCTTCAACTGCGCCAACTCATTCGTTAAGGCTTGGATTTCATTTAACTGAGTTAATCCCTGATTTTTAGCTTCATTCTGTAAATCTAAAATCTGCTGTTTTAATTGACTGATTTCAGCTTGCGCTGCCTCGTCGCTTTCAATCATTTGCGCTTCAACTGCAAAGATTTTCTTACGCGCTTCTTTGTCATCAAATAAGGCATGCCCCTGCTGTGGAAAAATAGTGATGGCAAACACATACATTGAAAATAATATTTTTTTATACATAGTTGGCTTGAAAAAGATCATTAAATTAAAAGGTTAAAACAAAAAAATCACCCTACAAACTGTTAGGGTGATTTTAATTTTAAGCTAAATTACTGCTCGCTTGTGTAAACAATATCCACACGACGATCAACTTTATAGCAAGTTTCACTTGAACATGCTGTATTAGCATTTTCTTCACCGTAACTAACAGTCTCAATTTGAGAGTTACTTACACCTAATAGGTTCATTGTTTTGTTAACGGCAACTGAACGACGCTGTCCTAGTGAAAGGTTATATTCACGTGCACCACGATCATCAGTGTTACCTAATAATCGAATTGAAGCTCCTGGATTAGCCGCTAAATAAGCAGCATGCGCTTCTAGCAAGGCTCTATATTCAGATTTAACAACATCACTTCCTAAGTCAAAGAAAACACTACGCTGTGACAAGATGCTATCAGGGTCATTCAAGTCATTTAAGTAAGTGTATTGAGGGTTAGCACCGTCAATATCAACTGTTTTAATACCACTTGTATTAGCACCGGCATTACCAGCACCATTAGTTACTTTTTCTGTCATACCTGTTTTATCTTCAACTGGTACTGGTGCGTCTGTTATTGGTGTGCTTTTACATGCAGTTAACACTAAAGCCAACATTAAAGTACTTAATAATTTTTTATTCACGCTTAACTTACTCATCTCTTCATTCTCCTTAAAATAATAACGCTTAATTAACTGCTGTTATTTGATAATCTAAACTACATTAGATACTGCTATTTTATGAGTGGTCCCCACGCTGGTTCACGCACGTCACCACCCGACTCTTTTAAACGTTGCCTTGCATTTCCGTCTGAAGATACTGCAGCCAAGGACCCACGGCCACCACGGCTGGTAGCATAAAGCAACACTCTACCATTTGGTGAGAAACTTGGTGATTCATCCTTAGCACCTTGACTTAACAGCTGCACTTGGCCTGTTGTCAAATCTTGCAATGCCACTTTAAAACTACCTCCATCCTTACGAATTGTCGCAAGATATCGGCCATCAGGCGATAACGCTGGACTAACATTGTAAGTGCCTTCAAATGTCACACGAGAAACTGCCCCACCCGCGCTCGAAACTTTATAAATTTGAGGTCGCCCGCCTCGGCTAGAGGTAAAGTAAATGGCACGGCCGTCTTTGGACCAAGTCGGTTCAGTATCAATACTATTACTATTAACAACCTGCTTAACACCTGAGCCATCAGCATTAATCGTATAAATTTGTGAGTTTGAAGCATAGGTCAACACAATGGCTAACTTTGTACCATCAGGCGACCAAGCAGGCGCACTATTGTTGCCTTTAAAGTTGGCTAACAGAAACCGTTTACCGGTTTTTAATGACTGGATATAAATAATGGGTTTTTTGCGCTCAAAAGAAACATAAGCGATTCTAGAGCCGTCAGGTGACCAGCTAGGAGAAATAATAGGCTCTTTTGAAAAAGCCACTGCAGTTGGATTAGCGCCATCAACATCAGCGACCATTAATGAGTACCGTGAACTTGTTTTGTTAATGTAAGCAATACGGCTGGCAAACATACCGCCTTCACCTGTTAGCTTGGTATAAATCTCATCTGCAATTTTATGAGCTGTCATACGTAACTGTGCTGGCGCAACGGTATACTCCAACGCCATTAGTCGTGTTTGCTTAAACACATCAATCAACTCAAAGGTCACTCTTAACTGCCTAGAGTTTAATGGCTCGATGTTACCAACCGCTAAAGCTTGTGCCTGCAATGCTTGCCACTGTGGGAAGTTAATTTGACTCGCACTACTTGGCAAATCTACCATGCCACGCGTTTCAAGTATTTTAAAAAGTCCACTGCGCGACAAGTCGGCACCAACAATTTGGCTTATCTTGGCGCGCTGGCTATTTTCTTGCCCAAAAGGCACAATCGCAACGGGAATTTGCTGCGCACTGCCGCCACTAATTTCAATGTCTAATTCAGCAAAGGCTGTCGTCGAGAAGCTCGATATACTCAGTATCAGAAAAAGCTTAAATACGTTTAATAATTGATATTTCATATGCATTATTTTTAATTACTTCAATAGATTACTTAAACAAAAGTAAAGTAAATTCTACTTTACCACAGGATAATTAAGTCGTCATGTACTCGAACAACTTAATGGAGCTGGTTATTGATTCGGCTCAAACGTTAATTTTAAGTTTCTAAACTTCGAAATAAGCGACCTATCCTCAGGTAAAGGAAAAGGTTGTGACGCCTGAATAGCGCGCTCTACCGCTTCATCACACACAGTGATACCGCTCGATTTAACAAGCTTAGGTGCTCCAATTAAATCTCCGGTTGGCAATAAACTCACCTTAAATGTCAATATAGGGTCCCCATCACCACACAATGACCGATTAACATGGCCACGCACTTTATTCTGAATTTTAGCAATATATTGATCAACAATGCCTGCATTAACCGCGGCTTGCGCTTTGGCGGCCTTGGCTGCTTTCGCGGCATTTTGCTCATCAACTAAATTCTGCTGCAGCTTTTTAAGTGCTTCTTTATTTGGTTTTTTCTTGGTAATGTCTTTTTGTAGTTGAGCTAACAACTTTTTCTTTTTAAGCGCCTCTGCTTTTTTCTTTTCGCGTTTTTTCTTTGCCGCTAACTTTTTCTTTTTTTCCTTCTCCAGCTTTTCTTTTTCTTTCTTTTGCTTTTCTAACTTTTCCTGCTCTTTCTTCTTTGCTATCGCAATATCGTTTTTTACTTCTGGCTCAACGACGGGCGGCTTTTCTTTAACCACTGGCGGTGGTGGCTCCACTTTCTCTTCAGGCACAACAACATCCTCAGTTGGTGGCGGCTCAGGAATGGGCTGCGGCAGGCTATCCCACAAGGTGACTTGCGCCACTTGCATTGGTTTTTTTTGATCCCAGTCAAATTGGATAAAAAACAAGCCAATGATAATGGCGTGCGCAGCAATTGCGAAAAACCCTGCGGATATAACATTACTTCTTTTACGATGTGTATACATATTGGTTAATTAATCTTCACTCAAGATTAAATAGGTGCAAGTAGCAAGCCTACTTTGTCAATTTTATTCACCTTCAATAGATTCATAATTTGAATCACATCATCATAAATAACATGTTTATCTGCTGCAATCACGATAGCGCGATCTGGCGAAGCATTCAACAAATCACGAATGGCAACTAACAAAGCATCTCTTTCTAAGACTTTATTATCTAACTCAATCACATTGTTGGCTTTAACCGTTAATACAATCGGTGGCATAGTTGGCTGCTTTAGGTTTTGACCAACTTTTGGCAACTCGACCACACCTGGGTTTGTCATTGGCGCGGTCACCATAAAGATAACCAATAGCACCAAGGTCACATCAATGTAGGGCACCACATTGATCTGATTCATTAAGCGACGTTTACGTGTACGAGACATTAGACTCTATCCTTATCTGTTCTTACGATCTACGTTGCAAGATATTGCTAAATTCTTCAATAAAGCTTTCATAACGCACTGAAAGATGATCGACCTTAGCAATAAAGCGGTTATAAGCAATCACCGCAGGAATCGCGGCAAACAACCCAATGGCGGTTGCAATTAATGCTTCGGCAATCCCTGGCGCCACTTGTGCTAACGTCGCTTGTGCCGTGGTTGATAAGCCCATGAATGCATTCATAATGCCCCATACAGTCCCAAACAAACCAATGTAAGGGCTCACAGACCCCACTGAAGCTAAAAACGGCAAGCTTGCATCAAGGTAGTCCATCTCTCGGTTATACGCAGCGCGCATTGCTCGGCGCGTGCCTTCCATTGTTTCTGCTGCCGTCGCACCCGCATGCTGCTTATTGCGTGCAAATTCTTGAAAGCCCGCTTCAAAAATGACTGCCATGCCTTCTGTACTGCCTTTTTCTTTATTCGATGATAAACCTTGGTATATTTTATTAATATCAACCCCGCTCCAAAATGCTTTTTCAAACTCTTTGGCACGGCGATTAGCGCGTCTGACTTCTGATGATTTCATAAAGATGAACCACCATGACACGAGTGAAAGAATGAGTAAAATACCCATCACCACTTGCACAGGCACACTTGCGCCAACGACTAAAGAATAGACTGACATATCATTGGTAAGACTTGCTGCCATAATTACTCCAATTTTAAGTTTCGGGTGTGATACACACCCATCGTTTCAATATAAATAGTGTTATTCGTTGCCAACAACTGACAACATTTTTTCTTTTATCTGTTGCGGAATCGCCGCAGGGCTAAACTGGCTAGCACTCACACAAGCGATTTTAACCGTTGCTGAAAATAGCAATACATCCTGCCGATAAATGAATTGTTCAAAAGTAATACTTGCAAGCGTTGTTTTCGCAATACGACTACGCACTTCAATCGCATCATCAAACAGTGCAGGCTTTTTAAACACGGCTTGTAGGCTATGCACCACAAACAGTGTATCAAGGTCACTTTTAAGCCACGCTTGCTCAATGCCTAATGCGCGTAACCATTCTGTCCGTGCACGCTCTAAAAAGTTCAAATACTGGCTGTGGTACACCACGCCACCCGCATCGGTATCTTCATAATAAACGCGTACTGGCCAGTTAAACATTTAACTGTTCCAAGCTTCGCCACTGACTAAATTAGAAGGCACGGCCAAACCAAAATGTTCATAAGCTGGCGCAGTGGCAATGCGGCCTCGCGGGGTACGCATGACATAACCTTGCTGAATTAAGTAAGGCTCCAATACGTCTTCAATGGTATCGCGCTCTTCACCAATAGCAGCCGCCAAGTTATCTAAACCAACAGGGCCACCACCAAACTTTTCAAGTATGGCTTGTAGTAACTTTCTATCCATCACATCAAACCCTAGCTTATCAACATCTAGCATTTTCAACGCTGCATCAGCAATTTCAGCCGTCACAATCCCATCAGACTTCACTTGCGCATAGTCACGTACGCGGCGTAATAAACGATTAGCAATTCTTGGCGTACCACGTGAACGGCGTGCGACTTCATACGCACCCTTCCCTTGCATTTGCACCTCTAATAAATCCGCTGAACGATTCACAATTTTAGCTAATTCGTCGTTCGTGTAAAACTCCAAACGCGACACAATACCAAAACGATCCCGCAATGGGTTAGTCAACATCCCTGCACGTGTTGTGGCACCCACTAATGTAAAAGGGGGTAAGTCTAAACGCACACTCCGCGCTGACGGGCCTTCACCAATCATAATATCTAACCGGTAATCTTCCATCGCCGGGTACAAAATTTCTTCTACCACGGGGCTTAAGCGGTGAATTTCATCAATAAACAAAACGTCATTCGGCTCAAGGTTCGTGAGCAAGGCCGCTAAATCGCCCGCCTTTTCCAATACTGGGCCTGACGTTTGGCGCATATTCACGCCCATCTCTTTAGCCACAATATGCGCTAATGTCGTTTTACCTAATCCCGGCGGGCCAAATAACAATACGTGGTCTAAGGCTTCGTCACGCCCACGTGCCGCATTAATAAAGATCTCTAACTGACCGCGCGCTTTTTCTTGGCCAACATACTCCTCAAGTAATTTAGGGCGTAATGCACGCTCTAACGTATCCTCTTGCGGGCTTTCAGTGGCTGGTGCGATGAGTCTATCGGTTTCAATCATGCGGTCATTTTATACTTAAATATTGTATTGTTTTTTTAAACAGTGTTTATTTAGACAAACTCTTTAATGCAAGCTTAATCCCTTCAGAAACTGTAATCTCTTTATCTAGCAATTTAACGGCAGCAGAAGCCTCGCGCTCATTATAGCCAAGTGACACTAGTGCATTGAGTACATCCTGCGTTGCAGACTTCGCTTGCGGCTGCGCTGAGCTTGAGCCTGTCACGGTAAATTTATCTTTCAATTCTAACAACATGCGCTCAGCTGTTTTTTTACCAATGCCAGGAATACGTGTCAACACGCCCACCTCTTGGTCACTCACCGCATGTGCTAAGTCATCCACTGATACTCCACTTAAAATAGACAATGCTGATTTCGCACCAATGCCATTTACTTTTAATAGCTGCTTAAAGGTATTTTTTTCCTGCTCTGAACCAAAACCATATAATAGCTGCGCATCTTCACGCACCACAAAATGGGTAAGCAGTTGTACTTTTTGACCTAGCTCTGGCAAGTTATAGAAAGTACTCATTGGCACTTCCACCTCATAACCCACGCCACTACAATCCACCACAATATGTGGCGGTGTTTTTTCAATGAGTAGACCATTTAATCTTGCAATCATGACATTCCTAGCATTATTTTTATATTATTTAGATTAATCGGCCATTACGCACGCGGAAACCAGCAGTGGCTAACTTACCAAGGCCTTGTCCGCCATTGGCATGGCAAATGGCACAGGCCAATGCATCGGCTGAGTCTTCACCGGGCGTACCAGGTAACTTTAATAAACGTTTGACCATTTCTTGCACTTGGTCTTTTTTGGCGTGGCCATTACCCACCACTGATTTTTTAACTTGAAGGGCGGTATATTCAGCCACAGATAGATTTTTAATCACCGCCGCGCTAATGGCTGCGCCACGTGCTTGGCCAAGTAATAAGGTAGATTGTGGATTCACATTCACAAAGACTTTTTCAATCGCGACTTGCGATGGCTTGTAAGTCTCAATGACTTCAAACAAGCCATCTAAAATCACTTTTAAACGCGCAGGCAGCTCTTCGCGGTCATTTTCACCTTCAATTTTATTTTTTTTTGCGGCAGCGGTTTTAATCACTCCACTGGTGACATAAGTCAATTTATTGTCAAACGATTCGATGATGCCAAAACCAGTCATTCGTAAACCCGGGTCGATCCCTAGGATGGTAATTTTACTCACTGATTAAGGCCTATTGTGTTAGTTATTCGTTAATAACCGCAGAAGTATACACATCTTGTACGTCATCAATGTCTTCTAAGGTATCTAAGATTCGCTGCATCTTCGCGCCTTCTTCACCTGAAAACTCAACTTCATTCAAAGCCTTCATGGTCACTTCACTCATCGCTAGTGTTAAACCAGCGGCTTCTAGCGCCTCTTTCACCGCCAAAAAGTCATTCGGTGGTGTGATCACTTCAATACTACCGTCATCATTGGTCACAACATCTTCAGCACCAGCTTCTAAAGCGGCCTCCATAATGTCATCTTCTGATGAGCCCGGTTCGAACACAATGCTGCCACAATGCTTAAACATAAAGGCAACAGAACCATCTGTTCCCAAGTTACCGCCATTTTTCGTTAATGCATGTCGCACATCCGCCACGGCACGTTGTTTATTGTCGGTCATACAATCAATAATGATGGCAGCGCCATTTAAGCCATAACCTTCATAACGAATCTCTTCATAGTTAACACCTTCTAGCTCACCAGTGCCTTTTTTAACAGCACGGGTAATATTATCTGACGGCATGTTTTCATCTTTACCGGCAATAATCGCGGCGCGCAATCGCGGGTTCATATCAGGGTCGCCGCCACCTAAACGTGCTGCAACAGTAATTTCTTTAATCAACTTAGTAAAAATTTTACCGCGCTTCGCATCTTGACGACCTTTACGGTGCTGAATATTTGCCCATTTACTATGACCTGCCATTTATCAACCCTACCTAACTATAAATTCAAACAATGATCATGAAATTTTATCACATGCCTTTATAGACACTAAAATAATCCGCAAATAAATCCTAGCTACTTCTGTTTAGCATTTAATTGGAGTATATTTATTTTTCAAAGGGGAGGAAATAATGATGAAAACACTACAGCAATTATTAAAATTAAAAGAAGATCAAGCAGTTATTTCAATTTCACCACTACAAACGGTTTATGACGCATTGGTGATGTTGGCAGAACACCACATTGGTGCTTTGGCTGTTATCGATAATAAAAAGTTAGTCGGCATCTTTTCAGAGCGTGACTATGCAAGGCAGCTTGAATTAAAAGGCCGTTTATCCAAATCAACCAAAATTCACGACGTGATGTCGAAAGAGCTTTATTGTGCAGGGCCAGATGACACCACTGAAGATGCGTTGAATATGATGTCTAACCACCGCGTAAGGCACCTGCCTGTACTGCAAGGTGAAAATTTATTGGGCATTTTATCCACCGGTGACCTAGTCAAAGAAACCATTTCTTACCAACAAGCACTAATTCAACAGCTAGAAAGCTATATTCATAGTTAATATTTGTAATCTAAAGCCTTAACTAGCTGGTTCAATTTTATGAATTGGCTAGTAAAAGTGACTATGATCATATAATATTTAGGCTGTGATTTTGTTTACTATAGCGTTTGATAAAACAAGATTCACCGAACCCCCCCTTTTTTACATTGAAAACTCCAAAAGAGAACATAAATGACTACAAAAAATTCTGACATCGGTTTAGTCGGTTTAGCTGTGATGGGACAAAATCTTGTCCTAAATATGGCTGACCATGGCTACACCGTTTCTGTATATAACAGAAGCCCTTCAAAAACCCGTGACTTTTTAGCTGAGTGTAAAGAGAATGAGCCTTCACACGAACGTGTAATTGGCCATGAAGACTTAGCTGCATTTGTGCTTAGCATTAAACGTCCACGTAAAATTGTTTTACTCGTTAAAGCAGGTAGCGCAACAGATTTAACGATTAATGCAATCGTACCTTTCTTAGAAAAAGGCGACATCATCATTGATGGTGGTAATGCATTATGGACAGACACGATCCGTCGTGAAAAAGAATTAAAAGCAAAAGACATTGAATTTATCGGTTCTGGCGTTTCTGGTGGTGAAACAGGTGCCCGTTTCGGTCCTTCATTAATGCCTTCAGGCACACGTCAAGCTTGGGCTTCACTTGAGCCAATCTGGACTGCCATTGCAGCTAAAGTTGACCCGGCAACTGGCCAACCATTAGAAGGCGGCGAGCCAGGCAAACCAATTACTGGCGGCTTCTCTTGTGCTGAATACATCGGTCCTGACGGTGCTGGTCACGATGTAAAAATGGTGCACACCGGTATTGAATACATCGATATGCAATTAATCTGTGAAGCTTACTGGTTAATGAAGCACTTACTCGGCATGAAATCTGACGAGATTGGTAAAATCTTTGAAGAGTGGAATAAAGGCGAATTATCTAGTTTCTTAATTGAAATTACTGCTGATATTCTGCAACAAAAAGATCCAATGTCTAAAGAGTTCTTAGTCGACATGATTCTAGATGCTGCAGAGCAAAAAGGGACAGGCCAATGGACTGCGGCCAATGCACTTGAGCTTGGCGCACCAGCGAATGCGATTGCTGCTGCAGTTTATGCACGTGGTCTTTCTAGTGTTAAAGAAGAGCGTGTTGCGGCAAGTAAAATTCTTAAAGGGCCTAAAATCACACCGATTACAGATCCTAAAGAACGTGCTGAAGCCATTGATGCGATTAAAAATGCGCTTTACTGTTCTAAAATTTGTGCTTACGCACAAGGCTTCCAGTTAATTGATAAAGCGCAAATCGCTTACAACTGGAAATTGAACTTTGGTGAGATCTCTCAAATCTGGCGTGGTGGTTGTATTATCCGCGCACGCTTCTTACAGAAGATTACAGATGCTTATAGCCTAAACTCTCGTTTGAAAAACTTGATGTTAGATCCATACTTCACTGAAGAAATGAATCAAGGTCAAAGCGGATGGCGTAAAGTGATTGCTATGGCAGTTACTAATGGCGTTCCTGTACAAGGTTTTGCTGCTGCATTAGCTTACTATGATGGTTATAGAAGTGCTGATTTACCAGCTAACTTACTACAAGGTCAACGTGATTACTTTGGCGCACATACTTATGAGCGTAAAGACAAGCCACGTGGCCAGTACTTCCACACGGATTGGCCAGAGCCAGGTAGACCACAAATCGCAATCGATTAAGTCTAATCTGTTGTAACAAAAAAGCCCCAACAATTTGTTGGGGCTTTTTTATTAGCTACCTCACACTCAATGCAGGGCAGCTTAAAACAGCGGTTAACTTATTGTGAAAGCGTACGGCTAAATAAGTTAAGTGCTAACTGGTAACCTAGCAATGCCGTTTGCGGATCATAACGATCACCCTCATCACGCATAAACGCATGCGGCGCATTAAATTCATGCCAAGTAAAGTGCTTATCTGCTGCAGTTAGTTTTTCATAAACAGAGACACGGCCTTCAGTTGGCACATGCGGATCTTGACGACCCCAAACCATTAATAACTCACCCGTAATATCATCTAGGCGATCCATACTATGCTGACCAGGTTTATTTGGAATGGTGTTTGAATGCAAGTCAGTGGCATAGAAACAAGCCGTCGCTTTTACTTCAGGCTGTAGCGCCGCACGAAAAGCTAAATGACCCCCAATACAGAAGCCCATTGCACCGATATTACCGTTATACCAATCTTGTGTTTTTGCAAAAGCAATCATTGCAGCATTGTCTGAGTCATAACCTTGTGCATCTTTAGCCGCTTTATCAGCATTGCCTTTATCGCGACCAGCATCGTCATAACCAAGTACTGTACCAATTGGATTCAACTCATGGAACACTTCTGAAACCAATACAACGTAGCCATGGCTAGCCATGATTTTTGCAGAGCGTTCGATTGGGCCTGTTTGTTGAAAAATCTCAGAATAAAATAATATTGTCGGATATTTACCTTCCCCATCTGGACGATGGATATAGGTTCTCATCACACCGGTTGGCGTGTTAATGTCTTCAATATGGCTTTGCACTTTCATAACGAGCTTTCGTAAAAAATAATAACTAATTGACTATTGTACAACGTTGCACTGATTTTGTGATGATTATGAACTTAAAACTAGTCAGATGGCACGCGAACTTTATGGCTTTTATTCACTCCTAATAGGTTACAACCCTTTTTAAATAACGAAGTTGACCCATGTTACTCAAAACGATTAACCAGCATTTTCAGTTAAGTATCCGGCTTTCATGTTTAACATTACTGGTGTTGCCTCAGCTATCGCAAGCACAAATCCCCAAGCCGGAAACCTTATTACAATTTAGTCATTCAGTGGCAAAAGTGCATGTTGAAAATGAACATGGGCAGTTAGGTGTTGGCTCAAGCGTCGTGGTTGCAAAAAATCAGGTAGCCACGAATTGCCATGTCATTGCAAATGCACGCGGCGTGGCAATCAATAAACGCGGTAAGAGCTTTGCTCCCATTGCCATGAAAGCTGATTGGGTGCATGACTTATGCATTTTAATCTTTGATGACTTGCCGCTAAAACCATTCCCATTAGGTGATATGGGTCAAGTCAACTATGAAGACGATGTCATTGCCTTTGGCTTTTCTGGTAACGCACCAAGGCCGACTGAGTCTTTTGGTTCAGTCAAAGCATTAATTCCATTTGATGATAGCCACTTAATCAGAACTGACTCTGGCTTTAGAATGGGCGCTAGCGGTGGCGCACTGATTAATTACGATGGTACGTTAATTGGACTGACTACTTTTAAAAGCCCTGGCCGAAAAGGTTTTTATTACAGTCTACCTGTTAAGTGGATCAAACAATTATTGGCCTCTCCAACGCTTGCAAAAACAACCGATTCTAAACGTCCATTTTGGGATGCGCCCGCCAATCAACGCCCTTATTTCATGCAGGCTGTGATCCCATTCCAACATAAAAAGTGGGCTGCACTCAGAAGCGTTGCACAAAAATGGATCAAAGCTGAACCTAACACGGCGGAAGCATGGTTTTATTTAGCGCGATCTCATCACGGCTTAGAAAAATTAGATGATGCCAAAGCAGCTTTAAACAAGACGCTTAGCCTTGCGCCTATACATGTAAGCGCACTGCATTTGCTCGGCACTATCGCAATGGCACAACAAAATCATCACCAAGCGAATCGTTTAGGTAAGCAATTAGAAGCCATTAACGTCGCTTACGCTAACTACTATTATGTTGATGTCGGCCTCAAAGCACCTGCTGATGCCAATTAATCATCTACATTTAAACGCAATCACAGCTCGACTCTAACAACCGTAACAAGTCGCTTGAGTGGTGCCCCTCAACTGCGAGTTTGGCTTGATTTTTTAACATTACTTTTTTAATTGACTTAGGAATAAGCGTTGTTTTAGACCGAGTGATTGTAAGGTTACTTTTAACACTGTTTACTTTTGTAGCAACTGGCATAATATTATCCTTTTAGAACTGTTGTTAAAAGAGAAATTTTGTTTCTCTTCACTTGTACAACACGAAATAAACAGTTAAATTGCGCCATACTAAAACTGCCCCTGAATGTTAACTTTAATATTTAATGATATAAAGTTTGCCTTCATGCTTGGTATTTTCGTAAAATGGTCGCAATCAATACTGATCACCTATAATTTAGTATCGGCTATTTGTAGACATTCTTTAAGCATAGAATGTTCAATATGATTAGTACCGCCTCAACAATATTCACTAAGCAATCTATACAGGCTCAATAAAACGCTTTATGTCAAAAAAAAATAGTCATCAAATCGAAGTCAGTGTCACCTCAAACTTTGTTACAGAGCGTTCGGATATCAACAACAATCTGTATTACTTCTCTTACCGAGTCACCATTAAAAACAAAGGCTCACAAGCTGCACAATTAATTAGCCGACACTGGGTTATTACGGCAGCAGATGGTGAGACAAATGAAGTTAAAGGTTTAGGTGTCATTGGTGAGCAACCACTGATTAAACGAAACGAAGAGTACATCTATTCTAGCAACACCATGTTTGAAGTACCGTCGGGTACGATGCACGGCACTTATCAAATGGTAGCGGAAGATGGCACACAATTTGAAGTCGATATCCCTTTATTTACATGCAATATGCCGCGAGTATTACACTAATGCAAAAACCATCATTACTGAAATTCACACTTAAACTGTTACTACTGGTTTCGCTATCAACCCTTTCTGGTTGCAACAGCGAGCCAACTAAACCGGCGCTTGCCGTTAAGCCCGTTGCGGTAAAGAAAGAAACCATCTCAAATGTTTGTGAACCAGCAACTGTCATCACTACTGAACCTGTGATTATCAAAGAGGCTTGTAATTGCCAGTGCGACCAACAAAAAGAATTAGTTATCCAGCCAGCGGAGCCGGTAAAGGCTGAGCCAAACAGCGTACCCTCAGTGCCTGACTTTAGCCTACTAAAACGCTCGTCATGGGAGTTTATTGATGGCTTTCATACACAAGACCTGAAGCAAGCATGGCCAGCATGGCAGCAAAGTTGTACGGCTTTAATCAAAAAAAGTCATTGGCAAACTGCCTGCTCAGCCGCCAGTACACTCAATGCACAATATGCAGGCAACCCAACGCATGCGGCGATTAAAAACTACTTTTTAAGATACTTTGATGTTTTTAAAACAACCAATACTGACGGGTCAGATACTGGCATGATTACTGGCTACTATGCGCCAAGCTTAAAAGGTAGCCGTACCAAGTCAGCTAAGTATCCGTACCCGCTATATTTACAACCAAATGATTTAGTTTCGGTTGATCTATCAGAACAGTATCCAGCATTGAAACATAAACGTATCCGCGGTCGCGTCGTCGGCAATAAGCTTGTACCTTATTACACGCGTGCCGAGCTTGCGATGAACCCGTCACCGATTAAAGGCGCTGAGTTTGTTTATATCAATGACATTATTGACGTGTTCTTTTTACAGATTCAAGGCTCTGGTGTGGTGGAGTTAGATACTGGCGAATCATTACACGTTGGCTACGCCAATCAAAATGGCCACCCATATCGCTCGATTGGCCGCGTGTTAATTCGCAACAATCAATTAAAAGCTTCAGAAGCCTCAATGCAAGGCATTAAGAATTGGGCAAGAAGAAACCCTAGCCAATTAAGAAAGTTATTGAATAGTAACCCTAGCTTCGTTTTCTTCCGCGAGTTACCACTTAACTTACCAGGCCCATTGGGTGCATTAGGCGTGCCATTACTGGCTGAAAGAGCTGTGGCTGTTGATAAGCGACATATTCCATTAGGGGCGCCAGTCTTTCTTTCAACCACACAACCTAATAGCCAAATACCACTTAAACAGCTAATGATGGCGCAAGATACTGGCGGTGCGATTAAAGGGGGCGTTCGTGCTGACTTTTACTGGGGAGCGGGATTTGATGCAGGTAAAAAAGCAGGCTCGATGAAGCAGGCAGGAAAAATTTGGGTATTGCTACCTAAAGGCTACCCATTGCCTAATAGCCAATATTAGTCAGTACAACCTTCAGCCAATAAAAAAGCCTAGCAATTGCTAGGCTTTTTTGTATCGCATAAACAAAAATTACTTGTTCATTACGTACATAGTTACTTCAAAACCGAAACGCATTTCAGTAGCAGCTGGTGTTGTCCACATAATATTTCTCCCTTTTTTATTTAAATTCATAAGGCTTTCGCCTTATGTAGCTTTACTATAAAGGGATTTATATAAAAACACATTCAAGAAAATCATGATTATTCAATAATCTTGATGATCATTCCACAATCAATAGGAGGTTAATAATCACTACTACGTCCAGTTGAGTAACCCGCTGGAATATCATTTTGCCAATTACCGCATTTCGCACACCGATGGTCATGCATTGTTTGACTTAAGATCAAGCTCGAATGCTGACAATAAACACAAACATGTGTTTGATAATTTGGTTCTTTATGATGTTGTTCGTGATGCTCTTTTGAAACTCTTAAACTGCCAAGCCCGTACTTATTATCCATGGGACACTCCATAGTCAACGCGTTGACTAATATTGCGCTTTTTTTATTAATCGTTCAAGTGCGCAATCTAAGAAATAATCAGCTCTTCTGACATAGGTGTGATTATTTTCTCTGTTTGCCAGCTTGGATCTGGCACATAGCTTTTCACCCAGGCTGCCACCTCTTCGGCTGGCAGCGGCTGTGATATACCGTAACCTTGTGCAACATAGCAACCTAATTCCATTAACTTCAAACCATGCTCAGCACTTTCAAGCCCTTCAGCAATCACGCCAAGATCAAAACTTTTGCTTAAACTAATCACACAAGAAACAACCGCTAGGTCGTCTTTATTCACCATCATGTCACGAATAAATGATTGATCAATTTTAACTGCCTCAACGGGCAATCTTCTCAAGTAAGTCAATGATGAATTACCAACACCAAAGTCATCTAAAACAAAAGTCACCCCATGTTTTTTACACTTCTCAATAGTTTTTGCAATCGAAGAAACATCATCTATTAACGCCGTTTCAGTGATTTCCAGCTCTAGTAACGTCGGTGATACTTCTGAGTATTGTGCAAGTAACTGCTCTAACCGTTTGGCAAAGTTACTTTGCATCATATGCCTTGCCGAAATATTCACACTTACTTTAAGTGCAATATCATTAGCAGCCCAAGTCTTCACTTGCCTTAAGGTTTCACTAATTACCCACTCACCAATTTGCACGGTAAATTCATCGTCTTGCTCAATCATTGGTAAAAATTCTGCTGGTGAAACAACGCCGCGCGCAGGGTGATTCCAGCGGATCAACGCTTCCACACCAATCACGCGTCCTAACCTCATATCAACTTTAGGCTGATAGAACAAGCTAAACTCGCCATTTGGCAAGGCTTCATTAATTGCATCTCGCTCTTTTTGAACATCAAGCATTTCCTTATCGTGCTCAGGATCAAACTGGTGATGAAAACCTCGTCCATTTACCTTTACATGATACATCGCATGGTCTGCATGCCTTAACAACGTATCTGGCTCACTAAAATCACATGGGTAAAGGGTGTAACCAATACTGGCTGATACATTGACTGCATCACCCGCAATATCGTAAGGCTGCTTAATCACTTCTAACAATTCGTCTAATTTTTTCTCGCAAGCTTCTTTTGATTTTAACCCGCTTAACAACATAGCAAATTCATCACCACCAAGCCTTGCAATGGTATCGCCATCTCTTAAGCTGTTCCGAACGCGGCTTGATAACGCCACCAGTAATTTGTCCCCTGCATCATGACCTAATGCATCATTAACCGGTTTGAAGCCATCCAAATCAAAATAACAAATAGCCAACATTTCTTGGTTAGCTGCATTGTTTTTAATTAACTCAGCATCAAGCTGCTCCGAAAATAAGATACGGTTTGGTAATTGCGTTAATGGGTCATGGTAAGCCATATGCTCCAAGGCTTGCTGTTGGTTTTTAACGTCAGTAATATCAGAGAATAATCCAATATAGTTAGCGACTTCACCTTCGTCATCATAAACCGCAAAAATATCTAACCAAGCGGCATACACATTGCCATCACTGTGCAAGTTCCACACTTCACCGCGACAATTATCGCGTTCTTTAATATCAATAATTGCTTTATCAAAATACTCATTATCTTGGAATGAGAATCCAAGTTCGGCTGGTTTTTGATGAATCACCGCTTCTTTGATATAACCGGTAATTTTAGTGAACGAGCCATTCACATCAAGAATTCTAAAGTCAGCTGCAGTGATAAAAATACCATCATGCGCATGATTAAACACACTAGCTGACAAGCTTAATCGCTTGCCATTTTCTTGCAATTGTTCAAAGGTTTTCTTTAAAGTCGCACGCATCGTGAGTACATTGTCTAACAATGTATCTGGATCCGCTGTTAGCGTTTGATCATCTTCAAGGTTACCGCTTGAAATTCTCTGCATCACATCAACCACCACATCGGGATCAGCGCCAATTGGCTTCATTATGACGTTTTTCAACTGATGAAAAATCACAAATACAAGTAAGAGGCCTAACAATGCACCTGCTGCTGCCACTATTAACACATTATTCGCACTGACCTGCCCAGCACCTTCAAATTGAGAGGCAATTTGAACAAATACAATGGGCGCAATGATCAATAAGATGACGATAGGTAGTAAAAAGCGCCAGATTGTAGAAAAACGTTTATTCATTAATAAGTAAGCCAATGTTAAAAAACTGAAATTGTTTCAATTTGTAATTTAGCTTACCAATGTATCACGCTAACTTTGGGGGTTACAGCCAGAATAAACGGACTTTTCACCGTTATTTAATGAAGTTGAATTTACATCAGTTAACAAAGTAATGCTCCCACTTGTATAAGTGTTTTGATCAGTCTCACTTTGTGCAAGGCTAACTTCGTGATCATCAAAAATCACCCAAGCATTGGCATTATTATTAAACATGCGTAGATGAAATGATTGCTTGTCATCACACACATATTTCGTTGCATTACCATAGGCTGAATCCGCATTTGAGTCTTTACTAAATGGGTTCAAATTAATTTTACTGCATGAAGCTAAGGTGATAAGTGCAATAAATAAGCACAATTTTGATTTCAACATTTACTCTTCCTATTTTCTGGTTAGTGGTTCATTAAATGGTTACTACGTCATAATATAATGCTAATGCATTGCGCGCGATAAGCGATCAAAAATCGGGTGCCACGCTATTTCATCTGGCGGCAATTCAATTAACAGACGCTCAACGTTTAAGGCATCTAAGGTATGCAGCACGCTATATAGCTTTTCTGCGTACTGGACAGGCTCACTTGGCAACACTTCACTCAATAATATTGAAGGCTCACCTTTTGCCAATAACAAAGCAGCACATGTTTTACCTGCCTGCGCTAACGCACCCGCAGCTTTAATCAGTTCAGCTCTATCATTGAACCCTTGTAGAGGCGTAACAGGCGAGTAATGCAGTAAGTGCTGCCCAGGTACTTTTGTCGTTTCTTTTTTGATCAGTGCTTTGTTACTTTGCGGCTGTTCAGCAGCATTGGTGATATCCGCCTCACTCAGCATCCCCGCTCTTAACAACTGCCACTGCCAACCATTATTATTCGTTTCGTACACTTCAATAATCGTCGACTCAATGCCTACTTTACATGCACCGCCATCAAGTACAGCAATGCCCTCACCCAACCCATGTTCAACATGTTCAGGGGTTGTTGGGCTTAGTTGTGTATATTTATTGGCAGATGGCGCAGCCAAACCTAACTGACTTTGCTTTAACAAAGTCAATGTTAAAGGGTGATCAGGCACACGCAAAGCAATCGTTGGTTGATTCGCGGTCAGTATTGGTGACACAGTGTTTTGCGCTGCCAACACCATGGTAAAAGGCCCCGGCCAAAATCTCGCCGCTAACTTTTGCGCCAACGGTGGAAAAGCAACAGCCCAATTAAGCACCTGATCAGCATCAGCAATATGCACAATTAACGGGTTAGTGGCAGGCCGTTCTTTAACAGCATAAATGCGACGTAGCGCGCCTTCATTGCGGGCATCAGCAGCCAAGCCATAAACCGTTTCTGTCGGTATGGCGACCACTTCACCTTGCTTAAGGCTAACAATCGCTTGCTCTAAACTAACGCGCATGAATATTGGCTAACAATTAAAAAATAGTATTTTACTACTGTTACTAGGCTTAGGTTAACTTACCGTGTCTTTTAAGTTGCTTTTCTAAAAGTAAGGTTACACCGCAGCGCACCTAATAAAGGGTGTTGCCCTGGGGCAATAGTACTAACCCCATGAAAGTGGCGACGGCTTTTGCCACCCCACACAACAACATCGCCATGCATGACAGGCATTTTCCTTACTTGGCTGTCTCGTGCAGCACCGCCAAATAAAAAGGTTGCTGGCAATCCAAGTGAGACTGAAACAATCGGTTGTGAAAAATCACGCTCATCTTTATCTTGGTGCAGCCCCATCTTAGCCCCAACTTCATACACATTCACTAAACAAGTATCTGGCACAAAGTGTTGATAACCAGCAGCACTTGCTGCACGCGAGGCTAAATCAAGTAATGGTTCCGGTATTCGCGGCCAATTCTTTTGACCAGATGATTTGGTCAACGCATAACCATAGCCATTTTCATCGCCTTCCCAACCAATCTCACCAAAACTAGTCGTTTTAACTGACATCGGCCCCATTGGCGTCATCATCGACTGCGGTGGAAAAGCTTCAAAGTGATAGATGAGCAATTGCCAATAATACTCAGCCTGCGCCAAACAAAAACCTTGCAACCAATAAGCGCCATCATCAATGCGTGTGATTAATGGCCCATCCGTAAAGTTTAAAGATTGCTGCATCGTAAAGGGTTATGTTTAAGGTTAGTCATAGTTCAGATATGAACTTTATTGAAAAGCACTACTTACGACGCTCAACCACCACCCCTAAAGCTTTTAAGTTTGGCAATATACCCGGCTTAGCCACTTTAAGCTTCACGCGTTCTGCCTTAAATTCTTTAATAATCAACTGGCACACATGCTCTGCCAGTGCCTCAACTAATTTAAAGCTATGCTCGGCCAACGTTTCACGTACCCGGCCAACCACAGCACCATAATCAATCGTATGTTCAATTGAATCTGAAGTACACGCCTCACTAAAATCATAATCTATTTCAATATCCAATATGATCGTTTGTGGCGTAAATCGCTCCCAGTCAGGTACACCTAGCTTGGTTTCGACTTTCACTTCACTTAAAAATATCATGTCCATACGTTATGTGACCCTATATAATTAGTTTTTTGCAGCTTATAGCATCTCAAAAGGATATAGCAAGATGATCGAATCCGGAACTTTGCCGATTAACCCAACTGATATTGCCTGGATTATTGGCGCCTACCTATTAGGCTCTATTGCCTTTGGCATACTGGTGAGTAAAATTTTCAACCTGCCAGACCCACGCACCATTGGCTCAGGCAACATTGGCGCCACCAATGTATTACGGACCGGCAAAAAATCTGCGGCCATTTTCACGTTGCTTGGTGATGTATTAAAAGGCTGGCTACCTATTTGGTTAGCCCTGCAAGCCAACTTACCCATTTTGTTAGTATCAGTCATTGGGCTAGCGGTATTCTTTGGCCACCTATTTCCAATCTACTACAAATTCAAAGGTGGTAAAGGTGTTGCAACCGCATTGGGCATTATGCTCGCACTTTCCCCGCTACTTGGTTTAGCTGCATTAGCCACTTGGATTGTGATCTTTATGATTACCCGCTACTCATCACTATCCGCCATTATTGCGGCAGCCTTTGCACCAGTGTTTGCTTGGTTTCTATTTCCAAACAATGAAGCTTATATTGCCACTGTATTCATCATGTCTGCACTATTAGTATGGCGTCATAAATCAAACATCACAAAACTACTAGCGGGCACTGAAGCTGGCTTTGGTAAAAAATAAAGTAGCTTAACCTATATAGATTAACCTTGTGGGGTTTGGAGCTCAGCCAAATCCCAACGTGGTTTTACACTAAAGCCATAATCACCTTGCGCGAGCTTATCCATTGCCTTCAAACGCATCGCCCCTGCAAAAGCAATCATCGCGCCATTATCAGTACAAAACTCTAATCGTGGATAACTGACTTTGCATAATTTTCGCTTAGTGGCTGCATTCAACTTTTCACGCAACTTACTATTAGCGCCGACACCGCCAGAGACGATTAAATGATCCAACCCTGTTTCACGTAAAGCGGTCATACATTTAATGGTTAATACTTCTGTCACTGCCTCTTGAAATGCCCATGCAATATTAGCGCGCGTTGCTTCGTCTAACGGTTGGTTTTTAGTCACCAATGTCAGTACGGCTGTTTTTAGCCCACTAAAACTAAAGTTTAAATCTTTACTGTGTAATAAAGGGCGCGGTAATTTATAAGGTGAATCCGCTTCTTTTAATGTTGCCGTTTCAGCCAGTGCCGCAAGCAATGGGCCGCCTGGGTAAGCCAACCCTAATAATTTAGCGGTTTTATCAAATGCCTCACCTGCGGCATCATCTAATGTATCGCCTAGCAATTCATATTGTCCAATGCCATCCACACGCATAATTTGACTATGCCCGCCTGACACTAATAAGGCCACAAAAGGAAAAGCTGGCGGGTTCGCCTCCAATAATGGTGCTAGCAAATGGCCTTCAAGATGATGAATCTTCATCGTTGGCACATTTAAGCTCATGGCTAATGCTTCAGCAAAACTAGTCCCTACTAAAAGTGCACCTGATAAACCCGGCCCTTGTGTATAAGCAATCGCATCAATATCTTGCATGGTCTTATGGCCATCTTTCAACACTTTTTCAGTCAATGGGATCACACGACGAATATGGTCACGCGATGCAAGCTCTGGCACAACCCCGCCATATTCGGCATGCAATGCCACTTGTGAATAAAGCGCATGCGACACCAAACCATACTCAGTATCATACAAAGCTAAGCCTGTTTCATCACAAGAAGATTCAACTCCTAACACTAGCATTACGGCACTTTCCTTAAATTAATGGTTTTACATGGGGAATTGAAGCGTTTTTCCAACGCAATTCAACTGAACATGTTGTTATAAAGCTGAATTATGAAGTAATCTGCACTTAAATGCATAAAAACATTGAATAAAATATCCTTAGGGGATAAAATGTTGGACTTTTCTCAATTTGGCGTTGGTGGAATGTTATTCCCTATGCCTATTTTGATTGAGACTTTAACTAATTTAGTAATAGATAACTTAAGAGAGAATTAATGTCTACAGTACGTGTAAAAGAAAATGAGCCGTTTGATGTTGCGCTACGTCGCTTTAAACGTTTAATCGAAAAGACTGGTCTAATTAATGATCTTCGCGCTCGCGAATTTTATGAAAAGCCAACTTGGGAGCGTAAACGTAAAGCTGCTGCTGCCGTTAAACGTCAATACCGTCGTCTTCAAAAGCAAACATTGCCACAAAAAATGTACTAGTCATAAGATTAGTATTAAAAGTAAGGCAAGCCATTGGTCGCTCTGCTTTTTACAGCAATATTTAGTAATGTAAGATTTGGGAAAACAACAAAATGACCCTAAGAGCAACCATTACAGAAGACATGAAAACAGCCATGCGCGCAAAAGATACTGTGCGCCTTGGGACTATTCGTCTTCTGCAAGCGGCAATTAAGCAAAAAGAAGTTGATGAACGCATTGAATTAAATGACGACCAAGTGATTGCCGTTCTTGAAAAAATGCTAAAACAGCGTCGCGATTCAATCGCTGCTTATGAAGGTGCAGATCGTCAAGATTTGGCCGATGTTGAAAAACAAGAAGTAGTGGTGTTGAAAGACTACCTACCTCAGCAACTTACTGAAGATGAAATTACTAAAATTTTAGATGAAGTCATTGCTAAAACTGGTGCCGCAGGCATTAGAGACATGGGTAAAGTAATGGGCGCGATTAAACCGCTTGTTGCTGGTCGCGCTGACATGGGTCAAGTATCTGGGTTAATTAAAACCCGCCTAGCCTAGCACGCACGTAGATATAAAGTTTGACCATTCATGGTCGTCAATATAAGGAGCTTATTTATAAAGCTCCTTTTTTGTTTTATACTTTTTGAGTATGATTCCTCTTAAGCTTTAATATTCAACATGCTTAATTTTTTAAGCAATTTTCTTAAAGGCACGCATCTCACTTGATTCCAGAAAGTTTCATACAAGATCTTCTCAATCGTGTCGACGTGGTCGATGTCGTTGATAAAAGCGTACCGCTAAAAAAAGCAGGGGCCAACTACTCGGCTTGCTGCCCATTCCATAATGAAAAATCACCAAGCTTTACCGTAAGCCCTACTAAGCAGTTTTACCATTGCTTTGGTTGCGGCGCACACGGCACCGCCATTGGTTTTATGATGGAATACCAAGGCCTCACCTTTATTGAATCGATTGAAGAGCTAGCCAAAATGGTTGGCCTAACCGTGCCGCAAGAAGAACGCACAGCCAACACACCAGCACCCAAACAAGTGGTTGGCCTGCAAGATATTTTGCAAAAAACAGCGCAATACTACAAAGCTGAACTAAAAAAATCACCACGCGCCATTGAATACTTAAAAGCCCGTGGCTTAAGCGGCATTATTGCCGCCAAATACCAAATTGGTTACGCACCTGCTGGCTGGCAAAACTTACAAAACGTATTCAGTGATTACGGTAACGAAGCACTCAATATTGCCGGCTTAGTCGTACAAAATGACTCAGGTAAACGTTACGACCGCTTTCGCGACCGCATTATGTTTCCAATTCACGACCAAAAAGGCCAAGTGATTGGCTTTGGTGGCCGCGTGATTAACCCTGAAGATACGCCAAAGTACTACAACTCCCCTGAAACGCCATTGTTCCAAAAAGGCCATGAGCTTTATGGTTTATTTTCAGCACGCCGCGAGATTAGAGCCGCCGAACGCGCACTCGTGGTTGAAGGCTATATGGACGTAGTGGCACTGGCACAATTTGGCATTTCATACGCGGTTGCCTCACTAGGCACTGCCACCACCCCTTTTCACATTGTGAAATTAAAGCGCCAAACCAATGAAATTGTATTTTGCTTTGATGGTGATAAAGCTGGCCTAACGGCAGCATGGCGCGCGGTGATGAACGCCCTTTCTGCGTTAACTGATGATTTAAAGCTCAAATTTTTATTCCTACCGCAAGAACACGACCCTGATTCATACGTGCGCGAATTTGGTAAGGAGAAATTCGAGCAAGAAGTTGAAGCCGCTATGACGTTATCGCAATACATCATTAAGCACCTATGTGAACATAACCCGCTACGCAGCCAAGAAGACCGCGTCAAACTGCTTAATGATGCAGAGCCGATTATGCAAGCGATTAAAGCGCCACGCAGTGCTATGTATTTACGTAAGAAAATTGCTGAGCTAGCCAAAATTTCAGTCGATGAAATGCATGGCGTACTCAAATTACCTAATGTAAGCAGCAAACCAAGAGCAGCAAGGCCGAAACTTTCTCGCACCATGATGTCTATTCATAAACGCTTTTGCTTAATGCTGATTATGCAGCCAAGCTTGGCGGATGCTACCGACCTAGAATGGATCATTGGAGATGATGCGCTAGAAATATTATTACAGCAGACTATTGAAATTTGCCTTCAGAATCCCCATGCTAAACCCGTAGTTATAATGCGTGCCCTAGCAGCACACATTGACGAACAGATTTTTAAGGACCTAGAACAAGAGCTGAATCAGCTAGATGAAACGCTCGACTTCAATTCCGAATTAGTAGGTGCAAAACAACAACTTAATAACATTTACCTAAAGAAAAAAGAAATCGCACTGCTTGAGAGCATCAGCGGTAAGCCACTAAGCAGCTTAACCGACGACGAACGCGAACTTTTGAAAACTTTAGGGAGTAAACCTACTCTAAATAGGGATTAATTCTGCTATAATACGCAGTTACACTAAAATTATTGTCGCACGTGAGATTACTTTAATTTTCACGGTGCAATTAACATATATTTGAGGTTATTCATGGCAAGACCTAGAAAAAATGCAGCAGCAACCAAAACAAGTGGTAAAAAAGCATCTGACGTCACACCGTCAACCGCTGAAGAACGCCGCTCACGGTTAAAAACACTAATTGTTTTAGGGAAAGAGCGCGGCTACTTAACCTTTGCCGAGATTAACGATCACCTGCCTGACGATGTACAAGGTTCAGAGCAAATTGACGGCATTATCGGCATGATTAATGACATGGGTATTCAGGTGCATGAAGAAGCACCAGATGCTGAAGCATTACTGATGTCAGACGCACCAGCTGCCGCACAAGATGACGACGCTGCTGAAGAAGCTGAACAAGCCCTTGCAACTGTAGACTCAGAGTTTGGTCGTACCACTGACCCAGTGCGTATGTATATGCGTGAAATGGGTACGGTTGACTTACTCACCCGCGAAAGCGAAATTGAGATTGCCCGTAGAATTGAAGATGGCTTGAAGCACATGATTCAAGCGATTGCGGCTTGCCCAACGACGATTACTGCATTGCTTGCAATGATCACTAAAGTTGAGAACGAAGAATTAAGCGCTGATGATTTAGTAGACGGCTTAATCGACAACGACATTGGTCTTGATGATGGCGTAAAAGCACAAAACGACGCTGAAGAAGCAAAAGAAGCAAAAGCGGAAGAGAAATCTGACGAAGAAGCTGCAGCGGACGAAGAAGAGGAAGACGAAGAAGAAACGCAAGCTGAGGCAGATGCCAAAGCCGCCGCCGCAACAGCAGCAGCGTTAGCGAAACTAAAAGACGAAGTGTTAACCCGCTTTGCTAAAATTCGCAAATCACACGAAAGAATGTCTGAAATACTACCAGTAACAGGCTCGCAAGACCCTGAGTACCAAACACTATTGGCTGGCATTTTAGAAGAACTGACTGTGTTTAGATTCTCAGCAAAACAAGTTGAAGGCCTATGTGCGCAAGTGCGTGAGATTGTTGCTAACATCCGTAGCCATGAGCGTAAGATTTTAAACTTCTGTGTTGATAAATCTGGCATGGACCGTATGTACTTCATTAAAGCATTCCCTGGTAATGAAACTAACTTGGAATGGATTAACGTACAATTAAGCTCAGGCGAAAAATACGTTGATAAACTAGAACGCTTCAATCACTCGATTCTTGATCAACAAGAAAGACTGATCGAACTAGAAAAAAGCGTTGGCTTACCAATTAAAGAGATTAAAGAAATCAACAAGCAAATGTCGACTGGTGAAGCACGTGCCCGTCGCGCAAAACGCGAGATGATTGAAGCTAACTTACGTTTAGTGATCTCAATTGCTAAAAAATACACCAACCCTGGCCTACAGTTCTTAGATTTAATTCAAGTAGGTAACATTGGTTTAATGAAAGCCGTTGATAAATTTGAATACCGTCGTGGTTTCAAGTTCTCAACTTACGCTACATGGTGGATTCGCCAAGCGATTACCCGTTCAATTGCTGACCAAGCGAGAACAATCCGTATTCCGGTGCATATGATTGAAACAATCAATAAAATGAACCGTATCAGCCGTCAAATTCTACAAGAAACAGGCTTAGAGCCTGACCCAGCAGAATTGGCTGAGAAAATGGAAATGCCTGAAGAGAAGATTCGTAAGATTCTGAAAATCAGCAAAGAGCCAATTTCAATGGAAACACCCATTGGTGATGATGAAGACTCGCACCTAGGTGACTTTATTGAAGACAGTACAACACTAGCCCCATCAGACGCGGCCATTTACGCCAGCCTACGTGATGCTACAAGTGAAGTGCTTGAGTCACTTACACCGCGTGAAGCTAAGGTACTACGTATGCGCTTTGGTATTGAAATGAATACCGACCATACACTAGAAGAGGTTGGTAAGCAGTTTGACGTAACCCGCGAACGTATTCGTCAAATCGAAGCGAAAGCATTACGTAAGCTACGCCACCCAACGCGTTCAGAGCGCCTAAAAAGTTTCTTAGAGACTGGACAAGATTAAACTATAATATCGCTTTTCCGGCCCCTTAGCTCATGCTTGGTTAGAGCAGCGGACTCATAATCCGTTGGTGCTGTGTTCGACTCACAGAGGGGCCACCAAAACGTAAAAAGGACTTAGAGAAATCTAAGTCCTTTTTTGTTTTTGTACGTCAATTTTTACAAAAGCTATCGCTAAAATCGATTAGTGATCATTTATAAAAAGGTGAGCTCATACCAATACTCGCTTCTTTCACCACATCACCGTCAAATAATTTAACCGTTAAGTTACCACCAACCTGCTTAGTAAAAGGGATTAATAATTCATCGATATAAGCTTGTGCGTTTGTTTGGTTATCAAACTCATAAAACCCACCGACCGTTTGTGTATTTTGCCCACTTAACCACGTTTTAGAAACTAAACCGGGAAACTGCTGCATTTGAGTGTTAATTTCATCCCAATTCAAATCCGTGAATGCAGCACTCACTTGATATTCTGCATAGATAAAAACTTTACTCATTATTCATATCCTCCATAAGTAACTATTCAAAATTAACCGCCTAACTACTTCTCTCATTGAGTTTAATAAGGCATTTCCTTCATAATTTATTACAAGTTAATATAACTATTAATTGTGTTTTTATCCAAAATAAAACCCCACCAATAAATACAAATACATGCCATTTAACTATACTAGTAATGCCACAAGAATAAAACTAACTACTAGCCCACATACTTAAGTACTCTAAAAAATACTTAAAATTAATACCTACTCCTACTTAATTATTAAGAAATTATATATGGACAGCATAATCATCTTTCTAAACAAACCTACCTTTAAAATATATGGCCAAACACTGACTATTGGCGACTGGCTTGTTGTGCCATTAGTACTTATTGTTGGTTTTTTATTAATGCGATGGCTAGTTAGCTTTATTACAAAACAACTCGTCACCAATGATGTTGATATCAATATGATTCAGTTAATTAGACGGCTGCTTTATGTTGTAGCCACAATAATACTGGTCATTACAACATTAGACTTAATCAACATACCATTAACAGCGTTTGCATTTATTTCTGGTGCAGTTGCAATTGGTGTTGGTTTTGGCGCACAAAATATCATCAATAACTTTATAAGTGGCTGGATTCTCATGTGGGAGCGCCCTATAGGTATTGGAGACTTTTTAGAAATTGATGCAAATAAAGGTACTGTAGAAGCCATTAATACTCGCTCCACACGCATTAGACGTGTAGATGGGGTACATATGCTTATACCAAATAGTAAGTTGCTAGAAAATACAGTGGTTAACTGGAATTTAATCGACAAGCTTATACGTACCAATGTACGCATTGGTATAGCTTATGGTTCACCGGTAAAGCTAGCCTCTCAATTAATTTTGCAAGCCGTAGTAGAGCAAAATGAATTATTAACTAACCCAAAGCCTATTGTAATATTTGATGATTTTGGTGATAACGCTTTAATGTTTGATACTTTTTTTTGGGTAGAAGCCATTGCTGAACGCGACTTGCGCATTATTCGCAGCAATATTCGCTTTAGGATCTACGACCTCTTTGAACAAAACAATATTGTCATTGCATTCCCTCAAAGAGATATCCATATTGATGGTGAACTCAAACTTAACAGGTAATAGATTATGACCTTTCCCAATATTAATAATGACCAAGCATTCATGTGGGCATATAAATTTAATGTAGACGGTTCTAATATACTTGATTCAAGTGATATTAGCGTTAATAATTCAAACGAAATTCAATGGGTACATGTTTGCTATGATGCTACAGATGCAATTGAACAACTACAAAGTTTTGACTTAGATAGCAGCGTAATCGAAGCACTAACAGCAGATGAGACAAGACCACGAACAATATCGCTTAATGAAGGCATTTTGATGGTTTTACGTGGCATTAATACTAACCATAATGCTGACCCTGAAGATATGATTTCGGTACGTATTTGGTTTACAAAAAACTTTGTAATTACAACGAGACGTATGGGTAGAAAGCTCTTTTCTATAGATCAAATCCGCCAAACTTTTATCCAACCAAACCAGCCAATCGATACAGGTGATTTTGTGACTCTTCTAGTTGAAAAGCTAGCTGATGAAATTGGCAAAATGGTTGATGTAATTGATGAAGAATTAACAATTTTTGAAACTAATATGATCGATATTCCCCAGACTGAAATGCGCACTCGTTTAGCAACCACTCGTCGACAAACTGCCTCAATACGCAGATACTTAGCTCCTCAAAGAGACGCGCTTGAATCACTCAATCGTATGCAAGCTATATTATCTGATGAAAATACTTTTGATTTACGACAACAAACTGATCGGACAATGCGTTATGTAGAAGACTTGGATCTAGCCCGCGAACGCGCTATTTTCTTACAAGAAGAGTTACGAAACAAAATTTCAGAACAACAAAATAAAAGAATGTATGTATTGTCCATTGTAACGGCCATATTTTTACCACTTTCTTTTTTAACTGGTGTTTTTGGTATGAATGTAGGCGGATTACCAGGAACAGAAAATGGCGACGCTTTTCTTATTTTACTTTCAACAATGAGTTTACTTGCATTAGCCATTACTGGGATTATGTATTGGAAAAAATGGGTTTAAAAATCTAATTCCTACACTTAGCTCCTAAGTAAGCTAATATAGCACCTGATTTATTATAGGAAAATAAAATGACCGATAAAGTAGAAACAGAATCTATCCCTAAATGTGGCTGTGGTAAAAGCTTACATATGCCAGGTTGTGATGGTAGCCATGGCCGCTCACCAGAGCAATATGAGGCTTGGAAAGTAGAAGTTGAAGCCAAAAAGAAAGCGGAAGGTAACGCATAATTAATTAAAGCCGTTCGGCTTGTTTAGATTGCTTTGCACTCAGCATTAAGGTTAGTCACTAGTTCAATACCGCTGACTGGGTTTGATACTGTATGTGAGGCATTCATCACCTCAATTAAAAACTGCTTTAACGCACGTGCCATGCTTAGCTTCATGGTTTTATCGTTTAGGTGTTTTTTTGAAGCTTCACTGATTTTGTTCGATAGTCTTGTTGTGGCTTCTTTTTGCACTACCTCACTCAATTCAGTTTCATAAAATAGCCCGTTAATTGTCCGCCATATAGTTGGGGCAATACTGGTATTTTTATTGGTCCACACTACATTTGGTTGGCGCACCCGCACAACGCCCGGTTTATCTGCCACCGTTTGCGCACACCATTGCCAATTTTCTAAGTCATAGCCATAGGTAAAGGTATATTCCGTTTTATAAAAAATATGTACGTGGTCTGTTTCAAACCCCACTGCGCCTATTGGCCTTGGGTAGTGCTTATTGATTTCAAAAGCAATTTCAGTGGGAATGCTAATAAATTCAAACAAGGCTTTTTCTATCTGCAAGCCTTGTGAAATAGATATTTCACTTAATTGCTTTAGCTGCTTCACTTGTTTTTGCGCCGTGTCGTAATCTGCTTTTACTTGGGTTAGCTCAGCCATATACACAAACAGGGCCGCCCCTAGTGCAATTACTAATAGTAAAGCGCCAACCAGTAAACTACCCTTTTGTGATTTCATCGTTTTTTTTCCTACCGCCATGCTTAAACATTAAGTTCAATTATTAAACTTGTAGCATCATTACCCGCAGTTTAATAAAGACGCATATGCGCCATAATCTGCCCGTGGTCTGAGGCTAGTTTGTTATATGGCGCGTCTGGATGCTCACCGTTGGTAATATGGTCATTAAACACGCTAAAGTATTCCATGCCGCCAATCGCGTTTTTATTAGTTTCAACAAAATGTTGTGACATGAGTATTTGGTCAATACTTTCATACACCCCGCCAAAGGCCGTGGTGTACACCATGTCGCGCTGGCTTCTTTTAATAAACTGCATTTCAGCACTTTGTAATTGGTATTGCAGCACTTGCGCGCGAATGCTTTTATCTTCAGCCCCGCTATAACGCTCGCCTTTGCTTTTTGCATCGTGGCGGCGCATCCAAGAGTAGTTTTTAAAGGGCTTTTCACCTTTAATAATGGCTGAGGCAATGGAGTATTCACTGTCGTTAAAGTCACCTAATACAAATACTGGGTTACCTAGCTTAAGTTCTTCAACCACCATTTGTCTTAACACGTAGGCTTCGGCGCTACGGCGTAGCATGGCGCGTAACTCTCCCAATGCCCGCTCTGCTGGTAGATAATGCGTTAAATCGCTCTCTGGTGCTGAATTTGAACCTGCTGGTTTGATGTACTCACCCAGTTTTGATTTTAAATGACAGTTAAATACCGTCACCACTTGGTTGCCAATTTCAATTTTGGCTTTAATCATTGGGCGTGAAATGCGTTCAATGGTGTAACTACCGGCTATTTCATCACTATCGTACCCAGCACTTGGAAACTCAATGGTGACAGGCTTATCTAATTGCTGAATCACCTCTGGCGTGCCAACAAAACCAAAACGCGACAGCATGGCTAAGCCCGGTCTTCTTTTACCCGGCTCACCATCGGTAATGTTTTTGGCAAAAAACACTTGGTCTTCACGGTAGCTATCAAATTTGAGCTTTTTAAAGATCGCTTTACGGCGATAACGTTGTTCTCTACCTGGAATCACTTCTGCATTGAGGTCTTCACCCGCGGCATTCACATCATTAATCACTGCGTTAAGCGAGCTTTCATCAAAAATCTCTTGAAAACAAACAATATCAGCATCCATGGTTAATAATTGCTGTGATAACCAGTTCTGCTTCCACGCATATTCTTCAGGGGTGTATTGCTCAAACTTGTAATACTCTTGTTTTGCGCCAATTAAGTTTTTAACGTTAAAACTGGCAATGGTAAATTCAGTCATATTTTTTCACTTTAGTTATCATGGTCGCTACTTGTCTGTATCGATAGCGTTATCTTAATAAGATAACAGAAAACACCTCTTAATTGGCAGGCTTACGGCTTAGCGTGTTGAGTTGCGTTGACTTCATAGGCTAGCTACTCAGCTTACTTGTTGCCCCACAGTAACAAATTTAAATAAAAATAGTGAGTGCTGACTAACCAAACTGCCATGAATAGTGATCACTTACTATTACACAAAATTAACTTCTATTATTGAACCTAAAGTAATTCAAACTGTACTAATGCGTTAATTTTGATGATGGTGTTTATATCAATCACTTTTTTATGTTTTAATATAAAAATCTGCCCAAATTTGGCTGCAACATGCTTGAAACTTTATTAACGCAATTCGTAAATTGTAGAAACAGCACGATTGCATTATCAGCCCCGTTAAGTGAGGCAGATATGCAAATTCAAGCCGATGTATTTGCCAGCCCAGGCAAATGGCATTTAGCCCACACCAGCTGGTTTTTTAATGAATTTATTTTAAAACGCTTTAACCAGCAGCCCACTGGTTTTGATGGCTTCGACTTTTTATTTAATTCTTACTACGAGAGTGTTGGCAAACGCCAACCGCAAAACAAGCGAGGTTTAATTACCCGCCCTAGCCTTGTTGAAATATTAGATTACCGCCAAGTCATTGATAAATCCATGGTTTCTCTGTTAAAAACAGATTTGGCTGATGATGTATTAGCGTTAATCGAGTTAGGCATTCACCACGAGCAGCAACACCAAGAATTATTTTTAACCGATATTTTATACAACCTTTCGCACAATCCCCTAAACCCTGCTTACCAAAAAAGTGATGCAAAACCATTTGAAACCTTGTTACCTGAATTAACCATGCAAGCCTTTGAAGGCGGGTTAATTTCGATTGGCCACCAAAATGATGATAGTTTTCACTATGATAATGAGCAACCCAATCACCGTGTTTTTCTTGAGCCTTTTAGCCTTGCTAACCGATTAGTGACTAATGCGGAGTGGATTAACTTTATTGAAGCTGGTGGCTATGACAATGCCTTACTTTGGTTATCAGATGGGTGGCATATTAAGCAAAATTCCGGTTGGGAAATGCCACTTTATTGGGAAAAGTGTGAAAATGCTTACCAAAATTTTAGTTTAAATGGCCTGCAAGCAGTCGATTTAAATGCACCAGTGCGACACATTAGTTACTTTGAGGCGGATGCTTTTGCAAGGTGGCGTAGTAAGCGCTTACCTACCGAGGCAGAATGGGAGTATGCGCTCACTTCAGATAATCATGGTTTATTACAAGTCTATGGTGAACTATGGCAGTGGACTGCGAGTCCATATACCGCTTACCCGGGCTTTAAAGCCAGTGCAGGCGCTGTTGGTGAATATAATGGTAAGTTCATGAACGGGCAATATGTTTTACGTGGCAGCTCTTTTGCTACCGCACCTAACCATTCACGTGCGAGTTATCGTAATTTTTTCGCCCCACACCACCGCTGGCAGTTTTCTGGCTTGCGACTAGCTGAGTAATTGACTATGAATACAATCACAGACATTAAACCCACGACTACACATGATTTTTTAGACGATGTGCTAGCGGGTTTATCACAGCCACAAAAAACAATCCCCTGTAAGTGGTTTTATGACGAAGCTGGCTCGGTTATTTTTGAAGAAATTACTGAAACGCCAGAGTACTACCCTACCCGCGTTGAAACCAAATTATTAGTCGATGTAGCGCAAGACCTACCAAGCTACCTCCCGCATTTAAAAGTGATTGTAGAGCCCGGTAGTGGCTCAAGCATTAAAACCCGCATACTGTTAGGCTCACAAAAGGAGCTTAATACTTATATTCCAATGGAGATTTCAGCAGAATTTTTAAGTTTTGTGGCTGAACAACTGCACGCCGACTATCTAAGTATTAATACGCTACCTATTGTGAGTGACTTTACGAATATCCATACCCCTTTAAACGACAGAATTGACCCAAGCCGTTTGGTGTTCTTCCCCGGCTCGACCATTGGTAACTTCCCACCTGAAGAAGCGGCTGATTTACTTAATAGCTTTCATTTACTAGCTGGCAAACAGGGGCATTTATTAATTGGGGTAGATGGTACGCAAGATGAGGCACAACTAGTCGCGGCCTATAACGATGCCGCAGGTGTGACTGAGGCGTTTAATAAAAACTTATTGGTTAGAGCCAATAATGAACTTGGTGCAGACTTCAACCTTGCGCAATTTGCTCACGTAGCGCGCTTTAATCAACAAGAGTCACGCATTGAAATGCACTTAAAAAGCTTATGTGCGCAGAAAGTCACCATTAAAAAACACGTCTTTAATTTCCATAAAAATGAGACTATCTTCACTGAAAACTGCTATAAATACGATAAAAATAGATTTATGGCCATGGCAAACCAATGTGGTTGGGATTTAGTCACAACTTGGAAAGATCAACACTTATCTAACTTTCAACTATTCTTACTTAAGCCTTCTAATTAGTTCCAATATGAACTAATTGGTGGTTGGTAGTAGGCTAAATGCTTGTTTTAAGTCTGCCAATAAATCATCTGTATTTTCTAAACCGATATAAAACCTGACTAATGAACCATTATATGGGTAAGCCACATGCATTTGGTCTCGTGTGAACGGCACCACCAAACTGACCGCCCCACCCCAACTAAAGCCTAAGTGAAATAAAGCTAATGCTTCCATACAACGATCAATTTGGCTTTGTGAAACGTCGGCCTTAAATACAATCGAAAATAAACTAGCAGCACCAGTAAAGTCACGTGCCCAAATATCATGGCCAGGTGAACTTTTTAAAGCTGGGTGTAATACTGCCTCAACCATTGGCTGCGCTTCACACCACTGCGCTATTTTGCGGGCAGATTGGTCTTGTGCGTGATAGCGCAACGCATAGTGCGGTAAGCTTCTTAAAATTAAGCGGCAATCTTCAGGGCTAACCCCTGAACCCATGGTAATGGCTGTGTTTGATATTGCTTGGTAAAGACGGTCATCATCAGTAGTCACACACCCCATCATCACATCACTACCACCTGATTGATATTTAGTGAGTGCTTGAATTGAAATATCGGCACCTAACTTAAAGACATCTAACGTAATGCCTGCTGCCCATGTCGCATCTATCGCTACCGTTGCACCAACGGCATGGGCTTTATTGGCTAAGGCTGGCAAGTCTGCCACTTCCATCGTCACAGAGCCCGGCGTTTCTACCCATACTAATGTTGTATTTTCAGCTAAAACCAAAGTATCAAGCGCTAGTGGGTTATAAAGCGTATATTCCACCCCGTATTGCTTGCTTAATAACTTTGCAAATTCTAACGCTGGCACATAAATATTATTAGGTAGGTAAACGCGATCCCCTGCTTTCAATAAGGCCATCATCACAATACTAATGGCAGCCAAACCTGAAGGCGCTAGTAGTGCATGCTGCACACCATCGATTGCGGCTAGCTGGCTTTCTAAGCGCCGCGAGGTTGGCGTACCGAGTAAGCCGTAGGTATATTGCTTTTTATCTGTCCAGTCGCGATTACGCAGCTTTTCAACACTATCGAACACCACGGTGGATGCGCGCTCAACCCCATCAGCCAGACTTTTAAAAACATCACCCTTTTCAAAGGCTGGCTGGGTTAGTGTAGTCACAATATGTTGTGATGATTTTTCGTTAGTTTTTTTCATATGCTTCTAGTACTCACTTAGCTTTTTTCACTACTCCATCATACCTAAAGTCTGCAAGCATGTTTAATCAATCAAAGGGGCCGCAAAATAGCTTGATATTTAAGTTGGTTAAAAAAGGTTAATTGTGACAAAATGTAACTGAAGAGATTGCAACACAAAAAGAGCGTTAGTTTTTCATAGTAATACTTTTGTATAAGGGTGGTTTTATGAATTTGGTCTATCTATTTAAGTTGTTCTTGTTCCCTCAAAAAGGCTGGCGTGATCTGATTGATAGTGGTTACTCTATCCATCGTTTGTTCTTACTCCACGTTGTGCCTTTCTCACTGATCCCGCCTATATTCATTTATGTGGCTGGGCAAAAGAATCAAATTCTCTTTTTTAACTTACTCTCCCCTAGTAAGTTAATCCTCGCTTGTATCGCCTTTTTTATTATCGAATTAATTGCTGTGCCGATAATGGCTTTAGTGATTAAACAAATATCTGAAATTGCTGAAGTTAAACCTACCTATCATCAAGCATTCAAACTAGCGGCAGTAGCACCAACCCCGCTTTGGATGATGCCTGTATTTTTATTAGTGCCTGATATTTCAGTATTAATGGTGGTTGGATCATTGGCGATGATGGCTGCTGCTGGTTTTATTTATTACGGCATACCCGAAGTATTAAATGTGTATGAAGAAGGTCACCACTTATTATTGTTTGGCGCTGTACTCACAGCCGGCATGATGGCTTGGGGCTTATTAATGATTTCAACTTTTGTGATTTGGGGTAGCTTACAAAACTTACAGTTCAGTTTTTAAGCTTTACTTTGTACTGACAAACAAAAAGGCCAGCATTTCTGCTGGCCTTTTTGCTATTTCAAATGTTGCTTTACTTCAGATTACTCTACAGCAGGTGCAGCATCTTCTTTAGCTGGCTCATCAATTAGTGCTTTCATACTTAAACGAACGCGACCTTTATCATCAGCTTCTACTACTTTAACTTTCACTACATCGCCTTCTTTTAGGAAGTCGCTCACAGCATTAACACGTTGATGTGCAATTTGTGAGATATGTAATAAACCATCTTTACCTGGAATTAAAGTAACGATAGCACCAAAGTCTAATAGTTTAATCACAGTACCTTCGTACACGTTACCAATTTCAACTTCAGCAGTGATTTCAGCAATACGGCGTTTAGCTTCTTCACCAGCATCGCCATTAGTACAAGCGATTTTCACTAGACCTTCGTCATCAATATCAATCGTAGTACCAGTTTCTTCCGTTAGCGCACGAATCACAGCGCCACCTTTACCGATAACATCACGGATTTTATCTGGATTGATTTTCATTGTGATGATGCGTGGTGCAAATTCTGACATCTCAGTGTCAGCATTTTCCATCGCCTCTTTCATAATGCCTAGGATATGGTGACGACCTTCTTTAGCTTGTGATAAAGCCGCTTCCATAATTTGTGAAGTAATACCTGTGATCTTAATGTCCATTTGTAAAGCAGTAATACCATGCTCTGTACCAGCTACTTTAAAGTCCATATCGCCAAGGTGATCTTCATCACCTAAGATATCGGTTAACACTGCAACACGGTTATCTTCTTTAATCAGACCCATTGCAATACCAGCCACTAAGTCTTTCATTGGTACGCCAGCATCCATTAAGGCTAAGCAACCACCACAGATTGAAGCCATTGAGCTTGAACCGTTAGACTCTGTAATTTCAGACACTAAACGCATTGTGTAATCAAAGTCTTCTGTTTCAGGTAAGGCAGCAATTAAGCCACGCTTAGCTAAACGACCATGACCAATTTCACGACGCTTAGGTGTACCAACACGACCAGTTTCACCAACCGCGTATGGAGGGAAGTTATAGTGCAACATAAAGTTGTCTGTAAATTCCCCTTGTAGCGCATCAATTTTTTGTGCGTCACGGCCAGTACCTAATGTAGCCACTACTAACGCTTGAGTTTCACCACGAGTAAATAATGCAGAACCATGCGTACGTGGTAATACACCAGTGCGGATTTCAATAGGACGTACAGTACGTGTATCACGGCCATCAATACGTGGCTCACCATTTAAGATTTGGCTACGTACTGTTTTAGCTTCTAAATTAAAGAACTCGTCTTTAATGGCATTGGCTTCAGCTGTAGACGTTTCTTCAGTCACCAACTCAGCTACGATTTTATTTTTAATTTCAGCTAATTTAGCTGAACGCTCGCCTTTTGCTTTAATTTGGAACGCTGCATTCACGTCAGCTTCTGCAATGGCAGCTACTTTCTCGATTAAAGCTGTATTTTTCTCAGGCTCAACCCAATCCCAAGCATCGTTACCAGCTTCTTCAGCTAGTTCGCTAATCATCGTGATCACTGGTTGCATCGCTTCATGACCAAATACAACAGCACCTAACATGACTTCTTCTGAAAGCACTTTAGCTTCAGACTCAACCATCATCACAGCTGTCTCAGTTGCCGCAACCACTAAATCTAATTGCGTTTCTTCTTCCATCTGTGTTTTGCTTGGGTTTAATACATACTCACCATCAATGTAACCAACACGTGCAGCACCTAATGGGCCGTAGAATGGAATACCTGATAATGACATGGCAGCAGATGCACCAATGATTGCAGGGATATCTGAATCAATTTCAGGGTCTGACGACACGACTGTTGCAACAACTTGAACCTCGTTGTAGAACGACTCAGGGAATAAAGGACGCAATGGGCGGTCGATTAAACGTGATGTTAATGTTTCTTTTTCTGAAGGACGGCCTTCACGTTTAAAGAAGCTACCTGGAATTTTACCTGCGGCATACGTTTTTTCCATGTAATCCACTGTTAATGGAAAAAAGTCTTGGCCTTCTTTAACTTCGCTGCGGCTAGTAACAGCAACCATGACAACAGTGTCACCGTAGCTGACCATCACAGTCGAGTCTGCTTGACGTGCAATTTCACCCGTTTCTAGTGTTAACTCATGCTCACCAAACTGGATGCTTTTTTTAAATTTATTAAACATAATATTTCCTCTTTTACGTTCGATATTCTCAACCCAATAACGAACTAACAATAATGACTTACCTTGTCTTACTTTTAACCATGACTATATGAGATATAGCAACAGCTGTAAGCTTTGATAAATCCTAACAAAAAAGCCGACGTGCTGTTTCATCAGCATATCGGCTTTTAATTCTTACACCAAACTTGTTTTTAAATGGTTATACAAAAACAAGCTTGTTAATTACTTACGGATACCTAGGCTAGCAATAAGCGCTTGGTAACGATCTACATTTTTACCTTTAAGGTAGTCAAGTAATTTACGACGCTTACTTACCATCGCTAATAAACCACGACGTGAATGGTGATCTTTTTTGTTTGATTTAAAGTGCTCTGTTAAGTAAGTGATGCGGCTAGTTAAAAGTGCTACTTGGACTTCTGGGCTCGCTGAATCAGTTTTTGATGTTTGAAATTCACTTACAATTTTTGCACGATCTTCAGCAGTTGTTGCCATAACTTATAATTCCTAATAATTTAGATGTTTTGCGTCAATGTAATCGCAGCTAGAAACTAACCGCAAATACAATCTTTACTACGAACCGAGCATTATAGGGATAAATTATTGATTTATCAACCTTTTTTATTTAGTAAAGGTTTCAGGGTTTGCAATTAATCTTTTGGGTACGACAACATCCTCTGATTGATGATCACCTAAGCCTAAAAAGTGGTCATTTTCATCATACATTCTGACAAACCCTACTGCAGCGTCACTCGCTTGTGTAATGGTTTGTCCTTGCCTAATACGTTCAACATTGTATTCAGTAACAATCACCTTAGGAAACGCAACAATTGCACTATCAACAGGGTGTAGTTGTTGTTTGCGTTCATCCTCGCTTAGTGCTTCTAGCTGTTCGAGCGTGATCGTTTGTGCAATATCGTAGTTGGCAGTTTCAGTTCTACGCAAACCAATTAAATGAGACCCACAGCCTATCGTACTGCCGATATCCTCAGCCAATGTACGAATATAGGTACCCTTACTACATTTAACCGTAATTTCAGCTACATCGCCTTCAAAACGATTAACGGTAATTTCTGAAATTGTCACGCTACGAGATGGTCGGTCAATCACAATGCCAGCGCGCGCATATTCATACAAAGGTTTCCCTTCATGCTTGAGCGCAGAGTACATTGGTGGCGTTTGATCGATTACCCCAACAAATTGAGCACATACTTGTGAAAATTTATCCACATCACAATCAACTGCCGCTTCAACTAGTACCTCGCCTTCTGCATCACCAGTGGTGGTGGTTTGGCCCAGCTTCAATGTTGCCACATAGGTTTTATTGGCATCGGTTAGATACTGCGCAAACTTAGTTGCCTCGCCCAAACAAAGTGGGAGCAAGCCTGTTGCTAAGGGATCTAATGTACCAGTATGGCCAGCTTTAGCAGCTTGGAATAAATGCTTCACTTTTTGCAAAGCTTGGTTGGATGAATAACCGATCGGCTTATCTAATAAGATAATGCCGTCGATATTCTTTTTGGTTCTTCTAAATTGCAAGTGGGGTAACTCTTAAAGGAATATTTAAGGTTTATTGCTGTTTAAAGCTTCATCAATGAGCTTAGTCATTTTCATACCGTTATCTAACGATGCATCATACACAAAGTGTAATTGCGGCATGGTTCTAAGCAGCATGCTTTTAGCTAATTGCGTCCGTAAAAAACCAGAACATTTTTCTAAGCCTTGTTGTAGTTTTTCACTTTCTTTTTCAGCATTATAAAAAACTTTCGCATGGGCCATATCACCCGTTACTTCAACTGCAGTAACAGTGACACGACTCACACGTGGGTCTTTTACTTCAAACTGAAGTAAGTACGCGATTTCGCGCTGCATTTGTTCCGCTACGCGGACACTTCTTGAAAAGTCTTTAGCCATTAAAGTGTACGTGCAATTTCAATGATTTCGTAAACTTCAAGTAAGTCGCCAACTTCTAAGTCGTTGTAGTTTTTCAATGATAAACCACACTCAAAGTTGTTTTTAACTTCTTTAACGTCATCTTTAAAGCGTTTCAATGAATCAAGCTCACCAGTATGCACAATCACATTATCACGTAATACGCGTACTTTAGATTCACGCTTGATCATGCCGTCTTGTACATAACAACCAGCAATCGTACCAATTTTTGAAATCTTAAATACTTCTCTAATTTCAACAGTACCAATCATGCTTTCACGTTGCTCTGGTTTCAATAGGCCACCAAGTGCAGCTTTCACTTCATCAACCGCTTCGTAAATAATGCTGTAGTAACGTACATCCACTTCTAGGTTATCTACCAGTTTACGTGCACCACCATCTGCTCGTACATTAAAGCCAATTAATACGGCGTTTGAAGCACTCGCTAAGTTAACGTCAGACTCACTAATCGCACCAACGCCAGTGTGAATAATGCGTACTTTCACTTCATCGGTTGATAGTTTTTGTAAGCTGGTTGATAGCGCTTCATGTGAACCTTGTACATCTGATTTAATAATCAAGTTCAAGGTTTCAACATCGCCACCTTCCATTTGGTTAAACATATTCTCTAACTTAGCAGCTTGCTGCTTAGCTAATTTAACATCACGGAACTTACCAGAACGGAAGTTAGCAATTTCACGTGCTTTACGCTCATCAGCTAATACGATTACTTCATCACCAGCATTAGGCACGTCAGACAAGCCTAAAATTTCAACTGGGATAGATGGTCCTGCTTCTTCAATCTCTGCACCTGTTTCATCTAACATGGCACGTACACGACCAAATGCTGTACCAGCTAACACCATATCACCACGTCGTAATGTACCGGTTTGTACGATGATGCTTGAAACTGAACCACGACCTTTATCTAAACGACCTTCAACCACAATACCGGTTGCTGGTGTATTTTTAGGCGCTTGCAGTTCAAGAATCTCAGCTTGAAGCGCAACCGCTTCTAACAACTCATCAATACCTTGTCCTGTTTTAGCTGAAACTGGTTTAAACATCACTTCACCACCGAAGTCTTCTGGTACTACTTCATGGCTAACTAATTCTAGTTTCACACGTTCTGGATCAGCTTCAGGCTTATCGACTTTATTGATTGCAACAACCAATGGTACGTTCGCCGCTTTAGCATGGTGAATCGCTTCAATCGTTTGTGGCATCACACCGTCATCAGCAGAGACCACTAAAATCACAATATCAGTCGCTTTTGCACCACGTGCACGCATTGCCGTAAAGGCTTCATGGCCCGGTGTATCTAAGAACGTCACCATTGCACCACTTTTTGTTTCTACGTGGTAAGCACCAATGTGCTGTGTAATACCACCTGCTTCACCACCAGCCACACGGCTAGTACGAATGTAATCTAATAATGATGTTTTACCATGATCAACGTGACCCATTACAGTGACTACTGGCGGACGTGATTCTAAGATTGCACCTTCTTGGTTCTCTTTACCTAAGAATGAATCTGGGTCTACCTCAGTCGCAGCGTGTGGGTTATGGCCCATTTCTTCAACCAGAATCATCGCTGTATCTTGGTCAAGTACTTGGTTAATCGTTACCATCATGCCCATACCCATCAGCACTTTAATTACTTCGCCTGATTTAATTGACATGTTGTGTGCTAATTCACCAACTGTAATGGTCTCCGGCACTTGTACATCATGCACAATTGCTTCAGTTGGTGCTGTAAATGCATGTTCTGGATCACTCTCTTGAAGATGTGATTTTTTGCCTTTAGGAGCAGAGCGCCATCCGCCTCGTCCACCAGCACCAGGTGCACCACGTGACTTAATACCACGTTTTCTATTTTGAGCATCATTCCACTCTTTGTTGTTCTTGCCTTTTTTAGCATCTTTATTTGGCTTGGCAGCAACACCTTCTTTAGCAGCTGGCTTATGTAGCGTGCCTTCCATTTCTTTGCTTTTGTTTTTTGCTTTTTCAGCAGCAGCAGCTTCTTCTTCTTTTCTTTTAGCTTCGTCAATACGACGCTGTGCAAGCGCTTCTTTTTTACGCTTGTCTTCTGCTTGCATTTCAAGCAATGTCGCGTGGCGCTTTGCTTCTTTTGCACGTAAAGCAATTTCTTCTTCGCCCAGCAAATCTTTCTTGCTGATTGTTTTTTGAACAGGCGCTTCTTTAACCACTTCTGGTTCAGGCACAATTTCTGGCTCTGGTTCAGGTGCGGCTTCAACTACCGGCTCTTTAACTGCTTCAACTACTGGCTCAGGAATCACTTCTGGTTCCGGCTCAGGTGTAACTTCAACAACTGGTGCTGCTTCAACAACCACTTCTTCAGCTACTGGTTGTGCTTGCAGTTCTTCAATCTCAGCAGGCGCTTCAACCACTTCTTCAACAACCGGTTTAGGTTCTTCACGTTGCTCAATCACACGTTTTTTTCTAACTTCAACTTGTATCGTACGTGCTTTACCTGAGTTATCAGTTTTCTTGATCTCAGTGCTAGATTTTCTAGTTAGCGTAATTTTACTTTTCGGCGCACTACCGTGCTCTTTACGTAAGTGGTCAAGCAACGCAGTTTTATCTTGCTCGCTCAATTGGTCATTGGCAGTGTCTTTACTTACTCCAGCACTTTTTAATTGCTCTAATAGCAATGCCGTTGGCAATTTTAACTCGCTTGCAAATTGCTCTACTGTTGTTTGGGCCATCTTAATTACTCCAATTTTTCTTGTTTAAGCTAATTGATGTCTTAGCTTTCAAGTCTATTCTCTAACTTTAAAATCAATATATCACTTCATTATGCAAACCATGGTGCACGCGCCGTGATAATCAGATTTTTTGCACGCTCTTCTTCCATACCAGTCAATTCCATCAATTCATCAACTGCTAGCTCCGCTAAGCTTTCCATTGTAGGAACACCTTTAGAGGCTAATAAATTAGCTGTTTCAGTGTCCATCCCTTCCATTGTTAATAAGTCTTCAGCCGCAGCCTCAACACTTTCTTCATTCGCAATGGCTTGTGTCAGCAACGCAGCACGCGCACGCTTGCGTAGTTCTTCAACTGTATCTTCATCGAACGAGTCTATTTCATTCATCTCAGCTAATGGTACATACGCTACTTCTTCAAGTGTATTGAACCCTTCTTGCACTAAGATTTCAGCGACTTCTTCATCAACGTCTAGTTTATCAATGAATAATTGAGATACATTTGCGTACTCTTCTTGACTCTTCTGCTCAGCTTGATCAACAGTCAATATATTGATTGTCCAACCAGTTAACTCAGTTGCTAAGCGAACATTTTGACCGTTACGACCAATCGCCAATGCTAGTTGCTCTTCATCCACCACTACATCCATACTGTGTGCATCTTCATCAACCACAATGCTTGATACTTCAGCAGGAGACATTGCATTAATCACAAACTGTGCAGGCTCCATACTCCAAAGTACGATATCAACACGTTCACCAGCTAATTCGCCAGTCACCGCTTGCACACGTGAACCCTTCATACCAACACAAGTACCCACTGGGTCAAGGCGTTGATCGTTAGCTTTCACGGCAATTTTTGAACGCAACCCAGGGTCACGTGCAGCAGCACGAATTTCTAGTAAACCTTCTTCAATTTCTGGCACTTCTAATTCAAACAATCTAACCAAAAATTCAGGTGTAATACGTGACAACACTAATTGCGGGCCACGGCCTGTTCTTGCAATATCAGATAAATAGGCACGAATACGATCACCAACACGCAAATTCTCTTTTGGAATCATTTGATCGCGCGGTAAGATTGATTCAATACGACCAACTTCAATGATCGCATTGCCTTTTTCCATGCGTTTAATTTGACCAGTAACCAATTTTTCATCACGTGCCAGAAAATCTTCTAAGATCTGTTCACGTTCAGCTTCACGTACTTTTTGCAAAATAACTTGTTTAGCAGCTTGAGCACCAATACGACCGAACTCAATACTTTCAAGTGGCACTTCGTAATATTCGCCTATTTCTAAGCCTTCACAATGTTCACTCTCATCATCTATTTCGTAGACTGAGTTTTCTAATAAATCATATTCAACAAATTTCCAACGTCTTGATGTTGTATATTCACCAGATTCACGGTCAATTTTCACTTGAATATCCGCATCATCTTCATGATTTTTCTTTGTAGCAGACGCTAGAGCAAACTCAAGAGCAGTAAATACCACTTCTTCAGCTACATTTTTCTCATGCGCTAAAGCATCAACCAACAATAAAATGTCACGACTCATATCAATCTCCAACTCAAAATATTTGCAAATAGTACTTAAATCAAATTATTACAATTAAAACTGTGGGCTTAATCTAGCCTTATCAATGTTTGGCATATCAAACTCATAAATATGATCTTGGTATTCCATTAACACTCGTCCATCAGATACGCCTTTAAGCACACCTAGAAACGTTTTTCTTGGTAATGCTGTTTCTGCTACATGTTCGCCTTGTTCTTTAATGCCAATACGCAATTTAATTTGCGCTCGCTCACCATCAAATCGAACAAAATCTTTTTCTTTTTTTAACACACGGTCTAAACCAGCAGATGAAACTTCAAGTCGATCATAGTCGATTTCATGCTCTACGGTTAATACGTTACCTAATTGATTACTCACTAATACACAGTCATCAATATTGACACTATCTTTAATGTCCTTCGGTGTTAACTTATCAATAAACACGCACAGCAACTTACCACGATTAGACATTTCAAAATCGACTAATTCGTAACCAAGTTGTTCTACTGTTTTTTCAACTAAAACATGCAAATCTTGCATGAGACATAATCCTTTTATTCGCTAATTTTTATTTCTATATGTAATAGAAATAAAAAAAGGGCATAAAGCCCATCAATTTTTTTCATATTATACCAATGAATTCAATCAATTGAAATCATATTATAAGTATGAAGGTTAATATATAACAATCTAATGAATACATAGCAACAAATAAAATTAAATGCTGCTATTTATTCAATCAATTAAATAAATTGGGACTTATATTCGGCCCAATAAAAAACCCCGCAACTACTGTTACGGGGTTTTTGTTTAAATAGCTTGGCAGTGACCTACTTTCGCATGCAAAAAGCATACTATCATTGGCGCAGATTCGTTTCACGGCTCTGTTCGAGATGGGAAGAGGTGGGTCCA
>JAWUXH010000013.1:0-17028 GCA_034111445.1 Methylophilaceae bacterium | reverse complement strand
AATCGCGTTATCCAACATATTTGGAATGCGTAAGCCTGGGTCGTTACTCAATGGCCGGCCCCAAGCCGCTTCAAACATCGCACGTGTGGCATCATCTGACACATGACGATAACCTGGAAACTCATGCGGCATAGAACCCATGTCACATGACCCTTGTACGTTATTTTGACCGCGTAGCGGGTTAATACCCACGCCTTCACGGCCAACGTTACCCGTTGCCATGGCTAAGTTAGCAATCCCCATCACCATGGTTGAGCCTTGACTATGTTCAGTCACACCTAAACCATAATAAATGGCTGCATTACCACCAGTGGCAAACAATCTAGCAGCAGCGCGTAGCGATTCTGCAGGCACTCCTAATGTTTCACTTAATGCTTCAGGTGAGTTTTCAGCTTTAGCCGCAAAATCACGCCAAGCTTCAAATGAGTCCCACTCACAGCGTTCTTTTACATAGGCTTCATCAACCAAACCTTCAGTCACAACAACATGACTCATGGCTGAAATTAATGCCACGTTAGTGCCCGGTTGTAATTTAAGGTGATGATCCGCTTTCACATGTGGTGAAGAGACCAAATCAATCGCACGTGGATCAGCAATAATCAATTTAGCGCCTTGGCGTAACCGTTTTTTCATTTGTGAAGCAAACACTGGATGACCATCGGTTGGATTGGCACCAATCACCATAATCACATCTGAGTGCATCACTGAATCAAAAGTTTGTGTACCAGCAGATTCACCAATCGTTTGCTTCAAACCATAACCGGTTGGTGAGTGGCAAACACGTGCACAAGTATCGACATTATTCACACCAATCACGGCACGAATCAGTTTTTGTACGATATACACTTCTTCATTAGTACAGCGTGATGAAGTAATCCCACCTACGGCATTATTACCATGTTGATCTTGAATCCGTTTAATTTCACCCGCAGCATAATTAAATGCTTCGTCCCAACCCACTGGTTGCCATTCATCATGAATGCTTTTACGAATCATCGGTGTCGTAATGCGGTCTTTATGCGTTGCATAGCCCCAAGCAAAGCGGCCTTTCACGCAAGAGTGGCCATGGTTAGCGCCACCATTTTTATGCGGCACCATGCGTACGACTTCCTCGCCTTTCATTTCGGCATTGAATGAGCAGCCCACACCACAATAAGCACAAGTGGTATTCACTGTATGCTCTGGTGTACCGGCTTCAATCACGGTTTTTTCCATCAATGTAGCCGTTGGGCATGCCTGAACACACGCACCACATGACACACACTCTGAATCCATAAAGTCGCCCAAGCCAGCTGCCACTTTAGATTCAAATCCGCGTTTTTCAATCGTTAGCGCAAAGGTACCTTGTGTTTCTTCACACGCGCGCACACAGCGCGAGCAGACAATACATTTACTTGGGTCAAACGTGAAATATGGATTTGATTCATCTTTTTCAGCCGCTAGGTGGTTTTCACCTTCGTAACCGTAACGCACTTCACGCAGGCCAACGGCACCGGCCATGTCTTGTAATTCACAGTCACCATTAGCTGAGCAAGTTAAGCAATCTAGCGGATGGTCTGAGATATAAAGCTCCATCGTACCGCGACGAATATCGGCTAATTTTGGCGTTTGCGTATGGACCTTTAACCCTTCAGCCACTGGCGTGGTACACGAGGCAGGATAGCCGCGACGGCCTTCAATCTCCACCACACATAATCGACAAGAACCAAATGGCTCTAAACTATCAGTCGCACACAACTTGGGAATATTCACCCCAGCCTCAATTGAAGCACGCATGACAGAAGTGCCTTCTGGCACAGTAATGTCTCTTCCATCAATATTCAATGTCACCATCACATCTGAATTAATGGCTGGTGTACCGTAATCTTTTTCATCGTCAAAACTTGTACGACGATGGATAAGTTGCGGATTAGTACTATCGTATTTAATGTCGTCCATCTTGCTCTCCTGCAATTAATTATCGTTTAAAGGGATAACTAGATGCAATTCAATATACTCACATATGAAAGAACGCTTAACCTTCATCGGTTAATAGCTTATTTTTTACCTTCAAAATCTTCTGGGAAATGATTCATTGCACTGAGTACTGGGTATGGCGTCATGCCGCCCAATGCGCATAATGAACCATTTAACATCGTGTCTGACAAATCGCGAATGAGTTGAATATTCTTCATTCGATCTTCACCCGCCACAATTTTATCAATCACTTCAGCACCACGCGTTGAACCAATGCGGCATGGCGTACATTTACCGCAAGATTCAATCGCACAGAACTCAAATGCATAACGCGCCATTTTCGCCATATCGACGGTGTCATCAAATGCCACAATCCCGCCATGGCCTAACACTGCCCATAATTTACTAAATTCTTCATAATCAACTGCTACGTCAAATTGGCTTTCAGGCAAGAATGCGCCTAACGGCCCGCCAACTTGTACCGCACGAATTGGTCGACCGGTTGCTGAGCCGCCACCATAATCGTAAAGTAACTCACGTAAGGTTGTACCAAACGCCAATTCAACCAAACCGCCATGTTTAATATTGCCCGCTAACTGAATTGGCAAGGTGCCGCGTGAACGGCCCATGCCGTAATCCGCATAATATTGGCCACCTTTATCCATAATTATTGGGATAGTCGCTAAAGAGATGACATTATTAACCACGGTTGGTTTCCCAAATAAGCCTTCAATGGCTGGCAGTGGCGGTTTAAATCGTACCAAACCACGCTTACCTTCTAGGCTCTCTAGTAATGAGGTTTCTTCACCACAAACATAAGCCCCTGCTGCACGCCTCACCTCTAAATGGAAAGACTTGCCGCTGCCTAAGATATTGTCGCCTAAGTAACCAGCCGCTTTCGCTGTTTCAATGGCTTCATTCAATATGGCTAATGCATGTGGGTATTCTGAACGTAAGTAGATATAACCAATCGTCGCATCCACTGCCACACCAGCAATGGTCATGCCTTCGATCAGCACGTAAGGATCATTCTCCATCACCATTCGGTCTGAGAAAGTACCAGAGTCACCTTCATCCGCATTACAAACAATGTATTTTTGGTCCGCTTCACAGCCTAATACGGTGTTCCATTTAATACCGGTTGGAAAACCGGCACCACCACGGCCACGTAAACCTGAGTCGGTCACGGCTTTAACAATTTCAGCGCCCGTTAATTTGATTGCATTTTTCAGGCCGTTATAGCCATCAAGTGCAATGTATTGCTCTATATCTGTTGGGTCGATAATCCCAACACGGGCAAACGTTAAGCGTTGCTGCTTTTTAAGGTAAGGAATTTCTTCAGTTAATCCAAGGCTTAATGTATGTGTTTGTGCACCTGTTAAAAAGTCTGCATCGAAGAGTGATGCAACATCACGTGCTTTCACTGGGCCATAAGCCACACGACCTTCTGCTGTTTCCACTTCAACCATGGTTTCTAACCAATAAAGGCCACGTGAACCATTACGTACTACATTAATCGTTTGTTTGCGTTTAGCAGCCTCCAGCACAATCGCATCGGCTACTTTGTTTGCGCCCATTGATAAGGCACTAGAATCTTTAGGGATATATATCGTGATACTCATGATGTACTCACCTCTGCTAGTAAAGCATCGAACTCTTCTGTTGAAACTTTGCCATACACTTCATCATCAATCATCACCGCAGGTGACAATGCACAATTACCTAAACAGTAAACAGGCTCTAATGAGAATTTTTCATCAGCCGTATTTTCATGGTAATCAATATTTAAGCATTTTTTAGCGTGTGCTTCTAACGCCTCTGAGCCCATTGATTGGCAAGATTCTGCACGGCAAATTTGAATGACATGTTTGCCAGGCTTATGCGTACGGAAGTGATGGTAAAAAGAAACAACGCCATGTACTTCCGCAACCGATAAGCTTAAGGCTTTACCAATGGTCGAATAGGTAGATTCAGGCACATAACCAACGGTATCTTGAATTTCATGCAACAATGGTAATAATGCGCCAGGCATGGCCTGATACTTTACAATCAACGCATCCAAATTTATGTTTAAATCTTGCAAGGCAATCTCCCTATGCGTGCAACATGTTAATATTTTGTAACATCTTAATATAGTATATGCGTAAAATGCTACTTTAATAGTGAATAAATCATTAAAAAGACCTTAATTCAGTAGATAAAATGAACCCTAAAGATAGATCAGCGCTAATTGACCAATTTGGTCGAAAAATCAACTATATACGTCTATCAATCACTGATCGGTGTGACTTCCGCTGCACCTATTGCATGTCGGAAGACATGAAGTTTCTGCCGCGCAATGAAGTCCTTAGCTTAGAAGAGTCTGCCCGCTTAGTTGAAATATTCGTCAAATTAGGTGTCAGCAAAGTCCGGATTACAGGTGGTGAGCCGCTCGTGCGCAAAAATGCGATGTGGCTTTTTAATAAAATTGGCAAGCTAGATGGCCTAAATGAATTAGTGGTGACAACCAATGGTAGTCAATTAACTAAGCATGCACAGTCACTCAAAAATGCTGGCGTCAAACGGATTAACATTAGTATTGATAGCTTGATCCCAGAACGCTTTAAAACCATTACCAGAACAGGTGAACTGCAAAAAGTATTGGATGGGATTCAAGCAGCCAAAGCAGTTGGCTTTGAAAGCATTAAACTTAATACCGTCCTCATGCGTGGCGTGAATGATGATGAAGCCATCTCACTAGTTGATTTTGCCGTGAAAGAAGCCATCGATATTTCCTTCATTGAAGAGATGCCATTAGGCGCCGTTGATCATAGTCGTGAATCCAGCTTTTGCAGTAACGAAGAAACCAGGAATATCATTAAAAGTGAATACTCACTGTCACCGAGCAACCATAATTCAGGGGGACCAGCTGAATACTGGACAGTTGATAATTCAACTTCAAAAATCGGATTCATTTCACCACACACCCATAATTTTTGTGAACGCTGCAACCGCGTACGCATTACTTGCCAAGGCGAATTATTCCTATGCCTAGGGCAAGAAGATAAAGTCGAGCTCATGCCATTATTACGCGCACACCCAGATAATGATGAACCAGTGATCGATGCCATTTTAAATAGCATGTTAATTAAACCAAAAGGACATGACTTCGATTTACGACGCGCTGAACCAGCCGTTGTTCGATTCATGTCACACACAGGCGGATAGAGTTACAAATGAAAATTTCAAGTATTATTCTTTCAGGTGGCCGTGCCACACGTATGGGCGGCATGGATAAAGGCTTAGTCAAGCTGAATGACAAACCATTAATTTCACATGTGATTGAACGACTAAGCCCGCAAGTGGATGAGCTATTCATTAATGCCAATCGTGAAGTCGAAAAATACAACGGGTATAACGTACCTGTATTACAAGACCAACATAGTGGTTTTATTGGCCCACTGGCTGGCTTTTATTTAGGCCTAAATGCTGCCACACATGACTATGTCTTAATGGTGCCTTGTGACTCCCCACTATTACATGAAGACTTAGCCAGCACATTATTAGCAGCGCTGCTTGATGAAGATGCTGATATTGCTGTGGCAAAAAGTGATGGCAACACCCACCCTGTATTTTGCTTATGTAAAAAAAGTATGCTCCCTTCACTCTCCGCTTTTATTGAAAGTGGTGAACGTAAAGTCAGCACTTGGCAAAAAAGCTTAAATTATATTGAAGTCGACTTTAGTAAACCGAACGCAGAAGGCGTGACAGAAGCCTTTATTAATTTAAATACCGCATCTGACCTTGAAGATTTAGCGGCTCTATTAAATGAGTCGCCTACAATCAAACAAACCAAACCCATTAAACCAAGCAAGCAAATAGACCAACTTGCCAAATTAGTAGCAGACCCAACGGGTATGGAAGATTATGACCCCAATGCCATGTCTGTTGAAAATGCACGCAAATACATTGCGCAATTTCTAAACCCTGTTGCTGAAACGGAAACATTGTCTATCCGCGCTTGCTTAGGCCGTGTGATTTCAAATGATATTTTATCGCCTGCCAATGTGCCTAATTATGACAACTCAGCGATGGATGGTTATGCCTTCCATGCAGATAGCCTAAGTGTTGCAGACAAAGGACTCACTGTGATTGGTACTGTGCTTGCTGGGCAAGCGTTTGAAGGAACGGTTAACAAAGGGGAATGCGTGCGTATCATGACTGGTGCCATGTTACCTAACGGCACTGATACAGTGGTGATGCAAGAAAGAACCACGCGCGATGGTGATGTGATGCATTTAACCGAAGCACCAAAACCAACAATGAATGTGCGCTATGCCGGTGAAGATATCCAACTTAACCAAGCGGTGTTAAAGTCAGGCCATTTGATGAAGCCAGCCGATATCGGTTTAATTGCATCACTGGGCATTCCTGGGCTTGAAGTATTTCGTCGCTTAAAAGTCGCCATTTTTTCAACGGGTGATGAATTAGTTAGCCTTGGAAAACCACTAGAGCAAGGCCAAGTGTACGACAGTAACCGCTATACCTTATTTGGCATGCTAGCGAGATTAGGTGTTGAAATGATCGACCTAGGCGCGATACCTGACGACCCTGCCCTACTAAAAAATACGATGTTAAAAGCGGCTGAAGTGGCTGATGTCGTCATCACCAGTGGCGGCGTATCAGTCGGTGAAGCCGATTATATGAAGCAACTATTAACCGAACATGGCGAAGTCATGTTTTGGAAGTTAGCCATGAAGCCGGGACGACCATTGGCCTATGGCAAAATTATCACGGATCACAACCAATCAGCACACTACTTTGGTTTACCGGGTAACCCAGTGGCAGTGATGGTCACGTTCTACCAATTTGTTCGTGAAGCCTTATTAAGAATCATGGGCCAAGCAGCACCAGCACAATTACCAATGTTTAATGTCACTTGCACAGAAAAAATTCGTAAAATGACTGGCCGTACAGAGTTTCAACGCGGTATTTGTTACATCGATGATGGTGGTGATTGGAAGGTAAAACCAACTGGCGCACAAGGTTCAGCCATTTTAAGTTCCATGTCTGCGGCCAATTGCTTTATCATTTTGGATGAAACAGTCGGCAACTTAGCGGCTGGTAGCACTGTTAAAGTACAAGTGTTAGATGGTTTAGTCTAAACGCCACTATAATGATCGCTATCGTAGTTTAATTGTTTTACACTTCAATCAGTCTCCTAGCTTATTGTATAATGCAAAACTCATTTGATTTAATGCATCTTTTTTATACGTAGAGTTAGGTTATTTTTTGAACAACGCATCATCACATCCATTTAAATCAATCAACTTGTCTGACAAGTTTATTGTTTGGACTTTATTAGCTTCGTTACTAGCGCACGCTGTTGCTGCTTTAGTGATCCCTAATATGTCATTTGATGATGAGAAAAAGAAACCTGAGCCCATTAAAGTTGAGTTGGTTAAAAAGCCTGAACCTGTGGCTATTCCAGAGCCGGTTATACCACCTCCGCCAAAACCGAAGCCTAAACCGAAGAAGAAAAAGGTTAAGCCTAAAAAAATTAAAAAGCCTAAGCCATTGCCAGTGCCTAAGCCTATTCCTCAAGAAATTATTCCTGAGCCTGTGATAGAGCCGCCTGTCGACCTTCCACCAGAGCCAGAAGTCATTGCAGTTGAGCCTGTGCCTGAAGCACCGCCGCCGCCAGTCGTGGTACCAGTGGTCGCGCCACCACCGCCTCCAGTACAACCGCCTAAGCCAAGCCAAGCAGAAGTAACAGATGCGCGTAGCGCTTATGGCAGTGCACTATGGGGCGCCATTAAAAAACATAAAAAATACCCGCGTATTGCCAAAACACGTGGCTGGCAGGGTAAGGTTATTTTAGAACTATCATTAGATGGCCAAGGCAAGTTGTTGTCGAAAAAGGTCATCCAAAGCAGTGGCCATGCGGCCTTGGATAAGCAAGCTTTAAAAATGGTTGAGAAAGCAGCACCATTTCCAGTACCGCCAAAAGCATTGCGTGACGGCAACTTTACAATTAAAGTACCTGTACCGTTTAAACTCGTCACTCAATAGTGCGCTAGCTGTTAGCATTTCAATCAGCCACCACTACACTCACCATGTTTAAAAAAAATAAATCTTTAAAAGATATTTTAATCATCCATGAATTAGCGTTCATTTTGCTTATTCTGCTGGCGGCAACCGCTGGCGGCATTGGTATTAATCTTTGGCAATCCCTTACCCAAGAAACACAACGCATCAGTGCTTTAGTGGCAGAAGTACAACAAACGCGAGGTGATTTATACCGCCAAATGAAAGAACTGTTCGACGCTTTCTTTTTAGCTGATACTGGCGCAAGGGGTGAATATGACGACTTCACGATAGCCGTAGAAAAGCATTTCAAAAAACTCAACCTAATGGCTGAGAACCCTGAAGAAAAAATGGCAATCGCTGACCTGCATAAAAACTATCGCCAATTTGTACAAGAAACAACCGTATTATTTGAGCAAAAAGAAGCGCTCTCAAGTGATGAGAATAGAGTTGCTATTCAACACGCACTGAACAATGGCATTGAAAAAGGCTTGTTTACGCAGTTTGAAATTATTCTAGGCCGTACTGAAAAATTATTAGCTGATCAGCAATCAGTCCTTAACCATCGGCTTGAAGGCATTAAATCCACCTCAACCATTCTGCTGATTATTCCATTAATATTGGCCGTATTACTGTTAGTTTTCTCCCGCACCTTCCTTAAACGTTCAATCGTGAGTCCGATTAATGAAGTACTCAAGGCCACTTCTGAAATTAGTACAGGCAACTTATCTTTCAAAGCTTCAGAAGAAGGGGTTGATGAGTTAGTAGCTGTTTCTAGGTCGATTAATCAAATGGCTGACCAGCTGTCCATTATTCAACAAACGCTCGTACAAACAGAAAAACAAGCTGCGCAGGGTTTACTAGTGCCTATGCTGGCGCATAACATTCGCAACCCATTAGCCAGCATTCGTGCAACGGCACAAATTCTTGATACGCCAGAAATTGATAATGACTCACGAGAATCATTGGTTGGCATTATTGATACAGTGGATCGATTAGAGCGCTGGACTGGCGCCCTACTCGCCTATTTACACCCATTAAAACCACAATTGGCTAACAGTAACTTGGTTAATATCGTGTTAGGTGCCTGCTCACCACTTCAACAAAAAATCAAAGAACGTGCACTCACCCTCATCTTACCGACCCAAAAAAATATTAGCATCATGACGGATGAACACTTGCTAGAACAGGTGATCTACAACTTCGTATTAAATGCCGTTGATGCATCCCCTAAAGGCTCAGCCATTGAAATTAGCATCATTGAACAGACAGACAGTTACCAACTACTTATTTTAGACAATGGTTCAGGCATGCCTTTCACCCCAGACCCTAGCGCGATGAATGCGCCAACCACTAAGCGTTTTGGCACGGGTCTTGGTATTCCATTCGGTTTTAAGGTGTGCGAAGCACTCAAAAGCGATTTAACTTTCTCTCAGCGTAATAATGGCGGCACACGCCTGTCTATTATTTTGCCAAAAAAATTGAATTTAACGCGCAATTAATAGCCTTATCTTTCGTTACGTAATAATATATTCATACAATAATAGATAATATTGATAGTAACCCTCATGGTTTACGCAACATGACGTTGCTATCAGTACAAGAAGAGGGAAAAGTTATGTCTGAACAAGTTACCATAGGTCAAAAAGTACCTAACTTTACATTACCTGCCACAAGCAAAACCACATTCAACTTAGCTGATTACGCTGGCAAGAATGTCATCATCTATTTTTACCCAAAAGACTCAACACCAGGTTGCACCACACAAGGCATGCAATTTAGAGACCATTACGATGCTTTTAAAGCACTCAATACCGAAATTGTTGGCGTTTCACGCGACACATTAAAATCGCATGAGAAATTTAAAGAAAAGTTCACATTCCCATTCGAACTAATAGCGGATACTGAAGAGGAAGCTTGCTTGTTATTTGATGTGATGAAATTAAAGAATATGTATGGCAAACAAGTCCGCGGCATTCAACGTAGTACTTTTATCATTGATACCAATGGCGTATTGATCCATGAGTGGCGAAAAGTAAAAGTCAATGGCCATGTTGATGAAGTATTAAGTTTTATGCAAAACCAGTAGTCCTAATTGACCCATTTTCCTAAGTGAAAGTAAATGATGGCGAAAACAACAAACAATACTAAACTTTTTGTATTAGATACGAATGTATTAATGCATGACCCTTCATCACTTTTTAGGTTTGAAGAACATGACATCTACTTACCAATGGTCACATTGGAAGAGTTAGATAATAATAAAAAAGGGCTTTCAGAAGTGGCGCGTAATGCACGCCAAGCAAGCCGTAGTTTAGAAGAAGTTGTTGGTGAAGACCTTTCCGATTTAGACGTCGGCTGCCCGTTAAGTATTAACGGCAATCAACACGCTTCAGGTCGATTATTTTTACAAACTAAAGAAGTCAGTTTCGATCTACCGCATTTAGCCAGCAGCAAAGCCGACAATCAAATACTTGGGGTTGTCTACAACCTCCAGAAAACACATGATGACCGCCAAGTTATCCTTGTTAGTAAAGACATCAACATTCGCATTAAAGCGCGTGCGCTGGGCATACTCGCGCAAGATTATTTTAACGATAAAGTCTTAGAAGATACTGATTTACTACACTCTGGCATGCGTGCATTGCCTGAAGATTTTTGGGAGTCTCACAGTAAGGAAATGGAGTCTTGGCAAGAGTCTGGCCATATGTTTTACCGCTTAACTGGGCCATTATGTAATAGCTTTATTGTGAATGAATTTGTCTATTACGAATTTGATAAACCATTTTATGCCAAAGTGAAAAGTATTGATGGCAATACCGCAGTGCTTGAAATTACCAATGACTACACATTAACCAACAATAATATATGGGGCATTCAAGCCCGTAACCGTGAGCAAAACTTCGCACTGAATTTATTAATGGACCCTGAGGTCGATTTCATCACCTTACTAGGGCAGGCCGGCACAGGTAAAACTTTACTGACGCTGGCATCTGCATTAACACAGGTATTAGATAAAAAAATATACTCTGAAATCATTATGACGCGTGTTACTGTATCGGTTGGTGAGGACATTGGCTTTTTACCGGGTACAGAAGAAGAAAAAATGGGGCCATGGATGGGCGCATTAGACGATAACCTTGATGTATTAAATCTCGGTAATGATGATCAGTCTGGTGAATGGGGCCGCGCTGCAACGCAAGACCTAATCCGTAGTCGTATTAAAGTGAAATCGCTTAACTTTATGCGTGGTCGTACTTTTTTAAACAAATTTTTAATTATTGATGAAGCTCAGAACCTGACGCCCAAACAAATGAAAACACTAATAACAAGAGCCGGGCCTGGCACCAAGGTTGTTTGCTTAGGTAATATTTCGCAAATCGATACACCGTATTTAACAGAAGGTAGCTCTGGGCTTACTTATGTGGTCGACCGCTTTAAAGGTTGGGACCATAACGGCCACATTACATTAGTTCGTGGCGAGCGCTCTCGTTTAGCCGACTTCGCTGCTGAAGTACTGTAATGAATCGCGGCCTATATCATGTACTGCTCGCGCAGTTTACTTCAGCCCTTGCTGACAATGCCCTACTTTTTGCTGCGATTGCCTTATTACAATCGATTAGTGCCCCTAGTTGGCATGAGCCACTGTTACTACAATTCTTTGTCATCTCTTATATCGTCCTTGCGCCATTTGTTGGCTCTTTTGCTGATGCTTTACCAAAAGGCCGTGTCATGCTCATTGGTAATGCCATTAAATTAGCCGGCTGTACGGCCATGATTTTTGGGATGCCACCACTCTACGCATACGGTATCGTTGGTATTGGCGCGGCCATCTACTCGCCAGCCAAATATGGCATCCTCACCGAAATGCTACCTTCTGATAAATTAGTCAGCGCTAATGGTTGGATGGAAGGTTCTACTGTCATGGCCATTATTCTTGGCGCAATTGTTGGCGGCATACTGGCTAACAAGAGCCCCCAACTAGCCCTCATTACCATTGCAATCATGTATGTACTGGCAGCAGTCTTTAACTTATTTATTCCAAAATTAGCTAAAAATCATTCAATGGAAAGTAGCCATCCAATCGCCATCTTGAAAGACTTCTACCGTTCTTTTGTTGCACTATGGCGTGACCCTGAAGGACAAGTATCACTGGCTGTGACAACATTATTCTGGGGTGCAGGTGCAACCCTTCGTTTAGTGGTGATTGCATGGGCGGCTATCGTGTTGTCATTCAATTTTGAACACGCAACCCAACTCACAGCAATGGTTGCCCTTGGCGTGACCGTAGGCTCTGTAATTGCTGCTAGATACGTTACGCTAGAGAACTCAGTAAAAGTCCTGCCTGCAGGTATTCTAATGGGCTTCATGGTCATTTCCATGATCTTTATCAACAACTGGATTTACGCTGCAGCTATCTTATTCATTATTGGTGTATTAAGTGGTTTCTTTGTTGTACCACTCAATGCGTTATTACAACATCGCGGTCACCTTTTAATTGGCCCCGGTCATTCAATTGCCGTACAGAACTTCAATGAAAACTTAAGCATCCTAATATTGAGTGGCACTTATACATTAATGGTTAAAGCAGACATGCATATTAACCATATTGTGATTATTTTTGGTTTATTTGTTGTGATTTCAATGAGCTTAATTAACCGTGTATACAGGCGCCAAATTACCATTGCAAACAACCTTTAATTGCATTCAATGAATCATAAAAAAGGCTCCCAGTGGGAGCCTTTTTTATGATCTAAATGACTAAATTAATTTGCTAATGCAATTTAACATGCGCTTCAGTTCGTCTTGAAATTAAACGCCCAAGCGTACTTAGTGCAACTGAGAAAAAGCCATGTAAAGCCATCAAGTGCATTTTGTATAATGAACGATACATAATGCTGGCAAACAAGCCTTCAATAAACATGCTGCCACCGGCAACTGAGCCCATTAAATTACCAACCGTTGAATACTTACCCAAATTAACCAATGATCCATAATCACGGTAAGTATATTCTGGCAGTTTGGTTTTACCAGCTACTCTCGCTTTAATTGATTTAAGCAACATAGATGCTTGCTGGTGCGCAGCTTGTGCACGTGGCGGTACATTTTCATCGGCATTACCTGATTTAGGGCAAGCAGCACAATCACCAAAAGCGAAAATACTATCATCCAATGTTGTTTGTAAAGTACGCTTCACAACTAACTGATTAATACGATTTGTTTCCAACCCACCGATTTCTTTCAAAAAGTCTGGTGCTTTAATCCCTGCAGACCAAACAACTAAGCCAGATGGTATAAATTTACCACTATGGGTATGAATGCCATCAGCAGTGACTTCCGTCACACGTTCACCTGAAAGCAAGTTAACGCCCAGTTTTTTTAATTCACGTTCAACTGAGTTTGATAGTTGCTCTGGTAAGGCAGGTAATACACGCTCACCGGCCTCAATTAATGAAATTTTAATATCACGGTCTGGGTTAATTTTATCTAAGCCATAAGCCGCTAGCTCTCTTGTTGTATTGTGCAATTCGGCTGACAACTCAACACCTGTTGCACCAGCACCCACAATCACCACTTCTAACTGTCCTGGTTTAATTTCACCTGTTTGAGTATTGGCACGCAACAATGCATTATGTAAGCGTCTATGGAAACGTTCCGCTTGCACTTGCGTATCAAGCGCGATCGTAAAGTCTTTTGCACCTTTAACACCAAAGTCATTGGTTGTACTACCAATGGCAACAACCAATGTGTCGTATTTGAATGAACGACGCGGAATCACTTCAATGCCATCTTCATCATAATGTGGCGCGGTAGAGATTTCTTTAGCCGCACGATCAAGTCCATCCATGCTACCCAACCTGAATTTAAAATGATGCCAGTGTGCTTGGGCTAAATAATCTAATTCATGTACATCAGGATCCATACTCCCTGCCGCAATTTCATGCAACAATGGCTTCCAAACATGTGTTTTAGACTTATCAATTAAGGTAATTTTTGCTTTACCTTTTTTACCAAGTGAGTCACCTAGACGCGTTGCTAACTCTAACCCACCAGCACCACCACCGACGATGACAACATGGTGTAAATCATCTTGTTCATTTATATTATCTTGATTGTTTTGCACAGTGTTCCTAATTATTTATTACCCTAATATCCTAACGTCAAATAGGCACTTAACTTTATTCCATTAAGTGCCTATTATTTAAACTAATTGAATATAAAGTAGTTTAGTTCATCCACTCTTTAGCGCCATCACCTTGGTAATTAACGCGAATCCAACCCATTGCTCTTAGGATTTGATCTGTTGTTAAGCCATCACCAGTATGACCTTCAACTTGGTTATGCCATTTGAACATCGTACCGCCAGATTTACCTGGTGTACCGCCTGAAATGGTTTCAAACATACCTTTGTCTGTCGCATTTTTTGCATAAACCCATTTAGTATCAAATGCACCTTGGCCACCACCTTTGCTCAGTGAAGGAGCCATCACACCTTCTAACTTACCACCATGACAACCCATACAGTTGTTGTAATTAAATTCTCTACGGCCTTCTTTTTTAGCCTTTTTTGGGTCAGCAGCATAAATAGCGTTATATGGATTCTTACAAGTGGCTAAAAATTCTTTTGCTTCAGCTGTATCGGTATCAACCGCTTTAATGGCTAACGGGCTACCATCAATGGTAGACACAAGGTTACATACGCCAGCATCTGCTGAAGCAACAGCAGCTGTATCTGAGCTACCTTTCTCACCACAAGCAACTAGTGCCATCATCGATAAAATTAATAGGCTTAAACGAGTCTTTTTCATTTTACTTCCTTACTATAAATATTGGTATAAAAAAACGGCTATTGCAATTATACAATAGCCGTTTAATGTTTTAGCAAGTAATTGCTACTAGAAGATTACTTCTCCCAGTTTTTCTCGCCATCACCGTGGTAGTTAAAACGAATCCAACCCATTGCTCTTAGGATTTGATCTGTTGTTAAGCCATCACCAGTATGACCTTCAATTTGGTTATGCCATTTAAACATAGTACCGCCAGATTTACCTGGTGTACCGCCAGCAATGGTTTCAAACATACCTTTGTCTGTTGAGTTTTTTTCATAAACCCATTTAGTATCAAATGCGCCTTGTCCGCCACCTTTATTCAGTGATGGAGCCATAACACCTTCTAATTTACCACCGTGACAACCCATACAGTTGTTGTAGTTAAATTCTCTACGACCTTGTTTTTTTGCTTTCTTTGGATCATCAGCGAAAATTTTGTTGTAAGGGTTTTTACATGTTTCTAAAAACTCTTTAGCTTCTGCTGTATCTGTATCAACAGCTTTAATTTTTAATGGAGCACTATCAATTGTTGAAACTAATTCGCATGCTGCGCTAGCTTGAGTTGACAATGTAAATCCACCTAGCATTGAAACTAACAACGCTGCTTTTAATACTTTATTGCTTAATAACATGTTATCTCCTAATGTAATTTTTTATGCTACGGTTTAATTCTGCTAGCGCATCATTAACCGTGTATTCATATTAACGCGCTTATTATTCATATGGTTGACGTACCAATAAAAAATAATCGCGCTATTTTACTATATTTTTGTTAAAAAAGTATGTTTGTTTACTTTTTTACTTTGAATGCGCCTTACGATACACCTTCATTAGGCTATCATTATCGACAACTGGCACATGTGGAATACCGAATTCATCAAGAATAGCATTGATTTTATCTTTATTACGTTCTAAAGCCGCTTCAATCATCACTGCACGGTCTTTGTCTTTATGACGCACACCCACTGAAATATTCCAGTATGTTTTACCTTTTGGGTTAACACCTTCATATTCAGGGATCATATTCACTTCCATTGGTACTGAAGCTTCTTTAGCAAAATAGCCACCAATTGGTCCCCACATGATAGCGACATCAATTTCACCTTTAATTAAATCATCAACCATAAAGCCTGGTGATAAGTTTAAATCGCGTTGTAAACGATAAGGACGTGCATTACCCATTAAATTATTATCTCTTAGTGGGATTGTTACTGGGCTCTTATCGATAATACCGATCTTTACTTTTTTCAAGTCTGCACTATCCCAATCTGTAATATTGTAGCCGCTATCTTTCTTATAAACAAAAACATAACCAGTTCTATAATATGGCTTTGTTGTTTTTAATGGGTCATAGTCAGAAGTCACGCCCATCATCACATCACAGCGATGTGCGTTAATGGTATTACGTAAAAAACCAAAACGACTGTAAGCATATTGATGGACTAATTTCTTACCTAAATCTTTTGCTAATACAGCTGCAATTGCATCCTCAAACCCTTCTTTTTTAATATTAGAGTTTGGTAGTAAGTCAGGGTCAGCACAGACTCTGAACTCAGTAGGATCATCAATACGTCTAATCTCACCAACACGACCTTCATCAGCATTCAATGATGGTAAGTTTGGTACCCGCTCTACATTAACGGTTGGTACGCGGTCTGCAAAAGCAGCACTACTAATCATTAGCAATGCTAAAGAGAATATTTTTTTCTTAGTTGTAAATCCAAACATTTAAGTTTTCCTTTTTCTAAATAGCGAATGTTTATCGCACTGAACTTATGAGTGTTGATTGAAGCAAAAGTTCTAATCACATCCACTTAAGATACATCACCATTGTATCGAAATTTAATTTCTAAAGCATAGTTTGCACTAAGTTTAATGGTAATCCTTACACTTAAATGTGCAGTAAACAAACAAAAAGGCCCCTCGACGAATCGAGAGGCCTTTTCTAGCTAATTAAAGCTAAGCTAACTGTATTAACTTCTAATTTAGAGAACTAAATTATAGTGAGAATACTGATAATGCACCGCCGCCAGGAGCCGCGTTGTATTTAGTTAACTCTTTATAACCACCAGCAGCACCAAGTGCGTCTGTTGAGTTAGTTAAACCAAGGTTCATTGCAACACCAGCCCAACCACCAATACCTGATAGTACGCCAACGTGCTGTTTACCTTTATGG
>JAWUXH010000012.1:0-62623 GCA_034111445.1 Methylophilaceae bacterium | reverse complement strand
ATTGTCTAAGCATAGAGTGCGTTAATTACAATACGACTGTTTCTTCTAAGATTTTAACCTTACCACTACTAATATCGTAAATCGCGCCAACAATACCGATTTCTTTGGCTTCTAACATATCTGAAACAATATCACTGCTTCTAAGAATATTTTCAATTTGCAACTTCACATTCAGCACACAAATTTTTGTAACAAAATCATCATTTTCTGAACAACGATCTTTCTGCTTTTTAACTGTTTTCTCATGACGGATGCTAGGTCTGATCAAATTCACAATCTCACCAATATGACCATCTTTGAAATCATCACAAGCCGCTTTAACCGCACCACAACCAGTATGCCCCATGACAACGATCAATTTACTGCCCGCGTACTTACTGGCATATTCAATACTACCGATGGCTTTATCTGAAGCGATGTTGCCCGCTAAACGCACACTAAAAACATCTCCTAGTGCTTGGTCAAATAATAATTCAACAGGCGCACGTGAATCACTGCAACTTAATACCGTGGTAAATGGATGTTGTTTTTCTTTTGTTTCGTGAATCAAATATTGAAAATCTTTATGATCAGATTTCTGATTAACAAACCTCTTGTTACCCTCGATCAAAATATCTAGCGCCTCTTGTGGCAGCATATTTTCGCGGTCTAATAATGGGTGAATATACATCTATTTTTCCTATTCTTATGAGTTTCAATAAATTAGTGTGATACGCCTTTAAGGCCAATCACCTCAACCTCAATATTTTTCAATTTCGAGTGCATTAAAAAGTTCTGTATGACTTCTTGCACGTCATAATCAAGTACCTTACAGTTTGAGCCATCGATAATCACTTTAGCGTGTTCTGGTATATTTTCTAAGGCATTAATAATACCAGCTTTACTGAAGAATGAAATTTGTTCTGATAGCACCAATTGATGAATTTTACGGCCGTTTTCATCACGCAAGTGATCTTCCATTTGATAAGAAAGCTGGTAGCGATGATATAGCGTAAAAAACAGCCCAACCAGTAAACCTAAACTTATGCCTGTTAGCAAGTCTGTGGTAATAATGGCAATAATTGTCACGATAAACGGAATAAACTGCTCAATGCCTTGTTTAAACATACTGAGAAACAGTTCAGGCTTAGCCAATTTGTAACCAACAACAATTAAAATAGACGCCAAACTCGCTAGCGGGATCATATTTAAATAAGTTGCAATGGTCATGGCACTTAACAATAGAAAGACGCCATGCAAAATTGCAGATACCTTTGTCTTAGCACCAAAAGCAATATTGGCTGAGCTACGTACAATCACTTGCGTAACCGGTAAACCACCCACTAAGCCTGAGCATATATTACCAAGCCCTTGCGCTTTTAATTCTCTATTCGTTGGTGTGACTCGCTTATAAGGGTCTAACTTGTCAGTTGCCTCTACACATAATAAGGTTTCTAAGCTTGCAACAATCGCCATGACAAACGCCAGTTTATAAACCTCAATATTCGTTAACTGCGTGAAATCAGGGTAAGTAAAGAAGGTTAGGAATTCTGAAAAACTATTAGCCACTGGCAGGCTAACCACTTGGTTTGCATCTAACGTGAAATTTAACACACCATTACGATACAAATTAAACATTAAGATACCAAACAACACAACCGCCACAGGCCCTTGAATAATTTGGAAAATCTTATGTTTTTTAGATAATATTTTTTCCCAGAAAATCAGCATGGCTAATGAAACCAGTGAAATCAATAATGCACCTGGTGTTAGCAAGTCAAATGCTGTAGAAATTTCAGTAAACGTATTACTACCATCTCGCGCATGAAATGCAAAGTTACCTTCATACTCAAAGTCATAGCCAAGTGCGTGTGGAATTTGCTTCAAAATAATGAGTAAGCCAATACCAGAAAGCATACCTTTAATGACAGATGATGGAAAAAAGTAAGCAACGAAGCCTGCTTTAAAAAAACCAAGCGCTAGTTGTATGACACCGGCAATGACGACTGCCAATAAGAACGTTTCGAAACTACCTAATGTACCAATAGCACTAAATACAATCACGGCTAAACCTGCGGCTGGCCCACTCACGCCTAGCGGAGAGCTACTTGCAAAACCAACAATAATACCGCCGACAATACCAGCAATAACGCCTGAGAATAATGGTGCACCAGAAGCTAACGCAATGCCTAAACACAATGGTAACGCTACAAAAAATACGACAATACTGGCAGGAAAATCACTACCAATACTTTTCAATAAACTTTCTTGTTTCATAATAATTGATACCTAAATATAATTTCATAATGATCAGTACATCATTATATAGTTGATCAAGCATGTCAACCAAGATTGCTCATCTATAAAATAAATAAAGCGCAAAAATGAAAGTCATTTTTGCGCAAGCCTCTAGGGGGGGGGATTAAGTCCTTTTATCTAGGACGTTTCATATATGGGCGACGGCTAAACATATTAATATTTGACTTTAACTTTCCCTTACCAATTGCAGCAGCCTCGCCACGATCAGTAGCGCCTTGCCATGCATCATCTTCTTTATAAGCATTTTGCGCCTCAGTTTTAGCTGGTGAGCGGTATTGCCTTTTACCCAAAAAGTTGCGTCTAATATGGTTGCTATTGTCAGCCACTTGATAGCTATCGTTAGTGATCGCAGCTTCAACACTTAATGTCACTGTTTCACCCGGCTCACTAGGAAACCATAACTCAAGCATATCTTCTTCTGCTATTGCATTCATTGAATATAACCCGGCTAACATACTCATAACGATTAATTTTTTCATGATTACTCTCCCAAGTAAATAATTTAACTTAACTACCTTTTTTATTGCTTTACTTACTGCTAACTTTTTAAATGATGTTTTATTTCGCTTTTTGATGTTGTTATTTTCTACGCTTCTTGACCATAATAAATCTACCTATACGCCTAGTCCGGTATATACTGATCGGCATATACCAAGTGGTGATTGATCAGAGTATAAACACACTATGCAACCAACAAATGCTAGAGAATTACGCAGCCAACTAAAACAAACGCAATCTGAAAATGCCAGTTTGCGCTTATTAAATACCTTTGGGCAGCAGTTATTACTGGGTGGTTGGTCGAATACGCTAGCACAATCATTGCTCATTGAAACCTGCCAAAGCTTAGGCGCATCGCACGGCTTAATCGCACAACAAAACAGTGGTACGCTCACCGTGCTAGCGAGTTACGGCAATACTTTTCCGCAAGCGGCGCGCATCCCTATTACTGGCGGGCTTGTCGCTATTTTAAAAAACCCATGTCAATTTAAGAGTCATGCACAACATGCCAATTTATGGCTGGATAACACTGATGCGTCACTTAGCTCATCCATTATGCCGCTAGCTAGTGCTGGCCAGTCGGTCGGTTTACTCGCCTTTGCCTATATCAACACATCAATCAGCGAAGAAGCACAACAGCTGTGCCAAACACTCGCAGGGTTAATTGGCAGCTTAATTGTGCAAAACACGGAAACAAAGCAATCAAAAAAAATCGACATGAAGCAATTAGATGTATTAACGCCTCGTGAACGTGAGATATTTGCGATAATGCCAGCAGGCTACAGCAATGCAGAATTAGGGAATCTGTTAGGTATTTCCGGCGGTACAGCTAAAATCCATGTAGAACGTATTTTAGCTAAGTTAGGCTTAAGAGACCGCACGCAAGCAGCAGTAAAAGCAGTAGAATTTGGCTATAAATCGTCTTAAATTAATAGCATTGTGATTAAACGCATATGTACAATACAATTAAAAAAAATACGCTAGTACAAAATATTGCTGGGTATTGGCGAGATCTTTCTCTCACCCTAAAAGGGACGATTGTTGTTGCCTTGCCGCTTTCCTTATTACTTGCCTCTCTAAGCTTGTTATATATTACTGAACTCAAGCTTTCAACACTTGAAAACCAACTCAAGGTGACATTAGAAAACCAACGAGATATTCAAACCGTCCATAGCCAGTTATTAGAAGCCTCCACTGGCGTGCGTGATTATCTACTCACTAACGACAAAGGTTTTTTGAGTGTTTATTACCGAGCAGAGAAGCAACTACCAAACCGACTAGCGCAATTAGATCATCAGTTAGAAAGTAAATCTAAAAAACAAAAACTGCATAGCATTCGTACATTAGTGCAGCAAAACTTAGACTATTTAAAAGTCATGGCGACTGATGAGTCTGACCAAGCATCCGCATCGCTCACTTTACAATTTAAGTCACAGATTGATAGCCTAAAAAAACTAGGCTTTGAGATTGAGCGCTTATATGCTGATGAGGCTTTATTAGTCCAAAAAGAACAACAAAATATTGCCTCTCTCCGTCAACGTAACTTCAACATTACGTTATTTTTCGTTGTGATTGGCATTATCGGCTCAGTATTTGCCATGTGGCTTTTCTCAAATACCATCGTCAAGCGTGTCAAATTAATTCGCGATAGCGCTGGGCATTTGGCTAGAGCTGAAGCCTTAGACCTACCGTCAAGTAGTCGTGATGAGCTGGGGCAGTTAACGGATGAGCTTGAGCATGCTTCACAATTATTAGCGCAAAATATTCACCGCGCTACTTTAGCCAAGCAAGAGGCTGAAGAAGCTAACCAATCTAAAAGTCGGTTTTTATCTCGCACCAGCCATGAGCTTAGAACACCCCTTAATGCCATCCTTGGTTTTGCCCAATTATTAGAAGACGACTTACCTAATGGCAGTGATAAAGATAATGTCAAAACCATCAAAGGCGCTGGTGAACATTTATTAAAGCTTATTAATGAAGTGTTAGATATCGCCCGCATTGAGTCTGGTGAACACGCAGTCACCCTCAAACCAATTGATATTAATGCCTTACTCAATGAAGCTGTGCATTACATTGCGCCACTTGGTAGCATGCGTGATATTGATATCACCCAGAATATTGAAGCTAACTTAGTTGGATTAGCCAACAAACAAAAGTTATTACAGGTCGTACTTAATTTACTCTCAAACGCACTTAAATATGGGCCAGTGAACACCACTGTTCTATTAAAAGCTTACCGCAAAAATTCACGTATTGTGATTGAGGTGTTTGATGAAGGAGTGGGTATTCCTGCAGACTTAAAAGCACGGCTTTTCACCCCTTTTGATCGGCTTGGTGCAGAACAGTCTAAAATTGAAGGATCAGGGTTAGGCTTAGCATTAAGCAAACAAATTATGCAAGCCATGCAAGGCAGCATTCATGTGGCTGAGCATAGCAGTTTATTTTGGATTGATTTACAAGCCGCTGATGATGAGATCAGCCCCCACAACGAGACTCCAGCACCAACCACCACTACCACTGCTATCTCTTCACTCAAGCATCCTATTTTATACGTAGAAGATAATGCCAGTAATAAAGCACTGGTTGAGGCCATTATTAAGCGCCAACCACTATTAACGCTTCATATTGTGAGCACCATTAAGGAAGCAAAAACAATCCTAACAGCGCTGGAATTCTCGCTTTGCATTATTGATTTAAACCTGCCAGATGGATCAGGGGAAGATTTGCTCACGTATATGCAATCCATGACACATTTAGCACAAGTGCCGATTATGATACTCAGTGCCGATGCCCTGCCAGAAACCATTGATCGCCTAAAAAATAAAGGTGTGCAAAGCTATATGACCAAACCACTCAACATTGCCGCATTTACTGAGCAAGTAAAGCAGCTTACCCTAGATTAGGACGCCTGATGACTGAAGCCGAAGTACTGAATGCCAAAATACTGATTGTTGATGATGCTGATGCAAACTTACGTTTATTAGAAAAATTATTAAGTAAAGAAGGCTTTACGCAGGTCATTAGTACGTCAGACTCCACGCAAACATTAAGTTTATTTAATGCGTTTGAGCCCGATTTAATTTTGCTAGATTTAATGATGCCGGACCTTGATGGCTATGAAGTATTAAACCTATTAGGTCAACATATTCCAAGTGACACATATTTACCTGTATTGGTCTTAACGGCAGATGCAACCATCGCCGCACGTAGAAAAGCCTTAGCATTAGGGGCTAAAGACTTTTTAACCAAGCCATTTGATAATATTGAAGCGATGCTAAGAGTTTGGAATTTGCTTGAAACGAGGCTGCTCTATAAAAACCTTAAAGCATACCAGCCAAATTTAATACCTTTGACTGCAACCAAGAATACACAAGATTAAACGCATGCAAGGGTTAGCCTACTGGCTATCTTGCACTTCAAAACTGAAAAAGCCCGCTATAAAAGCGGGCTTTTTAATTACTCAAGATAGCAGGCTTAATACATCATTAAGCCTATTACACTTGATTAGTACGATACATCCCACTGTAAGCGGAAACGTGTGTCATCGTAACTCTTATCTGTAAGACCATCATCCAATGTTAATCGAGAAATATCAGCGGTTAACTTGTTGTTATGACCAGCATCAAATAAGAACCAGTTTGCACCAATCGTAAACTCTTCACGCACATTATCAAACTGCTTATTTGTTTCGTTTGGCTCTTCTAAACGAGCATAACGCGCAGCCATTTCAAAGCGCTTAGGGATAAAGAAGTAACCAGCTTGTGCATAACCACCTTTCATGCGATATGACTGATTATCCACAGTATCCTTAATATCTTTGATGTGATATTCCTGCTGCCATGAAAAGCCTTTGTATTTAAATGCAGAACCTTGTTGATATTGATCAATCTCATATTGATTATTAGCTGCAGCAGATGCTTTGCTAAATCCATCAAGATTTCCACAGCCACTTGATGACCAACGTGTACATTTACCAGTGTTTGATGCAGTGGCTAATGAAATACTTGCTGTTGGTTTATCGGTATACTCTACATCAGTTTGCTGCCATTTAAGCGCACGGCCAAACGGGTTCCACTGTACACGTGCCATTGTCATGAGGTTGTTATCATCATTTTTAACACCACGGCCTTCACCAGTATAAACACCCGCCCAGTAGTTCATATCAGCGGTTGTGCCTTTAAATAGATGACCCGTTAACTGCGCACCGACTTGACGATCAATCGTAAACTGACGATTAACAATAGAACGCTCAACAAATTGCTGCTTACCTGATGAATCTACACGCTCACGGTTATAGTTGATTTTCCATTGCCCAACACGTAGTGTCGCAAAATCATACTTAGCCACATCCACACGCCAGTCAATCACACGCGCACTTGCTTTCTCTCCACCATCACTTGTGGATCTTGTTGGTTGTAAATCAACTTCAAAGTAGTATTTCAACCAAGGCTCGTAAGCATGGCCACCAATCTTCATACGTACACGACGTGCTTCGAACGTATTTTCACCTTCAGCCAATGGCTCAAAGTCATCAAAGTTACGTGGGTCACTTCTCGTTGGCGTTGTGAAACGTAACTGTGCACGCCACAATAGGTTCGTTTGAAACTTGCCATCATCTGTTTCAAAGCGGAAGCCTTTTTTAGTGTGGCTCACTTTAACAGGGAAGTTTCCTGCTACTTGCTTAGAAATCGATTTTTGTAATTTCTTTTCGTCACTAGCGTGTCCCTTCATCAAAGGTAATGCTTCTTCCTCTGTCAGAACGCCTTTTTCGACCAATGTGTTTAACAAGTCAAAAGTAGCATCCGCATTCGCTGCTGTACCAAAACTCATTAAAACAGATCCTGCTAGCGCTGCTGCTACCAAGCTATTTAATTTGTTATTCATCATGTTTTCCCTGATTTAAATAATGTTCGTGTGTTTTTCAACAAGGCCATTTTGGGGTTTGAATATGACAATTTCATTACAGTTTTTGAATTTATAGACATAAGAACAACACTTGTTGTACTCATGCAACACACGCATGGTGCCATCAGCACAGTAAAAATAAGGGTGGAAATAAGTTAAGTGTTTGTTTGCAAATAAAAAAAGCCGCTATCAATTGATAGCGGCTTTTTAAGTAATGCCATTTCGTTACAGCGTTAAGACCACAACAAAATAATAATTAAAGTGTTATTTAACTTTCTGCACGCATTTGTGGGAATAAAATCACATCACGAATACTTGGGCTATCGGTAATAAGCATCACTAAGCGATCAATACCAATCCCACAACCACCCGCTGGCGGCATGCCGTACTCTAGTGCGCGAATAAAGTCAGCATCGTAATACATCGCTTCATCATCGCCCGCTTCTTTGGCTTTCATTTGCGCTTGAAAGCGTGCTGCTTGGTCTTCAGCATCGTTTAACTCACTAAAGCCATTGGCTAACTCACGGCCAGTAATAAACAGTTCAAAACGCTCGGTAATATCTGGGTTTGCATCTGAAGCTCGTGCTAATGGTGATACTTCAACTGGGTAATCAATAATATAAGTTGGGTCCCACAGTTTGCTTTCAGCCACTTCTTCAAATAGCGCTAATTGCAAGGCCCCTAAACCGGCATGGTCGAATGGCTTAGTGCCATGCTTCAATATTTCAGCACGCAAGAAGTCAACATCGGTTAATTGCTCGTCTGTATAACCAGGTGCATATTTATGTATCGCCTCAACAATGGTTAAGCGATCAAATGGTTTACTTAAATCCACTTCTTTACCATCGTAAGTCAGTACAGCAGTGCCGCGCGCGGCAATGGCTGCGGCACGAATACATTCTTCCGTGAAGTCCATCAACCACTGGTAATCGGTATAAGTCGCATAAAACTCCATCATGGTAAATTCAGGGTTATGGCGAACACTTAAGCCTTCATTACGGAAGTTGCGGTTAATTTCAAACACACGATCAAAGCCACCAACCACTAAACGCTTTAAATATAGTTCAGGCGCAATACGCAAGAACATTTCCATATCCAAAGCATTGTGGTGCGTGGTAAATGGTTTTGCCGTGGCGCCACCAGGAATTGGGTGCAACATTGGTGTTTCTACTTCAAGGAACTCATTGTCTGTCATGAAGTTACGCATGGCTGAAACCATTTTAGAACGGGCTTTAAAGGTTTCACGCGTGGTTTCATTGGTAATTAAATCAACATAACGCTGGCGGTATTTAATTTCTTGGTCTTGCAGGCCATGAAACTTTTCAGGTAATGGGCGTAGTGATTTAGTGAGTAAACGCAATTCATTGACTTTAATAGACAGCTCACCCGTTTTAGTTTTAAACATGGTGCCAGTTGCACCAATAATATCGCCTAAATCCCAATGCTTAAATGACTCGTAAATTGCTTCACTGTTTTCATCAGTTAAGTTTTGCTTATTAATAAACAATTGAATACGGCCAGAGACATCTTGCACCGTCGCAAAACTCGCCTTACCCATCACACGCTTTAACATCATACGGCCAGCGACTTTAGCTGGTTTATTTTGTGGGTCTAATGTTTCTTTATCGAACTGATCATATTCCGCATGCAATTCTGCCGCTTTATGCTCAGGTTTAAAGTCATTAGGGAAAGCTGGGCCTTCGGCACGAATGGCTTTAAGCTTTTCGCGACGCTCTTGCATTACATGATTTTCATCAAATGCTGGCGTGGTTTCTTCGGGAGTTTTATTTTCGTCTGTCATGTTTTTTTCTACGTTTTGAATGTTATCTAAACATTTTATCACTTAATCTTTGCTTAATAAATTTCTACCAAAAACTAAATGGTTGAATCTCTTGAGTTGTCAGTACCTAAGTCATCGTGCTTAATTTAGAATGATAATTGTTAAACGCCCTGTTTTAAGCTTTCCATAATAAATTGGTCTAAGTCACCATCGAGCACGCCTTGGGTATTCCCCACTTCAACATTGGTGCGCAAATCTTTAATGCGGGATTGATCAAGCACGTAACTACGAATTTGATGGCCCCAACCAATATCCGTTTTTGCATCTTCAAGCGCTTGCTTTTCTTCATTACGCTTACTTAGCTCAAGGGTATATAAAGCCCCTTTTAGCATTTTCATCGCTTCATCTTTATTACGATGCTGTGACCGATCATTCTGACACTGCACGACAACACCGGTTGGCGTATGCGTTAATCGGACTGCCGAATCAGTCTTATTAATATGTTGCCCACCAGCACCACTCGCACGATACGTATCAATACGAATATCGGCTGGGTTAATGTCAATTTCAATTGAATCATCGACTTCAGGGAATATTTGGACGCTGGCAAAACTCGTATGGCGTTTTGAATTTGAATCGAAGGGTGATTTTCGGACTAATCGATGGACGCCATTTTCAGTACGTAATGTACCAAAAGCGTAATCGCCGGTTACTTTAAGGGTGGCGCCTTTAATACCGGCGACATCCCCGTCAGAAAGTTCAAGCACGTCAACTTTATAGCCTTTGCGTTCGCAGTAACGTAAGTACATACGCAGTAGCATATTGGCCCAATCTTGCGCTTCTGTACCGCCAGAACCTGATTGAAACTCAATAAAGCAATTGCCTGAATCCAGCTCACCTGAAAACATGCGTTGGAATTCCATCTTTTCAATTTGCGCTTCAAGTTCAACTGAATCCGCTGCCACGCTTTCCAGCGTTTCTGCATCTCCCTCTTCACGCGCCATTTCAAATAATTCTTGGCCGTCGTTAATGGCGGTTTCTAGTGCTTGAAGGTTCACCACGACAGACTCTAACAACCGTTTTTCTTTACCTAATTTTTGCGCTTTGCTTGGGTCATTCCAAATATCAGGGTCCTCAAGCAAACCATTCACTTCTTCTAAACGCTGTGACTTATTTTCAAAGTCAAAGATACCCCCGTAAGGCAATGTTACGTTCGCCTAAATCAATTAAACGGTTGGTAATAATATTAAATTCTTCAGCTTCCATCATTTTTATTCGGTCAAATTGGCAATCAAAAAAAGTGATTATACAGTAAAGCCTAGGCCCAACTTGAAGTAAGCCATCGACTTGAATGTTGCATAGAGTTGATCAAAAAACACGTTACTTACCTCCTTAAGTAAAACAACGTAAATTAAGGCCGTTTACACAAGCAGTATTACCCACATTCACTCTTTGTCATATAACTGTCATATTTAAAACTTATAATGGTTATGTCACTGAGACACACATGCATCTATTAGGAGAAGTTAATGCAAGTATCGAATTTTAAATTGAAGGCCGCAATTATTGGTGCTGGCCTTGCATTCGCAACAACAACATTTGCAGCATCAACAATTATTGGTGCTGGCGCTTCATTCCCATACCCTGTTTACGGTAAATGGGCTGAATCTTACAATGCAGCAACTGGCGTTAAAGTTAACTACCAGTCTATCGGTTCAGGCGGTGGTATTAAGCAAATTACAAATAAAGTCGTTGATTTTGGTGCTTCAGATGCGCCATTAACACCAGAAAAATTAAAAAAAATCGGCTTATTACAGTTCCCAACAGTGGTTGGCGGCGTAGTACCAGTGGTTAACGTACCAGGTATTCCTGCAGGCGCTTTAAAACTTGATGGCGCGACATTAGCGAACATCTTCTTAGGTAAAATTAAACAATGGGACGATGCGGCGATTAAAGCACTTAACCCAGACTTAAAATTACCAAGCAAAGCAATCACAGTGGTACACCGTTCTGACGGCTCTGGTACAACATTCCTTTTCACTAACTACTTAAGTAAAGTCAGTCCTACTTGGAAAAAAGAAGTTGGCGTTGAAAAAACAGTGGCATGGCCTGCTGGTGTCGGTGGTAAAGGTAACGAAGGTGTTGCTTCATACACAAAACGGATTAAAGGTGCGATTGGTTATGTTGAGTTTGCTTACTCAAAACAAAACAACCTACCGCATGCAACATTAAAAAACAAAGCTGGTAAATTTGTTGAGCCAAGTATTGAGGCTTTCCAATCAGCCGCGGCATCAACAGACTGGGCAAACTCACCAGGTTTTTACGAAATCATTACAAACCAACCTGGCGATGCAACATGGCCAATCGCAGGTGCGACTTTTATCTTGATGCACGAGCAACAAGCTAAACCAGCAAACGCACTGGCAGTATTGAATTTTTTTGACTACAGCTACAAAAATGGTAGCTTAAGTGCTAAAGCACTTGATTATGTGCCTATGCCTAAAAGCGTCGTTGACTTAATTAAAGCCAGCTGGAAAGAAAAAATTAAATCAACTGATGGAAAAGTAATTTGGAATCAGTAAGATTGAGTTGAGAAATTTTGTGTTATTTAATTTATAATAGCGACAAAGCAAAAAGCAGGGGGTAAGATTAGCTTACCTCCTGTTTTTTTATTAACAAGTAGTCAAAATGAGAATCAAAATCAATGTTAATAGGTAATGGTAAAGTTTCGGGAGCAGCTTACGATAAGTTGTTCAAAAACATCACGATGTTTTTTGCATTTTTAGTGTTTGTTTTACTATTCAGCATTATTGTTGTGTTATTCATGGGAAGCTTGCCAGCACTGAGTGCATTTGGTGCAGGCTTCTTCACTAGCACTTCATGGAACCCTGTTACCATCGATTTTGGTGGCTTAGTCCCAATCTACGGTACTTTCGTGACCGCATTTCTTGCCATGCTCATTGGTATTCCAATGAGTTTTGGTATTGCCATCTTCATTACCGAACTAGCCCCGACTTGGATGAAACGCCCTATCGGCATTGCCATTGAATTACTGGCTGGTATTCCAAGCATTATCTACGGCATGTGGGGTTTGTTTGTGTTTGCACCGCTTTATGCAGACCATGTACAACCATGGATGACTGATAACCTTGGCGCATTACCATTAATCGGCTTTTTATTCCAAGGCCCACCAATGGGGATTGGCATGCTAACCGCTGGCTTTATTCTTGCCATTATGGTGATTCCATTTACAGCATCTGTGATGCGTGATGTATTTGAAGTTGTCCCAGGCTTACTTAAAGAATCTGCTTACGGTTTAGGTTCAACCACATGGGAAGTGATTTGGAATGTGGTGTTACCTTATACAAAAATCGGTGTTGTTGGCGGCATTATGCTTGGTCTTGGTCGCGCACTAGGTGAAACAATGGCGGTTACTTTTGTGATTGGTAACGCACATCGCATCCATTCATCGCTCATGATGCCAAGTAATACCATTTCCTCAGCACTCGCCAATGAGTTTACTGAGGCGGTTGGTGATGTATATACCTCATCACTCATTACACTGGGTTTAACGCTGTTCGTGATTACATTCATTGTGTTATCACTAGCCAAACTACTACTCATTCGTTTAGCGCAAAATGAAGGGAAGCAATCATGATCGCCCGTAATAATAGTCGCTATGCAAGACGCAAATTAACCAATACATTAACGCTTGGCATCTCAATGCTAACTGTTGCATTTGCGCTTACTTTTTTAGTGTGGATTCTATGGACGTTATTTAGCCAAGGCTTTAGTCACTTAACGTTGGATGTGTTCACCAAAATGACGCCGCCACCTGGCAGTCAAGGTGGTTTGCTCAATGCAATTGTTGGTAGTATTTTAATGGTGGTATTTGCCACATTAATCGGCACACCTATCGGCATTATGGCGGGTACATATTTAGCTGAATACGGCAAAACAGGTTGGTTAGCACCAACCACACGCTTTATTAACGACATTTTATTATCAGCCCCTTCAATCGTGATTGGCTTGTTTATTTACGAAGTCGCGGTGAATACAGTCGGCCATTTCTCAGGTTGGGCTGGTTCGCTGGCACTGTCATTAATTGTTATCCCTGTTGTAGTCCGTACAACCGAAAATATGATGATACTAGTACCAAACACCTTACGTGAAGCTGCCGCGGCATTAGGCGCACCTTACTGGAAAATCGTGATGCATGTGGTGTATAAGTCAGCCAAAACAGGTATCCTAACTGGCCTATTACTAGCCGTTGCCAGAATTACTGGTGAAACAGCGCCGCTATTATTCACTGCATTAAATAGTCAATTCTGGAATACAGACATGAGTGAGCCAATGGCCAGTGTGGCTGTTGTGATATTCCAATTTGCCATGAGTCCTTACGAAGACTGGCAGCACCTAGCTTGGGCTGGTGCATTACTCATTACCTTGTTTGTATTAGGTCTTAATATATTAGCTCGTACACTATTCCGTCCGGGCAAATCAAACCATTAGTTTAGGATTACTTTTATGTCTACCGCTATGCTTCCAACAAAAATAGAAACGCAAGATATGAATTTTTACTACGGTAAATTTCAAGCGTTGAAAAATATTAATTTAAGCATTCCTGCGAACAAAGTGACGGCCTTTATTGGCCCTTCAGGTTGCGGAAAATCAACACTATTACGTACGTTTAATCGTATGTATGAGCTATACCCTAAACAAAGAGTTGAAGGTAAAATCTTGCTAGATGGCCAAGATATTCATGCCAAAGAGCAAGATATCAACTTACTACGCGCCCAAGTGGGTATGGTTTTCCAAAAGCCGACTCCATTTCCTATGTCGATTTATGACAATGTCGCTTTTGGTGTCAAGCTTTATGAAAGCTTATCAAAAACTGAAATGGATGAGCGTGTTGAATGGGCATTACAAAAAGCTGCGATTTGGGATGAAGTAAAAGATAAATTATCACAAAGTGGTTCTGGCTTATCTGGTGGTCAACAACAACGTTTATGTATTGCACGCGGTGTTGCGGTTAAACCAAACGTATTATTATTGGATGAGCCTTGTTCAGCGTTAGACCCAATCTCAACTTCACGCATTGAAGAGCTCATTCATGAGTTGAAAAAAGATTATACGATTGTGATCGTGACGCATAACATGCAGCAAGCAGCCCGTGTATCGGACTACACTGCCTATATGTACTTGGGGGAAATGATGGAGTTTGATGATACCAATAAAATCTTCACCAATCCTAAGCGTAAAGAAACGGAAGATTACATTACTGGTAAGTTTGGTTAACCTTAATCAAGGTTAATTAACGAATAAAAATCCAGCTTAATGCTGGATTTTTTAATGACTAGCTCTTACGTAGCAACATGTTTAGGTATCTCCTTTACAGCGCTTAATTGCCCGTATCCATCAATCACCGCTTCATAAAACCCTAACATACGCTGGGCTTGATACTTAGCAGTCCACTCCGCTTGCACATATTGCAGTGCCTTTTTTCCTAGCGCCTTTCTTTGCGGTGCATCATTCAACAATATCTGCACTTTTTGAGCAAAGTCAATTGTGTCTTCCTGGGAAATTAATGCGCCTTTCCCCTCCACTAATATCGATGCTGTCCCTAACTCAGCAATCGCTACCACTGGTGTCGCCTGCGCCATGGCTTCCAATATCACCAAGCCTTGCGTTTCACTCGTTGATGCAAAAGTAAATATATCCGCAGCCTGATAACAAGCATTTAATTCTGAATAGCGATCTAAGTAACCCATAAAACGCACGTTATCTTCAATATTGAGCTTTTTAGCTAGTTGTTTCAAATGGGCTTCAGCTGGCCCCTCACCCGTCACAAGTAATAATAAGTCGGGTATTTCTTCTTTCAGTGCATGCACGACACCGAGTAAGAAATCAATATTCTTCTCAAAAGCCACACGGCCAACATAAAGCAACATTGGGCGTTCTTGACCAATCGCATATTTGTCCCGAAAATCAATACGGTTATTTTTAAAACTAGTCTCTTGTAAACCTGTTGGGATGACTTCAGCCTTCACTGCTACACCATAACTTTGCAATACATCTAACATTGGCTGTGATGGCGATACAATCGCATCTACTGCGTTACACTGCCGTCGAGAGATTGTCCTTGCAAGACTACGCGAAACGCCTTGTGGTAGCCAAGGTAAGTAATGATGCAAGTAGTCTTCAAAAAACGTATGGTAGGTTTCAATACAGGGTATGTTTAATTGCTTGGCTAGCTTAATACCAAGGTAGTGGGCAACAAATGGCGTGTTGACGTGAATAATATCGTATTGCGCTAACTGCAATGCTGGTAGCAACTTTAACGCTTCACCATATTTCATCAAGTAGTCTTCTGGGTCAAAGAAAATTTTTCTAGCTGGGATGCGTTTGATCCAATCTTCAGCAGTGTCAGCTTCACCCACATCCAGCTCCAGTCCATAACTTGGTGCAATTAAATGCACGGTATTGCCTAACGCCTGCATTTGATCAACAAAGGTTTTAATTGATGTTGATACGCCGTTAACCCGTGGAAAGTAGACATCTGAAATAAATAATATCTTAAGTGCCCGCGACGTTTTCTGCTGCGCTATCCGTTGTGCTGTATGTTCATGGTCACTACTACTGTTCAATAATGCGGTCATAGCGTCTCTTAACATTAAAGTATTTCAAAATACTAATGTGTATTTATGACGGTGTAGTGAAGGTCTTTGAAACCCTTGCACCTTAAATGACAGTTCATCAAACTATCATCATATTGTCATGTTTACTTCACTGAGCAATGCAACACTAAACTTATGTTTAAATCACAGACTAGTGAGTGTAGTGAATGAGATTTTTCAAGCATTATCAATGGTGGCTTCCTATCTGCATGTATTCCTCAGATGCCAATGCATGGGGGCTGATGACGCACCTCTACTTTGCACACTCACTGTTGTGGGCCATGCCGTTATTAGACCCACGCATGCAGCGCGCCATTAAAAAATTCCCTGATGTTGTCATGGCTGGCGCTTGCATCCCTGACCTGGCTGTTGTGAGCCAACACTTTAGTAAAACCCACCAATGGCGTTATGCACATCAATTTTTAGCGGCAGCAAAGTCAGACGAAGAAATGGCACTTGCCATTGGATTTGCAAGTCACTTATATGTCGATGTGATTGCGCATAATCACTTTGTACCAGCCCATGAAGCCAGTTGGTTTCAACAAGCGCCATTTAAACCCAGCCGCCAACAAAACGGCCTGCTAACAAAAGCCTTTAAGAAACACTTTAAATTCAGCAAGTGGCTGAACCATAGCGCTATCACGCATATCACCAGTGAATGGGCGATGGATGCATACCTAACGCCTTTGGTGGCAACCACACCAAGCAAACTACTCAATGCGCATCAAACCCTGATTGCACAGTTCATCACACCGCACTTTGATTGTGATGAAAATGTAACGATAAAAGCCATCCAACAATTAAGCTTTTGGGATCGTATTTTAAGAACCGTTAAACTGCCCCACTGTATTTATGGGCTTGCCCGCATTTTTGACCCGTCAGTGGTCAAGCATTTTATTTACTACATTGCTAAAACACAAACAGCGATGAAAGATTTTGGCCAAACACTCAACGGCGTCAACCCAAGTTACGGACCTGAACTTAACCATTTAGATGCACAGCAGTTATTTGAATGGCGTAAGGATTGTCTTGCACACTTACATTTGATGCACTCTAGACCTATTCGCTACTTCACAAAAAATCCAACTTAGCATCAATAAAAAAGCCGCACTAGCTTTTCACCAGTGCGGCTTTTTTAATGTTTATTAAAAGTCTAAAACAAAGCTAATACACCAAATGATAAGTAGCCTATTGATAAGCCTATCAATGCGCCAGCTAACACGTCACTAGGATAATGTAAGCCTAGCACCACTCTTGAAATACCAACCAACATTGCAAAAGGCAATACCACTGGCATTAATAATGGAAAATAAGATAAAGACACAAACGAGAATACCACCGCATGCAAAGTATGGCCTGATGGGAAACTAAATTTATCTAAGGCTTTACCAGCCAACTGAATATCTTGCCTTACTTGATAAGGACGTGGTCTTAATGTTTTACCTTTAATCCACTTGTATAACAACGTACCCGTTAAGCCAGCAACGGCCATATGCAGCACAGGCATCACAGCTTGCACCCCTTGTGTGGCAATCAACAAGGCCATCAAACCATACCAAAAAACACCATCACCTAGTCGACTAATGACTCTAAACACATGTCGTACAATGCGATACTCGCTTGTACAATTAAAGGCTAGACACAAGTTTGTGTCTAACTGGTGCATTCGTACTAAATAAGTCCGCATTTTATAGGTCATCGTAAGCTCCAGAAACGCTGGTTTAATCTGAATGCTTAGAATGTCATTTCAATATGAACAATTCATGACATAGACATGAAGCTTTATTGAAGCACTTTAACTTGCTGCAGTCTGTACAACGGCAGCAATTTTCTCAGCAAGGCTTTGTACTAACACTTTATCCTCACCCTCAACCATGACACGGATTTTAGGTTCTGTCCCTGATGCTCTCAATAAGACTCGGCCAGCATTGCCAAGTGTTTCTTCAGCAGCTTTCACTGCTGACTGAATTGGATCATTACTTGCTAAATCAATTTTTTCAGCAATTTTCACGTTAATCAACACTTGTGGGTATAAAGTTAAGTCGGTAGATAGCGCTCTTAAGCTCTGCTTAGTGTGTGCTAACGCATGTAACACTTGCAGTGCTGAAATAATCGCATCACCACTACTGTGTTTATCTAACGTTAAAATATGGCCAGAATTTTCACCACCTAATTGCCAATCATTTTGGTTTAAGATTTCCAGCACATAACGATCGCCAACGTTGGCTCTGACAAATGGAATAGATAATTTTTCCATTTGATGCTCTAACGCAAGGTTAGTCATTAACGTGCCAACAACACCGCCTTGCAACAAACCATTTTCCTGACGGGTTTTAGCAATGATATAAAGCAACTGGTCACCATCATATAATGCACCTTGCTTATCTACCATCATGACCCGATCACCATCACCATCAAAAGCAATCCCAATATCAGCTTCATGTGCTAAAACCGCTTTCTGTAAAGCTTCAGGGTGTGTAGAACCTACACCCTCATTAATATTGACACCATCAGGATGATCTCCAATCGCAATCACTTCAGCGCCTAACTCATGAAATACGGCTGGGGCTACTTGGTAGGTTGCACCATGTGCGCAATCTAAAACGACTTTCAGGCCACGTAGGTCTAATGTAGTTGGAAAAGTACTCTTACAAAATTCAATATAACGGCCCGCAGCATCATCAATACGCTTCACCTTACCAAGTTTTGATGAATCAACGACTTCCATTGGTTTTTCTAACTCTGCTTCAATGGCATGTTCAATGGCATCACCAAGCTTTGTGCCCTCACTCGAGAAAAACTTGATGCCATTATCGTAATATGGATTGTGTGAGGCTGAAATAACAATGCCAGCTTGAGCCCTTAGTGCTCGCGTTAAGTACGCAACAGCAGGGGTTGGCATAGGTCCTGTCATCAACACATCTACACCAGCAGCAGATAAGCCTGCCTCTAATGCAGATTCAAACATATAACCTGAAATACGGGTATCTTTACCAATGACAACTGAAGGGTGTGCCCCTTTTGCTAAGTTGCTTTTTTGACTCGTAAGTACACGGCCAGCCGCATAACCCAAGCGCATCATAAAATCGGGGGTAATTGGGTAAGTCCCAACTTTCCCACGAATACCATCAGTACCAAAAAACTGTTTTGCCATTTTCACTTTTCTTTCTTATTATTAAATTATCTTGTTAACTATTACGACACTGCAGATACGACCTTTAATGCATCAACGGTTGCTTTCACATCATGCACACGGACAAAACTAGCGCCTTTCATGGCTGAGATAACCGATGCCGCAATGCCAGCATACAAACGCTGCTGCTCATCACCACCGACCAATTTACCCAATACAGCTTTACGCGATAGGCCAACAAGCAAAGGTTGTCCAAGTAATTGTAAAGCCGACAGTTCTTGAATAAGCTTAATGTTATCTACCGTACGTTTACCAAAACCAAAGCCTGGGTCTAATAAAATACGATTTTTATCAATACCATGCTCAATAGCAAGGTTCAATCTGTTTTGTAGAAACACAGTAACTTCTTGCAGGACATCCTCATAACGAGGGTCTTCCTGCATCGTTTGTGGGTTGCCCTGCATATGCATCAAACAGACGCCAACTTGATCATTTGCAGCCACCACTTCTAGCGCGCCTTCTTCTTGAAGGGCTTTTACATCATTGACTAAATCTACACCGGCATCAATCGCTGCACGCATCACTTCTGTTTTATAAGTGTCAATTGAAAGTGGTATATTGCACGCTTTACTTAAACGCGTAATCAGCGGGATTACGCGGCTTAGCTCTTCTTCTAGCGGCACGGGTACCGCACCAGGTCGCGTTGATTCACCACCAATATCTAAAATATCAGCCCCCTCTTCAATTAGGTTTAAAGCATGTTCAACAGCTAAATCTACCGTTGAATACTTGCCTCCATCTGAAAAAGAATCAGGTGTAACATTAACAATGCCCATGACATGGGGGCGGTTTAAGTTGAGTTGAAATCGGCCACATTGAAAAACAAAGTCTTTTGTAGCGATTGCTGAATGTGAAGCGATAGAATCATTTTGCATACGTCATTATACGCAATAAATTTAAAGACAAAAAAGGACTAGTCTCCCAGTCCTTTTTTCAATTTAGATAAGCGGTTAACTTATTCTGATTTAGCGGTAGGCTGAGGGTCTACTGTCGCTCCGACATCAGCTGAACCTGAATCTGTTGGTGGTTTAGGTGTACCAGAAGAGGCTTGTCTTGGCTTAGGTTCGCGTACTGGCTTACCCGCCATGATGTCATTAATCTGATCCCGATCAATGGTTTCGTATTCCATTAAGGCTGCCGTCATCGCTTCTACTTTATCTTTATTCGTTTCAAGTAGATTGCGTGCAACATCATACTGCTCATCTAAAATACGACGAATTTCGGCATCTACTTTCTGCTGTGTCGCTTCAGAGATGGTTTTAGCACTCATACTACCCATAAATGACTCTTGCTCGCTACCGGCATAAACCATGGTACCTAATGCATCAGACATACCAAATTTAGTCACCATATCGCGGGCTAATTTTGTTGCACGTTCAAAGTCGTTAGATGCACCCGTAGACATTGACTGCATAAAGACTTCTTCTGCAATACGACCACCGAATAAAATGGCAATTTCTTCTAACATTTTATCTTTGTAGTTACTAATACGATCAAACTCAGGCAACTGCCAAGTTAACCCTAGTGCCCAACCACGCGGCATAATGGTGACTTTATGCACTGGGTCAGCTTTTGGTAGTAAACCTGCCACCACTGCATGACCTGACTCGTGATATGCCGTATTTAAACGTTCATCTTCCCGCATCACCATTGACTTACGCTCAGGGCCCATAAAGATTTTATCTTTAGCATCTTCGAAATCGTGCATATCAACCGTGCGTTTATTACGGCGAGCCGCAAATAATGCCGCTTCATTCACTAAGTTAGCTAAATCAGCACCAGAAAAACCTGGTGTACCACGCGCTAAAATACTCGCTTCAACATCAACATCTGCTGGGATCTTACGCATATGGACTTTAAGAATATCTTCACGGCCTTTAATATCAGGCAAGCCAACCATCACTTGACGGTCAAAACGACCTGGTCTTAGTAGCGCTTTATCTAGTACGTCAGCACGGTTAGTTGCCGCAATCACAATCACGCCAGAGTTATTATCAAAGCCATCCATCTCAACCAACATTTGATTCAATGTTTGTTCACGCTCATCATTGCCGCCACCAGTACCTGAGCCACGGCTACGACCAACGGCATCAATCTCATCAATAAAGATAATGCATGGAGAGTTTTTCTTCGCTTGCTCAAACATATCTCGCACGCGTGAAGCACCAACACCAACAAACATCTCAACGAAATCAGAACCTGAAATGGTAAAGAAAGGCACTTTAGCTTCACCAGCAATGGCACGGGCAATTAATGTTTTACCAGTACCCGGAGGGCCTACTAACAAAATACCACGTGGAATACGACCACCTAGTTTTTGATATTTTGTAGGATCTCTTAAGAAATCAACAATCTCTGTCACTTCCTCTTTTGCTTCATCACAACCGGCTACATCGGCAAATGTCGTAGAGTTATTCGCTTCATCTAATTGACGCGCTTTACTTTTACCAAATGAGAATGGACCACCACCTTTACCGCCGCCACCTTGCATTTGGCGCATAAAGAATATCCATACACCAATGAGTAAAATCATTGGGAACCATGAAACAAAAATACTCATTAAGAGTGATTGCTCTTCCTCTGGTTTTGCTTCAACCATGACGTTATTTTTCAATAAGTCAGAAACCATCCATGGGTCAGTTGGAGCAAAAGTACTAATTTTTTTGCCGTCTTGTGTGGTGCCACGTAAAACACGGCCGTCAATTTGCACTTTAGCAATGCGACCGCTTTTTACTTCCTGAAGAAATTGGGAATAGACAATTTGGTTGCCCGCTTTATTTTTAACGCCAGAAACGTTAAATACCGCCATTAACACCATAGCGATGGCTAACCAAATAGCAATATTTCTAAAAGTATTGTTCAAAATTTCTTCCTCTATTTCTTGGGAGAGTAACTATATTGCGTTGCATTTCTATTTAAATGTTTGAAATGCACACACAATATTCTTTCAATCTTAAGGTATTACTATAGTACGCTTTTCAATATTGATACAACTGAATAAGCATTTATTCATCATTCATTTAACGCGCTATGTACATTAACGCTTGCGCCCTAAGCCTAATAAATACACTTCCGTACTCCTGCCACGTGAAGCTTTTGGCTTTCTAGTCACCACTTTATCAAACATTAAACGCATGCTTTGTAAAATTTCCTCAAAGCCCGCGCCCATAAACACCTTGACCAAAAAGTTACCGTTAGGTTTCAACCAATCCTTACTAAACTCTAATGCAAGCTCGGTTAGGTATACCGCTCCAGCTTGATCAACGTCAGCTATACCTGACATATTGGGGGCCATATCCGCAATTACAAGGTCTACTTGGTTATTATTTAAAGTTTTTTCCAACTTTTTGAGCACATCCTCTTCTCTGAAGTCACCTTGGATAAACTCAACCCCATTGATTGGCGTCATGTCAAGAATATCAAGCGCAATGACTCGGCCTTTCTCATTCATCCGTTTCATCGCCACTTGCGACCAACTGCCTGGTGTTGACCCTAAATCAACCACCGTCATACCAGGTTTAATTAACTTATCTTTATCATCAATTTCAATTAGTTTATAGGCCGCACGGGCACGATAGCCATCCTTTTGCGCCATTTTCACATACTGGTCATTGAGATGCTCTTGCATCCAAGTTTTACTCGTTTTTGAAGCTTTCATAATGTCATTTTAACGTAAACAAAGTTGATGCGCGCTTAATCAAATATTCAAGTTAGATTTCATGGTAAAATACAAGGCTATATTTGAAGGTAACGGTATGAATCTAAACAAAAAACAAATTTCCCACTTACGTAGCTTGGCGCATAGTTTAAGCCCAGTGGTGATGATCGGCAATAATGGCCTCACTGAAAATGTCATGAAAGAAATTGACATGAATCTATCAGCTCACGAATTGATTAAAATTAAAGTGTCTGGTGATGATAGAGATGCTAGAAAAGCAATGTATGTTGAAATTTGTGAGAAAAGCAGTGCAACTGCTGTTCACCATGTTGGCAAGCAACTCGTTGTTTACCGCGCATCAGAAAACAAAAAAATTGTCATCCCTAGTAAGTAATATGTAACTGGCAATCTCTGCCAGTTACCTTCCATCATTGATTTCAATGAGTGCTTAGTTAGATAAGCGCTTAGTCACCACAATCAAGCCGAACACACACTGCACCATATAGACGACACTCGCAACGCCGTGCCACATTTTAAAGCTATCCGCATAAGGGCTTTGCATCACATCTAAAGGTAATGCCGACTTTCTCACCAGTTCTAATTGCGGCTCTATTCCATATTGATTAGCTAGCACCAATGAAAGCATGGCAATAATCGTCCAGAAATACACCTGATTAAGGGCTTGAAAACCATTCTTAAAGAATCTAAGTAATAATAAAAAACAAGCTGCATACAAACCAAAAGTCGACATAATATGAAAGTATTCTGTCGCCACTTGGCCAGCGAGTTTTTGATCTGGTACATTTTTAAATAATACGTAAGCCCAAAAGCCGGTCACCCATAAACCGCCAACCCAAAAGGTGATGACGATCGCGCTGACATTATCAAACCACTGTTTCACAATTCTTCAGCCTATTATTTAAATATAACGAACGTCGATTATTTCATACTCTTTAATACCACCTGGCGCGATGATCTCTGCTACTTCGCCTTCAGAGCGGCCAATCAGGCCACGTGCGATTGGTGAGCTAATTGAAAGCTTACCGTTTTTAATATCAGCCTCATCTTCACCAACAATTTGATAAGTAATCATTGCACCTGTTTCAAGGTCTTCCATCTGAACAGTCGAACCGAATACACAACGGCCTTCAGCATGCAGGGTCGTTGGGTCAATCACTTGTGCATTAGATATTTTAGCTTCTAGCTCAGAGATACGCCCTTCAATGAAACTTTGGCGATCTTTTGCCGCTTCATACTCAGCATTTTCTGACAAATCACCTTGTGCACGTGCTTCAGCGATTGCTTCGATAACGCTTGGTCTTTCTACGCTTCTTAATTGCAACAATTCTTCTTTTAATAGAGCTGCGCCTTTAACGGTCACAGGAATTTGAGTTACTACGGCCATACGACTTTCCTTTTACTAAAAAAACAAAACCACGCCTAAACAACTAGGAGTGGTTAATGCGGTCTGTTATCTCACCCAACAGGCTTAATCTTACATGAAATTCAATCTTATTTCATATTGAATTTCACAGTAAGGTTAAGCTATTAAGATAATTGTTTATGTAAATTTTGAATAGACTCTACTTCAAGCTCATGGATATAACCCATGCCTAAGCAAGCCGCTTTTGCACCTGCTAAGGTCGTGTAATAAGTGACTTTATTCTGCAATGCACTACGGCGAATCTCATAAGAGTCAGCAACAGCACGTTTATCTTCAGTCACATTCACAATAAAATCAATATCATTATTTTTAATCATATCAACAATATGCGGTCGGCCTTCGGCTACTTTATTAACCTTCTCAACTGTTAAGCCACTATCGATCAAGGCTTTTGCAGTCCCTTTAGTCGCAATCAGTAGAAACCCGAGTTGATCAAGCGCATGGGCAATTTCAACCACGTTTTCGTAGTCTTCTTTACGCACACTAATGAACGCTTTACCTTCTTTTGGTAAGTTAGTTGAAGCACCCAATTGTGATTTAACAAAAGCTTCAGCAAAGGTATTACCTACCCCCATCACTTCACCTGTCGATTTCATTTCAGGTCCAAGAATCGTATCGACACCAGGGAACTTAATGAAAGGGAATACAGCTTCTTTTACTGAGTAGAACGGTGGGACGATTTCTTTCGTAATGCCCTGCTCTTTTAATGAAACACCAGCCATACAACGTGAAGCAATTTTAGCTAGCTGTAAGCCACAGGCTTTAGAAACAAATGGCACAGTACGAGATGCGCGAGGGTTCACCTCAAGCACATACACAACATCACCTTCAGCTTGCTTCTGCACAGCAAACTGCACATTCATTAAACCAACAACGCCTAATGCAACAGCCATTTTCTTCGTTTGTACACGCAGTTCATCTTGCAACTCCGCAGATAGACTAAATGGTGGTAATGAGCAGGCTGAGTCACCTGAGTGAACACCGGCTTGCTCAACGTGCTCCATAATGCCGCCAATAATCACATCACCGGTATCATCACAAAGTGCATCTACATCAATTTCTAACGCATCATTTAAGAAGCGATCCAACAATACTGGAGAGTCATTTGAAACACTGACAGCCTCACGCATGTAGCGTTCTAATTGTGATTGTTCTTGTACAATTTCCATTGCACGGCCACCAAGCACATAGCTTGGGCGGACGACTAATGGGTAACCAATTTCTATGGCTAGTCGAACCGCTTCTTCTGGTGTTCTAGCAGTGCGGTTAGGCGGCTGTTTCAAACCAAGCTCATTTAACATCGCTTGGAAACGTTCACGATCTTCAGCACGGTCAATCGCATCTGGCGATGTACCGATAATTGGTACGCCTGCTTTTTCTAAGTCACGCGCTAATTTTAATGGGGTTTGACCACCATATTGCACAATCACGCCAACTGGTTTCTCATTGGCAACGATTTCAAGTACATCTTCTAATGTAACCGGCTCGAAATATAAGCGGTCTGACGTATCGTAATCGGTTGAAACTGTTTCAGGATTACAGTTAACCATGATCGTTTCATACCCATCATCGCGCATCGCAAACGCTGCATGCACACAACAGTAATCAAATTCAATCCCCTGACCAATACGGTTTGGGCCACCACCTAAGATCATGATTTTTTTATTATCTGTCGGGCGTGACTCGCACTCTTCTTCATAAGTCGAGTACATATAAGCAGTATTCGTTGAGAACTCAGCAGCACAGGTATCCACACGTTTATAAACAGGGCGAATTTCTAATGCTTGGCGATAGGCACGCACTGCATGCTGGTCAGTATTGAGTAATGTAGCTAAACGGCGATCTGAAAAACCAGAACGTTTCAGCTTCCATAAGGTATTTTTATCAAGATCAGCAATGTGCTTACCTTTAAGGTCTTGTTCACGGTCGATTAAATCTTTAATCTGCACCAAGAACCAAGGGTCTACCTTTGATATATCAAACACTTCATCAACACTTAAGCCCATTCTAAATGCATCAGCTAGATACCAAATACGCTCAGGGCCAGGTACGCCAACTTCTTGGGTAATTTTATCTAAGTCTTCTGAAAACTCATCCAACCCATCAACGCCCACTTCTAAACCGCGTAATGCTTTTTGGAATGACTCTTGGAAAGTGCGACCGATGGCCATGACTTCACCAACAGACTTCATTTGTGTTGTTAAACGTGAATCCGCTTGTGGGAATTTTTCAAAAGCGAAACGTGGGATTTTAGTGACCACATAGTCAATTGATGGCTCGAACGATGCAGGTGTTGCACCGCCTGTAATGTCATTTTTCAACTCATCCAATGTCATGCCAACGGCTAATTTAGCAGCCACTTTAGCAATTGGGAAGCCTGTTGCTTTTGAAGCCAATGCAGACGAACGTGATACACGTGGGTTCATCTCAATCACAATCATGCGACCATCTTCTGGGTTGATTGAGAATTGAACGTTTGAACCACCCGTTTCAACACCAATTTCACGTAAAACTGCTAATGAAGCATCACGTAGAATTTGATATTCTTTGTCGGTTAATGTTTGTGCAGGTGCCACGGTGATTGAATCACCTGTATGTACACCCATTGGGTCTAAGTTTTCAATAGAGCAAATGATAATGCAGTTATCTGCAGAGTCACGCACCACTTCCATTTCGTACTCTTTCCAACCAAGCATTGATTCTTCAATCAACAGCTCATCGGTTGGTGAAGCATCTAAACCACGCTCACAAATCGTAATAAACTCTTCACGGTTGTACGCAATACCACCACCACTACCACCCATGGTGAATGATGGGCGAATAATCGCTGGATAACCAATGCTCGCTTGCACCTGCATGGCTTCTTCCATACTGTGTGCGATCATAGAGCGTGCTGAACCAAGACCAATTTTAGTCATTGCTTCTTTAAATTTCTGACGATCTTCTGCTTTATCAATCGCGTCTTTTGAAGCGCCGATCATTTCGACATTGTACTTTTCAAGCACGCCATGCTTATCTAAATCTAATGCGCAGTTCAGTGCGGTTTGCCCACCCATCGTTGGTAGCAATGCATCTGGGCGCTCTTTGGCGATGATTTTTTCAACAATTTCCCAAGTCACTGGCTCAATATAAGTGGCATCAGCCATTTCAGGGTCAGTCATAATCGTTGCAGGGTTTGAGTTAACCAAGATCACTCGGTAACCCTCTTCACGCAATGCTTTACAGGCCTGTGCGCCTGAATAATCAAACTCACATGCCTGCCCAATTACAATTGGGCCTGCGCCAATAATTAAAATACTTTTTATGTCGGTACGTTTTGCCATTTACATGTTTACTTTATTTAAATGTGCTAAAAAAATGATGCGCTCAGTTACTACTTATTTTGCTTTCATTGAATCAATAAATCGATCAAACAAATAGCTCATCTCCGTTGGGCCAGGACTTGCTTCTGGGTGACCTTGGAAACTAAATGCTGGTTTATCCGTTAACGCAATGCCTTGCAGGCTATCGTCAAATAATGAAACATGCGTGACTTTAATGTTTTTTGGCAGCGTATCTGCATCTACTGCAAAGCCGTGGTTTTGGCTTGTAATATAAACACGCTTAGTCTCTAAATCTTGCACTGGGTGATTAGCACCGTGGTGACCAAATTTCATTTTCACCGATTTAGCGCCACTGGCCAATGCCAACAATTGGTGACCTAAACAGATACCAAACGTCGGTACACTTGCTTCAAGAATGGCTTGAATGGCCGCAATCGCATAATCACATGGAGCAGGATCGCCTGGGCCATTAGATAAAAACACGCCATCAGGATTCATACCAAGCACTTCAGCTGCAGGCGTTTGCGCCGGCACAACCGTTACTTTGCAACCGCGTGCAACGAGCATGCGTAAAATATTACGCTTAACACCAAAGTCATAAGCGACGACATGTAGCTGCTTAGCCGGTGGCGTTGTATAGCCTTCGCCTAAAGCCCACTCACTTTCTAAGAATTCGTATGTTTTTTTGCAAGTAACGACTTTTGCTAAGTCCATGCCTTCAATACCCGCAAAGCTCGCAATCTGTTTTTCAGCCAATGCAATGGCATCTTCTTCATTTTCAACACCTGCAACAATCGCACCTGTTTGTGCGCCGCCCTCACGTAAAATACGCGTGAGTTTACGTGTGTCGATATCTGAAATCGCGACAATTTTATTGCTAGTAAGATAATCTGAAAGTGATTGTGTCGTTCTGAAATTGCTGTGAGACAGTGGTAGATCACGAATCACTAACCCACTCGCATGGATTTGACCAGACTCAACATCTTCATGATTAACGCCATAGTTCCCAATGTGTGGGTAGGTTAATGTCACGATTTGCTTGGAATATGAAGGGTCAGTGAGTATTTCCTGATAACCCGTCATTGAGGTATTAAAAACAACTTCTGCAACGGTTTCACCTGCAACACCAATGGATGTTCCACGAAACACAGTTCCATCGGCAAGTACAAGTATGGCTGGCTTGTGCTCTGACAACTGATAACCCCTTAAAATAAAAGCTACATTTTGTTACATGTAGCGGATGCGCAAAGCGGGAGGAGCCTAAACTCTTCCCGCCTAAATTATGTGCAAGATTATAGCTTAAATAAACGTCTGCATCAATCAAGTTAGTGCAGATTTAATCGTCAATAAAAAAGCGCTCAAAAAGAGCGCTTTTAAGCGTCAAACGAATCATACTTTTATAGTACTTAAGTATTTTTACGTTTTCTTGCTGTAAAACCTAGCAAACCTAATCCAGCTAAAAACATAGCATAAGTTTCCGGTTCAGGCACGGCAGCAACAGCAACACCAGTTATCCACTCTGAATTACCATTAATAGCGCCATTATTATCGTTAAACCTTAGCGCCACCCGTCAATATCAGCAACATTAATTGAACCAAAGTTAATCGTTGTAGACTCACCATCATTAACTTCATCAACACTTTTATTTGATTGCCCAATAAATCCAACAGTAAATCCAGTCGGCAAAGTAGGATTCGTTGTTGAAGCATCAAAATTACCGATATTACTAGTAGCAAAAGTTGAACCAGTTGGAAAGGGTCCATCTAAATTAAACGCAATACCATTAATACCTGCATTTGGCGCCAAGTCAGCATTTAAAGCATTATCTCTGATGGTAAATATTGAAGTTGCGTCATCAAAATCAACAAACGCAGAAACATTCCCAGAACTTACAGCTTCAAAAGACCATGTAAATATCTCAGCATCCGCTTGATGCGCAACCCCCATTAAAGACAAGCCGATCAGTACCGACTTAATTGTTTTGTTTTTCATTACAAAACCCCCAGTTATTTATTTTTTTAGATTAAGAATATGTTATTCAAAAATATCAAACAGAAAATAATTAACATTTCCACTATCAATCCAAGTATTTTTGTAAATAACTGTAATGAATTTTACGCGCATCATTTTTTTAACAATAGCCCGAAAGGGCTATATATCCTATACAATTCAGTCATTTACACATGTAAATTTGTCGAAATTTCGACAATTTATGACTGGTTAATTACAATTAAATAGCCTCCAAATTGTAAATTATTTAAGTCCAGCGAAAAAAAAGCGCCTCAAGGGCGCTTTTAATCGTATTTCTTAATTAGTATGTAATGGCTACGTCATATTTACTTTAAACCCAATACGTCACGCATATCAAACAAACCATTAGGCTTATCCGCTAAGTATTTAGCCGCACGTAGTGCACCTAAGGCAAATGTTGCACGGCTACTTGCCTTATGCGTTAGCTCAACACGTTCTCCAGTGCCGGCAAATATCACCGTATGGTCTCCGCCCACATCCCCACCCCATAAGGTAGCAAACCCAATCTTGCCATTTTCACGCTCACCAGTGTCCCCCTCACGCGCATACACGGCAACATCTTTCAAATCCTCACCAATGCCTGCCGCTGCGGCTTCACCTAAACGTAATGCTGTGCCTGAAGGCGCATCTACTTTATGCTTGTGATGCATTTCAACCACTTCAATATCAAAATCATCTTTTAAAATACTCGCCGCTTGCTCAACCAAATTAAGCAGCAGGGTCACACCTGCACTCATATTAGGCGCAAACACAACACCCACTTTTTCTGCCGTTTTGCTAATCGCGGATTTTTGGTCTTCACTAAAACCTGTTGTACCGATGACTAGCTGAACATTTTCAGCTTGGCAGGCCGCCAAGTACTCCATCGTTGCTTCTGGTCGCGTAAAATCAATCAGTACATCAGCACCTTTAATAGCCGCACTTACATCTGAAACGATCTTAACGCCAGTGGTTTTACCTAGTAAAGCACCGGCATCTTGCCCAAGGTTGGTATTGGTTGGGCTATCTAACGCACCATGTAATACTAATGCTGAGTCAGCAAATACACTTGAGAGTAAAGCCAAACCCATACGGCCTGAACATCCAGCAATCACTACTTTAATTGGGTGAGACATTTCTTAAAAACCTTTTTTAATACTTAATATAATAAATAGTGAATTATTGTTCACTTGGCAAATCTTTGAGTTCAACACCAGATAATGATTCAATGTTACGCGCAGGTTCTTCATCACCCCAAAACTTCAACCTACTCCAGATGCTTTTCTTAGCTTCAGCGGCTACTTCAACTTCAGTTTTTTTCAACTCATACCCTTCTTGCGTCGTCGCTGAGTCATCCGGCGCAACAACTGGCATCTCTTCTTCAGCTGTTTGACTAACGGTATCAACCACTTCATCTACTGAATCAACCGATTCAACATCGTCTTTCTTCCAAAATTTAAGCTTTTCAAAAAAGCCTTTTTCTTCAGCCTTCACTTCTGGCGTTACTAATCGCGTGCCTTTTGGCGCAGCGGATTTTTGTGGTACGGCGCCTTCAGCCCCTTTTGGTACAACATCACCAGCAACTTTATCAAGCAACTCTTGTTTAAAGGTTAGGTATACATTGCGACGTTCACGCAACTGGCCATTTTTTTCATGTTGATAAAAATAATCCCAGCGGCTACCGTGAAAACTGTCTTGAATGAGTGGTGTACCCAAAATATAACGCACTTGCGATTTTGTCATACCAGGCTTGAGTTTTAGCAACATTTCAGACGTAATAACGTTACCCTGCTGAATTTCAAGCTTGAAAGGTTTAACCTTTGGGATGCCTGAACCGCAGGCTGTTAGCAATAAAGCAATGACGATAATTAAAAAATTGCGCATAATATGACTTTAGTTAGAAATAACGCTAATATACCACGTTGAAGGCTTTGCCAAAACAGGTCAAATACATTGTGAGCAAAATACTATGAGTGATGAAAAAGAATTAAAAAATGCTGGGCTTAAAGCCACCTTACCTAGACTTAAAGTCTTAAGTCTATTTGAGAGTAGCGAGCAACGCCACTTATCTGCTGAAGACATCTACAAGGTCATGATTAATTCAGGTGAGGATGTTGGTTTAGCAACGGTTTATCGCGTGCTGACACAATTTGAACAAGCAGGCCTATTAGTACGCCACCATTTTGAAAGCGGTAAAGCCGTTTTTGAACTTAATACTGGTAGCCATCACGACCACATTGTGTGCCTTCAATGTGGCCATGTTGAAGAGTTTTGCAATGACGAGATTGAAGAGCTACAACATAAAGTGGCAACAGAGCGCGGTTTTAAAATTCAGGACCACTCGCTTTATATTTATGCAGACTGTACAAAAGTGCCTTGCCCAACTAAAGCTGAAAATTAAATAGCACCTGTGGAAACAGTCACCATATTAGTAGACGTGCAAAACGTCTACTACACCACAAAGGATGCCCACAATCGCAACTTTGACTACAATGCCTTTTGGGCGAAAGCCACTGCCAATCGTCAAGTTGTTAACGCATTTGCTTACGCGATTGATCGTGGTGATGAAAAACAACGCCAATTTCAAAATATCCTTAAAGCCATCGGCTTTACCGTTAAACTAAAACCGTTTATCCAGCGCGCTGATGGCTCTGCCAAAGGTGACTGGGATGTTGGCATTACCTTAGATGCCATTGAACATGCCGATGAAAGCGATACCATCATACTGGTATCAGGGGATGGTGATTTTGGCTTATTAGCGCAAAAACTGCGCACTAAACACCAGTGCAAAGTTGAGGTATATGGTGTGAAAGCACTCACAGCCGCCGCATTAATCAATGCAGCCACGACTTATTTCCCAATAAAATCCGACTTATTGTTATATTAAGTTGAGATAATCGCATTCATTAAGGAATGCATCTTATAATCATTGCCTTACCATTACTCAAAATATTTAATTGAGGACCATGATGAAAAAATTCTTATTGTTAACAGCAGCGCTTTTATCATTTAATAGCTATATAACTAACGCGATTGCGGCTGACGATTACGCGCAAACAAAATCGCTTAGTGAGCGATTTTTTTCAACTGGCGAAGATCGCCTTGTTGATGCTTCCATTATTGTTGGCAGCTTCAGTAAACACTTAACCGATGACTTTGAACCAACTAGTGGCTATAACGAAACACACCAATCACTGGGCATTGATATTGAAAAGAACGCTAAAAATGGCTTCATCCCAGGCGTAACACTCTTTAGCTTTAAAGATAGTTTTGATAACAGCTCATTTGTGGCATTAGGCACATTGGCTTATAAAAAAACATTCCACCCAACTTTTAGCATTAAAGGTGGTCTTGCTGCGGGCTTAGTCGATACTTCTTACTACAGTGGTGCAGTTGCATCACCGTTTGTTGAAGCCTGTTACTATTTTGTATGCCCACAGCTTTCTTACTTTCCAAAATTATCAGGCAGAGCCGATAGTTTTCTGGCGCTACAATTAAAGTTCAAAGTATTAGGCGGCCCATACAAATAATATTCGCTTAGTATTGATTACATATAAAAAAAGAAGGGTAGGCTTATCGCCTACCCTTCTTTTTTTATAAAACACCATAGATTGACACTTTAACGACCAAGCATTTCCTTCGCATGGTTAAGCGTCGCTTCTGTAATTTCAATACCACCAATCATGCGTGCGACTTCTTCTATTCGCTCATCAGCTGATAGTTGGTTAATATGGCTTAATGTAATGCCATCATCTTGCGTTTTACTTACCCGCAAATGCCGCTGTGCTTGTGAGGCCACTTGCGCTAAGTGGGTAATCACCAAGACTTGTCGGCTCTCACCTAATTGATTCAGCAAGTGACCGACCACCTCAGCCACCCCGCCACCAATACCAACATCCACTTCATCAAATATCATGCAAGGCACGCTGCCTTTAGAAGCTGTGGTGACATGCAAAGCCAAACTAATACGAGACAACTCACCACCTGAGGCGACCTTATTCAGTGGCTTTGGATCTACCCCAGCATGACCTGCTACCAGAAAGTCTACACTCTCAGCGCCATAAGCCGTTGGTGTTGCTGGATTTAATGCCACGGCAAACTGACCACCACTTAGGGATAAGCGCTGCATTTCAGCCGTAATATTTTTACCTAACAATTTAGCGGCTGATTCACGCTTAGCACTTAATTGCTTAGTCGCCGCTTGATATAAACTCAATGCTTCAGCTTCTTGCTTCACCAACTCACCATCATTAGAGAATGATTCCAACTCACCCACACGGCTTAGCGTAGCCATATAAATATCCGCTAATTCTTCTGGCTTAGCACGATATTTTCTCGCCAGCTCATGCACGGCTTGTATGCGGTTTTCAACTTCAGAAAATCGTGCTGGGTCTAAATCAGCACTTTGTAAATAGCGACTTAATTCACGTGTGGCATCTTCAATTTGTATTAAAGCTGAATTTACACCATCGTTCGCTTCTTTTAGCTCAGGATCAAACTCAACCAATTCAGCCATTTTCGTTTGCACTTGTGTCAACATGGTCTGAACACTCGTCTCATTTTCATCTAACATGGCCACGCACGATTCAAGCCCTCTCAATAAACTAGCGCCATTGGCTAAACGGTGATGCTCTTGCTGCAACTCAATCCATTCATCTAGGTTAAATTCCAGCTGTTTTAATTCGTTTGATTTATCTCTTAATAGCGCAAGCTCATCCGCATAGGCTGCTGAATTCTTTTCAGCATCCAGTCGCTGTACATGCAATGTATGCCATGCAGCATAACGCTTCGCCACATCTTTTCTTAAGTTAGCATTGCCAGCAAAGTCATCTAAAATATCACGCTGAGTAGCCGCTAGCATTAACGAGTGGTGTGCATTTTGACTATAAATATCAATTAAATGCTCACCCAATGCTTTGAGCTGAGAAACAGTGGATGGACTACCATTCACAAACGCGCGACTACGGCCATCAGCATGGATGACGCGTCTTAAAATGAGTTCATCAGTTTCATCCATTGCTTGCTCAGCCAACCATACTTGTACCGCTTGGTTATTTTTCACAAAAAATGAGGTGCTTATCTCAGCCTTATCAGCCCCTTTACGCGTCACCACCCCTTCATTACGCGCGCCCAAGCTCAGTGATAAGGCATCAATTAAAATTGATTTACCAGCACCTGTTTCACCGGTTAATGTAGTGAAACCATTGTTAAACTCTAAATCTAGAGATTCAACAATAATAAAGTTTTTAATGGATAAGGCTTGCAACATAGTAGGTTATTTTAACATTGAGTCTTATAAATGGTGAGAGAGTATTTGCGCTTAAGTTGTAATGAATCGAAAGCCTAGCCCCAATTAAGCTTATTGCGTAAACGGTCAAAGTAACAATAACCTTCAGGGTGCAACAAGGTAATTGAACGCGGCTCACGCTTAATGCGAATCATATCGCCGACATATAAATGGTGATTAATTTGTCCATCTAAACTAATTTGCGCGCCATCAGAGTGCACAACGGTCATTTCAATATTACTACTGCTGTGTACGGTAATCGGTCGATTTGTTAACGTATGTGGACACACCGGCACCAAGGTAATCGCATGTAAATTAGGGTGCAAAATTGGCCCACCAGCAGACAGTGAATAAGCCGTTGTACCCGTTGGCGTACTCACAATTAAACCATCACTACGCTGGCTGTACACCATCATGTCATCAATGTGCACTTCTAGCTCAATTAATCGCACATCACTTTTAATGACGACGTCATTGAGTGCAATATTCTCAAAAATGACTTTATCATCACGTTCAATTTCAGCTTGTAATAGCATGCGTGGCTCTGCTTGATATTTGCCAGCGAGAATCGCATCCACATCATCGAGCATATTTTCTGCGCGCAAATCGGTTAAGAAGCCAAATCGTCCGCGGTTAATACCGATTAAGGGCACATTTGCATGGATTAAACTACGGGCAACACCCAGCATGGTGCCGTCCCCCCCCATCACAATGACTAAATCCGCTTGCTTACCCAACTGCGCTAAAGCATAAGTTTCGTAACTTTTTAATGCTGCGTTTTGTGCAGAATTAACTTCAATGACCACTTGGTAGTTTTTAGCCGTCAAATGCAAGGCTAACTCAACCAAGTCATCCTGCATTTGCCCCAGCGCTTGCTGGTTCATAAATTTACCGACCAGCGCAATGGTCTTAAATGGGTAGTTGATTGTTGCTTTTTCCATCTCGAAATTAAATCACAGTTGTGTGTTGCCACCAAGAAATTCTATGAATATTACGTGTTTTATCGATAAACCGTATAAAATCATCATATACCGATTTTTGACTTAACGATGCATTGTGAATGAACGCGCACAAATATTACTAAAAACCTTAGTTGAACATTACATTACTGAAGGCCAACCCATTGGCTCAAAGAAATTATTACAGCATTCTGGCCTAGAAGTCAGCCCTGCGACCATTCGTAATGTGATGAGTGATTTAGAACAGCTGGGCCTTATTGCCAGCCCGCATACCTCTGCGGGGTGTATCCCAACGCAAAAAGGGTATCGCTTATTTGTTGACTCGCTACTGACAGTTAAGCCCTTAGAAAACAATGCCATTCAACAGTTGAAAAGCGGCCTAACCTCACCCAACCAAAAAGAGTTGATCAATAGCGCGGCAGATATGTTGTCACAACTCACAGCCTTTGCTGGTGTTGTGATGACACCCAAAATACAGCGTGTTTCACTCAAGCACCTCGAATTTTTACCCCTGACGGACAAACGCATTTTAGTGATTATTGTTTCTAGCGATGGCAATGTACAAAACCGCGTGATATTAGTCGACAAACCGATTAAAGCGAGTGACTTAACCCAAGCTAGCAATTACTTTAATGCGCACTTTGCTGGGCAAACCTATGAAGCCGTACAAGCTAAATTGCATGCTGAATTAAAAACAATGCAAACTGACATGAATCAGTTAATGTCTGCCGCCTTAGATGTAGACCAAAGTGCAAATCAAGAAGATGTCGTGATCTCAGGCGAACGCAATTTATTACAAGTGGATGAGCTATCCACCAATGTGGCAAGCTTACGCAAACTTTTTGAAGCCTTTGAGCAACGCAGTTCATTGGTACAATTACTCGATAAAAGCCAAAAGGCAGAAGGCATTCATATTTTTATCGGTGGTGAAAGTGGCTACCTACCGCTAGATGAATGCAGTATGATTACCGCACCTTATGAAGCAGACGGCCAAGTGGTTGGGACATTGGGTGTGATTGGCCCAACACGCATGGCCTATGAACGTGTGATACCGATTGTCGATATCACCTCGAAACTATTATCAAACGCGTTGTCGAATAACGACTAAACGTATTAAAGAAACGAAAAAATTATGGCTTTTTACAACGACGAACCTTCCTTCCAACATGGTGACCAACCTAAAGTCGGCATTTTACTCGCCAACTTAGGCACACCGGACGCGCCCACTGCAAAAGCGTTAAAACCTTATTTACAGCAATTTTTACATGATAAACGTGTGGTTGAAATACCACGCTTCATCTGGTGCTGGATTTTGCATTGTATTATTTTAGTGGTACGCCCAAAAAAATCTGCCGAAAAATATGCACAAGTCTGGATGAAAGAAGGCTCGCCATTATTAGTGCATGCGCAAAATCAAACAAAACTGCTTGAAAGTGCCTTAAGAAAAAGCATCAACTCACCCTTTAAAGTTGAATTGGGCATGAGCTATGGCAACCCAAGTATGAAAAGTGCCATTGAGTCGCTTAAAGCCGCACATTGCAATAAGATCTTAGTCTTTCCGTTATACCCACAATATGCCGCCAGCAGCACAGCTGCTGCATTTGATAGTGTATGGAAAGTACTCTTAAAAATGCGTAACGTGCCAGCGATTCGCACGATTAAGCACTATCATGATCACCCAGCCTATATTGAAGCTCTGGCAAACCAAGTGCGTTCACATTGGGCTAAAAATGGTAAACCTACGTTAACGGTAATGAGTTTTCACGGCGTACCACGCTTTCATTTAGATAAAGGTGACCCGTACTTTTGTGAATGCCAAAAAACCGGTCGTTTACTGGGTGAAGCATTAGGCTTAACTAAAGATGAATATAAAGTCGCGTTCCAATCTCGCTTTGGTAAACAAGAGTGGTTAAAACCTTACTTGGCTACTACTTTAGAGGAGCTAGGAAAAGCTAAAACAGCGCGCATTGATGTAATATGCCCAGGCTTTAGTAGTGACTGCTTAGAAACACTAGAAGAAATTGCGATGGAAGGTAAAGAAATTTTTCAAAGCAATGGCGGCGGTGAATACCATTACATTCCAGCACTGAATGAAAATGAAGACTGGATTAGCGCCATGCACCAAATTGCCTTAGAAAATTTAAACGGGTGGGTAGATAGTGATTTTGATCATCAAAAAGCGCTAGAAGCGGGCGAAGAAAGAAAAGCGCATGCTAAAGCACTAGGTAGTAACATTTAATATTGCATTAGCAATCCGTTGTTTCAACACCAACAACGGGTAGTGTTCCATTAACGGGATTGATGTAATAAACACCACACTGCTGATTTAAGCGATAACCCTTTGGTGCAATCTTAACCGCTGAACCAGTGCTGATTGAAACACCACTCGGCAAACTAGTTTGCCCACCAATTGCACACCATTCCTCGGCACAAGTTGTGGTTAGCGGCGTCCAAGTCATGTGACTTTTATTAATCGCATGCTTTAATCCGCTATTCCAAGAAGGCGAAGGATAGCCACCCTTTATCTGTATGTTGACATTCTTATACCATAGCCATTGTGTGCCCGTCGTTTTACCTTCTATGTAGGCTTTGGCAAAAACCAGACTTGAGGCGCTTTTTATAGCCCCCTTCATTGCGTTTAACTTTGCAAGTTGCGCATCACGGTTTAAATTGATAAATTTAGGCAATGCTGTCGCAGCCAAAACACCCAAAATAACAATCACAACGACCAACTCAACAAGTGTAAAACCCTGGTTTTTTAAATTTTGATTTGCAATCAACATCTAACTTTCTAAATGAACAATCATCTTTTTATACTGATTAGTTGTAAACGGCACTACTTAGCAAAACTTAACCCATAAAAAAGCCCAAGCTTCTAAAAAGCTTGGGCTTTCAATCTTACTAACTAATCAATTACTGATTAATTTTACCTTCTAGACCCATTTGGTAGTATTTATGTACTACTTTATCTTGGTTTTCTAATAACCAATCAATGTTTGGCTCATCTTGCGCAGGTTTCTAATTAAGCGAAAACCTAACATGAGCATTCTAAGAAGTTTTTTAATGCTTAATGATTTATCGATACTTCCCAGAGTTCCCGGCAGAGGTTAATAATAGCGTTAGCAGTCAGCTGTCTCTAGGCCAACAATAGGTGCACTCCCATCTTCGAGGTTAATAAAGTACACGCCACATTGTTGGTTATACGTATAACCAGAAGAATATAGCTTAGCGACCTTACCCGTCGGCACAGGCACCCCACTTGGAATCGAGGTCTGGTTACCTTGCGCACACCATTCAACCTGACACACAACAGTAGACGCAGTAAAGTCTATATTTGACATATTGATGGTGTGACGTAAACCACCCCAAAACCCAGTCGGATAACCACTGTGTATCGCAACGTCCACCCCTTCATAGTCCAAAGTATCTGCACCGGACAATTTACCTGCCAAGTACGCTTTAGCATAGACCAATGTAGCGGCACTATTAAGTGCACCCTTCATTGCTTCTAGTTTTGCCATGGTCGCTTGTTCTTTTACGTTAATAAACTTAGGGATTGCCGTCGCAGACAATATGCCCAAAATGACAATCACGACGACCAACTCAACAAGCGTAAAACCCTGATTATTTAAATTTCTATGAGTATTTAACATCAAACGTTTAAGTGACAACTACAATTCTTTAACAATAAGTACAATTATAAACGGCATGATGAATCTAAAACTTAAATCAAAAAAAAGCCCAAGCTTACAAACTTGGGCTTTTGATCATACTAAACCAATCAATTACTGATTAATTTTACCTTCTAAACCCATTTGGTAGTACTTATGTACAACCTTATCTTGGTTTTCTAATAACCAGTCAATGTTTGGCTCATCTTGCACTGCTTTTCTAATCGCTTCAGTGGTTGCTTTACGATGGATTTCAAATAAGATTTTATGATCTAATTCTTTATTTGTGGCAGCTGATGGGTGTAACCAAACAGAAACAATCACACCTAGATTGTTTGCTTGCTCTTTTGGTAAGTAACCTGCACGCACAGCATCTAACACGCCGTTAGCAATTGCACCTTGCACGGTACCCATTAAAACGTTTGTGTAGCTTGTGCTTTCAACCGTTACTTTACTAACCATTAATGTAGCTGGGCGAACTTGCACATCAGTGTTCATAATGGCTAATACTTTACTATGACCTTTATTTTGGTCAGCCATTTGGTTTGCAAATGCTGTACCCATTGGGCCACGTAGATCACCAATGGCCACTTCTGGCTCTGCTGCCGTACCTGGAGGGCCACCGGCCACTAATGCTTCACCAACTTTAATACCCATAAAATCTGTCAAAATATTTCTCCTAAAACAGTTTAAAAACAAAATAATACTTATTCTTGCGCGCTATTATATCAAACCTAGGCAAACTGCGTATTAAGCTTTTGCTTGCAATTGTTAAACGGTATACTGTGACCTTTAACATTGGCACAATGCACTTATGATCGTAATCACCGGTGGCGCAGGCATGATAGGCTCTATCATCGCTTGGCAACTCAACACACAATTCGACCACAATGACTTAGTCATCGCAGATCATTTAGAGCATGAAGATCAATGGCAAAATTTAGTTAAACGTGACTACGCGCTTTACCTTGATAAAGATCAGTTATTAGACTGGTTAGATGTCAGAGACGATGTGACAGCCGTTATTCACATGGGCGCAATTAGCGCAACCACTGAACGTGACTTTAATAAACTAGTGACTGAAAACATTCACTACTCACAAGCATTATGGTTACACTGCGCAAATGAGAATATTCCGTTTTTCTACGCTAGTTCAGCTGCCACTTATGGTGATGGCGAGTTAGGCTACGATGACGCAAGTATTGAAAACCTACGCCCACTCAACGGTTACGGCTACTCAAAACATCGTTTTGACCAATGGGTACTCAAACAAGTTGAAGCAGGCTTGCCAACCCCGCCAGCTTGGGCAGGCTTTAAGTTTTTTAATGTGTACGGCCCAAATGAATACCATAAAGAACGCATGGCCAGTGTGGCATTACACAGTTTTAACCAGTTTAAAGCCGATGGCACGGTTAAATTATTTAAGAGCCACCGTCCAGACTATGACGATGGCATGCAGTTACGTGACTTTGTCTATGTAAAAGATGCCGCAAACGTTGTGGTGCACTTTGTTGAAATGGCCTTTAACAACAAACCGTGTCCAAACGATATTTACAACATTGGTACTGGTCAAGCACGTGCCTTTAAAGATTTAGCCCTAAACGTCATGACAAGCATGGCTGAAACACCAGACATCACTTACATTGACATGCCTGAGGATTTGCAAGGCCGCTACCAGTATTTTACTGAAGCTAAAATGGATAAGTTGCGCGCTGCTGGATACAATAAGCCGTTTCACACCTTAGAAGAAGGTGTAAAAGATTATGTGCAAAACTATTTAATGCAAGATGACCCTTACTGCTAAATTACAGCGAGAATAACAAATGATGGCAGAACCGACACAACTAGCGTTTTTACAACAAGAATGGTTAGCGCACACAACAATGTTTGCGCAACTTGAAGCACTATTTCCAAGCATTATTGAAGTAGCCAACGTATTACGCGAGACTCACCAAAAAGGCGGCAAAATATTGCTAATGGGTAATGGCGGCAGTGCCGCTGATAGCCAGCATATTGCGGCAGAAATTGTTGGGCGCTATAAAAAAGACCGCCGCGGTTTACCAGCCATTGCACTCACAACAGACTCTTCTATTTTAACCTCTGTTGGCAATGACTTTGGTTATGATGATGTTTTCTCACGCCAAATTGAAGCGCTATGTCGCCCTGAAGATGCCGTGATCGGTATCACTACTTCAGGCAACAGCCGAAACATTGTGAATGCCATTACTGAAGCCAATAGCATTGGTGCAACCACGATTGGTTTAACCGGTGGCAATGGCGGCAAACTGTTAGACCTTTGCAATTTCAATATTATTGCACCAAGCAATGACACACCACGCGTACAAGAGGCCCATATTTTTATCGGCCATAGTTTATGCGACATGCTAGAAGCAGACTAAATAAAACAACCATGACACCAGCCCACTTAATTAATACCGTTCGCCAGTTCTCTACTAGCCAAAAATCTGCATTAGTCATTGGTGACGTGATGCTTGACCGCTACTTAATGGGTGGCGTCAGCCGCATTTCACCAGAAGCGCCAGTACCCGTGATGTTACTGAATAAAACGGAAGACCGCGCTGGTGGTGCTGCTAACGTGGCAGCCAACTTAAGCGGACTTGGTTTAACAACCATGATTGTTGGTTGCATTGGCGAAGATGAAACGGGTAAAACATTAGCAAACTTAATTGAAAACGCTGGCATCAATACGCAGTACTTATTCACCAGTGATGAGCGCCCTACTGTGGCTAAAACACGTGTGATGAGTAGTAACCAACAAATTGTGCGTATTGATGATGAAAGTAATGCAGCATTTTCAGAATCTGAAAATAGTGGCTTACTCACCCAAGTGGATGCCGCCTTAAATGCACATCCAAGCATTGTTATTTTGTCTGATTACGCTAAGGGTGTATTAAGTAATGACGTGTGTGAGTTCATCATTGCACAATGTAATGCATTGAATATCCCTGTGATTGCTGACCCTAAAGGGACAGACTACAGCAAGTACCAAGGCGCCACTGCATTAACACCGAATAAAAAAGAAACGGCTGAAGCTTGTGATGTAGCCATACATGAAACAACCGCGTTATTAAAAGCCGCTAGCAAACTCAAAAAACAACTCGCACTAACCTTTCTAGCAGTCACGCGTGGTGAAGAAGGTATTTCTTTGTTTGAAGGCGACAATAAAAAAGAAAGTACCGAAACGCACATTCCCGCTACAGCCAAACAAGTGTTTGACGTGTCTGGTGCAGGTGACACGGTGATTTCAACACTAGCCGCAGGTTTAGTACATGATTTAAACCCTCAAGACGCACTGCAGTTAGCCAACATAGCCGCAGGTATCGTGGTTGGTAAAGTTGGCACCATGCCTGTTAACCAAGCCGAATTACTCAAAGTACTCTCGACACAAGACGGTCAATCACAAATCAATAAAATTTGTGATTTAGCTGAACTTGAACAATTGGTGAATGATTGGAAAGCTGCTGGCGACAAAATAGTCTTTACCAACGGCTGTTTTGATTTATTACACGCAGGCCATGTGACTTACTTAGAAGCTGCAAAACAAACCGGCGACCGATTAGTATTGGGCTTAAACACCGACCGCTCGGTAAGCGCACTGAAAGGCCCAACACGCCCAGTCATCCATGAGAATGATAGAGCGCGTGTACTAGCAGCCCTTGCTGCAGTTGATGCAGTCATTTTATTTGATGAAGACACACCGTTAAACCTCATTCACGCCATCAAGCCTGAAGTGATTGTAAAAGGTGACGACTACACTGAAGCACAAGTTGTTGGCGGCATAGAAGTGAAATCTTGGGGTGGCAGTGTTGCCCTAATTCCACTGGTGCAAGGTCGCAGTACCAGTAACATTATCAAGAAGTTAAATAACTAGTACTGATTCATGGCCGCACCTCAACCAAATAAAATTCTCATTCTCGGCCCTGCGTGGGTTGGCGATATGGTCATGGCGCAAAGCCTATTTAAAGTGTTAAAAGCGCAAGATGCGAATTGCATCATCGATGTCGCAGCGCCAGCTTGGACACTGCCACTACTAGAACGCATGCCTGAGGTGTCAGGCAAAATCGCATTACCGTTCAAACACGGTCAGCTTTCATTTTGGGAGCGTATTCGATTCGGCAAAAATTTAAAAAGTGCTGGTTATACACAAGCGATCATCCTCACCAATTCGCTCAAGTCTGCCATTTTGCCATGGGCTGCTGGCATTCCAGTACGTACAAGCTTTTTAGGTGAGATGCGTTACGGTTTGATTAATGATATACGTCGACTAAATAAAACAACACTCAAAAAGACAGTCGAGCGCTTTGTTACGCTTGGTCTTAACCAAAATCAACCATTACCAGACGAAATACCAATCCCGACTCTATTCGCGAATGAAGCCAATGGCGCGGCATGCTTAAACAATATGGGCATTGCAAAACCTAACAGCAATATACTAGGCTTATGCCCAGGGGCTGAATTTGGTGAGGCAAAACGCTGGCCACTAGAGCACTATGCAGGTGTTGCAAAAGCCGCCCTTGAACGTGGATGGCAGGTATGGATATTTGGATCAGAAAAAGATATTCCCGCAACCAACCAAATTAATGCACTCACCAATAACCAATGTATCGATTTTGGGGGCAAAACAAAACTAGGTGAAGCGATTGATTTAATGGCGATGTGCGATACCATTATTAGTAATGATTCGGGCCTAATGCATGTCGCTGCGGCATTGGATAAAAAATTAATCGCTATTTTTGGCTCTAGCGACCCAAAACATACGCCGCCGATGCACCCGAATGCTGTCATTGAATATTTAGGACTTGAATGTAGCCCGTGCTTTAAAAGAGAGTGTCCGCTTGGGCATTTAGATTGCTTAAACAACATTAAACCTGAATCCATTAAGTTAAAATTACTTAGTTAATTTAGTTAATGATGCAAACGCTTATCAAGAAAATTAACGGTTACTCACCGAACAGCATAAAACTCACATTAGTTCTGATCAGCTTAGCGATCGCAACACAAGTACAATATATTCAGCATGGCTTAATTTCAACTGACTCCGTATTTTACTTAGAAGCAGCAAAATTATTTTCTCAAGCAGAATGGAAAGCAGGATTTGATATCTACCCTTGGCCATTCTACTCACTATGGATTTCAGCAGTCCACTATGTGACCACTTTAAGCATTTACCACTCTGCAGTATTACTAAATATTGTATTTTTCGGGGTCACTTCTGCAAATTATTTAACAATTATTCAACTTGCTGGAGGTAAACAATTACAGCTAGTAACTGGCGGGATAATTTTAATAAGCTCTCAATATTTAATTGGCGGTGTATTAGAAATGTTACTAAGAGATGAAGGTTTTTGGGCCTTTTATTTAACAAGCATTGTTTTTTTAATTCAATACCACCAACGACATAGACTTCAAGATGCTTTGCTTTGGCAACTGTGTATTATTTGCGCTGTATTGTTTAGAATCGAAGCGTTTTTATATTTGCTACTCCTACCTTTAGTTATATTGTTAAACCCTCAGATAAATATTTCAAATAGACTCATACTATTATTCAAGGCCTATAGCTTACAAATTATCATCGCACTTTCACTAGTGTTATTGATGCAAGCAAATGAAAATATATCTAGTTCAATGCTTGGTAGACTTAATGAGATATTCACACCACAATTACTCTCAAACTTAACAAGATTATTTAAAGTAAAAAGTGAGTTAATGTCCAATTTAGTCCTTGGACCACATTTAGATGAGTTTTCAAAAATTGGGCTATCGTTAACATTTATATTCGTCATTATTTTTAAAATTACAAAAGCAACAGGAATTATCACTATAGTTCTTGCCTTTTTCAGCTTTAAAAATCGTAATAATCTAATCGAAAATAAAAGCACCCAGATCATTGTTGCTGCTGCAGTCATTTCCATTGCAATCATGGCATTAATTATTACCAAGGTTTTTGTATTATCAACGCGTTACGCGGTCGGCTTATCATTTATTTTAATGATTTTTGCTAGTTTTTATTTAGCAGATATACTAAACAAAACTAATAACACAATAAACAAAAGGCTTTCCTTTTGGTTACTAGCGGCCCTCATGATAGTCATGACCTTAGGTACCATAAAGAACCTATTGCCAAAGAGAGACGGATACAACTTCAGACAACAAGCCACCACATGGCTTTCTAAATATAACTCACTTAAAGAGCCAGTTTACTATGACGATAAAAGGCTTCGGTATTATGCTGGTGAAAAATTTATTGGTGGCTGGGTTACCAATACGCAACACTTGTCGAATGAAATAAAAAAACAAAACTTTAATCAATATGGGTACTTAATGATTTCAAGTAACGTTAAAAGTCCAGAATATGAACATCTCGCCCTAGAAAAATTACCCCAATTTACTGAAATTAAACGTTTTTTCTCTTATACAAAAGATAAATCAATCGTGATTTACGAAAAAAATAATACTCAATAAGTCCTATTATACAAACGAAAATATATCTATAAGACGCGTATTTTTTTCTTAAATTCGTTGTTTTTAAGAAGCTCTTGATACCTTTCAGGCACAAAATATACGTTTGAGTACTCTTTATCAGGATCGAAATTACTTAAACACCAAGCTGAACCTTTAACTTTATGGTAAAGGCGCCCAAAGAATCCGTATATGCTCTTTGGGTGTACTTTTTTGTTCGTTGTATGGGAAAGTGAATATTTTTCGTAGCCGCTGAACAACTTATCAATGAGTTGAAGCTCTTTAAATTTAGTTAAAGTCTGTGGACTTTTCCACTCAATTAAAATGAGCGGTTGATATTGGTGAATGGTATCTTTCAAACCAGTTAATGCCATAGCCTCATGGCCCTCGATATCCATTTTAATAAAATCGATTGACTGGTTTTCAAAGTTATCTTTCAAGTATTGATCACCTATGACCGCTTTAATTTCTAACGGCTCTGAATTCTCTGAGGCCACCTCAATACTTGATGATCCCAAGTTACCATTATTTGGAATATTAATCGTATAAGCCGAGTTGATATTAGACAAACCTAAGTTTATCGTACTGACGTTACTCGCATTATGATTAACATTCTCAGTCAATACATCAAATACAAACTTGACGGGCTCAAATGAAACTAATTTTTTTGTATATTGCGAAATCAACAATGTATGATTACCAATATTAGCCCCTACATCTAGGCTAACATTTGGCATAATAAGTTCCAATAAGTCTTTAATCGAATCTAGTGTATTACCATCATATTCACCCTTTTCTTGGACTTCTCTAGTAATAGAGTCGCCTTCAAAACCAGTCAAGTTAAATCCGCGCTTAGTTTTTAGTGTTACTGTTTTTCTTAGATTCATCTTCACCACTTCAGAATATTATTAAAAAATTCTTTCTTACAATTAGACTATTTCCAACAAGTTCTAAACGATATTTCTATGTATTTATAATATATATAAAATTATGTTTTCGCTACCATCAATTCCACTTCACTTAGTTTCCAAAACACTGACCGAACAGCCGTATCAGAAAACGTATTACTCAATCTTTCAATCGCATCCTGGTTTACTGTCAGGTCGTGATTGATATCAAAATAGCTTTTCATTGCTTTACTCAACTCGTTAATATCACCAAATGGAAATAACTGTCCTATCCCGTTTACAACTTCCTCTGGCCCTCCACATCTCGAGCAAATAATAGGTACACCTGCTGCCATCGCTTCTACCAGCACCATCCCAAATGTTTCTCGGTACGATGTTAAAACAAATACATCAAACGCTTTAAAATAATGTTTAGCATCCGGTACATTACCTGCCATTATTACCTTTGATGAAAGGTTAAGGCTAATAATAAGTAGCTTCAACTCTTCTTCTAAAGGCCCTTTCCCAGCGATAAACAATAAACATTCTTTTGGCAAACTTGGGAGTGCTTCTTTAAAACCACGAATTAACGTAGCCTGATCCTTATCACTATGAAGCCGCCCAACATTACCGATGACCAAAGCATCACTAGGCAAATCTAAATACTGGCGAGCAGCTTCTTTAGAAACCATACTCGCTTGAGTGGCTTTAACATCAATTCGATTATAAAGTGTTTGAATTTTCTCTGATGGCCAGCTACTACCTAAATCACGCCTAATATTATCTCTTACCGAATCTGAAACCCCTAATATCAACAATCTTTTTTGATGGAAATTCACAAGTAAACGACGTGACCAGCGGCTGTAATCATTATAGGCATGATGCACACTGATCACTTGCAAGTTGGTTGCTAATAACGCTAGATAAGTCGGTTTTGTCCTATGCGCTATACAGAATAAAAACTGTTCTTTCTTAACTATTTCTTTAATTTTAGCAATCGCTTTGAGCTTAAGCCCACTCACTTCTTTGCTTTTAAAACCTAGAAAAATCACCTCATCAGAGTGACTTTTTTTTGCAACCTCATCATCAGCGTCTCCGGTTAAATAAACCGTTAGCATTTTGTAAGGCTTTCCTTCTACTAAAGCAGCATATTGCCTAGCACAATCTAAAAATGGCGGGTAATAAGAGTGACAAATTTGTAATATACGCATATTAATTTTTAATCAATTAAGTCTGACAATTTGTTCAGCACGTTAAGATTATTATCTTCACAATAATCAGACCAGTCCTTCACTTCAGTCCAATCACTTAAAAACACAAAGTCTAACCCTGCACCTGTAGATGACTGATGGTCATACTTACTATCCCCAATAAATAATGCAGGGAATTGAATATTGCCATTCTCCTTTTCTCGAGCCAGCACTAACTCTTTAGTATCTGGCCCACCAAAAACACCGCATTCAAAATGCTTTGTAAGGTCACGACGAGCAAAAATTTTTCTTAAACCGACTTGATCACCACCTGACAAAATCATCCACTTTGACTGCTGAGTATGCGCTTTAAGTTGATCTAAACCTTGTGCGACTTCACACTGCATTAATGACTCATCTAAGATTGCATCAAACGTGTCTAAATACTGCTGCATCAATTCTGGCGTCTCTTCCACTTTGAGTACATTCGCTAAATAATATTCAATTTTTCCATTTCTAGGAAAACTACCCATTTCAATATGATAATCAACAAACTGTTGTGCTTGCGCATCAGTGCCGCCCATGCGCTTGGCAACATTGAAGTAGGCCTGCACTTTGGTTTTATTGCTATTGAGGATGACACCATCACAATCAAACACAATGGTTTTATAGTCTTGAATTTTAAGCACATTAATCTCAATCAAACTTTCAAATGGAATAGCCAATAAAAAAGGCCTTATGCAGTTTGCATATGGCCTTAATTATACTTCATTGCTTATAAAAACTTACGCTGGTTTAATTGCGCTCGCTTCTTTCGCTAATTTCGTAATGGCTGCCCAGTCTTTATTTGCAACGGCTTCAGCTGGTGTTAACCATGTACCACCACAAACCACCACGTTTGGTAATGCTAGGAAGTCAGGAGCACTGTGTACTTTAACGCCGCCTGTAGGGCAGAACATAACGTCTGCAAATGGACCAGCAAAGCCTTTAAGCAAGTTGATACCACCCACAGCAACTGCTGGGAATAGTTTTAAGAAGTAGTAATCATCAGCATTCGCCATCATAATTTCTGAACCAGTTGAAACGCCAGGCAATAGTGGTAAGTCAATTTCGCGTGCGTATTGACCTAGCTCTGTTGTGTAACCTGGGCTTACTGCAAATTTACAACCTGCATCTAATGAGTTTTTAGCATCTTGCAAATTACGGACAGTACCTGAACCTAAAATCGCATCTGGTACGTGTTTAGCAATTTGCTCCATTGCTTCTAAAGCCACTGGTGAACGTAGTGTCACTTCTAACACTTTAATGCCACCCTCAAGTAAAGCCTCTGCCATTGGCACAGCATCTTCAACTTTGTTGATCACAATCACTGGGATTACTGGACCTTCTTTTGCTAAGTCTAATGTATTCATTATTTCTACCTAAAAATTAAATGATAAGAATCTTTAAAAACATATTCCCGCCTAAGCGGGAATACTGATTATATTTTTCAATAAGAACAGGCCATTACAACCAAGTAATTGCGCCTTCTTCAGCTGAGCTAACGCTTTTGCGCATACCGCCAAACAATTCACGACCAAGACCATGTTCGTTTTGATGACGTTTAGCATCAGATAACTCTTCTGCTTTACGCTCGCTCCATACGTCTTCGTCAACCAACACATTCACCTGGCCAACTTTTGCATTTAAACGCATCATGTCTCCTGTGCGAATCTTGGCAATATCACCACCCGCTGATGCTTCAGGGGTTAAGTGAATCGCGGCAGGAATCTTACCTGAGGCACCACTCATACGACCATCTGTCACAATCGCAACACTAAAGCCTTTATTTTGCAACACAGCCATTGGCGGCGTTAATTTATGCAATTCAGGCATACCATTCGCTTTAGGCCCTTGGAAACGCACCACAGCAATAAAGTCTTTTTCTAGTTCGCCACGATCAAATGCCTCTAACAACTCTTCTTGTGCATCAAACACAATCGCTGGTGCTTCAATAATTTGACGCTCTTCTGGTACAGCTGATACTTTAATCACACTGCGACCTAAGTTACCTTTGAGTAATTTCAAACCACCTGATTCATGGAATGGGTAAGCCGCTGTTCTAATGACTGTTTCATCACCACTTTCAGCTGGTAAATCTTTCCAGATAATTTTATCTTCTGTTTCGTGTTTGACAGGTAATTTACCGTAATCACGTAAACCGCCGTATGACGCGGTGAATACGTCTGGGTACATATAACCTGCTTCAATTAATTCACGAATCACAAATGCAGGACCACCCGCAGCTTGGAATTGGTTCACATCCGCTTTACCATTAGGGTAAACACTTGCTAGTAGCGGTGTTGTTTTTGCTAAGTGGTAGAAGTCAGTCCAGTCAATAATAATACCTGCGGCACGTGCAATCGCTACCCAGTGGATCAAGTGATTAGTTGATCCGCCAGTGGCTAGCAATGCAACCATCGCATTCACAATCACATGCTCGTCTACTAAACGACCAATTGGTGTGAACTGATCTTTTTTCGTATTTTCTAAGACCATGTTGACCGCTTCACGCGTTAATAACTCACGCATGTCGTCATGTGGGTGTACAAATGCAGCACCTGGTACGTGTAAGCCCATGGCCTCCATCAACATTTGGTTACTGTTTGCAGTACCGTAGAAAGTACAAGTACCCGCACCGTGATAGGCAGCAGACTCTGATTTTAAAAGCTCATCACGATTGACTAAGCCTTGTGCGTACTTCTCACGCACTTTAGATTTACTTGTATTATCAATACCAGTCCCCATTGGGCCCGCTGGCACAAAAACAACTGGCAAGTGACCAAAGTGCAACGCACCAATTAATAGGCCAGGTACGATTTTATCGCAAATACCTAACATTAAAGCTGCATCAAACACATCGTGAGATAAAGCAATTGCAGTACTCATCGCGATATTATCGCGACTGAATAATGACAGCTCCATGCCTGGCTCACCTTGTGTAATACCATCACACATCGCCGCCGTTGCACCGGCTACTTGTGCAGTGGCGCCTAGCTTATTCGCTTGGTCTTTAATAATGTTTGGGTAGTTAGCATATGGTTGATGTGCTGAAAGCATATCGTTATATGCAGTGACAATACCAATATTCGGTGCTTTTTCAGCATGAATACGCAGTTTGTCATTTTGTGGCATCGCTGCAAATGCATGGGCAACGTTTGCACACCCTAGGCGGTCTGCACCGCGCTTACGATTAGCAATTTCATCTAATCGCTGTAAATAAGCGGTACGCGTTGGGCGACTCACTTCTATAATTCGTTCGGTTACTTCTACGTGTGATTGTTTCATGATTTAATCTCAATTCACTTTATGATTTTTGCCACGATGGCTTTTAATGGAATATACCTGATTATCGCTAAACTGGTGCGTATCGTCAAACCGCAAGTGGGCTTATTGCAATTAATTTTTGCAATATTCTATTAACGAAGAAAATAGGACTAACTTTAATGCTTTGAGACTAACACATCTTCAAGCATCAAATACTCAAGATCGCAGCCATAAAACATATTAAGCGCATCCGTTGGACTACAAATCATTGGCTCACCGCGACGATTTAAGGATGTATTTAACACCACAGCACTGCCGCGTAATGTTTCTAAATGCTCAATTAATGCGTAATAACGCGGGTTTGTTTCTTTTGTGACGACCTGTGCACGCGCAGTCCCGTCTTCATGTACTACTTCTGGAATACGATGATTCCATGCTGGGTTCACATCAAATGTAAACGTCATATAAGGCGCCGGGTGGTCTGTTTGTAATAAGTCTTCTGCCACCCGATCAAGCATACTTGGGCAAAATGGGCGCCAGCGCTCACGGTATTTAATTTGCGCGTTAATGCGATCGGCCACACCTGGGTAACTTGGGTCACCTAAAATACTACGACAACCTAATGATCGTGGACCAAACTCCATACGGCCTTGAAACCATGCTAATGGGTTACCCTCAGCAAGCAGTTCTGCTGCTCTAACAGGCCCATTTTCAACACGCGTAAATTTTGGATTTTCTGGATGTGCTTCAATGGCAGCAATACATTCTTCATTCGTAAATGATGGGCCTAGGTAAACATGCTCCATTTTATGAATCGTTTCACCAGCCAAATGTGCCGCATAAGTGGCGGCTCCTAAGCTTGTACCATTGTCCCCTGATGCAGGCTGTACGAATAGCTCTTTTACATCAGGTAAATTAATAATGCGTTGGTTTAATTTAACGTTCAGCGCTACACCACCCGCCATGACGATTTTACCGGTTTCACGAATAATATCGCCAAGGTAATACTCAATCATTTCAAGCGAAATTTTTTCTAATAACGCTTGAATAGACGCTGCGTAATGAATATACGGATCATCAATTTCATCACCACTACGTTTGGGGCCCAAACGCTTAATTAACTCTGGCGTGAAGTAATAACCTTTACCGTTTTCTTTATAACGGCGCATGCCGACTACGTTAACTAATTTTGTATTAACGATTAACTCGCCATCTTCAAACTTAGCCAAGTCAGACAAATCATATTTGCTTGCATCACCATAAGGCGCCATGCCCATGACTTTAAATTCACCATCAAGCATATCAAAACCAAGATACTCAGTCATCGCGCCGTATACACCGCCGAGTGAATCAGGATCATAAAATTCTTTGAGTTTATGAATCTTGCCATTTTCACCATAACCAAAGAATGTGGTGGCGTATTCGCCCTTTCCATCAATCCCAACAATCGCTGTTTTTTCTTTAAAACCACTTAAGTGGTAAGCACTAGAAGCATGTGCCAAGTGATGCTCTACCGGTACAAATTCAGCATTGTTTAAGCCAAGCACCGTCATCAACTTTAATGATTTATCTCGGTTACGCCTAAAGCGGCGGTTACCATTAAAAATAGCATCCAATGCGCGATCAGGCGCATACCAATGGCGTTTAGCATAATGCCAGCGTGCTTTAGTATTAAGTGGAATTTCAGCATAAGGGAAAGCGACAATATCAACATCCTCAGCCTTAATGCCCGCTTCGGCTAAGCAATACTTTGCTGCCTCATAAGGAAACGTGTTTTTTGCGTGTTTGTCACGGATGAAACGCTCTTCTTCAGCGGCCGCTACAATGACACCATCCACTAAAATAGCTGCCGAAGCGTCATGCCCTAAAGCACCTGATAACCCTAATACAATCATTTATATTCTACTTATTTACAACCTGGTGTTTTAAATGAGGTTTGCTTCCTGCAAAACCTGATGGTCTGAATAGACCACTTTAAAACTTTTAAGGAAAGCATTATACAACGATGCGTCCTGTTTCCAATTTCGCATGAAACGTTTAAGGTCTTTTATGTGCGATTTTTGTGCATTTTTGTGCATTTTATGCTGCTTCATACTATCTAGGTCAATCAGCATCGGCTTATTTTGCACCACTTTGATATTGGTCGCTTTCATATCACCATGTGATATTTTCAGCAAATACAGTCGGTAAAATAGTTTTACAGTTTGTTTAACGAATTCTGCACGTTGTGTTTTATCGCGATTTTGCACAAAAAACTCTGCAATATCTGGCGCTTCAACATAGGCACTCAAAAAATAGGCTTTACCTCGTAAACCAAAGCGTCTTGTTTCAATCAATGCCATTGGTTCGGGCGTTGGGATCGCCAATAACTGTAAACGATGCGCATTAGCCCATGAATCCGCCGCGCGTGATGGTCGCCACATGCGGCTAGCCTTATGCATCGCACTTTTAATGTTGTAGCGCTTAATCACAACTGGCTGGTTGGCAATATTTACCAATGCAACCGTACAGGTATTACCATCTTTTATTATACTATTGGGCACTATGAGCTGATCTAACTGCGCACTCGTTGGCACCATAGTAAATTGACTAGCCGTTGCGGTAAATGCATGTTTACCGTTTGTCACATTAACGTCAGTACATTGTCTAAACACTTTCTCATCAGCGTAACGATTTACAGCTTTAATACGGCATGCGTTTACTTGCCGTCTAACCTGATCAGCATTTAAATTAAGACTGTCATTCACATGCTGATAACTTAGCAGCAGTTTTGGCAACCAAGATTCGACTTCAAGCACATCTAACTTAGAAATTAAAATGCTTAAATTTTCAGTCGCTTTTGCATGGCTAAGTTTATCAAAATAACGAATACCATCACCATCAATGGTTAACACCTCCTCACCATCAAGCAAGAAGTTTTTAAAATACAAATCCGTTTGAATTAAATTAGCTCGATGATGAGAGGCAACCGCTTCAATCACTTTAGTCGCCAGTTCAAAACGCACATTAGCATCACCACTCGCCATTAATGACTCAATGTTTTCAGCTTCAAGATGCGCTTGAATTAACAATATTGTTGCATTGATTTCGGGCGACTGTGTGCTTAACAATAATGTCGGGGTTGCGATACCCGCTTGCTTCAGTGCCGCAATGCCGCGCGCATCTCTTTGTGCATAAATAGCATATTTTTCACCTAAGAAAATCTTAGCGAAGACCGACTGATTCTGCCAAAAACCCATACAAACCAAACGCTTATTAGGTACTTCTCTAACGACTTGATCAATCCTTAAAGTTGCCCCATTAGCTAAGGTAATGTTCTTATCTGCGTAAGGGTGCAATTAACTTCCTTTTTTGATTGTGTTTTTTTTGATAATCGCTTGCGCATTCTTGACACGCTTATGCTGCTTGCCCAAGCCTCTGACCAACGCAACGGTGCCCGCTTCAATGTGGTCCATATATTGAAACATCTTGCGCGGTGGTATGGCGACAAATTCATAGCCCCGTGTTTTTAATATATCTTGCATTTCATAGCCTGGGGTACGCTCTACCATTGCAAAACTGACTTTATTTTGTTTGATAATATTAGCATTCCATAAGGTGCAAAAACTTTTGAGGTATATTTCATAATACAAGCGAGGGTCCCTTGTTTTGATACCCAATGCACGCTTAACTCGTCGCATATAATATTTAACCGCGCGACTAAGCACTCGCCATGCTGTTTCTAATGCGGTGCGCTCAACTTGCTCTAAACAACCCACTGCTGCGACAGTTTCTTTTTCACGCATTTTTTCGAGCAAATTATCAATAATTTTCGGGCTGTAAATCAATGTATCGGTATGCATTAATAAGACAAAGTCAGTATCAACCTGCTCCATCGCCATGTCTAATGCGCGGCCATGTGCCATAAACCCGACTTCAGGACTCGTTGTTTTTCTTTCAAGCAATTTCACCCAGCTCAGCGACTTCAAATAATCAAGGCTAGCATCATTTGAATCATTATCAACCACCCATACTGGCACTTTGGTCACATCAACAGCCTTCTCTAATAGCTCCAAACATATTCGTGTCATTTCGGGTGTTTTATAATTAACCAATACGATACTGAGTTGATCGCTAACTATTTGATTATTTTTCATATCATTTACGTTCTAAAGTACCGTTTAATCTTACCAATCAATTTATCTTTTGGTCGCGGCTTGTAGTGTGTCCGATGCTCCACATTATCTTCATATACTTTATGTGATGCTGTGTAGTAATACAACGCAATTGATTTTCGCGTAATGCCATCGGGTGTCGTCAAAGGTTCTGGGTGACCATGGTTACTGTCATGATCTGTATTAAAAATCACACAACGGTTAAATATTGGCAGCACTTTCTTTTCGCACTGCTTCATTTTTTTATCCCACAACTCTAAATAACCACCATAACTTTCTTCCCAATTTTTATTAAGATAAATAATGGCATTAATGCGTCGCTCCACATGCAATTTCTTATTGACTCTAAAGTCAGCATGCACGCCTAGCAAACCACCTGCAGACGTTTCATGAAAACCGCCACCCGCAAAGTAAGGGTCAGGAATCAACCCTTCAATACCCGTTAGTTTTTCAAAAAACGTAATCATTGGTGCTGAGTTAAAAAAGGCAAATGCTTCACGGACATAAGGCTCACAAGCATTCGGATTGATTTGTCTTTTATGCAATCCTTTATAGCCTTTTTCATAATGCACCTCATCCCCGGTCGCCTCTTTAGGAAACTTTTCGTGCAATGTTTCAATTAATGCTTCTGGCAAGAAGTCATCAATCACAATGTGTTGAAATGGCGTATTTTCAGTGTAACTAGGCTTTAATGCAGTGCCTAAATCAATGGCTTTTTGCGCATCAAAGTGAAGACCTTGGTCTGTCGTAATGGGTAACGTTTTATGCATTATATTCACAGTTATATTCTCAATGTTTGCCTATTAACCAACTAAAAATCTTTTTATCAAAAAAGTTGAATGTTGTCACATTGAAGTAGTGCTGATAAAAGGCACGCTTATGATGCAATGAAAACAATGGCGCACGATGCCACAATTTCATTAAATCAGAAAAACGGTAGAACTTAATCAAGCGAGTGACGCGTGCTTTTTCAAAATCAATTAATGCGACATCAAATTGATTAGCATGATGCTCAACAGGCTTTACAAACAAATGTTTTAAATACAGTGCACGATGCTGCACCTTTGCATCATGCATCGTACGCACCGATAAAGCTAAGGCACCGATAAAACTGCGCACACTTTCATCCAACTCATCGCTTAACGCCCCTCCGTTTTCCTGCAACCATGCATCGGCTGGCACAAACCCTGCTAATGCGGCAGTCATTAATATGGCTTGATTATCATTTTTCGCAAAATAAGTTAATGTCGGGGTAGCGACTTTAGTTGGCATTAGAAATTGAAGTATTTTAAATTCACGTTGAAAAGTTGGCTCACCATCTATTGGGTGACGCCATGTTTTACGCATATAACCTTCTTGACGCTTTAGATAAAACCCCTGCGGTTGGCCCGCATCATCAGTCAGCTCGATATAATTAACACCACTCCAGCCACCGCGTTTTTTATATGGCGGTTCAAACCATTCGCCTTCATAGTTCCACAATTGCGAAAAGCTTGCTAGCTGGTGCTGCTGCAATAAATTTACAAATTTAGGTGAAACATATTCAGATGAAAGATGGTTTTGCAAACAATATCCTTTAAACTATACGTCTTTGCAGATTTAGAACATTGCATTAACCAAAAATACATTTACTGATCAATGAATTGCCTATTAAAAATTTTTAGTATTTTATCACTAAGCACTATCAATCGCTTAGGTGCTTTGTTAGGTTACGGCATTTACTGCTTATCGTCCAAGTCAAGAAAGCATATTAATAACAATTTGCGCATGAGTGGCTTAGCGAATGATGAAGCACACTTTAAAGCACTTAAGCATGCCAACATTAAAGCCTTGGGTATTGGCGCCATTGAAACCTTAGCCATTTTTAAAAAAGATGAGCCAACCCTATTAAGTTACGTCAATGAGGTGCATGGCTGGCACCATGTGGAAGCAGCTTACAAACAAGGGAAAGGGGCTATTTTACTCACCCCACACCTGGGTTGTTTTGAAATGACCTCGATTTATTACGGTTCTCAACACCCAATTACCGTGATGTTTCGCCCACCTAAATTGCAATTTTTAGGGCCAATCATTGAAAAAGGACGCTCTCGCACGGGCGTCTCATTAGCAGAGGCTAATGCTTCAGGCGTACGCAAAGTGATTCAAGCACTGAAACGCGGTGAGGCGATTGGCATATTGCCAGACCAAGTACCGAACGAAGGTGAAGGAGAATGGGCCGATTTTTTTGGGCATCCGGCTTACACCATGTCGCTAGCGAGTAAGTTAGCCAACAAAACAGGTGCGCCGGTTGTCATGGCTTTTGGTGAACGCCTAGCCGATGGCAAAGGGTTTGATATCCACTTTACCAAGGTCGACTCAATCGCAACAGCAACACTACTAAATGAAGCCATTGAAAAGCAAGTCGCGCAAAATCCAGCACAGTATTTATGGAGCTACAACCGCTATAAACAACGTAGCTATGCACTATCAAAACCAGGTGCTCCGACTAAATAACTACTTATAAGTTAATCTTTAAGTGCCGATTTTTCTGCTAATAAACGTTGTTGAAATTTAGCACTGTGAAATTTTTGATAGATTTTTTCAGCGCGATTTTCAACAGCCACCCAGAATTGCTCACCCAATGGCAAATAATGCTGTTTAAATAACATCCAATCATCATCATTAAAACCACAATCTTTAGCTGAAAATACTAAGCCTGCAATATCTTTCATCACAGCACTACTTTCATGCGTTTGATTTTGCAGCATGCGATGCAGGTCAATTAAAATCAATTCTAAACGCCCCTCATCAAATGCTTTTTTTTGCACCACCAAGTGACATAAGTAGTAATCGCGATGACACAATCCGGCGCCATGCAACTTGGCAGAAAGTTGCGCTAATTTGATCATCAATAGTTTTTTAAATTCAGGTGCTGGTGGCTTCTCTTGCCAATTGGCACAAAGCTCTTCCAATGAAACAATGTCGCCTAAATCTTCAGTCAATACAAATGATTGCATTGTGGCAATGTTACGCCCGCGCTCGCCATAGGCCACTAAAGGTGTGGTGGGTATACCAATTTCTGTGACTTTTTCGATTGCAGCCACTTCAGTTAGCGCACTCACAACAGGCTTTTTAAAGGATGTATAGTTCTTAAATACTTCCTTCCAGCCAACACCAAAATGCTGCTTCACAAAGTAAGACTTACCCCCAATGTTAACTTGCTGCGTTTTGCGGCCTTTCACATCTCGAAATGCTTTACCTTCTAACTGCATTAACCAGTTGAATGCGTCCGAACCTACTTTGTGCGCTTGTATAAAATCGGGAATCATTATCTTTTCAGTCATGTCTTACTTTTCTTTTCTAAAGCGAGTTTGATTAAAATTTCAGCTTCTGCACTGCCGTCGTTTTCTTGCATGAGCTGCTCTGCCAACTGCAAACCATTATCAGCCCAACGCTTTTTCTCAGGTGATTGTCGTATCGTTAAAAACTGTGAATTAAAATGCGTCTGACTAAAAGGCAATGCACAAATTAAACCCGCATCAGCCTCAGCCACGTATTTTGAGTACCCACAACTTTCAGTGACTAATACTGGCGTATTTGAAGCCATTGCTTCCAAAATCACTAATCCTGTATTTTCACGATAAGCTGGGTGAATACACACATCAGCGCCCTGCATCAACTGGGGCGTATCTGAGCGACCTTTAGCAATAATCACATTATTTTCAAGCCCAAGCTTATCAACCATTTTTTGAAATTTACCCGGCTTATCTTGGCCAACAGCCACTAGCTTGGAGGTTTTCAGCAAATCCTTAGGTAACGAAGCCAAAGCTAAAATGGCACGATCCAAGCCTTTAATTGCAAAACCAGAACCAGTCAACAAATAGACAAAATCGTCGCTAGAAAAACCAAACGCATCGCGCAAGTGCTGACGCATAGCCGGTTTTCCATTCAACTTAAAACGCGCTTTTGATAAATAAGGCGGTATATAGTGAAAACGCTCTTTTTGAGTCCCGTACCACTTTTGAAAATGTGGCATTTCCGTTAGGGATACTGCCAACACATCTGTTGCTTGTGATTGATCAAAAACGGCCTTTTCACAGGCAATAAACCACTTATAGCGGGGTAAAAAACGATGGACAACACTACGTAGCTCATACACCTTCTCGATAAAGCAAGGGTCCGCTGCAAAATAGCCATCAAGCCCAGCCATACGGTTATAGCCAAATATATAATCGAAATGTTGCTGTTTAATCAACGCAAATGTCGCATCAATAAACTGTTGATTACGCTTATAGTTCCATAATGCTTTTTGTGGCAGTTCATGCACGACTAAACCGTCAGGCTTGTCGCCCTGCCAGTCCATCGCAAATACTTCAACTTTATGTCCACTTGCAATCAACGCATTAGCCGTACGCATCATGTCACGCTGCATGCCACCGAATGGAAAATACTTAAAAATAATAAATGCGAACTTCATGAAACCCTTTAGTGCCGATACACTACTTTTTATTTTCAGCTTTACCTCAATAATCTATTCATATTCAGCTAAAGCGATTTCTCTCATTGTATGCGAAAATAGCGCCATGAAACGAATTCTGCTGGTTAAAACATCTTCATTAGGCGATGTCATTCACAATTTACCTGTCATTCATGACATCCTTAAGCATCACCCTGATGCACAGTTTGATTGGGTGGTAGAAGAAGGCTTTGCTGACATTCCAAAACTACATCCAAATGTTGATGAAGTGTTTACCGTGGCCGTTAGACGCTGGAAAAAGCACGTATTCGCGCTAAAAACATGGCAAGAAATCATAAAATGTAAACGCTCACTATCATCTAAAGCCTATGATTTAGTGCTTGATACGCAAGGTTTAGTCAAAAGTGCAATTCTGACTAGTTTTGCACAGGGCGTTAAGCATGGCTACGATAAAAACTCTATTCGCGAACCTTTTGCCAGCCGCTTTTATGATCAAACTTACGACATCCCTTATCAGCAACATGCCATTAACCGTGTGCGCACCTTGGCTGCCATGAGTTTGGGCTACCCTATTCCAACTGATGCACCGAACTACGGCATTAAAGGTAATGCCGTAATAGAAGAAAAGCTGGCTACTGAATTAAAAGCCCCTTATATGATGGCTTTACATGCCACTAGTAAAGATTCCAAATTATGGCCTAAAGAAGAATGGGTGAAATTAGGATTCGAATTAAACCAACAGCACTACAAGCTAGTATTACCTTGGGCATCTGAGACTGAATTGGCACGCGCCAAATGGATTGCTGAGCGTTTACCGAATGCATTAGTATTACCTAAACTCAGTATTGCAAAAGTGGCGACGGTGATTGCCAACGCAAAAGCCTCGATTGGTGTTGATACCGGCTTGTCACATTTGAGTGCAGCGCTAAGCATTCCAACAGTGGCGGTTTATACCGATACCAAACCTGAGCTTACAGGGGTGATGGCTTCTAGTGAAGCTGAGGTGATTAACTTGGGCGGCAAGCATCAAACGCCTCCGCATACTGAAGTATTAGCCTCGATACAAACACTGCTATCAAACTAAGAACAGTCGTTAAGAGTGAGGGCTTGAAATCAGCCTTCATTTAGTAAAAATATACCTTATATTAAGTCTCCTACCTTAAGTTATTTGCAGCGATCCCATAAAGCGCACCGCTTTCGCTTAAAAATTATTTAAAATAAATGCATTAAATCGCTTGAAATCCCCACACCTATACCCATATAAGTTTCAGTGTTATTAAACGAACAGGAAAAACAATGGCTGAAGAACAAAAAACACCAGAAGAAAATGTAGAAGCCCCAGTGGCTGAAGAATCACTTGAAGGATTGGTTGAAGGCTTAGAAGCTGAACCAGTTGTGATGCCGCCAGAGGCTGATGTGGAAGCATTAAAAGCGGAACTTGAAGAAGCGAAAGCACAAGTGCTTTACATTAAAGCTGAAGGTGAAAATATTCGCCGCCGTGCGACAGATGATATTGATAAAGCCCGTAAGTTTGCTTTAGAGAAATTTTCAACTGAGCTATTAGCCGTAAAAGATAGTTTAGATGCGGCTTTAAAAATTGAATCAGCAGATGTGGCTAGTTATAAAGAAGGCGTTGAGCTAACGGATAAACAATTGAGCAATGTATTTGAGAAATTCAATATTGTAGCGATTAATCCAGAGGGTGAAAAATTTGACCCTAACCAACACCAAGCCATTGGCACATTAGAAGACAGTGGTGAAGCAAACACAGTGGTGAGCGTATTACAAAAAGGCTTTAGCCTGAATGATCGTGTGTTACGCCCTGCATTAGTGATGGTGGCTAAATAATATTTAGCTTAATTTCAAGGTTAACTGTTTGTTTTAAAAAATAATTTAACAAACCCCTTGAAAACAAAACAATCATCACCAGTTAAGTATTATAGAAATAAAGTAAACGCCGAACTGAGTAATACTTAGATTGGCAATTTAATTTAGAAATAAAAAAGGAATTAGAAATATGGGTAAAATCATTGGTATTGACTTAGGTACAACGAACTCTTGTGTTGCCGTAATGGAAGGTGGCAAGCCTCGCGTAATTGAAAGTGCTGAAGGCGGCCGTACAACACCATCAATCATTGCGTATGAAGATGGCGGCGAAATTTTAGCGGGTGTTCCAGCTAAGCGCCAAGCAGTAACTAATCCTAAAAATACAATCTATGCGGTTAAGCGTTTAATCGGGCGCCGTTTTGATGAAAAAGCAGTTCAAAAAGACATCGACTTAATGCCTTACAGCATTGTTAAAGCTGACAACGGTGATGCTTGGCTTGAAGTGAATGGTGAGAAACTAGCACCACCACAAATTTCAGCTGAAATTTTACGTAAAATGAAAAAAACAGCCGAAGACTACTTAGGCGAAGAAGTAACAGAAGCTGTGATTACAGTACCT
>JAWUXH010000011.1:0-19886 GCA_034111445.1 Methylophilaceae bacterium | reverse complement strand
ATACATTGGGAGCTCCTAAAGCCGGCTTGAGCGCAGAGCTAGATGCGCTTGCGGCATACGTAAGCTCCTTAACAACAGTACCGGCAAGCCCCTATAAAAATGCCGATGGCAGCTTAACAAGCAGTGCACAAGCAGGCCGCGCACTATTCAATGCCAATGGCTGTGCGTCATGCCATAGCGGTTTAGCATTTACCGATAGTGCTAGCGGCGCATTGCATGACATTGGCACATTGACAATCGCCAGTGGTCAGCGTTTAGGTGAAATGCTGACAGGCATTGATACCCCAACGCTCAAGGGGGTGTGGGCAACAGCACCCTATCTGCATGATGGTTCGGCTCCTACGCTCAAAGCGGCGATACAAGCACATGCTGCCCTAAGCTTTAGTGAAGATGAGTATACGCAGTTAGTAGGTTTCATGAATCAAATAGACGAAAATACTGCGCCCGCTCCACCAACCGCACCTATGATTAGCATCACTAATCCTGATAGTGATATAAGCTTGACTCAAGGTGATCCTTATCTCATCACCGCGAATGTTATTGCAGAAAACACAACCGTCAGTAGAGTCGAGTTCTATAATTATGAATTCTTAATCAATACTTTCACAAATGCACCTTACACTTTGCAAGGCTCTACTAGCAATATTGCACCTGGGATATATTCGGTTTCAGCTAAAGCCTATGATGACCAAGGTGCATTAATCGCAAGCAGTGAGGCAGTTGAAATAACGGTCATAGCCTCTAATAATCAACCGCCAACAGTGTCAATCACGACACCGGCCTCTGATACCACCTTAATACAAGGTGATCCGTATCTGATTACCGCCACGGCAAATAATAGTGATGGCACAATCACAAAAGTGGAGCTATATAACTATGATGTTTTGATTAGCACCTTAACCGAAGCCCCCTACAGTATCCAAGGGGCTACGGACGATATTGCACCAGGCCAATACTCCATCACAGCAACAGCCTATGATGATCAAGGCGGAGTTTTCACTAGCGACCCAGTAGTGATTACAATCGAAGCACCATAATAGCTAGAGGGCGGACTCGTTTACAGTCCGCCGCATCAGCTAAGATAGCAACCACTTATTCGTTAAATAAATCTGAAAAATACACTTTTTCGGAGTTAATTTGCATTAATCGCAAATATCATGCTTTTTTAATAATAGGGGACAAACTCGATTGATTAAAAGAAATACGATCAAATATCTTCGATTTAGGTTTCCCGCCGTTTGATCTATGACCGCTATGGGGATTAAACAGACATAGCATATGCCTCACCTCAGTTACTTAACATTTGCAACGAGATCATAAAGCAGATCAAAATGTAAGCACCCATACTCGCAGTGCTACCGCGTTAAGGTGAATCTTTCACCGTAATGACCACTGGTGCAGTGGTTGCTACATCACCTCGGTTATCATATGCCTTGGCAGTAATAGAGTACACACCAACGGGCACACTTTCAGTCGTGCCTTGCAGCGTATAAGGCGCAGAGGTTAACGTCTGCAATAAGCTGCCATGGTTATAAAACTCAACTTTACTAATCGAGCCATCCGCATCATTCGCAACAGCGCTAATGATGTAAGGATCACCTTTTATTAAGGTGATATTTTCACTTGGCGTTGTAATCGATACGGTTGGTTTTGTATTACCTGTAGGGTCAACCGTTATTAGTACCGGCGCACTGGTTGTCACTGCCCCTTTATCATCATACGCTTTGGCTGTAATGGAATACACACCAACTGGCACACGCTCGGTTGAACCTTGAATGGCATAAGGTGCATTCGTTAAAGTGCTCAATAAGCCATCATAATTATAGATTTCAACCTTCACAATAGACCCATCGGGATCACTGGCACTTGCTGTAATGGCATATGGGTCGCCTTGGCTTAAAGTAACATTAGCCGTTGGCGTTGAAATATTAACCAAAGGTGGCTGGTTCTCAGCCAACGGTGGCGTACCACTACTCCACACTTTTGCTTCTAAAATACCGGTTGCCGCGGTGCTTGACATAACAACTCTTAAGCGCGTTGTGACAACATCATCGAATTCAAAACGATTGTATTGATTCAAAGCAACACCAACATCACCTAATTTAATCCATGCATTGCCATTCCAATATTCAACCAAGGCGGCATTAGGTGCAACAACACCGTTACCATCATGCCACCAATACACTTCAAAGGCGTTTAAGGTCTTAGCCGCATCCCAGGTAAAGCTAACCCAGTTGGTCTCTCCAAAGCTTTCGGCGCCACGCCAATTACCATAAGCACCGCCGTTTTTATCAGCTGAGCTAGTATGCGTTGTACCATTATTAACAGCCGCTAAGTTTTCCCATGGTGAAACATGTGAGGTTGCTAGGGTTGCGCTTGGCGCTAGGTTTTCTGGCCCGCCAACCCCCTCTTCCTCAGACCCAATCTGCTGCACAAAGGCAACGACATTGGCAAGGTCAGTAGCGCTCAAGGTAAAGTTATTATGCGCTTGCACCGCTTGTGCAAGCGTTGCGGCACTACCATTATGTAAGTAAGGTGCCGTGGCCCACACATCTCGAAGCGTTGGTACATCAATACCAAGCAAGGCGCCATTTAAACGTTGACCACTGAGTGCATTCATTGTTCCATTGTTTTCAAGTGTTGATGCATTGCGGCTATTTGTGAAATGATTACCGCTATGGCAACTAGCACATGTATTTGTAAACACGGTTTTACCTGCTATAGCACTGCTAGTTAAAGTGCCATTAGCATTGCGATATGGGCTTTTTGCAAAGGTATTGAGCGATGCAACATAACGTGCTAAATGATCTAAATCTTCACTCACGCCAGCCTTTTTATCGCCTAATGGTTGGTTGCGGCTACCCGTATTAAATTGTGCATCTGTCATTAAACCAGTGCCGCCTGATAAGGTTCGAATTTGCCCCTCGAAGTCTTGCAGCTCATCAAAGTTTGTACTCCAATGCAAGAATCCGTGGCCCATGGCTGCACGGCCTTTTAGAGCAATGGTGTTGCGTAGACCCTCACCAAAACCGGTTAAATCCCACACACGCCCATCCGTGTCACCCGCGTTATGGCAGCTTGCGCAACTCATATAGCCATCACGCGCTAACCGCGTATCTTTAGCATCGTAAAAGAACTGTTTACCCAATACAACATCGGCGGCTAACTTTTCAGTGCCAACGGTATAGGTAACAGTCGGCGCATCTAACACCAGTTGCCCCAACTGGGTGAGTGGTTTCAAATCAAAAGCTGAAACACTTCTATCCATGAACTCTTTTACGTACAAGGTATTACCTTCTGCTGACAATGCTAAACCCTGCGGCGCACGGCCAACGTCAATTCTAAAGAGCTGTGTACCTTTAATGGCATCTAACACCGCCACTTGGCGACTGGTTTCTAACGCTACAAATAGATAAACACCATTTGGGTGATAAAGCGCTGCACTCGCAACACTGGCGTTATCGTGGTCTACTCGCTTAGCATCATTTTCTGCCAGCGAAACCATATTGATATTTGAGCTAATGGCACGCACCGTGTTTTGGAAGTCTAAGTTTTGGCCACTACGTGCAACACCCCTTTTGATATTATCTTGCTTCGAAGGTAGCCAAGCGCTAGTGCCATCAGGCGAAATCACGGGGGCAGCTAAATAGTTTGGAATACCTGAACCTTGAATTTCGTTATCCACTTTATCACTATGGCGCAGAGTGATGGTTTTGCTCACAGCCATACTGCCAGCCGCATTCACAACCACTACTTCACCACCCTTATTGCTCGTATTAATGTTCGCAGTTGATTCGCCCGGCAATGGCGGCGTGATAAAGCGCGAGACCAATAGTGTTTGACTGTCTGCCGTATTGGCAATATGGCGCGCATGCGCGCCGACATTGACAACGGCAACTTGCGCACCGTTATTATCTAACTTAACAACTTGCCCAGTCGCTTCTAATACAACATAGGCGCTAGCGCCATTGGCCGAGAAAATGAGACCATGCGGCTGAGATGCAAGGGGTAAGTGAATGGTTTGCGCCACTGCCAGTGTTGAAGAACTCACTATAGAAATGGTTGCGGCGTCTTTATTCGCAATCCAAATGTGGCCATTGGGCGCAATAGCAACACTTTGTGGATTCAGCCCTACTATAATTTCTTTGATTAAGGCATTATTTGCACTCAACACACTCACCGTGTCATTGTCTGGATTCACTGTCCAAATACGGCCATTCGGTTCCGTCACAATTTGGGTGTCACTCGTTGGTGTTTGAGTAGTTTTAGCGGTTGATACTGCCTGCACCCAAGTATAGTTAGTCACTATGCCTTGCGTATTTTTTGCACTTAATGTGACGATATAAACACCCGCTTGCGTGTACGTGTGCGTTGCATTGGCATGACTACTATACGTCGTGCTTGGTGAACCATCACCAAAATCCCAACGGTAAGTATAGCCATTAAGCGCCGTCACACTGTATGAGCCAGTACCGCCAGCGTTAAGCACTAGCACTGCCATCTCGCCCGTTAAATCAGGTGGTGTATAAGGCGTAACCGTAACATTAGGGGGGGCCACATTTTGGCCAATTGCCACAATCGCGCCGTAAGATGGCACGCCATTCGCATTAAGTGCGACCACTTGGTAATAGCCTGGTGGGGTTAAATTAGCATTGGGGATTTGTGCTGTTAAACGAAAATCATTTTGCGTAAAGGTGAGTGGAATACGGCGCTGCCCTTGATTAAAGGAATGTGTACCGTTACTTAAACCAAGCAGTGCCAAACGCTCCATTGGGTTAGCCGTTGCCATATCCAACTGAATCGTGTCGCCATGTGCATAGGTTAAACCACTAATCGCTTTAATGACTGGGCGTGCTGCCAGCACTGAACCATTACCCTCTTGGTTAAACAAGTAAGGTGGGTAGTACACTTCAGCATTTAAATTTAATACTGGGCCTGGCGTACCACCGCCTGTTGAAAGAATGGCACCATTTGGCAGTAAAGATGTAATTGAGTGATACACGCGTATCGTAGATGCACGCGCGCCGATGGTCCAAGTGTTACTTTCTGGGTTCCAAGTCTCAGCTTCATAAATCTCATTACCACCCGCATTATTACCAAATCGGGTACCACCAGTAATCACCACTTCACCATTTGCTAACACGACACCATTACCATAACGGCGTGGAAAATGCATACGCGGCAACTCTGTTAACACTGGCTGCCCATTATTCAAGTCAACACTAGTCGCCATATTACTGGCCGGAAAACCGTCACCGTTGTTGCCGCCATTACCGCCAACCTGCATCACCTTACCAACGTCATACATTAGCGCAACACTTAATGCGCCGACATTCACTGGATCAGCCATGTTGCCATAGCCGCGTTTAAAATTAGCAACATAAGTCATGGCGCCAGCGTTTTGATTGCCATTGGGGTCTAGGTACCACATTTTGTCCGCTGAAATACCAAATACTTGGCCATTAGGCGCAACAAACGCATGTGGAAATGAGGTTCTTAAAAAGTCAGGTCCAAAAGCATCACGACTATTCGCGCCCAGTAATGAACGCCATTGATTATTCTCATACACTTCAGGTGTCATTGAGGCCAAGCCATTGGCAATGGCCGCATTTGGATCTTGCCACATTCCTTCGGTATAAGGCTGCATACCACCCATCACTAACTTACGGCTATCAGGCAGAGTGATCATGGTGGAATACCATCTTGGTAGTGCCGTCACTGCTGCTGCCGTTTGGCGTGTATTGGTCACAGGGTTGTAAATCGTACTGCCTTTACCATTACCACCGTTGTTGCCATTTCCACCTGTCACCAACATGGTGCCATCACTTAAATATGCCGCGGTTGCACAAAAGCTATCTTGCTGTTGATTTTGATAACTAGACTGATGACTATTGGCACCAAAGCCTACTGATGAATCCCACACATCAAATAAACGACCCTCTTGAGACCCGCCATTGGCAGTGGTACCAAAGGTCAGTACTTTGCCGTCAGCCAACACCATATTATGCAACCCATTCATTGGCCAGTTAAACACGCCTGACCACATACCTTTAGTCGCCGCATCAGCTGGAATGTTAAGGTTTTGCATCACAGGGTCATTTTTAACCGGGACATTCACCCACTTTTCTGCGGGCACTTCTGCCGCCTGTACTATCGGCAATACTGAGACATTCAGTGTCAACAACATGACCAACCATGTGAGTTTTGCTGTTGCTGCTTGAAAGGTAGTTGAAGTGCGCGTCATAGTAAGGGTTACCGCAAAATATGTTTAAATAGGCTTAAAACTCACTACTAATAACGGTGAGTATCTTTCATTCTTTATATGTAAAAGCTACTTTATTCAAATAATAACATTTGCATCTTTGCTTTAAGATAATAGCCTTCATCACCAAGTTTTAGATTTGGAATTAGTTAACAATTGTGTAGTCAAAAACAGGTTGTTGGACTTGCTGTATTTTTTATAACAATTACAATCAATGTGATATCAAACTAGTCACACACTCATACGAAAGAGACACTTTAATCATGATCCCAACTGATGCTACTAAGATGACGCCAAAAACTATTTATTTAAAGGACTACGCCCCTGCCCCTTATCAGGTGAAGCATGTGAACCTTTATTTCGCATTATTTGATGGCACCACGGTTGTGAAATCCCATGTGCACTATGTAAAAAATAAAGCGGCCTCATCACATGACTTGGTGTTAAATGGTCAAGATCAAGTCATTGTCTCAGTTGAGTTAAATGGTGAAGCGTTTGAAGGCTATACGCTTGCTGATAACAAAATGACCATTGCCAACGCGGGCGATGACTTTACCTTAACCATTACGACAGAAATTGACCCAGCATCCAATACTGCATTAGAAGGCTTGTATCAGTCACAAGGCACTTACTGTACGCAGTGTGAGGCTGAAGGCTTCCGCCGCATTACCTATTTCCAAGACCGACCAGATGTATTAACGACATTTACCGTGCGTATTGAAGGTGACCAAGCACAATATCCAGTGATGCTTTCCAATGGTAATTTACAAGATTCTGGCACTTTAGCTGATGGGCGCCACTACACGGTATGGAATGACCCATTCCCTAAACCTTGCTACCTATTTGCATTAGTCGCTGGTGATTTAGTCCGTATTGCAGACACATTTAAAACGATGTCTGGCCGTCATGTAGATTTACATATTTATGTGCGTAGTGGTGATGAAGGCCAATGTGGTCACGCCATGGAGTCACTCAAAAAATCCATGACATGGGATGAAGAAAAATACGGCCGTGAGTACGAGCTAGATTTATTTAACATCGTAGCGGTCAGTGACTTCAATATGGGTGCGATGGAAAATACGTCGCTCAATATTTTCAATACCAAACTGGTATTAGCGCACCAAGAAACGGCAACCGACAATGACTTTTTAAGTGTTGAAGGTGTGATTGGCCATGAGTACTTCCATAACTGGACAGGTAACCGTGTGACATGCCGTGATTGGTTCCAGCTTTCACTTAAAGAAGGCCTCACAGTCTTTAGAGACCATGAGTTCAGTTCCGACATGAATGCGCGTGACGTACAACGCATTGACGATGTAACACATTTACGCCGATTCCAATTTGCGGAAGATGCAGGGCCCTTAGCGCACTCAGTGCAGCCTGATAGCTTTATTGAAATCAGTAATTTTTACACCATGACCATTTATGAAAAAGGCGCTGAGTTAATTAGCATGCAACATACGTTGCTAGGTGAAGAGACTTACCGCAAAGCCACTGATTTATATTTTGAACGTTATGACGGTCATGCCGTGACTTGCGATGATTTTGTACAATGTATGGCAGATGCGTCTGGCCGTGACATGTCACAATTTTTCTTATGGTATAAGCAAGCTGGTACGCCAAACTTATCGGTCACTAGTCATTATGATGCGAGCAAACAACAGTACACATTAACGTTTGAGCAGTCACAAGCCGATACGCCAGACCAAACCAATAAAAAACCATTGCGAATCCCAATTGCAGTCGGTTTATTAGATGCTCAAGGTAACGAGTCTCACCCAACACAAGTATTAGAAATGACAGAAGCCAAACAAAGCTTCACCTTTAATGATGTTGCTTCACGCCCTGTGCCTTCAATCTTGCGTGGTTTTTCTGCGCCAGTCAAATTAACCTCTGATTTAACAGACGATGATTTGCGCTTACTACAACTGCACGACACCGATGGTTTTAATAAATGGGAAGCAGGCCAAACCTTAGCGCTACGCACCATCGAACGTGTGATGGCAGATGCTGAAGCCGACATTACCGCGTTTATCGATGATTTTGGCGCTATGATTCAGCAAGGCCTTGCCGAACAAGGCAATAAAGCATTGCTGGCACGCGCCCTATCTCTGCCAAGCGTGACAGACGTTGCGCAAACGCAAACGGTAATTGACCCAGCGGCGATTGATAACGCCCGTACGCATATACTGAAATCAATCAAACGTGCGCATAAATCAGCCCTTGCGAAGTTATATGATGCTAACGCGAACACAGGTGACTTTGCGATTACGCCAGCGGCAATGGGCCGTAGAGTCTTGCAAAATGTGGTGTTAGAGTTATTAACAGTTAGCAATGGTACTGGCTGTGCATCACGCGCTAAAGCGCATTATGACAATGCAGACAATATGACCGATCGCGTGGCAGCACTGGCTTGCTTAGCAGACAGTACGAAACCAGAACGTGATGTCGTGTTTGCAGATTTTTATGACACATTCAAAGACTACCAACTGGTGGTGGATAAATGGTTTTCACTACAAGCTTTGGCGAATAGAAAAGCCATGTTTGATGACTTTACAGCGCTACGCAACCATGCGGAATTTAATATTAAAAACCCAAATCGGGTACGCTCACTCTACTCGGCTTTCGCGGTGAATAATCCTGTGAAGTTCCATGATCCAAGTGGTCAGGGTTATGCCTTATTGCGCGATGCGATTATTGAGTTGAATACACTCAACCCGCAAATTGCGGCACGATTAGTCACGCCATTAAAAGAATGGAAACGCTACACACCCGCACTACAAACATTGATGCAAGCCGCGCTACAAACCATTATGGATACGCCTAAATTATCAAATGATGTGTTTGAAGTGGTGAGCAAAAGTTTGAAAGGTTAAAACGAAAGATAATGTCTGGCAAGCAGCGCTACCATGTTTATGTGATTGAGTTATCGAAAGATGTCCTTTATGAAGCAAAATTCAAGCGCTGCAATCCTAACTATATCACTGGCAAGCCTTGTGTTTATGTTGGGATGACAGGCTTAGATCCCGATATTCGATTCGATAAACATAAAGCGGGCATTCAATCTAATCGTTATGTAAAGGATTATGGTTTAAGTTTATTGCCAGACCTTTATGAAGGGTTTAATCCGCTGAATTACGATGATGCTTGTGATCGAGAGGTTGAAATTGGGATTGATTTACGCAGTGCGGGCTTCGGCGTTTGGCAGGCCTAGCTGCAATGCAGTGTTAAGTTGCTAACATCGCCGCACCCAACATCCCAGCGACATCATGCGCATTAGAAGTGGTCACATTAACTTTGCCGCGCAACACAGGCATTAAGTCTTGATTTAAGCGCGCATTAAATGGCGCTTCCATTAAGTGCCAAGCACCCGCCATACCACCACCAATAATAATGTTGTTAACATCAATGACTTTGATAATGCTAGCTAGTGCTTGTGCTAATGACTGTGCGGCAACATCATAAGCCGCAATGGCGTGTTCATCACCCGCAGCCGCAAACGTTGCAATCTCCGCTGCGCTATGTTCTTTTTGTGTTGCTTCAAAATAACTGTTTTTAACGGCAGAAGCGGAAGCATATTGCTCCATACAGCCTTGATTGCCACAACCACATGCTCGGCCATTGGGTTGCACAATAATGTGCCCTATTTCCATGGCGCAACCATGTTGCCCAGCATAGGGTTTGCCATTGAGAATTAATCCGCCTCCAACACCCGTACCTAGTCCGCTATAAATCAAACCGCCTGCTGGCTTACCTGCTAAACAGTATTCGCCAAAAGCAGCTGCATTCGCATCATTGGCGACCACAACCTTACATTGCAAACCCATTGTTTCATTCAAGACTACCGTTAAATCATTGCTTAAATTGACATCTTTCAAACCGGGTAAGTTTGGTGAACTTTCAATATTATTGGTGATGGGTTCGATGAACCCCGGAAAGCCAATGCCAACAGTTTGAATGGTTGGGTATTGCTTGATGACTGAATCAATGGATTCGGCCATGACCGTTAAGATTTTTTGCCATGCTTCGTCTGCTGGATGTGCATGGCAGATCGCTGAAAAATTAGCTTCAAAACGCAATTCTTCTATTAACTGATGGCCTTCAAAAACACCAAGACGCAAGTTAGTGCCACCAACATCAATCCCAATTGTTTTTCTATTTAACATAGTCGTCTTAGTTTAATGAAAGCGTTTAGCGCGTTGTACAGAAGCTTTGAATGCTTCGCTATGTTCAGCCGTTAGTTCCGGCCATTCAAATCGCCATTGCCAGTTATCAACTATCGTCCCCGGCGTGTTCATACGTGAGTCACTATCTAAGCCTAAAATATCTTGTAGTGGCACAACCGCCAAATATGCTTTAGTTGCAAAAGCCATGTCGATCAGCGCTTGTGGCATCTCTGGTGCATCTTGCGTGATTAGCGTATGAAAATGTGATTTTTCATTCTCTTGTGCGGTATTGTACCAACCTAAGGTTGTATCGTTATCATGCGTGCCTGTATACACCACACTATTCGTTTCAATATGACTTGGTAAATATGGGTTGCTATCATCCCCACCAAAGGCAAACTGTAGAATTTTCATGCCAGGCATTTCATAATTTAAGCGCAAATCATCCACTTCTGGCGTGATAATCCCTAGATCTTCCGCCACTAAGTGCACATCTGGCAGGGCTTGATGAATGGCTGCTAACAGCGCTTCTCCGGGTGCTTTTACCCATTGGCCATTAATGGCTGTTTCTTCATCTGACTGAATTTCCCATGCGGCTTGTAGCCCACGGAAGTGATCAATACGCACTAAATCAAACAATTCGTTTTGCTTGGCTAAGCGTGCCACCCACCATGCATAGCCATCTTCTGCCATGGTTTCCCAAGCATAATGTGGGTTACCCCAACGCTGACCTGTTTCTGAAAAGTAATCTGGTGGCACACCGGCAACCACTGTCATATTATTATTGTCATCTAATTTAAATAGTTGCGGGTTCGCCCATACTTCAGCACTATCGTGCGCCACAAAAATAGGGATATCGCCAAATAGGTTTACCTTTTTCTCTGTTGCATACGTCTTAAAAGCCTGCCATTGCGAGAAGAAGATATATTGCGAAAATTGGATAATCGCAATTTCTTTCGACAACATCAATCGGATTGATTGAATCGCCTCTGCATCACGCTTTTTAAATTGTTCTGGCCAGTCACTCCAGCTTTGCTGATGATGCTCATTACGAATCGTAACAAATAATGCATAGTCATCTAGCCAAGTCGCCTCTTGTTCGCAAAATGCAATAAACTGCTGTTGATTATGCTTAGCAATAAAGGTCTCATAAGCATGCGTTAGTAAGATATTCTTATTATGAATGTCACCTTGATAAAAAGCTTCGATATCGCCTTGGTCTAACATGTCTTGTTCGGCTAACAATTCAAGGCTAATGAGCTCAGTATTGCCCGCAAACGCAGAAATACATTGATAAGGTGAATTATCGGCATGCGGCATATTAATGGGCAATGTTTGCCAAACGCTCACACCCATTTCAGCCAACTGATCAACCATGCGGTAAGCACTTTTACCTAAATCACCAATATATCCTTTACTTGGTAACGAGCTAATATGTAATAACACCCCTGCATGGCGTTCAGTTTGATATGCATTTTTCGAAAGCGGCATTACGAATCTTCCCCACGGCGCATCGTACCTGCATTATCAGCATCGCCGCCACCAGCACTAATCACAGCATTCAGTTCGTTTGGTATCGGCAGTGTCAATAAGCGATATAAGTTCATGAGGTTTAGACGGTAGAGTCGATCAAAACTTTTGACGCTATCTGACGAGTTGTAATCGCCAAACCACCAGAACCAATCTGAGCCTTCACAAATGGCCAGTTGGCGCGTGCACGCTTGTAATTCTTCAGGCGTATAACTGTTGGTTAATAATGCTTTGTCATAGGCCTTTTTCGCATCGCAGAGTAAATCCCATGCTTTGTTTTTATCTCCGCTACCAATCCAAGTACTAAAGGTGCCATAGACCCAACTACCTGCGGCCACATCAGTGAGTACTGGCGCCGCTTCAGCCTTGTCTTTGTATAGGTCGACAATGTCACTAAACGTCGCCATTTCAATATCTGGGTGCTCGGTTAATGCAGCATAAAGCTCATTTAAGAAGTAATAGCCGTTGTAGGGAAAATACTCCCAAGCATTTTCACCGTCCAAAATAACACTCACCACTTTAGGGTCATCACCTGTGTTTTTCTGATGGATGGCTTCTAGCGTTTGGACAAAATCTTTAACTGCATCACCAGAGTGAATTTTTGAGTACTCAAAACCAATTTTGTCTGACAATCCATCATCTCTAAAGAAACATAAAATGTCTTTGTTACCATTCGTTACGCGGTAAGGTTGGTATAAGTAGTGTTGCGGATCTGACGCATCTAAATTTAATTTATTAAGACTATTGGCTAATACACCCTGCCCCGTTGCCGCCCACTCAACACCGTGTTCAGCTAGCAATGAAAGTGCCTTATGTGAAACCGCGCCTTCAGCAGGCCACATGCCTCGTGGCGTTACGCCAAAGTATTGTTCATGTGCGACTTTTGCAGTTTCAATATGGTCTGCCGCTCGCACAGTACCGCCATCATAGTGCGGCGCTTCCGGTAATGGTGCATCAGGCATCGCATCGTAGGTTGATTTAAAGTCTAATAAAAGCGGTAAAATTGGGTGGTAATAAGGGGTTGTTGATATTTCAATTTGGTTTTCATCCATTAATGCTTTGTAGCGCGGTATTAAGCCTGAAATCGTTGTCGCAATCACATGAAATAATTGCAGCCGCTCATTGAAGGTGAAAAATACTCCTTTTTTCATGAGATTTTGGACAATCACATTATCACGGCGGACACTCTCACCACACCAAGCAAGGTGATACCAAACCAACAAATCAGCACGATACTGTTCAGATAAATAATGCAGCTGAACATCGTCATCCATCGGTTCAACTAATTGATACAGCTCATGCAGTTTTTGATACTGAGGGAAAGGGCTGAGCATTTTTTCATGATGGCTTTTAAAACAGCTATCAACAATCAATTTACATTTATCTAGGCTAATTTGACCTAAATTTTGCTCAATAAGCAATGCTAACAATGGGTCACGAATCTCTTGCGCTTCAAACTGATCAGCATAATCTTGCAACTGCTCAAGCAAAATAGGCACAAAATTAAAGGAAACACGCGCTTTAGTATTTGCCTCCAAATGTGCGGCCATGTCACTATAGTCTTTCAGGGCATGCAGATACGTCCAAGGTAGTACATACTGATTGGTGACAACATCACGATAATCAGGCTGATGCATATGCCAATATAGGTTCAAATAAAGCTTAGGCTTGTTTACATCCATGTTTGTGCTACCTCATTAATACATCTATAATTTTTTAAATTAAACTAGTGCTAGGTGATGCGAAAGAAATCTTGCCCCAACATATCTGGCGTGACAATCGTAATGCCTTTTTCTGATACATAAAAACGCTTTTCATCGTCTTCACGGTTAACGCCAATCACCATCCCTTCTGGAATGACACACCCTCGGTCGATGACGACATTTTTTAGTATGCAATTTTCGTGCACAGTCACTTTAGGCAAAATAACTGCTCCTTCAATCGTACAATAGTCATGAATGCGGACATCAGAGAACAATACTGAGCTATTCACCTCCGACCCACTAATCAAGCAACCGCCCGAAACAAGTGAGTCAGTTGCTGAACCACGCCTGTCATCGTTATTAAAAACGAATTTAGCCGGTGGCAGTTGCTCTTGATAGGTCCAAATAGGCCATTCATGGTCATATAAATTCAGTTCAGGCACTACCTTGGTTAATTCCATATTGGCTTCCCAGTAGGCTTCAACCGTACCAACGTCTCGCCAGTAGTAGTTACCATCTTGCGCACCAACACAACTTTCTGTAAAACGATGCGCTTGCACGCGATATTTTTTAATAATATAAGGAATGATATCTGCACCAAAATCACGCGTAGAGCCTGCAGTACCAGCATCACGAATCAGTTGTTCATATAAAAATTTTGCATTAAAAATATAAATACCCATACTGGCAAATGCTTGATCAGTTTCACCGGGCATCGGCTGTGGATCCTCTGGTTTTTCTGTAAACTCAATAACACGATCATCATCATCCACACTAATCACGCCAAAGCCCTTAGCTTCCTCTAAAGAAACATTCACGCAAGCAATGGTCATATCTGCTTTACTACGTACATGTGTCGCTAACATTTTGCCGTAATCCATTCTGTAAATATGATCCCCTGCCAATACCAGCACAAAGTCACCGCCATTCTCACGCAGTAAATCTAGGTTTTGGTAAACAGCATCTGCCGTTCCAGCATACCAATCATTTCCAAGGCGTTGCTGCGCTGGAATAATATTCACGTACTCATTAAATTCACCTCGCAAGAAACCCCAACCACGCTGCACATGCTGAATAAGGCTTTGCGCTTTATATTGCGTCGCAACATTAATACGGCGAATACCTGAGTTGATACAATTGGATAATGGGAAATCGACAATTCTAAATTTACCGCCAAACTGCAAGGCGGGTTTTGCGCGCCAGTCAGTCAAGTTTTTCAATCGACTTCCACGCCCACCTGCTAGCACAATGGCCACCGTTCTTTTTGTTAAATTACTAATATAACGATCGGACCGTGTTTCGCGTCGATTTTGTCTACGTCTTTCTATAAATGGCTTAGTCATAGCTATACTTCCCCCCAACATACGAATTATTTGATTCTTGCACCCTGACTACTAGTCTGCCATACGTTCATTAACAATTCATTAACATTATGTTACATTCTGAATATTTCACTATAAACATTATAATGTTTGCATTTAAAAACAATCTATAATGAATAAGCTGTAAATATCATTCAATTCTGAGAATTCAATTGTGACAAAAGCAAAACCATCTAAACAATCAACGCAAAACAGTCAATTTCTAACGCATGATGCCAAAGCACAACAAGCGATTATTCAAGCCAAGCACCACGATCCATTTTCATACCTCGGGCTACACTCGATTGATCAAGAGGCTGTGTTTCGCACTTTTCAGCCAAATGCAAAGCATGTGTGGCTAAAGGTTAGTGGTAAGTGGGTAGCATTAGATAATATTGACCTTAGCGGATTATTTGTATGGCAAAACGCAGAAGGCAAGCAACCGGCCCAACCCGCACAGCTTAAAATTGAATTCGACGCAGATAACACAATCGAGTATGTTGACACTTACAGCTTTAGCAGCAGCATCACAGAAAATGACCTTTATTTATTTGGTGAAGGTCGCTTAAAAGAAGCGTACAAAACCTTTGGTGCACACCCAATTAAAATGAATGGCGTTACAGGTGTTCGGTTTGCAGTTTGGGCACCTAATGCAGAACGCGTGAGTGTTACTGGTAATTTTAATGGTTGGGATGGGCGCATTAACCCAATGCGTTGCCATGGCGCCAGTGGCGTTTGGGATATTTTCATTCCGCACTTAACAACCAATGACATTTACAAATTTGAGATTCGTAACCGAGATACTGGCAATGTAATTGTTAAAACGGACCCTTACGGCTTCGAATTTGAGCCGCGCCCAGGCACGGCAGCCAAGATCAACACATCCAGCTATCAATGGAATGATAAGGCTTGGATTAAAACACGTGAAACAGCTGACTGGCTACACGCCCCTTTTAACTGTTACGAGGTGCATTTAGGCTCATGGCGGCGTAATGATGCAGGTCACTTTTTAACATACCGTGAACTAGCTGAAACATTAGTGCCTTATGTCGCAGAAATGGGCTATACGCATGTTGAGTTTTTACCCGTTTCAGAGCACCCATTAAACGAATCATGGGGCTATCAAACCACGGGCTACTTTGCCGCAACTAACCGTTTTGGCTCACCAGACGATTTACGTTACTTAATCGACTGTTTTCACCAAGCGAATATCGGCGTATTACTTGATTGGGTACCTGGCCATTTTCCAAAGGATGATTGGGCGCTTGGCCGTTTTGATGGCACTCCATTGTTTGAACATGCAGACCCACGACTAGGTGAACACCAAGACTGGGGGACGTATATTTTTAATTACGGCCGCAATGAAGTCCGTAACTTTTTAATCTCAAATGCCTATTTCTGGTTAAAAGAATTTCATATTGATGGGTTACGTGTCGATGCAGTTGCTTCAATGCTTTACCTTGATTATTCAAGAGAAGCAGGCGAATGGCTACCCAACAAATATGGCGGACGTGAAAACCTAGACGTCATTGAGTTTCTAAAAGAGCTCAACACCATGGTCGGTGAAGACTTTAAAGGTGCGCTCACGATTGCGGAAGAGTCCACCTCTTGGCCAATGGTTTCGCGCCCTGTTTACCTAGGTGGTTTAGGCTTTAGCATGAAGTGGAATATGGGCTGGATGAACGACACACTTTCATACATTGAAGAAGATTCCATTAATCGAAAATACCATCACGACAAACTAACCTTCGGCCAAGTATATGCTTATACTGAGAACTTTCTTTTACCCTTCTCACACGATGAAGTGGTGCATGGAAAATACTCCTTATTAGATAAAATGCCAGGTGATCATTGGCGTAAATTTGCCAATTTAAGATTGCTACATACTTACCAAATGACGAGCCCAGGTAAAAAACTCAATTTCATGGGTAATGAGTTTGGCCAGAACCGTGAATGGAATGAAAATTCAAGTCTAGATTGGCACCTACTCAGTGCAGACCAAGTCGGCACACCTTGGCATCAAGGCGTACATATGCTCAACCGTGATTTGAATCAGCATTATCAAGCCTTAAGCGCATTGCATACTTTGGATTTTGAAGGTGAAGGTTTTGAATGGTTAGAGTGCCATGATAGTGCACAATCAATTATCAGCTTTATTAGGCGCGGAACTGACAATAGTTTTGTTATAATAGTGCTGAATTTCACACCAGTCCTGCGCGAAGGCTACCGGATTGGTGTACCGCAAACCGGAAAATATCATGAGGTTTTCAATAGTGATGCCAGCTGTTATGGCGGGTCAAATCAAGGTAATGGATTAGGTTTAGAATCTGAAGATATCCCTTGGATGAACCAAGCGCAGTCAGTCGTAATGACGTTGCCGCCGCTAGCGGGCATGATCTTTAAACTAAATTAAATGAAATTTTTACACATTTGTTTCATGAATTGATGAAACAATAGTTACATTACAATCAGATTATAAATTAACAAAAGCAACTCTACACACTATATGGCGACACTAACAGAACACCCTGCATGGCAATCACTTTGTAAACATCAAGAAGCAATTGCGCCCGTGCACATGCGCGAATTATTTGAAAAAAACAAAGATCGCTTTCACGATTTCAGTATGGAGACAGAGGGGCTTTTATTTGATTATTCTAAGCACCGCATTTCGGAAGAAACATTACCGCTATTAATGCAACTCGCGCGCGAAGCTAAAGTTGAAGAGTGGCGCGATAAGATGTTTGCTGGCGAAAAAATCAACATGACCGAAGATCGTGCTGTATTACATACCGCATTGAGAAATCGTAGCAACACACCAGTGATGGTGAACGGTGAAAATGTCATGCCAGAGGTCAATAAAGTATTGGCTCAAATGCGCGAGTTTTCTGACAAAGTGCGCTCAGGCGAGTGGCTTGGTTACTCAGGCAAGCGCATTACGGATATTGTGAATATTGGTATTGGCGGTTCGGACCTAGGCCCGGTGATGGTGTGTGATGCATTAAAGCCTTACTCACGTCCTGACTTAAATATACACTTTGTTTCTAATATTGACGGTGCGCATTTAGACCGTGCACTTCAGTTATGTAACCCTGAAACAACCTTATTTATTGTGGCGTCAAAAACTTTTACGACACAAGAAACAATGACTAATGCCACATCAGCACGTGATTGGTTCTTAGCCAGCGCGAGAGATAATACACATGTAGCCAAACACTTTGTTGCGCTTTCAACCAATGCTGAAGCGGTTGAAAAATTTGGTATTGACCCAGCTAACATGTTCGCATTTTGGGATTGGGTTGGTGGACGCTACTCACTTTGGTCGTCAATTGGCTTATCCATTGCGCTATATGTCGGTATGGATCACTTTGAAGCATTACTCACTGGCGCACATGAAATGGATAACCATTTCAAAACAGCACCACTTGAGAAAAACATGCCTGTGATCATGGCGTTGATTGGTGTTTGGTATAACAACTTCTTCCATGTTGATACACAAGCAATTCTGCCTTACGATCAAGGCTTATCTCGCTTCCCTGCTTACTTGCAGCAAGCCGATATGGAAAGTAATGGTAAATTCATTTGCCGTGATGGTAAACGCGTGCCTTATAAAACTGGTCAAGTGATTTGGGGTGAAGCTGGCACGAATGGCCAACACGCTTTTTACCAATTGATTCACCAAGGTTCACAAATTGTACCGGCTGACTTCTTAATGCCAGTCCATAGCAATACTAAAGTAGGCAAAAATGATATTGAGCACCATAAGATTTTAATTGCTAACTTCTTAGCGCAAACACAATCATTAATGCTTGGCAAAACGCGTGAGGAAGCGCGTGCAGAGCTTGAAGAGCAAGGCATGTCTGGTAAAGCGTTAGAAGATTTACTACCGCATAAAGTATTTGAAGGTAACCGCCCTACCACTTCAATTATGTTTGATCGTTTAGACCCAAACACATTAGGTAAATTAATCGCGCTATACGAACATAAAATATTCGTGCAAGGCATGATTTGGAACATTAACAGTTACGACCAATGGGGTGTTGAGTACGGCAAGCAAATTGCCCGCGAAATCTTACCGCTACTTTGCGACGACAAAGCCGTTGATGCATTTGACAGCTCAACTAATGGTTTAATTAATTACCTAAAAGCCGTCGAATAATTATTTGGAGTATTTGCCATGAGCCGTTTTGATCAATACCGCGTTAACCCAAAAAACTTTAGAATAAAGGATTTTGACCCTAACGACAGATCCGAACGCTCAGGCAATAAAGGTCAAGATATTATCGACCTATGCGAACTTCAAACGCAAATCAATAAAGTACAAGACGTCTTACATGCTGAAGGAAAACGCAAAGTGTTACTTGTGTTACAAGGCATGGATGCCAGCGGTAAAGACGGTACGGTTCGTCATGTACTTGGTGGCTGCGACCCATTAGGCATACGGATTGCCAGCTTCAAAAAACCAACCTCACATGAACTCGCCCACGATTATTTATGGCGCGTGCACAACCAGGTGCCAAAAGCAGGTGAATTAACTGTTTTCAACCGTAGTCATTACGAAGATGTGTTGATTGTTAAGGTACATGATTGGATTGATAGCAAAACCTGCAAACAGCGCTATCAACACATTAAAGATTTTGAAAAAATGCTCACTGATACTGGTACAACCATTATTAAGTGCTTTATCCATATTTCTAAAGATGAACAAAAAGAGCGCTTTCAAGCCCGTCTTGATGAGTCTGATAAAACATGGAAATTCAACCCAGGTGATTTAGTTGAACGTGCAAAATGGGATGACTACATGGGAGCTTATGAAGATGCCATGAAAGCCACTTCAACCAAAAAAGCGCCAATGTATGTGATT
>JAWUXH010000010.1:0-14610 GCA_034111445.1 Methylophilaceae bacterium | reverse complement strand
GCTTTTAAGCGCTCTTCAAAGTCACCACGGTATTTTGCACCTGCCAGCAATGATGCCATATCCAAGGACAGCACTTTTTTACCCATTAATGAATCTGGCACTTCACCATTCACAATACGCTGCGCTAAGCCTTCAACCAGTGCTGTTTTACCAACACCCGGCTCACCAATTAACACTGGGTTGTTTTTAGTACGGCGCATCAATACTTGTATCACGCGGCGAATTTCATCGTCACGGCCAATCACTGGATCCAACTTACCAGCCCTTGCTCGCTCAGTGACATCGACTGTGTATTTTTTTAATGCTTCACGGCTGGTTTCTGCATCGGCACCATTCACCTGCTCACCGCCACGCACCGCTTGAATCGCAGCGACTAATGCTTTTTTAGATAACCCATGTGCTTTTAACAATTTGCCGGTTAGTTGCTTATCATCAGCTAACGCAAGTAAGAACATTTCACTCGCAATAAAACCATCACCATGGTCTAGTGAATGTTTATCCGTTACATTTAACAGCTTGTTTAAATCACGCGACAATACAATTTCACCCGCACTACCAGGAGACTTTGGCAACTCCTCAACAACCCCTTTTAGGTCATCTTTCAACGCCGACAAATGTGCTCCGGCGTGAGACAGTAATGAAGCAGTACCGCCATCTTCTTGCGCAATTAACGCGAGTAAAAGGTGAGGCGCCTCAATGGTTGGGCTTTCATGCGCCACAGCCAAACTTTGTGCATCATTAAGTGCTTGTTGAAATTTTGTCGTTAATTTATCGAATCGCATTGTTTCCCCTTGCGTTTGATCTGAATCAAACAGTTATCTTTACGTTAACAGTTACATGGAGGTGATTTTTGAATTTTCAATCTGTTTTAAAAAAACGTTCGACCCTATTAGCGGAAACCAATACTTCCGAAACAATTCGAAACAATTCGAAACAATTCGAAACAATTCGAAACAATTTGAAACAATTTGAAACATTATTCACGTATTCAAAAGGTTAAAATACGCGCGTACATAATTTGTAGTATTAAATATTAAATTTAGAAACACTTTAAACCCTCTTTTTGTCACATAGCGCAGCTGCAAACTAAACTAGTATTAGTTTGTCAGAAGAACTCTTCGTTTCACCTTAAGATTTGCGTTAGGAAGCCATTTTGTTATCGCAAGCATCACATCAAGATAAAATACCCACCTCTTTGTTGCAAGAACAAACGACTGGTCACGACCATGTATGGCGTATTTTAGACACTGAAGCGCAATGGTCTGGTTTCAGTCAAAAGATAACAACGGCTGACAATACTGCACTAGTTGAATCTCATTTTCTACTCAGTGGTTTACGTTGCGCAGCTTGTGCTGGCATTATTGAAGCAGGTCTACAGAAATTAGTTGGTATTGAAAAAGTACGCGTGAGTATGTCAAAAAATCGCGCAGTGATTACTTGGTCGCCAACAGAAACAAAACCTTCATCTATCTTACAAGCGATTCACGACTTAGGATATGAAGGCAATCCAGCTTCTCATTTAGCAGACCAAACTGTTATTGCTGCCAAAAAACGTGCTGCTTTTTGGCGTTGGATGGTAGCAGGATTTTGCATGATGCAAGTGATGATGTATTCAGCGCCAAGTTATTTCGCGTCATCTGGTCAGATTTCATCTGACATGTACAGCTTGCTTAACTGGGCATCATGGTTAATGAGCCTACCTGTATTGTTATTCTCCAGCAGCACATTCTTCAGCAATGCGTTTCAAGATTTAAAGCACCAGCGCATTAGCATGGACTTACCCGTCGCGCTTGGCATACTCATCACGTTTATCGTTAGCTCTGCGGCAACATTTGACCCAAGCGGATTGTGGGGTGAAACAGTCTACTTCGATACGATGACCATGCTCGTCTTCTTTTTACTTTCTGCGCGTTTTATTGAAGTGCGCATGCACAGTAAGACAATGGGTGCATTAGAAGCGTTGATGAACCGTATTCCTGAAAGTACATTAAAACTGAATGTTGACGGTTCATTTAGCCGCGTATTGAATAAGCAACTAGCCATCAATGATATTGTAAAAGTGAATATTGGTGAGGCGTTCCCCGCTGATGGCAAAATCATTGAAGGTGAAACACAAGTCGATGAGTCGCTACTTACAGGTGAATCAACACCGATCAACAAACACCTAGACGACAATATTGTGGCTGGTAGCTATAACCTTGGTCAATCAGTCAATGTGATGGTTGAGGGGCTTGGTGACGCAACCCAATATGGCAAAATTGTTAACCTAATTAACCAAGCCTCAATTGAAAAACCAAGGCTTAGCCGCTTGGTTGACCGTTTAGCCAAACCATTCTTGCTATTCGTCTTAATGAGTGCTGGTCTTGCAGCAGCACTACTTTGGAATGGCGATCATGGGCATGCGTTAATGACAGCAGCGGCCGTATTAATTGTCACCTGCCCTTGCGCTATTTCACTTGCAACACCAGCCGCCATGTTAGCCAGTGCAAGTGCTTTTGTTAAACGTGGCATTTTAATTAAAAACCTACAAGCCATTGAGAATATTGCAGATATAGACACTGTGATCTTTGATAAAACTGGCACACTAACCAATGACGATATCCAAGTAACTCACATTAAGCCAGAAAGAGCGCTAACAGAGGCGCAAGTATTAAGCCTTGCTGCCTCATTAGCCAAACACTCTACCCACCCTATTTCACGTGCGATTGTTGGTAAAAGCCAATTAGCCGTGCTTGGCCATACAGAAGTTGCATTAGTCGCCATAAAAGAGCAAGTTGGCTTAGGTGTACAAGGCCAACTCAATGCAAACAACTTATTAAGAAAAACCATTGTTGGCCAGATTAAATTAGGTTCTGCTCTGTTTTGTGAGACTTCTGTCACAGACGAAACAAGCCACCAAGTGTATCTTGCTGACGAGCTTGGCTTGTTAGCCACCTTCACTTTACAAGAACAACTTAAACCATTAGCACATGAAACCATTAGCACGATTAAAAATAATCAATATTCAGTCGAACTAATTTCAGGTGATCAAGCTCATACAGTGAACAACATTGCAAATACATTAGGTATTAGTCATTTCTTAGCAGCTTGCAACCCCCAAGACAAATTAGCACGATTAAATGTGCTTAAACAAAAAGGCAAAAAAGTGCTGATGATTGGTGATGGTTTAAATGACGGCCCAATACTAGCAAGCGCACACGTTTCCATTGCGATGGGTAAAGGTGTACCACTCACGCACGCACATGCTGACTACATTTTACTCAACGGTGACATTAGCCAAATTCCAACCCTGATTGCGCAGGCTAAAAAAACCATGCAGATTATTAAGCAGAATATTAGCTGGGCAATTATCTATAACGTCATTTGTATTCCGCTAGCATTTTTCGGCATGATTTCCGCTTGGCAAGCTGGGCTTGGTATGGCACTAAGTTCACTGTTTGTGGTTTTTAATGCACTGCGTTTAAGTCGCTTCAATGCGGTTAATCAGTTAGCCGGTAGTCAGGGTTAAAAATGGATATTTTATATATGTTGATTCCACTATCGGTTGTGCTAGGACTTGTTGTACTAGTCGGCCTATGGTGGGCGATTAATCAAGGGCAATTCGATGACATTGAAGAGGAAGGCCAACGCATTTTAGAAGAGGATAAATAAGCTAATAACAAAATATAAACGTTCTTATTCAACAAAATGTTGAATAATTATTGATGTATTCTCAGCTTATTTTAGCCTACGATTTGTTATATTATTTTATATTATATATTATTATATAATATATATTTTTTTGTTTTATGTTTTAAGGATCGAAGTTATGAGTAGTACAAATGTAGCATCAGCAGCGCCTAGCACTAGCGCTACAGATGTGAAAACAGAGTTTTATGACGACTATGCCGTCAGAAATTTCGCTATTATGTCTGTGGTATGGGGCGTTTTAGGGATGTTGATGGGGGTTGTCATTGCCTCGCAGTTAGCATTCCCTGAGCTAAACCTAGGGTTACCTTGGACAAGTTTTGGTCGTTTAAGACCATTACACACCAACTTAGTGATTTTTGCTTTTGGTGGTTGTGCTTTATTCGCCACTTCTTATTATGTAGTTCAACGTACCAGCCAAGTGAAGCTGGCGTTTCCACTACTCTCGCGCATGTCGTTCTGGGGTTATCAGTTAGTGATTCTGGCTGCGGTGATTACGTTGCCACTTGGTTACACATCGAGTAAAGAGTACGCTGAGCTAGAGTGGCCAATTGATATTCTGTTATTAATTGTTTGGTTGATCTACGCAACGGTTTTCTTTGGTACGGTTGCCAAACGTAAAATGAAACATATTTATGTCGCTAACTGGTTCTACGGCGCATTTATTATTGTTGTGGCCATTTTGCACTTCGTCAACAGCATGGCAATTCCGGCTGAACTATTCAAATCTTACTCAGCTTACGCTGGTGTACAAGATGCGATGATTCAATGGTGGTACGGTCATAACGCGGTTGGTTTCTTCTTAACAGCTGGCTTCTTAGGCATGATGTATTACTTTGTGCCTAAACAAGCTGAACGCCCTGTTTATTCATACCGTTTATCTATTGTTCACTTTTGGGGTTTGATCTTTACCTATATGTGGGCAGGTTCACATCACTTGCACTACACAGCGCTACCTGACTGGACACAATCAGTTGGTATGGTGTTATCACTTATTTTACTAGCACCAAGCTGGGGCGGCATGATCAACGGCATGATGACCATGTCTGGCGCATGGCACAAATTACGTGATGACCCTATTTTACGTTTTATGATCGTTTCACTTTCTTTCTACGGTATGAGTACGTTTGAAGGCCCAATGATGGCGATTAAAACGGTGAATGCGTTATCTCACTACACTGACTGGACCATTGGTCACGTGCATTCTGGTGCTTTAGGTTGGGTTGGTTTCATCTCAATGGGTGCTTTGTATTTCTTAATTCCACGCCTTTACGGCTTGAAAGAAATGTATAGCAAAAAAGCCATCGAACTACATTTCTGGTTAGGTACTGTTGGTATTGTGCTTTACATCGTCGCGATGTGGGTTTCAGGCATTACCGCTGGTTTAATGTGGCGTGCAATGAATGATGACGGTACGTTAACTTACACGTTTGTTGAAGCTGTTAAAGCGACACATCCATTCTATGTCATCCGTATGGTCGGTGGCATGTTATATGTCAGCGGCATGATCATCATGCTATGGAATGTGGTTAAAACAGTCAAAATGGGTCAAGTGATGCGTGCAAAAATTCCTGCACTTAAAGCACACTAACCGACATCACGCTAATTAACGCATAAGAGAATTATTATGAGTATTAAAGACAAAAAAGAGAAAAAAGGCTTTACCCACGAAACCATTGAAACGAATAGTTTCTTAATGGTGGTGTTAATCGTGATTGTGATTTCATTTGGTGGTTTAGTTGAAATCGTCCCGTTGTTTTTCCAAAAATCGACAACAACACCAATCGCGGGCTTAAAACCTTACACACCATTACAGCTAGCTGGTCGTGATGTGTATATTCGTGAAGGTTGTAACACTTGCCATTCACAAATGATTCGCCCTTTTAAAGCGGAGACATTACGTTACGGTCACTACTCTGTCGCAGGTGAATTTGTATACGACTACCCTTTCCTATGGGGTAGTAAGCGTACGGGTCCTGACTTACACCGTGTGGGTAAAAAATACAGTGATGACTGGCATCGAATTCACTTAATTAACCCGCGTGATTTAGTGCCTGAATCAGTCATGCCAGCATACCCTTGGTTAGATAAAGACTTAGTCAACCACAAGCAAATGCCTAACCATTTACGTGCCTTAAGAACAGCCGGCGTACCTTATACCGATGAGGACATTGCAGGCTCAGCTGATGCCGTATTTGGTAAAACTGAGTTACAAGCAGTCATTGCTTATCTACAAGTTTTAGGTACGACACTTAAAAGGTAGCAGCATCATGAATATTGACATTACAGACTTACGCATTGCGGCCACTTGTGGCGCATTTGTAACATTTATTGCTATTTGGGTTTGGGCTTGGTCTAAACCTAAAAAGAAAGATTTTGATGAGGCGGCTAACATACCGTTTGAAGGAGAAGAATTATGAGTGACTTTACGAGTCCCTTTTGGTCGTACTTTATTACATTTATTGTACTAGGCGGCATTATTGGTTGTTTAGCCCTACTGTTCATGACAAGCAAAGTGCAAGAAATGAGCAAAGACAATACCACAGGCCATGTATACGATGAAGATATCGTAGAGATGAACAACCCACTACCTAAATGGTGGATGTACTTATTTGTGGCCACCTCAGTCTTCGGCTTTGTTTACTTAGCACTATACCCAGCATTAGGGACTAATGAAGGTGCTTACGGCTGGTCTAGTAAAAAGCAGTACGAAGAAGAAGTCGAAGCCAGCAAGCAACAGATTGCGCCAATTTATGCAAAATTTGCTGAGATGAGCACTGAAGAAGTGGCAAAAGATGAAAAAGCAATGGCCATTGGTGAGCGCTTATTCATGAATAATTGTTCTATGTGTCATGGTTCAGATGCACATGGTAGCCGCGGATTTCCTAACCTCACAGATAAAGACTGGTTACACGGTGGCAAACCTAAGAACATTATCCAAACGATTACGAATGGTCGTAACGGCATGATGCCACCAATGGCAGCAGCCGTTGGCTCACCAGATGATGTTAAAAACGTTGCAAACTATGTACTAAGCCTATCAGGTGCACCGCACGATATGAACCGTGCGTCACTTGGTAAACCTAAGTTTGCAGCTTGTGCTGCTTGTCATGGTGTTGAAGGTAAAGGTAACCAGATGATTGGTGCACCTAACTTATCAGATAACATTTGGCTACATGGTTATGGTGAAGAAGCCATTATTGAACGTATTAACCATGGTAAGCAGAACCAAATGCCAGCGCAAAAAACACGCTTAACCCCTGAGCAAATTCATGTGGTTGCAGCTTATGTATGGCGTTTTTCAAATATGCCTGAAGCGGCTGAGATGGATACTAAGTAACTTTTTTAATGAAACACTTTGGGTTGCTAGCAGCATCACGCTAGCAATCCAAATCACTCGAAATTAATGTTTGATTAATTTCACTGGAATATAACCTTGGCATCCAATCAGAAAAAAAGAAAAGTCATTCCTATTGTGAGTGAACCATCTCAAGACAAGATGGTTTCGCTTTACGAATCCCAACAAAAAGTATATCCACGTAAAACGGCTGGTACCTTTACCAATTGGCGCTGGATTATTGTTTGGATAACCCAAATTGTGTTTTACGGTACGCCTTGGCTCATGAATGGTGACAGGCAAGCACTGTTACTCGATATCAGCACCCATCGGTTCTATATTTTCAATCTTGTCCTTTATCCGCAAGATTTAATCTACCTCGCGGTTATTTTAATTATTGCGGCCCTTGCCCTATTCTTATTTACTGCTGTGGCTGGGCGATTGTGGTGTGGCTTCGCATGCCCGCAAACGGTTTATACCAAGATATTTTTATGGGTAGAACACAAAGTTGAAGGGGACCGTGCTGCACGCATTAAACTGGATAACGGCCCTCTTAATAGCAATAAAATATTCAAGAAATCTTTCAAGCATTTCATCTGGATTATTTTTTCCATGTGGACTGGTTTTACATTCCTAGGTTACTTCACACCCATTAGAGAATTACTCTCAGCCATTCAGCTCGGTAGTTTAAGCCCATGGGAAACGTTCTGGATTTGTTTTTATGGGTTTGCCACTTATGGCAATGCGGGCTTTTTACGCGAGCAAGTCTGTAAGTATATGTGCCCTTATGCACGCTTTCAAAGTGCGATGTTTGATAAAGACACACTCATTGTTTCGTATGATCAAGAACGTGGAGACCCTAGAAGCGGCCGCTCAAAAAATTTCATTCCTAAAGACGAAGGCATCGGCGATTGTATTGATTGCAACTTCTGCGTACAAGTCTGTCCTGTTGGCATTGATATTCGTAATGGTTTGCAATATGAATGTATTAGCTGTGGCTTGTGCATTGATGCTTGTGACAAAATCATGGATCGAATGGAATACCCCCGCGGCCTCATTAAGTTTTCCACCCAAAATGGCATGACCAATAAATGGTCTAGCGCACAAATCAAACAAAAAATACTGCGCCCACGTGTACTGATTTACGCTGGTGTATTGATTGCAATTTGTTTGGCTTTTGCATTGTCATTAGGCATGAAATCATCATTCACGGTTAACGTCATTCGTGACCGCGGTGTGATGTCACGTTTAGTGGCTGGTGGTAATATTGAAAACGTTTACCGTCTGAGTATTGCCAATGCCACTGAGAAAAAAGAAACCTATCGCGTTTCTGTCGAGGGCATTGATGATTTGATTGTTGACTCAAACAATACCTTTACGGTTGCGCCTGCTGCTAAACGGGTATTTCCAATCAGCTTACAATTACCAGATCGTGCCATTGAAAATGGCTCACATAAAATATACTTTGATATTGAATCTGTCAGTACATCAGAGCATATAAAAGAACGTTCTATTTTCTTCATGCCTAGATAACATAAGGTTAATTTAAAGGAATCAAACTGATGGCAGATAAAAAACCAAACAATACGACAGATGATGAATATGGCAAGCCTTGGTACCATTATGGTCACGCATGGCTTGTATTCGGCGGCCCTGCCGCTGTTGTAGTTGCGAGTTTAATTACGGTTTACATCGCAGTCATGGAACGCGACCCAATGGTTGATGAAAACTATTATCAAAATGGCATTAACATTAATGCCACATTAGCCGCTGAAGCTGAAAATGCAAAATCTATTAAAGAACGCAATGCATTAGCACCAGCGGTTAAAGCCAGAAACCATGCAGCAACTGGTGTGAATGACAACTAGCCATCGTTTTTTGTCGATGACACCGTATATTTAACCATGCAACTAACCCTTACCTATAGCGCATTAATCATGGGCATTGTTGGTGGGCCGCATTGTGTGGCCATGTGCGGTGCGGCTTGTGGTGCATTAAGCCAGAGCAACTCCAAATTCAGTTTACTTAACTATCATCTTGGCCGGCTTGTTGGCTACTCAATATTAGGTGCAATCGCCACTTATGCCATTCAAAGTATCGCATGGCTTTCTGATGTCAGCAGTGTTTTGCATCCGTTATGGACCTTCTTCCACGCGTTTATTTTATGCTGGGGCTTAATCTTACTTTTTTTTGGCAGACAACCTGTTTGGGTAGATCGCGTTGGTCGTAATATTTGGCAGCATGTCAAAAAACTCAGCCGTTTTGACCATGGGGATTTTTACATCGGCATGTTGTGGGCGCTCATGCCTTGTGGCCTACTCTATTCAGCGCTGACTATTGCATCATTTAATGGTGAACCACTAGGTGGCGCACTGAGCATGGCGGCTTTTGCGATTGGTTCTAGCGTGTCATTATTTTTAGCGCCATGGGCATGGCTAAAGTTAAAGACCAATGTCGTTGAACCTTATGGAATGCGTTTAGCTGGGTTGTTACTGAGTGCCGCAAGTGCTTGGGCAATTTGGATGGAAATCGCGCACCAAAATAAAATTTGGTGCGCGACTTAAATTTGAATATTGCTGTGTGAGCAGTAAAGCTTTAAGAAGCTGCGCTATCTTCTTCAACCGCTTCAATTTTAGCAGCTGGTTTTGGCGTTCTAATATAATCAGTTAAATGTGGGTGAATCACCTGTAACATTTGTGAGAACACTTTAGCGTTACCTGCCACAATGTGGCCCGTTTCAATCCAACTTTCATTGCCTTCAAAGTCACCCACAATACCGCCAGCTTCTTGCACCAGTAACGCACCGGCAGCAATATCCCAAGCCGACAAATTCATTTCAAAGAAACCATCAGAATACCCTGCTGCAACATAAGCTAAATCTAACGCTGCTGAACCAGGTCTACGCAGACCAGAAGTTTTCTTAGCCATGTCTTTAAAGATATCAATATAAGTATCAAAGTAGCTAAAGTCTTTAAATGGGAAGCCTGTTGAAATAAGGCTTTCTTGCAACTTACTACGGTTCGTTACACGAATACGCTTGTTATTTAAGAAAGCACCACGGCCTCTTGTTGCCGTAAACAAATCGTTATGCACTGGGTCATAAATAACCGCTTGTGTTAACACGCCTTTTTCTTGCAAAGCAATTGAAACGCAGTAAGCAGGAAAGTTATGTAAGAAATTAGTCGTACCGTCTAGTGGGTCGATAATCCAGATACTGTCCGCTTCTTCATTTGATTTACCACTTTCCTCACCAAAAAAACCATGGTCAGGGTAAGCATCTCTTAAGATATTAATAATCGTTTCTTCAGCAGAGCGATCAACTTCACTCACGAAATCGTTCACATCTTTTACGTGAACTTTAATGGCGCCAACATCATAGGATGCACGGGTAATGATCTTGCCAGCTTCTCTGGCAGCTTTAATAGCGACGTTTAATATTGGATGCATGAGTGTTGTGCTTTGTAATAACTGTTAAAATACTATTTTAGCATATAGCCCCTTCAAAACGTGTCTGAATCTATCTTTAATAACATTAGAATTGTCCTTTGCCATACCAGCCACCCCGGCAATATCGGCTCCACTGCGCGCGCCATGAAAACCATGGGCTTAAGTGACTTACATTTGGTCAACCCAAAGCAGTTTCCTGATGCGCATGCCGTGGCGTTAGCCGTGAGTGCTGCAGACGTATTAGATAACGCAGTCGTAACCGAAACATTGGAAGAAGCGATTGCCGATTGCAACTTTGTCATGGGGGTGAGCGGTAAGATGCGTTCACTCTCGCAAGAGATCATGACGGTTAGACAAGCGGCAGCTAAAGCAAAGGAAATTGCGGGAAGTCAAAAAGTAGCTTTAGTCTTTGGCAATGAAACCAATGGCTTAAGTAGTACTGAAGCTGACCGATGCCATATATTAGCCACCATTCCAGCCAACCCTGAATACACTTCACTTAACTTATCGCAAGCTGTGCAAATTATGTGTTATGAATTGCGTATGGCCATTACTGAAGGTGAGATTCATTACGATGAAAAACCCGTTGAACTTGCCACGCAAGATGACCTAGAACGTTTTTATGCGCACATGCAAGAAGTGTTAGCACACATTGGCTACATTAACCCTAGAGCACCTAAGAAATTATTTGAACGCTTACGCCGCTTATATGGCCGCGCGCAATTAGAAAAAGAAGAAGTCAATTTATTACGCGGCATATTAACCTTAACGGTTAAGCCAAAAAAACATAGTAAATTCTAAGCATTCTGAATTACCCTACTATTTTACTCAACTATTATTCTATGGCATAATTCGCGCTTTAATAGCTGCATGCGTCCTGTACGCATCAAACTAATAGCCCAATACAACAATGTTTACCCAATTAAAAGAAGATATCTCAATTGTATTTGACCGTGACCCAGCGGCCAGAACACATCTCGAGGTTTTAACCACCTACCCTGGCGTGCATGCCTTGATTATGCATCGCTTTAGCCATTGGCTATGGGGTTTAGGCTTTAATTGGCTTGGGCGATTATCTTCCCATATTGGCCGCGGGTTAACCGGTATTGAAATTCACCCCGGCGCCACCATTGGTAAACGCTTTTTTATTGACCATGGCATGGGCGTAGTGATTGGTGAAACTGCCATTATTGGCGATGATTGCACCTTGTATCACGGCGTGACACTCGGCGGTACGTCATGGAATAAAGGCAAACGTCACCCAACATTAGAGGATGGTGTCGTGATTGGCGCCGGTGCAAAAATACTCGGACCCATTACCATTGGTGAAGGGGCTAAAGTAGGTTCAAATGCTGTTGTCGTCAAAGATGTGCCAGAAAACGCCACCGCAGTTGGCATTCCTGCGCGCATCTTGGAAGAAGATAAAAAAGAAAGTAATCAAGAAGAAGCGGCAGCAGAAACCAAACAAACCTTTACTGCTTATGCCGTGGGCCATGAAAATGATGCCTTCAACCCTGAAGTCATGTCGCAATCATTGCAAAAGTTAATGGCACTCAATGCTAAGCAAGAGCGCAAGTTAGCCAAATTAACCAAGCTGCTTTCAAGCTTAAGTGAAAAAGTAACCAACATTGATGCTGATGCAGACGTTGCAGAAGCCTTTAATGTGAAACCGACTTCACGCGAAAAAGACCAGTCATAACAGGCTATTTTCAGCGGCATTTCAAGCAATAAAATCAATTTAAACCATAGCGGAACTTACCCTGATAATAGTTGACTAAAACTGTAGGGTATTATATAATTCAATAGATAATTTAAAGCGAATATTGTAAGTATGAAACTCACAACAAAAGGTAGATTTGCCGTGACTGCAATGTTAGACATTGCCTTACACGAAGCTAAAAGTCTGAAAGCAGAAGTGGTTGCAAAACCAGTGACGTTATCAGACGTGAGTGAGCGTCAACGCATTTCACTTTCTTACCTTGAGCAATTATTTAGCCGTTTACGTAAGAATGGATTAGTGAGTAGCGTGCGTGGCCCAGGTGGCGGTTACAAACTAGCAAAAGCGATTAATGACATTTCAGTGGCACAAATCATTAGCGCGGTTGATGAACAAATTGATGCAACACAATGTGGTGGCAATGAAAACTGTCATGGTGAAGATGGCCGCTGTATGACGCATGACTTATGGTCATCACTCAACAATAAAATTTTAGAGTATTTAGCAGGTATTAGCTTGGCCGATATGGTTGATTCACAAGTTAACCAAACACAAGTAATTATGTCGCCTAAATCTGCTAGTTTAGCGGCTAGTGAGCTATTAAAAACAAATGCGTTGCACGACACTAAAATGGAAGTGAACTCGTAAATAATATGCGGCACGTTTACTTTGATCATAATGCAACCACCAGCCTAGATAGCGAAGTGTTTGACGTGATGCTACCTTGGATTCAAAACCAAAGTGGCAACCCAACCAGCCGCCATCAATATGGTAGAAATGCACGCGATGTGGTTGAGTTAGCGCGCAACCAAGTGGCGGATGCTTGCGGGGCTTACCCATCACAAGTGGTGTTTACCGCCAATGGGACTGAAGCGAATAACTTTGCGATAAAAGGCATGGCCAACCACTTAGAAGGTGGGCAGATTTTAACCAGTGCAATTGAGCACCCATGCGTAACCAACCCAGCAAAGTATATGCGTAGATTTGGGTATACACATGAAACGGTTGCCGTCGATGCGCAAGGTCAAGTTGATTTAGCTGCCTTTGAAAAACAGTTAGTCACGCCAACCAGTGTTGTGTCAGTGATGATGGCTAACAATGAAACAGGCGTGATACAAGATATAGCGACAATCAACAAAATGGCGCGTGACGCTGGTGCTTTAGTGCATACCGATGCGGTGCAAATGTTAAGTAAGTTGCCTTTGGATTTTGATGCCCTTGGCGTGAATGCAATGACGATTTCAAGTCATAAAATTCATGGGCCACAAGGTGCAGCAGCATTAATACTCGATAAGCGTGTAGACATTAGCCCATTACTGCATGGCGGCGGGCAAGAAAAAGGCTTACGTAGTGGCACTGAAAATGTCGCCGCAATTGTAGGGTTTGGCGCTGCCTGTGTATTAGCCAACAAGCGCGCTAAACAACATAAAGCACACATTGAAGCATTGCGTGACCAATTTGAAGCGGGCTTAGCTAGCTTGGCAAAAGAGTTGAACATTACGGTGTTTAGTCAGCAAGCAACGCGCTTACCAAATACCACTTTTTTCGCTGTTGAAGCGATTGAAGGTGAAACATTAGTGATGGCGTTAGACAGAAAAAATTATGCAGTTGCTAGCGGGTCAGCCTGCTCTAGCGATAGTACAGAGCCAAGCCATGTATTAATGGCAATGGGCATAGATGAAGATTTAGCCCGCGGCGCAGTAAGAGTGAGTTTTGGTGCTAGCAATACTGAGGCTGAAGTCACAGACTTCATCAAAACATTAGCAGGTGAGATTTTAAGATTAAAGCAGCTTACTTCAGTATCTGCCTAGCAAAAAAAGTAACGCAATAAATAGAAACAATACACATTACCGAGTTAAGAAAGTTTTTAAGGATAAAAATGTCAGCTTCAATAGAAATGCCAATTAAAAAAGATTTGTATGACGAAAATGGTTTAGCGGCTGGGCAAGAAGAGCTGCCAGTTTACCTAGATTACTCAGCGACTACGCCAGTTGACCCGCGTGTGGCTGAAGTAATGATTCCATACATTAGCGAGCACTTCGGCAACCCTGCTTCACGTAGCCACCCTTACGGTTGGACTGCTGAAAAAGCAGTTGAGAATGCAAGATCAGAAGTCGCACAATTAGTGGGCGCTGATACGCGTGAGATTGTTTGGACATCTGGCGCGACAGAATCAAACAACTTAGCTATTAAAGGTGCCGCTAATTTTTACGCTGGCACTAAAGGTAAGCATATTATTACCGTTGCTACTGAACATAAGGCTGTGATTGACCCTGTGCGTGAATTAGAGCGCCAAGGCTTCACTGCAACCTTTTTAGAGCCTGAGCCAAATGGTTTAGTTGATTTAGCTAAATTAAAAGCAGCGATTCAACCAGACACTGTATTAGTGTCAGTGATGTTTGTGAATAATGAAATTGGTGTG
>JAWUXH010000009.1:0-13700 GCA_034111445.1 Methylophilaceae bacterium | reverse complement strand
TAGGTAAAAAAGTAGAAGAGTTGATTGCCCGTTTAGCGCAAAAAGCACGTGCGGCAGGTATTCACCTAGTGCTTGCGACACAGCGGCCATCAGTGGATGTGATTACGGGGTTAATTAAAGCCAATGTGCCAACCCGTATTTCATTCCAAGTATCGAGTAAAATTGATTCGCGCACAATTTTAGACCAAATGGGTGCTGAATCGTTACTAGGGCAAGGTGATATGTTGTATATGCCGCCTGGCACTAGTTACCCAAACCGTGTGCACGGTGCATTTGTGTCTGATCAAGAAGTGCATAAAGTAGTCGACTTCTTGAAAACACAAGGTGAACCTAATTACATTGAGGGTATCTTAACGAATGAAGCAGTAGAAGGCGTTTCTGCGGATGGCGCAAGCAGTGCCGCAGCAGGCCCTGCTAGTGGTGCCGAGGCTGACCCATTATATGATGAGGCGGTCGGCATTGTACTTAAAACAAGGCGGGCGAGTATTTCAGGGGTACAACGCCAATTAAGAATTGGTTATAACCGTGCGGCGCGCTTAATTGAAGACATGGAAAAAGCCGGATTGGTTTCTGCCATGCAAAGTAATGGTAACCGCGAAGTGCTAGCGCCTAACCATAATGAATAGTATTTAGGAGTTAAATGAAGTCACAAGTTAAAGAAATGAATCCGCGTATGCGCATTGCGCAATGTACCGTGCTGTTGATGGGCTTACTGTTTACAATGTTCAGTTATGCTGGGGGAAGTGAAAGTCTACGTGTATTTTACGACCAAACCCATGCCATGACGGCGAATTTTCACCAAATAGTCACAGACTCAAAAGGCCGCAAAATTCAAGAAGTGCATGGTGAAATGTTATTGAAAAGACCTAACCAGTTTCGTTGGGATTATCAAAAACCATTTGAACAGCAAATTGTGAGTGATGGTAAGCGTGTATGGTTGTATGACACTGATTTAGAACAAGTCACTGTGAGTAAAGTCAGCAAGGCATTAGGTGCTAGCCCGGCGGCTTTATTAGCAGGTGATGATGATATTGATCAATCTTTCGTATTACATGATTTTAAAAAAGAGGATGATTTAGCTTGGGTGAGTGTTGAGCCGAAAAGTGATAGCAGTGGTTTTAACCAAATTGAATTGGCATTTAATACGCAGCATTTATTACAAGAAATGAAATTGGTTGATAGCTTTGGTCAGCATACAAGCATTGTCTTTAGCAATCAAATACAAAACCCAGTGCTTAATGCAAAAGAATTTTTATTTCAAGTGCCAGAAGGGGTGGATGTTGTTGGTGAGTAAATCACTCCCTAACTGCACAGTTTAAATCTTGACCTCTCTATTCGAAAATACACAGCCAGCAGCGCCATTAGCTGAGCTGCTACGCCCTAAAACGATTGAAGAAGTCGTTGGCCAAACCCATTTGCTTGGGGCCAATAAACCGCTAAGGCTGGCTTTCCAATCTGGTAAATTACCTTCCATGATTTTATGGGGCCCACCGGGCGTGGGTAAAACCACTTTGGCTCGCCTAATTGCTAATACGAGTGATGCTGACTTTATTCCGTTATCAGCCGTCTTGTCTGGCATTAAAGATATTCGTGAAGCGGTTGAGCGCGCGGAACACAGCTTGCAACAGTCTGGACGAAAAACCATTTTATTTGTTGATGAAGTGCATCGATTTAATAAAGGGCAACAGGATGCTTTTTTGCCGTTTGTTGAAAGTGGTTTAATTACCTTTATTGGTGCGACGACTGAAAACCCCTCTTTTGAAGTGAATAGTGCGCTATTAAGCCGTGCACAAGTATTTGTGTTAAATGCATTATCAGAAGAAGAGCTTGCTCTACTACTAGAGCGTGCACGCTTATTGATGGCGGAAAATATTACTTTAATGCCTGATGTGATTGAGCAAATATTGATTTATGCTGATGGCGATGCAAGGCGCTTACTTAACTTTGTTGAGGGGCTGTTTAATGCTGCAATTGGTGCGAACGTTACTGAAATAGATGATGCTTTTTTAAATGCCAGTATGGCGAGTAAAATGCGCCGCTTTGATAAAGGTGGTGAAGCGTTTTATGATCAAATTTCAGCCTTGCATAAGTCTGTACGTGGTTCTAACCCTGATGCCGCATTGTATTGGTTTTTACGCATGATCGATGGTGGCGCTGATCCATTATACTTAGGCCGAAGAATCGTACGGATGGCATTTGAAGATATCGGATTGGCAGACCCACGTGCGCAAACGATATCGTTAGAGGCTATTCAGATTTTTGAGCGCTTAGGTTCGCCTGAGGGTGAGCTGGCTTTATCTAACGCAGTGATTTATTGCGCCGTAGCGGCTAAAAGTAACGCGGCTTATATGGCTTATAACCAAGCTAAAGCATTTGTGGGCCAAGACAAATCTCGCCCAGTACCATTACATTTGCGTAACGCCCCAACTAAACTCATGAAAGCGTTAGATTACGGTAAAGAGTACCGCTATGCACACAATGAGCCTGATGCGTACGCAGCAGGGGAGACTTACTTTCCGGATGAAATTGCAGATGAACATAGTCGCCCCCAATTTTATGCGCCCACAAACCGTGGTTTAGAGGGTAAAATTGGCGAAAAATTAAATAGACTAAAAGCGTTGGATGATGCTGCAGTCGATAGTCAAAAAACAAACAAAACTAGAAAATAAAAGTGAAAATTAAATGTTAGATATTCAAACCTTAAGAAGTGATTTAGACAATGTTGTTAGCCAATTAGCAAAGCGCAACTTTGATTTTGACGCGGGAAAATTTGCGGCCTTAGAAGCTGAGCGTAAAACCGTGCAAACACTGACGCAAGAACTTCAAGCGAAACGTAATCAAACGTCAAAGCAAATTGGTATTGCTAAATCAAAAGGTGAAGATGCTTCAGCCATTTTAGAAGAGGTTGCTGGTTTAGGCGCGCAACTCAAAGCGCAAGAAGAGCGTTTAGGTGAATTGCAGACCGACTTGCAAGGCATGCTGCTTAACGTGCCAAACATCCCGCATGAAAGTGTGCCTGTTGGTAAAGGAGAAGATGAGAATGTTGAAGTGCGTAAAGAAGGTACACCGCGCACTTTTGATTTTGAAATTAAAGACCATACCGATGTTGGTGAGCCTTTAGGCTTGGACTTTGAAACTGGCGCGAAGTTATCAGGCGCACGTTTTACATTGATGCGCGGCCAAGTCGCTAAGTTGCATCGTGCTTTGGCGCAGTTTATGTTGGATACGCAAACAGAGCAAAATGGCTATGAAGAGTGCTATACCCCATACCTAGTGAATGCTGAGTCATTAGTGGGTACTGGTCAATTGCCTAAGTTTGAAGAGGATCTATTCTCTGTACCGCATAACGATAGCAAGCTTTATTTGATTCCAACTTCTGAAGTGACATTAACGAATACTGTGCGAGATGAAATTGTTGCTTTGGAGTATTTGCCACTCAAGCTTACAGCGCATACTCCATGCTTCAGGTCTGAAGCTGGCGCGCATGGGCGCGATACCAAAGGGCTGATTCGCCAGCACCAATTTGATAAAGTCGAAATGGTGCAAGTCGTACACCCTGAGCATAGTTATGCCGCATTAGATGAGATGGTAGGGCATGCAGAAGGTATTCTAAAAGCATTAGCGCTGCCTTATCGCGGGATGTCACTCTGTACTGGTGATATGGGCTTTGGAGCGACTAAAACGTTTGATTTGGAAGTCTGGCTGCCAGCCCAAGATACTTACCGTGAGATATCTTCAATTTCTAATTGTGAAGCGTTCCAAGCGCGTCGTTTACAAGCGCGGTTTAGAAATGGACAAGGTAAGCCTGAATTAGTCCATACTTTAAATGGCTCTGGTTTGGCGGTTGGCCGGACATTGGTTGCGGTGTTGGAAAATTATCAAAATGCAGATGGCAGTGTGACGATACCAGCAGTCTTGCAATCTTATATGGGTGGCAAAACAAGCATCACCCTTTAAGGCAAGTTAAGTCAGTATATGAAAAAACCGAATCAAGCATTGATTCGGTTTTTTTGTCTCTCTATATTGCTTATGTGAAACTGTGCATTATCTGTTGAAACGACCTTGAAACTACCTTGAAGCGACAAAGTTATTGCTGAGCATTTGCGTTCTACTAGGCTGGTATTTTTCTAATATGCGTTGATAGCTACGAATAGTCTCAACAAAGATAATGGGCGCACCACCACTTGCATAACCATATTTAACAGTTGAGTAGTACTTTGGGTCATTCAACATAAATAATGTTTTCTTAATATCAACCCAACTGTCTGGATTTAAATTTAAGCGTCTGGCTAATCTTCTGGCATCTAACACATGTGCATAGCCAATATAGTAGGCAGCTAGCGCTAGGTAGGTGCGATCTTGCTCAGGCACGCTTTTAGGAAACTTATTCTTCAGCTGCAGGATGTATTTTGCACCTGCTGGAATACTTTGCTTAGGGTCTAGGCGATCAGTGACCCCTAAAGCCTCTGCCGTAGGTTCTGTCAGCATCATCATGCCACGTACATTGGTTGGTGATGTGTTTAATGGGTCCCAGTGCGACTCACGGAAACTTAAGGCCGCAAGCAGGCGCCAGTTTAAGCCAGTTGCTTTTTCAGCTTGCTTGAAGATGCGCTTGTATTTGGGCAGTATTGTGTCAACACGCTTTAAGAAGTAATTAACATCAACAGGCTTAAGGCGGTCAGTATGACCGTGATAACGATCGACTAGGTTACGTAACTCACCATTTTTTTTGATTGTTTTAAAAAAGGCATTAACTCTACTTTCTAAACGCTTATCTTGGTGTGGTGAAAAGGCCCATGCTACCTTTTGCTCTATCCCAATCGGTAATGCTGTGCGTAAATTTGGGTAGTAATTTTTCATTAAATTCACGAGCTGGTGGTTGGCTACGGTGTAATCCACATCACCATCGGCCACTTTTCTAAGTAAAACTTCTGCGTTGTTTAAACTGTCTTCTTGCCAAATTAAATCAGGTAGCTTACGCGTCATTTGATTTAATATTTCTGATGAGCTTGAAGCCGCAGGCACCACAAAAGACTTACCCTTAATTTGCGCGAGTTGTTTTGGTTTTTTACCAAATTTTTTGTTATAAACCAGCTGATGTTGTGTTTGGTAATACGGTGTTGAAAAACTCACTCTACTTTGTCTTTCAGGCGTGATCGCTAAATTAGAGGCGGCGATATGAGCTTTACCTAACAATAGTGCTGGCACTACATCACTAATTTTTTGAACAACTAGAAATTTGATTTTATATTCAGGCGCGTATTTTTTTGAAAATAGGTTGGCCAAATCATACTCAATACCGGCATATTGGTTATCGGCATTAATGAAATAGGTGTTAGGCCCAGCATGCGTCACAATGACGACTTCCTGCGGTTTGTCAGGTGTCGGTGCTGGCGTGATTTGGCCTTCACTCATATAGCTAACCACTTGCTCTGATGAGCAAGCTGAGATGATGGTAATCAATAAAAATAAGAGGAATAAACGCATTAAACTGGTGTATTTGCCTTATTGTCTGCTTTAACTGAGGCGATGTCGCCGTTGTCTGCAATCAGTATTTCATCTGCTAAATCAAGAAAAATGCCATGCTCAACCACACCAGGGGTGTTGTTGATTAGCGCGTTTAATGTGGTTGCTTCAATACTTTGGTCAAATTGCACATCAAATACATAACTCCCGTGTGATGTTATCCAGAAGCCATCGTTTGCTGCATTTGGCCGTAATGCACCATTTGCACCAAGGGCATTTAAGCTGTTTAGCGCCAACTGCCAAGCAAAAGGGGTGACCTCAATTGGAATCGAAAAATTTTGTCCAATGCGATCCACACACTTACTTTTATCGGCCAGAACTATAAATGCTTTAGCGGCTTTTGCTAGTAACTTTTCTTTGACTAAATCACTACCGCGACCTTTTAATAAGGTCATGTCAGGGGTGATTTCATCAGCGCCGTCAACATATAAGTCAATTTGACTAATATGCTCTAATGCAACAATAGGTAGATTAAGTGACTGTGCACGCTGCGCACTAATGGTAGAGCTTGCAACCGTGGTAATGGACAAGCCTTCTTCTTTTTGGCGTCTTGCTAATTCATCAATGAAGTAATTAGCGGTAGAGCCTGTCCCCAGTCCAACTAGCATGTCATTTTGAACTCGGTTTGCTGCATGTAATGCGACTAACTGTTTATCATTCATACTTAGTTCCTTAGATTTGCACAATGGTATATAAGTGCTAATTTGGGATATTAAGATAGTAAACCCGGCAAGCACTTGCCAAGCTAAAAGGAAGAGAAGTGTTTTCTCCCCTTATTAGCTAATCAGTAGTAATTTGGATGTTTATGATGACGTTAATACGTCTTGATTGGTGATTGTAAGTAATGTTTACTTATTTCATCACACGGTTGCGATATTCATTTGTTCTGGTGTCAATTTCAATTTTGTCACCTTGGTTAACAAATAACGGTACAGAAACAACGTGGCCTGTTGCTAGGTTGGCTGGTTTTAATACTTTACCTGATGTATCACCTTTAACCGCTGGTTCTGTGTAAGTGATTTCACGTACAACCGTAGTCGGTAGCTCTACGGTAATGGCTTTGCCTTCATAAAAACGTAAGTCAGCTGGCATACCATCTTCTAAGTACGGTAATGCATCTGCCATGAATTCAGCATCAACATCAAATTGATTGTATTCAGCATCCATAAATACATAGGTTGGATCAGCAAAGTAAGAGAACGTGGTTTCTTTTTTCTCTAGTACGATTAGTTCAAACTTATCAGTCGCGTTGTAAACGGTTTCTTTTGGCGTTTCTGTCAGTAAGTTTTTGAATTTCATTTTAACAACAGCGCCACTACGGCCTGATTTGTTATATTCACTTTTAACGACGACCATTGGCTCACTGCCGATCATAATTACATTACCTACGCGAAGTTCTTGTGCTGTTTTCATGGTTTTGCCTTAATTCTGCTTAAGCTATTTTTTAAAAGGTTGAACGCACTTTCATCAAATTAATTGCTTTGAGTTGGCGTCGAAAAGCGCGAATTATACACGATTTTTGTTAATCAACGTATTTCAACTTGTTCGAGAATGTTACAAGCCGTGTACATAAGTCTGCTTGTTTAGCTAAATGATTTGAATATTTCAAGCTGTATGCCGACCATTCTGGCAAGGCTGTTAGGGTCGTGAGCCAATCAATGGCTATTTCCTGTGTAGCATTTGACCATGTTAGGTTAGCTTGTTTAATTAAATGGCTAAGCGGGTCTTTAGCTGCATAGTTAGCCAAAAAAGCATTGAGCTTGGTAATGTGTGAGTCTTCAGTTTGAATGTAAGGCTGCCATATAAAAGGTTTGCCAGCCCATATTGCGCGTATCCAACTATCCTCACCACGCACAAAGTTTAAATCGCATGCCCAAAGTAGTTTGTCATAGTCTTTTTGTTTTAAAAAGTTTATCAAATACAATGATATATTTTCGATATTTAATGCAGTTTCTAATGATAGTTTGTAAGTGTCTATGATCTGGCTAAGGGCTTTTATTTCAGTATTGTAGGGCAGTATTAGGCTAATTTTTTGTTCTGATTGCGCAAGATTTTTGATCAGTGATTCAATGTCTGCTTGCGGGTAACTAAATAGCGAGATTTTAATTGACTCTTCAAAGTTAGCACTAAGTGGTGTGTGAATATGCTGTTGCCAGAATGCTTGTTGAGCTGCTTGTGATGCGATGAAAGCATCGCGGCGTGTGAGTAATGCGGCTTCACGTAATAATCCACCTGTTTGCGCAGTAAAGCCAGGGTAGAAGAAGTAGCGTGTATAGGCTAATGTTGGGTGTGGTGAGGGCAGCGTGTGGCAGTCCTCTACCCATTGTTCAGCTGATAGATACTCTAAGTTAATCCAAATGATCGGATTAGCTTCGCCATGCGTTTGATTATGCTGCGCTACTTGTTTGCTGTAACGGTCAGGCAATTTACAACTGAAATTTTCTATTACAACATTTGGTAATGTGATTTCGCTTGTTGGCCAAGCTTGTAACACTACACCATGAATCGTTTGGGTTTGTTTAGTTGTGTCAAAATTTGGAATGATTTTGCTGGCAATCGCAAAGTCATCAATAAATAAACGAATCACCAATTGATGTTCTTCAGCTAGTTGACGACTTAATCGCCAACAAACACCAATATCGCCGAAGTTGTCGACAATATTGCAAAATATGTCCCAGCGTTGAATTTGTTCACTATTCATTTGGTAGTCGTGATGGTGGCTTGAGTAGGGAGGCTTTTAACCTATTCAAACAAGCAGGTTGCAAAAGGACACATTTTTTTGAAGTAATTGGTTTTTACGCCGCGGCGGTTTTTAATGCAACTTCAGTATTCACTTCATCAAATATGCTCGGTGGATTCGCTTCCCAGTCTTTAATCCATGCTGGCATTAGATTACCTGGCATTGGTTTACTAATGAAATAGCCTTGCGCACGGCCACATTGCATTTGTTTCAACAGTAGTAACCGTTCTAAATCTTCAACGCCTTCAGCGATCAAGTTTATATTAAACCCGCTGCCTAATGACACAAATGATTTTACAATAGAAGCATCAAGTGTATCTTTTTCGAGTAAGGTGATATATAACTGGTCAATTTTAAGTTCATCGAACTTAAATTCACGAAGGTATTTAAATGAGGTATAACCTGTACCAAAATCATCAATCGAAATTTGGATATCTTTGGCCGATAATTTGTCGATAATCGTTGCGGCATTATCAGGATTACTTAATAGCGATGTTTCTGTAATTTCTACCGTTAACAAATCAGCAGGGTATTGATATTTAGCTAAGATGCTTTCAATGTTTTCAAGCAAAGCTTCATCATCTAACATTTTGGCTGACATATTGACAGACATTGGTAGTTTGATACCTTGGCTTTGCCATTCTGAAGCCTGCTTAATGGCCATATCAAAAATAGCATAACTTAAATCTAGAATAATCGATGATCGTTCAGCGACTTGAATGAATTCATCTGGGGTAATGGTACCAAGTGTTGGGCTGTGCCAGCGGGCTAATGCTTCTATTCCACAACAGCGTCCATCAATTAAACTAATTTGCGGTTGGTAAGCTAACGTGAATTCATTATTTTCAAGCGCATTTGCGATATGACCAGCAATGGTCATGAGTGATGATTGTATTGTGGTTTGCGTTGTTTCTTCATAAAATTCATAGCCATGCGCATTTTTTTTGGCTTTATACATGGCATTGTCAGCATTGGCTAATAATGCATTGGCATTAGACAACTGACCATTACTTGGAAAGAATGCAATGGCAATGCCGATGCTAATGAAATGATCATCAATGACGAAAGGCTTTTTAATCGCCGCTAATATTTTTTTAACAACACTTAGTGCTTTTTCTGAGCTTTCAGCATCGTCAATAATACATGAAAATTCATCGCCACCTAGTCTTGCAAACGTATCAACATCACGCGTGCAATTAATTAAGCGTTCACCGACTTGTTTTAAAATGCTGTCACCAGCGGCATGGCCAAAGGTGTCGTTGACTTCCTTAAATAAATTTAAGTCCATCATTAACACAGCAAAGCCTGAATTTTCACGAATCGCATGTAAGCGTGCTTGCTCAAGACGATCAAAAAATAAATAACGGTTTGGCATGCCTGTTAACTCATCATACATGCTGAGGTGTTCAATTTTTTTACGTGAAGCAAGTAATTCTTTTTCTAATTCAGCCCACCTCAGGCCTGAGGAAATCGCACTAGATAAATGCTGAACATCGACTTCATTTTTATTGATGTAGTCATACACACCACTGCGCATGGCTTCAACAATTAAGCGTTCATCACCGCTGCCCGTAATCATAATAATTGGGCATGGCTTTTGTAATAAATTTTGGATGATCGGCATCAGCTCAACGCCGTTAGCATCACCCAAACGGTTATCTAACAACACACAATCGTATTCATTGGCTTCTAATAACGCGGTCGCTTCTTTACCGGATGCAGCCTCTTGTAATTTGTAAGGGGTTGTCCGTAAAATACGGCGTAATTTTTCTTGCATGACATCATCGTCATCAATAACTAAAATATTTTTTTGAATATCATGGTCTAGGATTTCATTCATATTTTGTCCTTATGCTGGTAGTGCAACAGAATTGCAATACTGTTCGAGTAATGAAAATAAATGTTTAAATTGGTCACCTACTGCGCTTTTTACCATATAGCCGGCAATGTTTTTGTTGTAGGCTTTGGCTTTATCTGAATCATTGGATGATGTTGTTAACATGAATACGATCGTTGGTTTTAATTTTCCATCATTACGGATGTTATCTAAAAACTCAAAGCCATTCATGCGTGGCATATTAATGTCTAACAATACAATCACCGGTTCCGTGATCGTTTTAGTGGCATGCTTTCCTTTTAATATATCTAAAGCCACTTGACCATCCTCTGCCACGACAACTGGAAATGGTACATTGGCTTTTGTCATGCTACGTTGAACAGATTCAACCGCTACATCGTCATCATCAACTAATAAAATGGTACAAGTCATTGTTAACTACCTTTGAATGTAAGGGCAGTTTCCCTTAGTTAACGAATTTTAACTTATGTAACGATTGGTTAATAATGTGAATAAGTAATGAAATGGGCGTTAGTTCTAATGCTAACTAAGTTGGTTTTTAGTAAGGTTAGTGCTGACTTGAATAACAGAGAATCGCACGCTAAATTTGGGTGCCTGACTTGTTGGTAGAGATGTATATTTTAGAATGAAAAAAGCACCTAGTCGGTTTTAAATGCTGTCAGTACCCAGTTCCTTTTCAGGCAAACTCACAGCAAATGAATATTCTTTGAGTAGACTAAATAGCTTTGAAAATTGTGGACCGACTTTGTCTTTCACCATATAGCCTGCAATATTTTCATGATAGGCCTTTGCACGGTCAACTTCTGACCCTGAAGTAGTTAGGACAAATACAACGGTTGGCTTTAGTGCTGGGTCTGCGCGCAATGCTTTTAAAAATTCAAATCCGTTCATGCGAGGCATATTGAGGTCAAGCAATATAAATAACGGCAGTTTAATCTTTCTTTCAGGATGTTCGCCTCTTAAAATTTCCAATGCTACGATGCCATCCTCAGCAAAAGTGAGCGGGAAATTTAATTCAGATTTTTTAATGCTGCGTTCAATGCCTTCTCTTGCAACATCATCATCTTCAACTACTAGAATATTGCATGTCATTGTGCTTACCCTTTAGATAGATCAATTAACTGTCAGTCGATTGTACGCTTGTTATAGCAACAGAGCGCTTTTGGTTTGAATTAGGCAATGTTTGCAATGGTCAGTACACATTCTGCCAGTGGATTTTCAACATCAATGGCATAGCCACTAATTGTCGCAGGGAAAGTAGTATTATCTTTGCGCTGGCAGGTGATATGGGTAGGACTAAGATCGCCTGCTTTGAGTTTTTCATAGAAGTCTATACCAATCGCGTTGTATTCTTCTTCTGAGCGATAAATAATGCGTGTGTTTTTGCCTACCATTTCACCGTGGTGATAACCAAACATCTGTTCAAAGTGAAAGTTGCAGTGTTGAATCACGCGATTTTTAACCAACACAACGCCGGCGGCGGCATTGTCTAACAATAGTTCTTTGGCTAACAGGGCTGTTTTTTGCACTTCTTCTCTGCGTGCTTTTAGCCCTACAATCCGTAGCTCTAACAGTACAGCCACTTGTCTGGCTAGGGCTTCAAGTGCTTTTATTTGCGTGTCGTTGAGTGCGTTGGCTTTTTGATCAATCACGCAGAGTGTGCCTAAGGCATTGCCTTCAGGCGTTGTAATGGGAGCGCCCGCATAAAAGCGGATGCCTGGATCATTTAGCACTAGTTTGTTGTCAATGAAGCGCTCGTCCTGTAAGGCATCGTTCACGACCATTGTTTGGTTGTCCAAAATGGCATGCGCACAAAAGGCCTCAGAGCGCGGGGTTTCTTTAGCGTCTAGCCCAGTAATGGCTTTAAACCATTGTCTGTTTTTATCGACTAAACTAATGGCTGAAATGGGCATGCCGCAGATAGTAGAGGCGATGAGCGTAATATCGTCATAGACTGGTTCAGCCGGTGTATCTAAAATTTCATATTGGTACAATGAGTCAAGGCGTGCTTCTTCATTGTTCGGGATAACAGCTTTCATTATTTACCTCACGACCTTTAAAATTAACACTTGTTAGGTGAATCATATACTAATTCTTAAGTTTGTTTAACAACCGTTTGAAACCTTGGCCACCAAATTTGGAAGGTGGTGCCACGTTTTCCATCTGTTGTGTCTAATTCAATATAACCACCATGCGCTTCAACCATGCGTTTGGTAACGGCCAATCCAATGCCTGATGACTCTTTATTGCTAGAGAGCGTTTGAAATAACTTAAAAACGCGGTCTTTGGCGGCGGTTGGGATGCCAGGGCCATCATCTGCGATGGTGAATACACAATAACTGCCAACGGTTTTAACCGTTATGTCAATATTGCCAACTGCTTGGTCGTGGTGTTTTATTGCGTTTGAAATTAGATTGCGTACCGATGTTTGTAAAGGCGTTTTAGGGGTTTGAAAGGCGCGCGCATTGCCCGATACAGTAATATCGAAATCGGCTGGAACAGGTTGGATCTCTAAGACTTCATTCACTAAAGTGATTGGGGAAACTAACGTTACCTCAGCTGAGGCTCGGCCAGCACGTGAGTATTGGAGCAAGTCCTCAATGAGTGTTTCCATGCGTTTGACGCGCAGTTCAACCCGGTCTAAGTTCTTTTTTACATCAGCGATTATGTCGTCGCCTAAGTCTTCTTTTATCCAGTCGACTAAGTCAGCAATGCCGCGCAGTGGTGACCTTAAGTCGTGTGAGGCTACTGAGGTAAACTCCTCTAAATTATCGTAGGCTTGTTTTAGCTCATTATCTAAGTGCTTACGTGCGGTCATGTCGCGTGTGACTTTAACAAAACCTAACAGGCTGCCATCATCTTCTTGCAGTTTGTTAATGACAACTTCTGCATAAAATTGTGAGCCATCTTTGCGGACACGCCAGCCTTCATCATGGACATGTCCATCTTTCATACAAGTCGCTAACAGGCTGTCAGGGGTGTTTTTCTCGATTGATTCTTCGGTATAAAAGGTTTTAAATGATTTGCCAATAATGTCTTCAGCCGTGTAGCCTTTAAGCGTTTCGGCGCCAGCATTCCAAGTTTTAATATTGCCTTGTGGGTCTAAGATGATAGATGCATAACCTTCAATATTTTCAGACATCAAGCGATATAATTTTTCCATATAGCGTCGTTCGCTAACATCTCTAGCTGTACAGATAAACTTCCGTTTACCACTCATAATGGCTTCATTGATGACTAAGTCCATCCCGAAAATGCTGCCGTTTCGTCGCAGCCCAGTGGTCTCAAAGCTGACGCCAGCACTATTGGTCACGGTTGCGGCGGTGTAATCTGCTAGGTAGGTGTCGAATCTACCTTTTTGATTAGATAACAAGATATTAAAGGGCTGGCCGATGAGCGCTTCAGGCTTGTAGTCAAAAATCTGCTTAACGGCTTGGTTAGCGTTTTCAATTAAGCCCTGTTCATCGAGCACCATTAGGCCATCAAACACATTGTTAAATAGGGATTTAATTTGTTGTGTACTATCAAGCTCTTTTTGCGCTGCTAGGTGTAATTTTTCTTCGGTTAACTTGCTTT
>JAWUXH010000008.1:0-11322 GCA_034111445.1 Methylophilaceae bacterium | reverse complement strand
CGAACAGCTTCTATTTTAAATTCACGTGTAAAGGTTTTATAAGGCTTTCTTTTATCGGTCATGTCGATACTCCTTAGCGATATTGTCGCTTATTTAAAGTATCCGTTAAAATGGGGGAGCTTCAGTCTGACCCCATTGATTGAAGATTAGTCCGACAGCTGCACCGTGTTATTGTTATGCAAGATTTTTCTCTGCTGTAGTTAAGAATACCAGTGTAGATGCTGTCATATGTAGCATGTATGCAACCAAATAATCTGGTACTGTTGTTGGGGTAGTTCCCTGACCATGACCACTTAGTTTATTTCGACCAGTTGGAATACTACTTTCCAACATACTGCGCAATGAACTTAGCTGTTGCTGCCAAAATGATGGAACAAGGTCATTATCAAAACATACTTGAATTAATGCTTTCGAAGTGGCATTCGTTTCATATGCCCACTTGCGTTTATCACATATGGCTTTCATAGTACTTTCAAATGACTTCAGGCAGTCATTAAGTGCCTCTTTGTTCTTTCCATGCCGATAATGCTCGTAAGCACTTAGAAACTCTTGCTGAGCACCATGGTAGCTTTTTTCATTAAGCAGCCTCAAAGCGGGTTTTACAGCTTCAGAATGTATCAGCTCGGAATCCACTCGAACAATCTCACCTTCCTCAAATTGGAAGCCTATCCCATGCTCTTTGAATCTATCATTTAATTCACCAATAGCATCATCGACGCTTTTTGAGGCGTTTTGCTTTCGCAAGTAACCAAATTCGCGAGTAAGTTTATCAATATACTTGAAGCTCAGTTCAACAATGTCTAATTGCTTTTCAACGTCCTCAACTTGTAATAGATAATTGGCTAATTCTTCAAGGTACATCCTGTCTTGATATTTCTCTGCTGTAGGGAGCTTAAACATTCCATACTCTCGACAGAGGGTATTAACAATAAACTTATAAGCCGTTTTAACATTAGGGCCGCATCCGTAATGGTCGTAGTAATGACTTGTATTACCGAGAGCATCTGACCAAATATTAACAATTTGTACTCTTAAGGCATTTGGTAAGTCTTCGTAAGTGTATACATCCGGAATATCACCTCTTAGGGCTTTTTGCCTTTTAGAAAATAAGTCAAAAATTGCCATCAATGCTCCTTCTTATTGATTGTATAACCTGTTTGGTTAATGTGGTTGTTTGTCATAAGTAAGCATCTGTTTTATATTAAATAAGTGGTTAAATATTTCTAATATTTAGCGCCGTAGGGCGCAATAACTAACGCGCATTGCGCTGTATGTTGTAAGTTTAATCCATTATTCCATATTGATGGATTTACATACTTAATTATTACATTAGCATCAAAGTTGTTACTCTTTTCTATGTTTTACCTTGGGTTAACGCTTACCCAAGCAACCAATAACAAATCCCAGTCACCACCAAAGCCCCCACAATATTCAATACAAAGCCTTCACGCGCCATGCGGTTAACGGTGAAGTAGCCACTGGCGTACACAATGCTGTTTGGTGCGGTGGCGACTGGCATCATAAAGGCGAAGCTGGCACTAATGGCGGCAGGCACCATGAGTAGTTTTGGGTCTATATGCGCGGCAATGGCAGAGGCGGCGAGTACTGGCATAAGTAATACAGCACTGGCGGTGTTGCTGGTGGTTTCGGTTAAGAAAGTCACACAAATACACAATATAAATATCATGAGTAATAATGGGAAAGTCGCTAAATAACTTAAGTTGCTTGCTAGTAGGGTGCTGAGGCCAGAAGCGGAAAAGGCTTTGGCTAAACAAATGCCACCGCCAAAGAGTAGCAATATGCCCCATGGGATAGTGGCGGCGGTTGGCCAATCTAATAGTTTTTCACCTTTACCATTGGGCGTGACAAACATGAGTACCACGGCGAGTAATGCGACGGATGCATCATTGGCATTGGGTAAGTTAAAACAAGTGCTCCAACCACCAAAGGGTTCTTGGCGGGTGACCCATGCTAGTGCGGTTAGGGCGAATATGATCATCACGCGTTTTTCAACGGTTTGCCATTTGCCGACTGCTGGCATGTTAAAGCCGCCCGTGTAGTTTAGCTTGCGGGTGAGCCACATCCATGTGATTGGCACCATGCACAGCACAACGGGAATACCCCACTGCATCCAATCACTAAAGCTAACGGTTTGCTTAAACTGCTCTTCATACACTTGCATGAATACTAAATTGGGCGTGGTGCCAATGGGTGTACCAACGCCGCCAATACTCGAGGCATAGGCAATGCCGAGCATGAGTGGGGTGGCTAGCATGGCATCTTTTGATTGTTTGGTGACTGCTAGCGCCACGGGTAATAACATGAGCGTGGTGGCAGTGTTTGAAATCCACATGCTCATGGTGGCGGCGGTGACCATAAAGCCTAATACCAAGCGCTTACTACTGCCATTACCAAATAGATTGACCATAAATAAGGCTAGCCGTAAGTGAGCACCACTTTTTTCCATCGCTTTAGATAAAATAAACCCACCAAGTAATAACAAAATAAGCGGGTTGCCATAGGCTTGGGCAATGGCATCTTTAGTGAGTACGCCAGTTAACTGAAACAGCGCGAGTGGTAAAAGCGAGGTAACGGGAATAGGCACTGGTTCAAACACCCACCACACTACACACCAAAGCGTCACTGCGGCGGTGATGGCTAACGCTGGCGTAAAGGGTGTAGCCAACACCATGTAGGTAATGATGGCGAGTAATGGCCCAGCCACTAAAGTGATATTTTTGATTGAAAACATGGTTTTATTATTATGGTTATCTATGTTTTTGGGTTCGTCTTAATTTGGTTCAAATTTGATCCGTCATTAATGCATGAGTTTGCTGCCTTACTGCATAAAATAATGATCCCACGTTTTATCTAATATGGCTTTTGCTTGTGCAAGGGGTACTGCCGTATAAGTATCAGCAGTCACCGTTACAAGTTTTAGTGCTACTAATTTTTGTAGCGCATCGTCTACTTCAAAGTCTATGTTTTGGTTCAAGGTTGTTTCAAACCAATCTTCTACTTGTTTATCTAGCGCGGCTTCTGTTAGTGGTTGGTTGGCCGTTAATAAAAAGTAATAGGCCAGCATGGCTTCTTTGCATTCAGACTCTTCAGCCGCATCTACCAAGCGGTGGAACACACCCATATTATTATCAAGGTTTTTAAAGTACAGGTTATCTGCCAGCGTTTTCATAAAGCGGATTTTACGGTTTTTAAAGTTGCTAAATTGCTTCCATAAAAACGCACCTAGCGTACCAAAACCAGCGGCTAATGCCAGTAAGTTAGTTTGGTTTAGCTCAACTGATTCATCGCGCATGCCTAACCAAAAAGCAATCAGCGCACCGCTGAGTACTAGCGTAGCCCCTAGTTTAGTCACCAACATAATGGCGCCACCCACTGCGGCTGGTACGCCGATCATCAGTTTATCAATTGGGCGCATGCGTACTTCAGTATTGGGGAACAGCATTTCAAGGTCACTACGCGGTACATTGCGGAAGTATTTTAAAATAATGGAGTTGGGTTGGAAGTATAAGTCTTCACGCTCTTGCGCATCAAAGTAGGCGTGCGGCTTGAATTTCACCACGACGACGACACGGTCGTAGTTAATAAACTGGATGACTTTTTTGCGTAAGCCAAACAGGGTTTTAATTGTTTCAGTCCGTTTTGATTCACCGCGCTTATAAAACAGTACTTGTTCAAAGTCATCAAAGTCGACATTTAATTTAATTTGAAACAGAGACTTTCTGACATTGAACGGTGTAAATCTTCGCGGGTGATTTGCTCAAAGTTAGCTTTGTTGAGTAGCGCGTCTAATGATTCAAATAATTGTTCTTCTTGCGCTGCCGTTTCGTCTGCGCTGAATGTAAATGGTCTTAAGGTATCACTATCTGGGTTAACTGGTGCGTAGCTGGCCTTGAGTGTTTCAAGCGAATCATGAAATTGCGCGTGGTAAAGGTGGGTGAGTAATTCACACACCACTTTAAACTGATCACGGTCTGTGGTGCTAAGCGTTTCTTGAGCTAGTAATAAACGCTTAAGGTCGCTACGCGTGTATGGGATAAAACGTGGTTTTTCAATTTCTAGGCTCATGGTTGAGCGGTCCTTTGGCTAGTTAACAACTTTTTTCAGTAGTTAATGAGTGTAAAGGACTTTAATTTAGCTGTGTGGATTTTTGGGGGCTTGTTAGCTATTTTAAACGCATGCGCTGATGGTTTAGAGTAAGCGTTAGTACATGGTGTTACCGTTTTTTGTGGTGCTGGGTACGCCTTGTATGGCATCCCAATGCTCAACTATTTTACCGTTTTCATCAAAGCGGAAGAAATCCATGGTGACGTATTGGTCATTGCCCGGCCATATTTGGTGGGTATGTAGTGAAACTAAGTCATCTTCAGCCACGGCGCGGATAAATTCAATGCTTTTATCTGGGTAATCGGCTGCCATTGCATCAAAGTAGGCAATAAAGGCGGCTTTACCATTACCGACTAGTGGGTTGTGCTGGGTGTAATCATCCCCCACATATAAGGCAACGGCCTTGGTTGGGTCGCCCATGTAGGCTGTGCGGTAAAAATCAATGGCGTTTTGTTTGTTGGCTTTTAGGTTTTGCATATAAAAATTGAATATATACCAATGGACTGTTTTTGCAAACAGTAGGCAAAATAAAACCCGCCGAAGCGGGTTTGGATTAGTTGCTTTTAGTTAGCCTTAAGCTGACTCGTTAACAACAATCACTTTGCGATGTGGGAACGGAATTTCAATATTGTTCGCATCTAATGCTTTTTTCATTTGCTCAGGTACTGAGTAAAGTACATCAAAGTAATGCTCACCTTTAACAAATGGACGCACGATGAAATCAACTGAACTATCGTTAAGTGTTTCCACTTCAACAAATGGTGCTGGTGATTTTAAAATGTGCGGGTGGTTGGCTAATACAGTATCAATCACTTTACGTGCTGCATCCGTATTTTCGTTGTAAGCAATACCAAAGTGCATATCAACACCACGAACTGCATGGTGAGAATGGTTAGTGATTTGCTCACCCCAAATTTGACCGTTTGGAATAATGATTTGTTGATGATCAAACGTTTCTAAAATAGTCGTGAAAATATCAATTTGCGTTACGTTACCGAACTTACCAGCAGCATCAATAAAATCACCAACCTTATAAGGGCGGAAGATTAATAACATTACACCAGCAGCTAAGTTAGACATGGCACCTTGTAATGCTAAACCAACGGCTAAGCCAGCAGCACCTAATAGCGCAACGATAGAAGCAGTTTGTACACCAAAGCGATTTAATACCGCAATTAATACAAATGCCATGATGATGTAACGGGCAATGCTACCTAAAAAGCTAAACAGTGTTGAGTCTAATTCAGCATGTTTTTCACCCATGCTAACGATGCCTCTTTGCACTTTGCCTGCTATCCAAAAGCCGACGATTAAAATGACAATTGCTAGTAGGATGTTAGTACCCCAACTGACAACTGCTGGAAGGTATTGGTTTATGTCGAGATTTGCGAGCATGATTTCCCCCTAATGATTAGTAATGATGATACGGAATATAGCAAACACATTCTCATACAGGTACTTGGCGTGTTGTGCTAATTGTAAATTGCCTATTTACATTACGTTATTTAAGGGTGGTAATCAAATTATGGTCATGATTTTGTGTAAAAATTCATTAACCTAGGGTGGTTAATGGCCTTTTTAAACGGTTTTAGCGGGTGAGTATGGTCGTTATTGGTATTGTGCTGCGGTGATGAATTGGCCAAAGGCTTCACACCAAATGATCACACTTGAATATTGGCTAGGGTTGATGGTTGCAGGTACTTTTACCAAGAAGTTATCGAAGGTTTTAATATCGCTAACCACGACCATTGTTGACTTTAAACGTAAAAAATCACTTTCTGTTTCGACAAATTCAGGCGATAAATACAGTTTGTAATTTGGCCCTGGGGCTAACTTACCCATTAATGAGATTGATTCTGCACTAATGGTGACGGTGCCTTCACCATAATGTAGCGCATCACTGTCTTTTAAATCGCGTTTAAATTTGGCTTTGTAGTTTGCACTTTCTGCTGCCTTGGCTACTTCAGCCACTGTGGGTGCCGTTGGTGCGGTGAGGATTGGTAATGCATAAATGCCAGCGGCAAAGCCAATCGCCAAAACAATGCCGTGCGTCATAATGAATGTTATTAATTTGTTCATGTCTAGTGCTCGCTATCTTTCATTAAGGCTTTTGGCCTTATAAAGGTTGTTAATTCAAAAGGTGTTTCGCTTATGGCTTGCCAAGTACCTGTTTGGGTTGCTGTTAATTGTACATAACCACAGGTTGGTATGTTCTGAATCTGATGATGACTGAGCAGGTTACACAGATTTGTGAATGCTGGGTTATGGCCGATAATCAGTAATTCATCGATTGATTCATCTAGGTTTTGAAACCATTGTAGTAACTTGTTGCTATCAAAGGTATATAAATCTTGGTCTGTTACCCATGTTAAATCAATTGTTGGTAAGTGCTTGCTAATCAAACTAATGGTTGCTTGTGCTCTCACAGCTGGGCTACAAAATACGTGATCCAATGCGCAACCAGCTTCTAGTAAATGCGGTGCCATAAACGCAGCAGTATTCATGCCACGTGCATTCAACGGTCGATCAATATCGGCTAGGGATGCATTGCCCCAGCTGGATTTTGCATGACGGAGTAGGTGAATTTTTTTCATCGTTTTATGGTTGATAGCATTGTAAGTCTTCAGCGAAATAGATTGTGCCATCAAACGATTGATTAATGATTTTTTGAGATACTTCAAATTGGTTAGCTGTGCGTAACATATGGTGTGAAAGCACTAATTGTTTGACATTAGCCCGTTGGGCTATTTGACCAATGGTCGATGGCCGCATATGCAAGTGTTTGGCAACGCCTGTGGCTGTTTCAGGCACGGCATGGTGGGCAATGAATAGATCTGCTTTGTGTGCTAAGTGCGTTAATGTTTTAAAGTCATGATTCATATCGCCACTAAATACAATTTTTTTACCGCCAATAGTCACTTGCCAAGCCAATGCAGGAATAGGGCCGTGGTGTACGGGTACTGCCGTGAGTTGGTAATTAACTTGCTTTGAAGCTGTGGTGGTTTGTAGACGATTGATATCAATGTTGTATGGTTTAAGTTGATAGTCATCTGAACCATCGATATAACTGCTTAAGTATCGATACGCGCCTTTTTTCCCGAATAATGAATCTATAAATTCAGTGGTGGCTGGCATTAATGTATTACCACTTGGCCCCCAAATAGATAAGTTTTTTTTGCGGTTAGTAAAAAAGGAGGCTTTGACCAGTGCTGGAAGATCCGCAGTATGGTCGACATGTAAATGTGAAAGCATAATTGCTTCAATGTCGTTTAGGTTGGCCCCTGTTTTTTCAAAGTTGAATAAGCTGCCACTGCCTACATCTACTAATAATTTGGCTTTACCATCGTGCCAAATTAAGTAACTGCTTGAGGCGCGTTGGTCATTTAATTCTGGCCCGCCAGAACCCAGTACTTGTACCTGTACGTTACCACTTGTTAATTCTGGGCAACCGCCAGCTTGTACAATAGTTGAAAAACCAAAAAGAATGCACAGTAAGAGATAGTAATAATGTTTTGACATGGTTGATTCTTAGAAACAGTGACCTGAATGTGCAATTATTGAATATTCATCTTAGATAACCTTGTCGTAATACGCAACGCGGACCGGACTTTAATCCACTATGTTAAAACAATTAGACTCTGTCACAGGTGATTTCGCTAAAGCCGTGGAAGTTAAGTGCTTTATTGACACAATTCACGGTTAATTAATTTTTAAGGTGTATATTGTATTGAAGGCTTGCTACATCAGCATCACATCTAAAAAGCCTTTCACAGTTTCAATTTCTGAAACCATCACCAAAGAAAAAAGCACAATACTAGCGTTAACTGGCCAAATAGTGGCCAGCGAGTTCGCGCATGCAGTCACCGATTGATTTTAATAATAACAAGGATACGGCGACATGAATACAGCAAAAGTAGGGGTCATTGGCACCTCAAGAAAAGTAGATGAACGACGCTATCCAATTCACCCAGCGCATTTACCACGTATCCCTGAAGCGCTGAGACAACAATTAATTTTTGAAGCAGGTTACGGCAAGCCATTTGGTGTGAGCGATGATGAAATTCGCGCATTAACGGGCGGCATTGCTACCCGACATGCATTACTGGCAGACATTGGCACCGTGATTATTGCCAAGCCAGTGTTAGCTGATTTACAAGAGCTGAAAGAAGGCGGCACGCTATGGGGTTATGTGCATTGTGTACAGCAACGCGCGATTACCCAAGCGGCGCTTGATTGACCGTAAGCAAACACTGATTGCGTTTGAAGACATGTTTATTTGGTCACCTAAGGGTTATATCGGCCGCCATACTTTTTATAAAAATAACGAAATGGCTGGTTATTGTGCTGTGATTCATGCGCTGCAGCTTAAGGGTATAGATGGGCATTATGGTAATCAACGCAAAACCATTATTTTTGGTTTTGGCGCGGTTAGTCGTGGGGCGATATATGCACTTAAAGCACATGGCTTTAGAGACATTACCATTTGTATTCAACGCCCTGAGCATGAAGTGCGTGAGGAGGTGCTAGATTGCAATTATGCGCGGATTCGTTCTGGCAGCGAAGGTGAAACCCGCATGGTCGTTGTTGAGAATGGCGGAACAGTACGACCATTAACTGACATGATTAGTGAAGCCGATATTATTGTAAACGGGACTTTCCAAGATACAGCGAACCCGACAGACTTTGTGATTGAATCAGAAAAAGCCTGCCTCAAGCATAATAGCCTGATTATTGATGTGAGTTGTGATGAAGGCATGGGCTTCTTTTTTGCGAAACCAACGAGTTTTAAAGCACCAATGTTTAAGTATGAAAGTATTGATTATTACGCCGTAGACCATACCCCTAGTTACCTATGGGAAAGTGCAACGCGCTCAATTTCTGCTGCGCTGATTGTTTACTTACCAACCGTATTGGCAGGGAGAGATAGCTGGCAAGAGAATGAAACGATTAGGCAAGCGATCACCATTGAAGATGGCATGATTAAAAATGATGCGATTTTGTCGTTTCAAAATCGTGAGGCTGATTACCCTTATGCTTATTGCAAACCAGCTCTGGTCGATATAACACCTCAGGCAGTGTAATTTTTTTGATGGAGTGTTTAAAACAAACCCGCGCAAGCGGGTTATTTCACTCTAATCCCTTGGTTTTGCAGTTTCGAAATCAAAAGCGTACTATGTATAGGTACGTATACATAAAGGCTATCAACGTTACCATGACAATTCTGAAGTCATATTATGACTTTTAATATTAGTTGTAATCAATACGATGAGGCCAGGATGGAGAAGCTTTAACAAGCCAAAAAGATGGCGTCCTTCAACCAGATTTACTTTAGTAATCAATACAGTTTAAAAGTTTTATCAGATTCATTTTTTAATTGAAGTGAAGTTTTAAATATCATTTCTAACTATTCGATTTTTATTAAAATAGTATTAAGGGTGGTTGCAAAGATAAAATGCTAGAAACGTATTCTTCAGAACGTGAACAAAAAAGATTATTGGCGTTATCCGCGTTTAATATTCTTGATACTTTGTCAGAAAAGGTATTTGACGACATTACCGAGCTTGCAACTTATATCTTTGACATGCCCATTTCATCGATCACCCTAGTGGACCAATCACGACTATGGTTCAAAAGCACGCAAGGTTTTGATGCTACAGAAGCGCCTAGAAACAATACTACTTTTTGTGAACATGTCGTTTTTAAAGAAGACGTTTTAGTTGTTAATAATGCCCTGAACGATGAGCGATTTTGCGATTCACCACTTGTGACTGGCGATCTGCATTTTCGTTTTTATGCCGGTGTCGCGCTCAAAACATCTGATGGATACAATCTTGGCACCCTTTGTGTGACAGACATCAAACCACGCAAGGTTAAAGACCATCAACTAAAAGCCTTGTCTCAGCTTGCTCGTCAAGTCATGGTTTTACTTGAATCAAAGAAAAAAGAAGCCACAATTCACGATCTTAATATCGCCCTCAACAACGAAATTAACATCGTGACGAATATTACTGAGAATATTCCAGCAGGCGTGAGTTACTGGGATAAGAATTTAATTTGCCAATACGTGAATAAGGCTTTTTATACATTACTTGATTTACCACAAGCCCCATTATTCGGGAAGCGCCATAAAGAGATCACGCCAAAATCTATTGCCAACCAAACAAAGCCCTATGTTTCAAAAGCACTCAATGGTGAACGTTGTGAGTTTGATTTAACTTTTGAAGTGATGACAAAAGGCAAATGCACTTACCATGTCAAATATGTCCCTGACGTTAATAAGCAGCAAGAAGTGATCGGCTTCTTTTCCTTTATTATTGATTATAGCGATAAAAGAAGAGCCTTAGAATCAAAAGAAATACTTGCCAGTGTTTTTGAAAAAGTCAGTGACGCCATCATTATGGCTGACGCTAACTTCAGCATTGAATCGGTTAATAAAGGCTTTACTGACATTACCGGTTATGAAGAAGCTGACGTGATTGGTTTCATGCCGGCTGATTTAGCTAGAGATCAAAAAGAAAAAAGAATGCTGCTCGATGTTGTCGAGGCAATTAATGTCACTGGCAAATGGAAAGGTGATTTATGGCTGACTAAAAAAAACGGCGCACCTTTTTATGTATTGATCACTATCGATGTCATTAGAGATGAAAAAGGCAGCATACTGTTTTATGTTACAACACTTAAGGACCTCACTGAAAGAGAAAAAGTCCAAGATGCACTCTTGTCTGCAACAAACATGCTTAATCGTGCTGGCGAATTGGCCAAAGTCGGTGGTTGGGAGTTAGATATAGAAACCAATCAACTTGTTTGGACTAAAGAAACATTTTTGATTCATGAACTTGATGACCACAAAATGCCAACACTAGAAGAGGCGATTGAGTTTTATCTGCCCGAAGCTAGACCTATTTTGATGGATGCAATGGAAGCGTGTAAGAAAGATAATACACCTTATGATTTAGAACTACCATTCATCAGTGCTAAGAGTAAGCACTTATGGGTTAGGTGCTGTGGTGAAATGGTCACGCAAAATGGTCAGCCAGTGAAAATTTCTGGAGTGATTCAAGATATTACCCAAAAGAAAGAAGACGGAAATAATCGCTTACAAGTCGCCATTGAGCAGCGCAACACATTAATCCGCGAAGTGCATCATCGTATCAAAAATAATTTACAAGGCGTTAGTGGTATTTTAAGCAACTTCGC
>JAWUXH010000007.1:0-48469 GCA_034111445.1 Methylophilaceae bacterium | reverse complement strand
GAAATTTCAAGTCTAATACAATAATTAGATGAATAATAACTGAGTGTAGGTGTTCGGCAATAGTTGATAAGACCGAGTAAAGTCTATTTAATTTCATTAAAATAAAAGTAGCGCTGCTTAAACCGAACAGTTAAGGGAGGATCTTAACGCTCTTCACGACTTTATCCTGTGTTTGCAGAATCTCTAATACTTGGCCGTTTATTTTAAAACTAGTGTTGGATTCAGGAATGTCTTCAAAATGCTCAATCACCAAACCATTGAGGGTTTTGGGGCCATCAGTTGGTAAGTCTAGTTTTAATTTTTTGTTTAAGTCTCGCAGCGTGCTGCTGCCATCTACAATCCAACTGCCGTCTTCTTCTTGATGGTAACCACTGTATTTAGTAGGAGAGTGAGTGGTGAAGTCACCAATTAATTCCTCCAAAATATCTTCCATGGTGACCACGCCGGTGAACTCACCATATTCATCCACAATAATCGCAATGCGGCGATTATTCTCTTGAAACTCTTGAATCTGCATATAGATCGGCGTGCCTGATGGAATAAAGTAAGGCGGCGTAATCACCGCTCTGAGCGCTTCTTTATCAAACTCTTCAGCTTCGTCCTCATCTTCTTCAGTCGAACGATTCATATTGCGTAGTTGCGTGATCATTTTACGAATATGCAAAATACCAATGATTTCTTCTTTTTCACCTTCACGCACAGGTAAGCGCGTATGTTGGCTACTGGCTAGGTGATTCATAATATCTTCAAGCGGTGCGTCTAAGTCAATGGTCTCCACTTGAGTGTGGGCGGTCATGACATCATCTACCGTTACTTTTTCAAGCGCGAGTAGATTAAGCAGTATAGACCGATTTTTGGTCGCCATCGACGTGCCATTATCAGCCACAATGCTACGTAGTTCTTCCATCGACACGGCTTGATTACCACTGAAGTTAAGTTTGATGCCGACAATGCGCAACATGCCTTTAACGAGCATATTCACCAACCAAACGACTGGATATAACACCTTGAGTAATGGGTATAAAGCATAGCTGCAAAAGATACCGACTTTTTCAGAGTAAGCCGCTGCAATCACTTTTGGGGTGATTTCACTAAAAATGAGGATTGCAAAGGTTACAGACAGCGTACCAATCACAAGGGCAAGTTCACCTTCACCAGCCAGTTGCACTGTGATGATAGCTGCTAGCGTTGCTGCTGATGCATTTACAAAGTTATTACACAGTAATATCACACCGAGTAATTTATCAGTTTCGGCTAGTAGCGAGTTAGTAAGGCGTGCGCCGTGGTGACCTTCTTTTTCTAGGTGTTTTAAGCGGTAACGATTAATCGCCATCAGGCTAGTTTCTGACATTGAGAAAAAGCCAGAGAGCATTAGCAGTAAAGCTAATATGGCTAATTGCCAGTATATGGGAATGTTATCCAAAGTGTTTTTGTGTGAAACGTTGAGATTTCAAGTTTAACCGTGATGCCGCTTGATGATCAAGCAGTAATCACGGTTAATTGAACAGAACCTAAAAGGTTCTGTGTATAAGTGACTTACAGTACCGCTTCTTCTTCAGCACCTTCAGCCTTAGGGGCGCTGATTAGGTTTGCACGGCTAACGCCTAACATCTTAGCGACTGGGCAAGCCACTAACACTGAAGAGTAGATACCAAACAAAATACCAATGGTGAGCGCTAATGCAAAGTTATGCAGAATTTCACCACCAAATAATAGCATTGAGCCAACCATGGTGAGCGTTAACGTATGGGTAATCACAGTACGAGACATCGTACGGGTAATCGCGTTATCAATCACTTTTACGACTGATGCTTTACGCATTTTTCTGAAGTTTTCACGTACTCGGTCAAACACCACCACTGACTCATTCACTGAGTAACCTAGTACCGCTAAAATAGCCGCGAGTACCGTTAGATTGAATTCCCATTGAAAGAATGCAAAGAACCCAAGAATAATGACGACGTCATGCATGTTGGCAATAATCGCTGCCACGGCAAAGCGCCATTCGAATCTCAACCATAAGTAAAGCATAATGCCGATGATCACGAAGAATAATGCCAAGCTACCTTGCTCGTATAACTCTTCACCCACCTGAGCGCCAACGGCTTCAACCCGTTTCACCACGACATTTGCGTTATCAGCGATTAATGCTGTTTTAACTTCCTCAGAAAGTTTCGCCACTGATAAGTCAGACTTAACCGGTAAACGAATTAACACATCACGACTGTTACCAAAGTTTTGCACAGTGGCTTCTTTTAAACCAATGCCGTTCACCGCTTCACGAATATTTTCTAATTTTGCGGCTTGCGGATAACTCACTTCCATTAGCGTACCGCCAGTGAAGTCCACACCGAAGTTTAAACCGCGAGTGGCCAAAAAGAACACCGCCAAAATAAACGTAATTAATGAGATTGATGTCGTTAAACGACCATAACTCATGAAGGGAATGTCATCTTTTATTCTAAATAATTCCATTTTTCTACTCTATATATCAATATTGTATGAATGTATTTTTAAAACTATTACTTAACTTATTTGTTCGGGTTGTATAGTTGGCCGATTGATAGTTTCTCAATCTTACGACGACGACCGTAAACAAAGTTCACAATTCCACGTGAGATCATCACGGCACTAAACATTGAAGTCATAATGCCCAATACGTGTACTACCGCAAAGCCTTTAATAGGGCCTGTACCGAATAAGAATAGTGCAAGACCGGCGATCATTGTTGTAATGTTCGAGTCTAAAATCGTATCAAAGGCACGGTCGTAACCGATTTTAATACTCGCGCCTGGCGTGTTACCTGCGCGTAACTCTTCTCGGATTCGCTCATTAATCAATACGTTGGCATCAATCGCCATACCCAGTGCTAAAGCAATCGCAGCTAAGCCCGGTAAGGTTAAGGTGGCTTGTAGCATTGAAAGTAGCGCCACTAATAATAGTAAGTTGATTGCTAAAGCGATCACTGAAATGACACCGAACACCATGTAATAAATACTCATCATCACAGCGATGGCAGCAAAGCCCCAAAGGGTTGAGTTAATACCACGGCTAATGTTTTCTTTACCCATGCTTGGGCCAACGGTACGTTCTTCAATAATTTCCATTGGCGCCGCTAATGCACCAGCTCGTAATAGTAAAGCAACGTCAGTCGCCTCTTGTGTATTGGCCATACCCGTAATTTGTACGCGACCACCACCAATTTCTTCATTAATCACTGGCGCTGTTACCACTTCAGTGCTGCCTTTTTCGATTAATAAAATGGCCATGCGTTTACCAACGTTTTCACGTGTGGTTTGTTGAAATAAACGTGCACCACGTGCATCTAATGTCACGCTCACAGCCGCTCTACCTGATTGGCCATCAACACTAGGGCCCGCATCAGTAATGTAGTCACCCGTTAACACCACGTTCTTTTTCACAATCACAGGGTAGCCATCACGGTCTTTATAGACTTCAGAGCCGATTGGTGCGATGCCTCTTGATGCTTTTTCCATTGAAGCATTGTCTGAACGGTCTTCATCCACCATGCGAATTTCTAGGGTAGCCGTACGGCCTAAAATTTCTTTAGCCTTTGTTGTATCTTGCACACCAGGCAATTGGACGACAACACGGTCAGCCCCTTGTTGTTGAATAATCGGCTCAGCTACACCTAATTCATTAATACGGTTATGCAGTGTTTGAATGTTCTGCTTAATCGCAAAGTCTTGAATTTGTTTTTGTTCGACTGGGCTTAATGATGCTTTCAGTAGTTGTTGCTCATCGTTGATGTATGGCGTGAAAGTAACATTTGGGTATTTGACGCCAAGTGTTTTTCTGCCTTTTTCTAGCTGCGCTTCATTTTTAAAACGCACGGTCACCACATCTTCATTACGCGTTACGCCAAGATAAGATATTTTTTCTTTACGTAAGGTTGTTCTAAAGTCGCCCACAAAACGCTCAGCAGCTTTGTTAATGGCCGCTTTCATATCTACTTGCATTAAAAAGTGAACGCCGCCACGTAAGTCCAACCCTAAGTACATTGGGTTGGCACCAAGTGATTTTAACCAATCAGGCGTTTCTGATAAAAGGTTTAATGCGATGGTGTAGTCTTTACTACCTAGCGCAGTATTCAATGCATCTTTTGCTTTAATTTGCGTATCTTCATCAGCAAAACGTGCTTTTACACCACGCTCATCTAAATAGATGCCAGCAAAGTCGATGCTTTCAGCTTTAAGTACGTCTTCTACTTTGGCTAATAAGGCTGCATCTACTTTAGTGCTGGTTCTCGCTGGTGTAATTTGTACCGCAGGAGACTCACCAAAGAAGTTTGGTACCGTATAAATAAGGCCCAGCACAACACTGAAAATAATAAGAAGGTTTTTCCACAATGGATAACGGTTCATAATTTAATACTCAAGATTAAAGATGCATTGCAAATTTGTTTAGTTAATCGGGCGCGTGAAGCGCTTACTTAAAATACTAGATACTTTTGATCGTACCTTTAGGTAGTGCGGTTGAAATCGCTTGTTTTTGTACTGTGATTTCATTACCTGAATTGATGTCAATCACAACAAAAGCGTCAGTGACTTTTGTGATCTTGCCAACGATGCCACCAGAGGTGACGACTTCATCGCCTTTTTGTAGTGCTTCGATCATAGCTTTTGTTTCTTTCGCCTGCTTCATTTGCGGGCGAATGATCATAAAGAAGAATAGTACGAAAATAATGATTAATGGTAAAAAACTCATTAATTCAGCTTGTGCTGAAGATGCTGCATAGGCATTCGAAATAAACATGTGATTCTCTCTTTTGAAATTATCGTTAAAAATTTAAAATTTAGCACGGGATTTTAGCACAGAACCCACTCTTTATTCTTCATCTCTCAATGAACGATTAAATGAGGGGCCTAAGCTAGGTGTCGAGCTTTTAAGCTTGGCTGATGGTTTTGCGCTTTTCGTGGAAGTCTTTAGTAAAGGCTTCAAAGGTTTTATCTTCAATGGCTTTACGCATGCCTTGCATTAATACTTGGTAATAATGGAGGTTATGAATCGTATTTAGACGTGAGCCTAAAATTTCACCGACTTTAAATAAATGATGCAAATAGCTGCGCGTGAAGTTTTGACAGGTATAGCAATCGCAATCTTCATCCAGTGGTTTCATGTCATGTTTGTAAAAAGCGTTTTTAATTTTCACATCGCCATATTGTGTAAATAACCAACCATTGCGTGCATTGCGGGTTGGCATCACGCAATCAAACATATCAATCCCGTTTGACACCGCTTCTACTAGATCTTCAGGTGTACCAACGCCCATTAAGTAGCGTGGTTTTTCTTTTGGCATTTTAGGGGCTGTATGCTTGAGGATACGCAACATATCTTCTTTTGGCTCGCCGACAGATAAACCGCCAATGGCAAAACCATCAAAATCAATGTCCACCAATGCTTTTAATGACTCATCACGCAAATCCTCATACATGCCGCCTTGGATAATGCCGAAGAGGGCATTGCTCGGTTGCGGATTTTCATCCGTCCCTGCTTCATTGTTTAAGGCTTGTGTAATGGATTGTTGTTGGTATTGGTCATGCGCATCGCGGCTTCTGCGTGCCCAGCGGAGTGATAGCTCCATAGAAGTGCGGGCTTCTTGGTGGGTGGCTGGGTGGGGCGTGCACTCATCAAAAATCATCACAATGTCACTATTTAATATGCGTTGAATGCGCATGGATTCTTCTGGCGTTAAAAAGCAGGTGTCACCATTGATTGGATTTTTAAACTTCACCCCTTCTTCACTAATTTTGCGCATCGCGCCAAGACTAAAGACTTGGAAGCCGCCTGAATCTGTCAGGATAGGTTGATCCCAGCCCATGAATTTATGTAGGCCTTCGTGTGCAGCAACGACTTCTAAACCAGGGCGAAGCCATAAGTGAAAAGTATTGCCGAGTACGATATGGGCATCGATTTCTTTAAGTTCGACAGGTGACATGGCTTTCACCGTGCCATACGTGCCAACAGGCATAAAGGCTGGTGTTTGTACTTCACCGTGATTAAGTTTGACTGTGCCGCGGCGGGCTAAACCATCTTCCGAATGTAATGAGAATTGCATCACTAACCTGTTGCTATAAAAAAGAGCAATTTTATCACAGGCTAATCGATGCAAGTTTACTCATTCAAACATGTGTTATCTCATTAATATTAGGCCGCAATTTCAATGTTTGGGTTGAATTTAAACCAAATGCTTTCTGGCGATACGATCGTGAGCATCATTTTTTTATTCTCACTTGATAACATGCTGGTGATCCCTGTGGCAATAGAGCCGCTATGGCTAGCGAAAATGTTGTCATGCGCTTCAATATCATTGGGGTCGATCGATGGTATCGCACCTAGTGCCGTGACCAAAATGCCAAACTTAGGGCTAGTCTCAGTATCACTCAATATAATGACCTGTTTACTCTTCTCAGCTATTTCAGCATCGCAACCGATTTTTTTGCCTAAATTAAAGATTGGGATAACCTCATCATTAAATTTAATTACGCCCTCAAAGCCATCTTGCGTATCGGGTAGTTTTCTGATGTTTTCAGGCTCTATGGCTTCAACAATTGATGTTGATTGAATGCCTAACCAATCTTGCCCAATATAGAATGTTGCATATTCTTCAGTTTTTGCATGGTGCGTACTGTGTAAGTTTGTTTTAAATTCATTGTGTTGAGAGGCGTTATCTTCGGCAATTAATGCATCAATTTCATGTGCATTGCCTAGTGGAATAAAAATCATCGCGGTGATTTTATTTTGATAAGCATCACTCTCACTTTTGAATTCACGGTAGCCGGATGAAGCATAAGCGCCAATGGCATAATATTTATCTTGATAAATAGCAATGTCGAACTCATTTTCCCCATTCTCTAGCTTACATAAACTAGGGTGGATGGTGAATTTATCCCCAATAATGGCATCGTGTCTTGTTGAAGCAATTATCTGTAAGTTGCCATCAACAAACGCAGTAAAGCTATCATCGATGATAGTACCGCCATTGTCGCGCGGGGCAACATCATTTAAAATTGATTTGAACTGCGGTTCGCTATCAAACACAATACCAATGCCGCCAACAATGCCTACATTGTCTGGTGAGCGAATGGCTGCGGCATAAATGTAAGTCGGTTTGTTGTTATATAACGGCGTTGGTTCAAATTCTGAAACTACATATTCTTGTGTGTTGGTTAATGCGCGTACTTTCCCAACCCAATCCTGTTCAATCACTTCACCTACACAGTGTTTGTAAGCCGGATTTGATGTGGCAATTATTTCACCTTGGCGGTCAAATAATACAATGTTGTCATACCCGGTATATAGGCCGTTGATATAGCTTAAAATTTCTTCTGCATCTTTAAGGTCTTTTGTGGTTCTTTTTGTTTCGGCTAATACTTCTCTGAAGCGCTGCGTCAATGCCCACCAACGACAATCATTCGCACGCTCGTATAAGTTTCGATCCATAATGTCAGCCGCTAAATAGGCTTGAAATTTTGAGTTATCCAACATGATTGATACCACGGTTTGGTAGAGCTCATTCACCGTTTTACTGATGATTTTTTGTGTTTTTAACCCCGTATTGCTAATTTCCCAAAGCAATGTTTTGGAAAAGCTATTTTGATCATTTTGTTTTGCATTGTTCTGCCAAATATTGCCGTTCCAGACGGACTGATTTAACTTGCTTTGAATAACAGCGGCATTTTTAGGAATGTTTAATAATGAGCGTGAGAAAATTAACGGGCTACGCATGACTTTGTTGAGTAAATCTTTATCAATCTCTTTAAACGCTTCATGGTGATCTGACTCAAACGCATATTCAACTGGAATTAACGCATGGCCCATCCAGTCTGGGCCCATGTAGCCTTGGAATCCACGTGTTTTTCTGGATGCTGCGATGTACTCACGTCCAGCAAAACGGGTCAGTACCCAGTTGGTGCCAGCGCGAGTGGTTTCTAATGTTGCACCAATTGGTATTTGGTATTCATCGCTACTCGCAATGACTTGTTTGTTGTGATCTAACATCACACCAATGGCCCAATCATCAAACGGGATGAGATTCTTAAACAGAGAGCGCATTTCATCTTCAAATTTAAAACACAGGCATAGTACGCCGATGACTTCATCGGTCTTAGGATTTGTCACCCGGTAAGCATAGACGAGTTGATTACCTTGCTTAGGTAGTAAGTCTGTTTCACGGTAAATTTCAACGTAATCATCTTCAGTGGTGATGGCCGCTTGAATAAGCGGGTCATTCGACTGGTTAACCTTGTTGTGTTCGTCAATTTGGACCAGTAGTTTTCCTTCTGGGTCGAGCAAAATGACATTATGGTAAACAGAATATTTTTTGACATACTCTAAAAATCGCAGGCGCAAATGATCGTAATCATTATCTAGGGCTGTATGATTTTGGTGTTTGAGTAGGAATTGGCGGATATCATCATCGGTTGAGAAGAAACCAATATCTGCGGTTCTTTCGAATAAGTTTCGGGTGACTAAGTTAATTGTTACAAATGCTTTTGATTGCAGAGAACTAACTGTTTTGTTGAGCATTTCAATTGACAAATTATTCATGACGCTCTGAGTGACTTGACCGAAATCTTTGCGGGTTTCGGAAATGTCTATCCCAGTACCAGACAGTTGTGCGAGGAGGGATAAATTATCCCAAACTGACTGCAGCTGAAAAATATCATTTTTATGCTGATTTAAATCCGCCATATGGGCGGTAATTCTCTTAATCGCTTTTTCTTGGCGTTGTGGCATTGCAAAACCTTTCGTATATCATTTGCGTTTTTTAGACAAAAGAAAAGTTAACGACAAGGCATCATTTAGATGGGTTTTCGTTAACACGTACTAGGCATTAACTATCGTAATGCAGCCCATTCGGATCTCATTAATGAATACTGATGTTAATTACTGTTAATTTTCAGTTGTCGCGGAGTGTTTGCGCCTGCAAACTAATGGCTTGAGATTTTGGTTCAATATGGCACTTTTTAAGTGCGTTGTTGAACAGATCAAACAATAAACAAGATTTCGATTACAATATGAAATGTTGAATTTGAAGGTTGAAACTGAATGGATGACAAGGTCGCGCAGGAAGCATTAGATAATCAAAGTGAAAAAGAAGGGTTTGTTGAAAGGAGAGTAAGGCACAAAGGTATTTATTTATTACCTAATTTATTTACTTCCGCAGCACTGTTTTCAGGTTTTTTTGCCATTGTGCAGGCCATGAACGGTAAATTTGAACTCTCAGCGATTGCTATTTTTATTGCCATGGTCATGGACGGCCTTGATGGACGTGTGGCGCGCATGACGAATACCCAAAGTGCTTTCGGTGCTGAGTATGATAGTTTGTCAGATATGGTCTCATTTGGTGTGGCGCCAGCATTAATACTATATGTATGGGCGTTAAAGCCATTAGGTAAGCTAGGTTGGTTGGCCGCCTTTATTTATTGTGCTTGTGCAGCCCTGCGTTTAGCGCGTTTTAATACTAAATTAGATGATGTTGAGCAGGATAAACGTTATTTTCAAGGGTTACCTAGCCCTGCAGCAGCAGCACTGTTAGCAGGCTTTGTGTGGGTGTCGTATGAGTATGGTGTTTCTGGGCGTGATGTGTTTTTTGGTATGTTGCAATGGAAATGGATGGCTTGGACCATTACGATGTTTGCAGGTCTTTCGATGGTGACCGATTTACGCTATTACAGTGGTAAAGATATTAACTTAAAAAGCAGTGTGCCATTTTTTGTGATGCTGGCCATTATGTTTGCCATTGTGTTGATTTCATACAGCCCACCAGAAGTATTATTTTTAGTGATGTTAGCTTATGTGGTATCAGGCTATGTGTTTTGGATGAAAGATAAGTTTAAAAAGTAAAATGTAGTGCTGAGCTTGTTTATTGCAGCACTATATCACTTGCCTAATGGCGCAATAAATACTATATTAATGATTATGAATAATATTCAAACATTTATGATGTTTTTATTAATGTGTGTAACCAGTTTACACACATTGCGCCTGCATGCGCTTCGTACCACACTGCGCTAAGCGCATACTACTTTATATACACCTCCATTTTATAAGTGCGACTAAGCTGACTTCATTGAAAAGTCAGCCATTAGTTCGTTAATTAATTCGCCGTCACATCAGCTTCATGATGACGGCAATACTTTCATGTAAAATACGCATGAATTAATAGGTTACTCAAAGATGAAAAATACAATGAACGACGCAATGACTGTAAAAGCGAATAAACAACAAATCATTATTTTTGATACAACATTGCGTGATGGCGAGCAAAGCCCAGGTGCCGCCATGACGAAAGAAGAGAAAATTCGTATTGCACGCCAACTTGAAAAATTAGGTGTGAATGTGATTGAGGCTGGTTTTGCTGCAGCAAGCCCAGGCGATTTTGACGCTATTTCAGAAATTGCAAAACAAATAAAAACATCAACGGTCTGTTCATTAGCGCGTGCGAGTGAAAATGATGTGCGTAAAGCCGGTGAGGCAATCAGCCATGCAGCGCACGGTCGTATTCATACCTTTATTGCCACCAGTAAAATTCATATGGAAAATAAACTCCGTATGACTGAAGATCAAGTGGTTGAGCGTGCCGTGCAAGCAGTTAAATGGGCGTTGGAATATACTAATGACGTAGAATTTTCAGCAGAAGATGCTGTGCGTTCAGAGATGGACTTCTTAGTCAGGATCTTTGATGCTGTCATTCAAGCGGGTGCAACCACGATTAATGTGCCTGATACGGTTGGTTATTCAATTCCAGCCCCATGGGGTGAGCGTATGCGTGATTTAATTGCACGCGTGCCGAATAGTGATCAAGTGATTTGGTCAACCCATTGTCATAATGATTTGGGTATGGCTGTAGCGAACTCATTAGCCGCAGTGACTGGTGGTGCGCGCCAAGTGGAATGTACGATTAACGGTTTAGGTGAGCGTGCGGGTAATGCCAGTTTAGAAGAAATTGTGATGGCTTTACGTACCCGTAAGGATATATTTAATATTGAAACAACGATTGATGCCACACAAATTGTGCCAACAAGTAAACTGGTTTCTACAATCACGGGCTACCCAGTGCAGCCTAATAAAGCAATTGTTGGGGCTAATGCTTTTTCACATGAATCTGGTATTCACCAAGATGGCGTATTAAAGCACCGTGAAACTTATGAGATTATGCGCGCCGAGGATGTCGGCTGGGGTGCAAATAAATTAACCTTAGGTAAGTTGTCAGGCCGTAATGCGTTTAGATCGCGCTTGCGAGAGTTGGGTATTGATTTAGGTTCAGAAGATGCTTTAAATGCAGCCTTCGCACGCTTTAAAGAATTGGCTGATAAAAAATCTGACATTTTTGATGAAGATTTACATGCTTTGGTGAGTGACGAATTTGACAGTACGACCGTAGAGCAATTTAAATTAGTTTATTTACAAGTTTCATCACAAACAGGTGAAAGGCCGCATGCCGTTATTACCTTATCTGATAATGGTGTAGAGCAACGCGCTGAATCTGATGGTGGCGGTCCAGTAGATGCAGCCTTTAAAGCGGTTGAAAGTATTGTGAAAAGCGGTACTGAATTACTTTTATATTCTGTTAACAATATTACGAGTGGTACCGATGCGCAGGGCGAAGTAACCGTGCGATTATCAAAAGATGGGCGTATTGTGAATGGCCAAGGATCAGATACTGATATTGTTGAAGCATCAGTGAAGGCTTATTTAAATGGCTTGAACAAGTTGCAGAGTAAAGCTGAGAAGTTAAACCCACAAGTCTAATGTAAATTATTGTTTTATTTAGTTAGGTGCTTGATGCGTAAGTGTAAATAAATGTATACTTTAGATCACAATTTGATCTTTGTTTAGTAAACTGATTGTGTCTGGTGGAACTTGCAATAAGTAAGTGCACCATATATTTTTGAAAATTCAGTTAACGTAGGCCTTACACTTTCAAACAACTGACTTGAGAAAATAAAAATAATTAAAGTTAGAGATCTAGATTAGATTTAGTTGTAACGATTTTATTAAACCAACAAAAAAGGAAATTTCACATGAAATTCAATTACTCAGCACTAGCAGTATCGCTATTAGTTGCTTTTGGTTCAGCAAATGCTTTTGCAGCTGATTCAGAGACTCCACCAAACCCTAAAGCGGGTGAGTGTTATGCACGAGTGTATATCGCACCACAAACTGAAACAACTTATCAAACAGTTGTTAAAAAAGAAGCTTCATCAAGAATTGTTGTTAAGCCAGCTACATACGGTACTGTTGACGAAACAGTATTAGTACGTGAAGCTTCAGCTAAATTAATGGTTAAACCAGCTACTTACAAAACAGTAACTGAAACAATCGTTGTTAAGCCAGCGACTACAAGACTACAAGTTGTTCCTGCTACTTACACAACAGCAACAGAAACTGTTGTTGTTCGTGAAGCAAGTACACAGTGGAAACGTGGCCGTGCATGGTTAGGTAAAGCTATTTCAACAAGATCAGCTGGTTCAAGCTCAGGTAATGTTGATGATGATGTGATGTGTTTAGTTGAAGTACCTGCGATCACTAAAACAGTGACACGCCGTGTTGAAGCAACTCCTGCAACAACTAAAACAATCGCTATTCCAGCTGTTTCAAAAACAATTACAAGAACTGTTGTTGATACACCTGCAAGTACTTACCAAGTTGAAGTACCTGCTGTTTATAAAACAGTTAAAGTAACTAAAGAAATTACACCTCCACAAGAGTCTGTGGTTGCAATTCCTGCTGAATACGCAAAAGTTGCTCAAACTAAAACAATCTCTGAAGGTTCACACGAATGGCGTAGCATCCTTTGCGAAACTAACGCAACGCCTTCTACGATCAAATCTCTACAAATGGCTTTGAAAGAAGCTGGTTACAACCCAGGTCCTCTTGATGGCGTAGTGCGTTCATCAACAATGCGTGCTGTTAACGCATACCAAAAAGCTAAAGGTCTTCCTGTTGATCCATATATCAACATGGAAACTGTTAAGTCTTTAGGTCTTTAATCAAATAAGACTAAAGCTTGATGCTTATTAAGCTTTAGTTTGGTTAAGTCTTAAAAAAGCCCCAGTGCATTGCACTGGGGCTTTTTTTGTGCTGATATTGAACTTCATTGCAAATGATATAGGTGGATGCGTTGGTATGAATTAACGTAAAATACGCACATTCATCAGACTGACTTTATGGCTCAACACAAAAACTTACTACTCGTTACTTTCGCTTTGTTTTGTACCTACTTTATTTGGGGTTCAACTTACTTAGCGATTTACTTTGGCGTGGCTAGCTTCCCACCATTTTTATTAGCAGGTACGCGGTTTGTGATTGCTGGCGTTATTTTGTATAGCGTGATGCGTTGGATGGGGGCGTCGCACCCAACATGGCGGCAGTGGGGTGGCGCAAGCATTGTCGGGTTATTATTGCCCGCAATGGGGAATGGTACGGTTTGTTATGTGCAACAAACAGTGAGCTCTAGTGTGGCAGCACTTGCCATTGCCACCGCGCCAATATGGATCGCTATATTCTCGGCATTTTGGGGCCATAAAATTACCAAGCAAGAGTGGCTGGGGATTATGGTTGGCTTTATTGGGATTGTATTGCTCAATACAAATGGCACCTTAAGTGGTGATGCAACCAGTGCTTTCTTATTATTGTTTGCCGCCGCTTGTTGGTCATTTGGTTCTGTGTGGGGTAAGTACTTGACTATGCCTGTTGGGTTAATGGGCGCAGCGTGCCAGATGATGGTTGGCGGAATGGTATTGTTGCTTGTGAGTGCTTTTTCAGGTGAAGTATGGCCTGAAACGATTGCTGATGCTGCTTGGCTTGCCATGGCATTTTTAATTGTCTTAAGTTCATTAGTCGCTTACTCGGCCTACCAATGGTTATTACAAAATGTGCGACCACTCATTGCGATTAGTAACACTTTTGTTAACCCAATTGTTGCTTTTATCATGGGGATTACGTTTGCAGGTGATATGATCACAGGTAGTGAGTATATGGCTTTGGCTGTTATTTTGGTTGGTGTTTTGTTGGTATTAACCGCAAACGTGATTGAAACGAAAAAGTAACTTAAATTTAAACTGAAATAAAGAACGAAAATACTATGAAATCGTATGAGAATATTGCCCTGTTTGATCTTGATAACACCTTGCTAGCGGGGGATTCAGATTATAACTGGAGCCTATTTTTAATTGATGAAGGCTTATTAGATGCTAAAACGCATCATGCGCGTAATGAGCAGTTTTACTTAGACTATCAAAATGGCAACTTAGATATTTTCGAGTTTTTGAAGTTTCAATTAAAGCCATTATCTGAGCACTCAAAAGAAGCGCTTGATGCGTTGCATGAGAAGTTTATGGCTAAGGTCATTCGCCCGATGATGACGCAACAAGCGCAAGACTTGGTTGATAAGCATCAACAAAATGGTGACTTGTGCATGATTATTACTGCAACGAATAGCTTTGTGACGAATCCAATTGCAACGGCTTACGGTATTGAGCACTTAATCGGTACAGACCCTGAAATGATTGATGGGAAATTTACCGGTAAAGTATCTGGCGTACCTAGTTTTCAGCAGGGTAAGGTTACGCGTTTGCATCAATGGTTGGCTGAGCAAGGCATGAGCTTGTCAGACTTTGCATTGAGCTATTTTTATAGTGACTCGCACAATGATTTGCCACTGATGAAATTAGTGACAAACCCAGTAGCCGTTGATGCAGATGAAAAATTAACGGACTATGCAACAGTAAACAAATGGCCACATATTAGTCTACGTTAAATAAGTATTTACTTAGACAGTTTATCGACCAAGTAATACCTCTAATATAAATTTACTGCCAACATAAGCTAATAGCAGTAAAAGAAACCCGAATAATGTCCAACGGATAGCTTTTAAACCACGCCAGCCATATTGAAAGCGCCCAAACAATAATCCGCCATAAATAAACCAACTGGCGATTGAAAAGATTGTTTTATGGTTAAGCTGCATGGCTTTGCCAAATAACTGCTCAGAGAAAAACATACCACTAATGAGTGTAATGGTGAGTAAAACAAATCCTAAGCCGATTGTTTTGAACAATAAGTTTTCCATCACCATGAGTGGTGGGAATGTTGGTAATTTAATGCGAGAGGTTTTATTGTGTAGCGTACGTTCTGCTACGGCCATAATCAGCGCATGGATGCTTGCAAACGTGAATAAGCTGTAAGCTAACATGGCAATACTAATATGCGTGATAAAGGCTGGTGAATCAGGCATTGTCAGGTAATGATTGCTTTTGAAAAAGTACGGTAGAACCACAGCAACGGCTGCTGGCGGTAGTATAAAGGCTTGTAATATCGTTAGTGCTTGCTCATGTAATAAGTCTGCCACCCAGTAAATTAATACCGTTAGCCATAAAATGGCAGACAGGGCATTAAAGAAGCCTAGGTTAAACCCATGACTGAAAATTGTTTGGTAAAGTAGTAAGCCATGTAGAATAAGCCCAAAGGTAATCATGGTGCTGTGAAGCTTTAATGATCGATCTTTGATCGTATTCGAGTTGCGACCGTAGTCAAAAGCCACGGCTAAGTAAATAAAGGCAACTGCAAGAAAGCTGATTAAATGCTGAGATAAGTTATTCATAATGGTTATTATGGCGTAAATAGTGTTGAATTATAATAGCTTGTTGTAAAATTGACGAAATGAAAAAAATTAAGAGGTTGTAATGTTAGAAAATTTAACCGATCGCCTACAAGGTGTCATTAAAAATTTACGTGGTCAAGCACGTTTAACGGAAGATAATATTAGCGATGCCATGCGAGAAGTACGCATGGCGCTATTAGAGGCTGACGTTGCATTGCCTGTTGTTAAATCTTTTATTGCAAGCGTTAAAGAGAAAGCACAAGGTCATGAGGTTGTTAAAAGCCTAACGCCAGGCCAAGCCGTTATTGAAATTGTGCACAACGAGCTAACGGCATTAATGGGTAAGGAGAATGAAGGCCTTAACTTATCAGCAGTGCCACCAGCCGTAGTGTTAATGGCGGGTTTACAGGGTTCGGGTAAAACCACCACATCTGGCAAGCTTGCAAAGCTCCTTAAAGAACAAAAGAAAAAAGTACTGGTTGCTAGTGCTGATGTGTATCGCCCAGCGGCGATTGCGCAATTGCAGACATTAGCGAAACAGCTAGACGTTGATTGCTTTGATAGTAATGCTGACCAAAAACCTGAAGACATTGCAACAGCCGCATTAGACTTTGCAAAACGTGGTTATTACGATGTGGTGATTTTCGATACGGCCGGTCGTTTAGGGATTGACGAAGCTATGATGGCTGAAATTAAAGCCTTACATGGTTTGCTAAACCCAATTGAAACGTTATTTGTGGTTGATGCCATGCAGGGTCAAGATGCAGTCAATACGGCCAAAGCCTTTGGTGAAACATTACCGTTAACGGGTATTGTCCTTACCAAGTTAGATGGTGACTCTCGTGGTGGTGCTGCATTATCAGTGCGCCACATTACTGGTAAGCCAATTAAATACATTGGTGTGAGTGAAAAAGTCGATGGTTTAGAACCATTCCACCCAGAGCGGATGGCATCACGGGTATTGGGTATGGGTGATGTGCTTGGTTTAATTGAGCAAGCGCATAAAAATGTGGATATGGCTGAAGCTGAAAAGCTGGCCAAAAAAGTCCAATCAGGTAAAAACTTTGATTTAGAAGACTTTAAAGCGCAAATGGTACAAATGCGTAATATGGGTGGCATGGGTGCGTTAATGGATAAAATGCCAAGTCAAATGGCTGGCATGGCCGATAAAATTAATCCAGACGATGCTGATAAATCAGTACGCCGTATTGAAGGCATCATTAATAGTATGACGCCATTAGAGCGACGCAAGCCTGATTTAATTAAAGCTACCCGTAAAAAGCGCATTGCACTAGGTTCAGGTGTGCCAGTGCAAGAAGTGAATAGAGTATTAAAGCAATTTGGTGAAACGCAAAAAATGATGAAAATGTTTAGCAAAGGCGGCATGGCTAAAATGATGCGTGGCATGGGCGGCATGATGGGTGGTAAGTTTCCAGGCATGTAGTGATCGATGCATTGGTGTTAAGTAGTGTGTTTGATTGGTTAAATATTAGCTTGTAAATGGGCCCATTTTGAATCTAATATTTGATCTAAGGGTAATAAATGGAATATTTCACTTTAATTTCGATAAAACGTCAATTTAGCATTGACCAAGTGATAAGTTTCTAGCATAATTGCGCCCTTTCGTAGGTCATGTAATACTTACGAAAATAGCAGTAGATGGGGAGTTAGCTCAGTTGGTAGAGCAGTGGACTTTTAATCCATTTGTCGCGGGTTCGACCCCCGCACTCCCCACCAAATTCTGTGTACTGTTTTGCAGTGCGCGATATAGAGCCGCTTAATTGCGGTTTTTTAATTTTCTATTGTTAGTTGCTGTTTTTGTAATACCATCGCTTCTTGATCAATCCGCAATGTTGATAAAAAAAGAAGACGATGGGGAGTTAGCTCAGTTGGTAGAGCAGTGGACTTTTAATCCATTTGTCGCGGGTTCGACCCCCGCACTCCCCACCAAAATTCTGCAAGCTGTTGTTTTTCAGTTTGCAACAAAAAACCCGCTTAATGGCGGGTTTTTTGTTTTCTAGCGATTAGTATGTATGAATACTAACGCACCGCAGCAATCACAGCTTCTACGGCTTTACAGTTGCCTCTAGCATCATCAAATGTCAGTAATGGTTCTTTTTCATTGATCACGCAATGACTAAAGTGTTCAATCTCTAAGGTAAAGTGATCACTGAGTTCTAATACCTCTTCACCACTTTCACCGCTATCTGTTTTCCAGCTAAGCACAGGGGTGTCGGTACCGTAAGTCCAAGCGTTGTGGCATTTGATTGAACCCTTGTCGCCAATAATTTCATATTCAGCGGTACGGCTACGCTCAAAGCTCATATCAAAGTGGCCAAAGCGTGCACGGCCTTCTGCGTCTGGCCCAAAATCTAACACACCACTGGTGACAACATCTGCACCATGCTCATTTAACTTAGCTTGTGCAATCACGTTAACTGGTTCAGCAGGTACGCCGTCCTGTTGGAAGCACCAGCGCAGTGTGTGAATCGCGTAAGGGCCAATGTCCCATAAGGCGCCACCACCGTCAGCCATGCTGCGGTTAATGCGGTACATGCGTGCTGGCTGCATAAAGAATGAAAAGCTAGAGCGGGCTGACAGTACGTTACCAATTAAGCCTTCATCAATCATTGCGTGTAATCTAGTATGTTGTGGGTGGAAGCGATACATAAAGCCTTCCATCACTTTTACATCATTTTCTTTTGCCGCAGCTTCAATGGCATCAATATCCGCTAGGTTTGTGGTCATTGGTTTTTCAATGAGAATATGCTTGCCTGCATTAATGGCTTTAAGCGCCCATTCGGCATGCTCTTCATTGGCCATTGGGCAATAAACGGCCTGTACGTTGTCATCCGCAATGAGTGATTCCAAATCATCGTAACAAGTAATGCCTTCTTGATCATCGGCCTCTGGCGCATATTTGTCTAAGGTGGCTTTAGCAGCACCTGGTCGACGGCTAGCAATGGCCACTAATGTTGAATTTTCTGCTGCAATAATGGCTGGTAGTAAACGTTGGTTCACGCGTGCTGCGCCTAAAATGCCCCATTTAAGCTTCTTTAACTGCATTGACTGTCCCTTTATTAATCTTGTAATAAGTACTTTGTAAAATGATTATACAACGCAATAAAAGCTTAAAAGCATTAAGGCGCCATTTAGCGTATAAAAATCATTAAGTTATGTGAAGTGTTGCGATTAATACTTATCGCTAGCTATTTAGGCGTAAGTCGATAGAATGGTGCACGCCTATTCGGGACCCTCATCTTAAGGCATCCGTCTTTACACACTCTCTCATGCTGGTTACACCGTTCATACTGCTGAAGTAGATCCACTGGCGCACGCCATTAATGCCATTGCGAGTCAAGGTTATGCGGTCATTGACGATTTCCTTTTGCCAGACGATATTCAAGCATTAGCCAATAGCATTAAAGAAAAGTGGTTATTAGGCCAAATGGTGGGCGCTAATACGGGTAAAGCCGCTTTGAAGAATAAAGCCATTCGCGGCGACTATATTGCTTGGTTAGATGAAAATGATCAGCAACCAGCCGTGCAAGCTTACTTTCGGCAAATGGAATTGTTGCGGCTTATGCTCAATAGGCAGTTGTATATGAATGTGCAAGAGCTTGAAACGCATGTCGCGGTTTATCCCGTAGGGAGTGTGTACCAAAAGCATTTAGATCAATTTACCCATGGCACCACACCGCAGCTACAAACGCGCCAACTCAGTGCCAGCTTATATTTAAATCAACAATGGCAGCCTCACCACGGCGGAGCACTACGGCTATATTTAAATGAAGATGAACATATCGATCTATTACCGCGCGCAGGGCGCATCGTATTGTTTCGCTCAGCGCAATTTTGGCATGAAGTATTGCCCGCACAGCGGGAGCGATTAAGCCTAACGGGCTGGTTTAGAACAAAGCAGCACTACCTACTATAGACATCACACTAGCGATAGAAATTAAAGCATAACGCTGCTTGATTAATGGCAAGTAAATAATTGAAATGACCAATGGCATTCAAAAAAACTTACGTTATACTCATTTTTTTACTTTGAATTAATAGAATGAACCAAGCCATTATTTTCGAGCGTATCGCGACTGAACTCAACATCAAAACACAACAAGTGGCCACCACCGTGGCATTGTTAGATGAAGGCGCAACCGTGCCGTTTATCTCACGTTATCGTAAAGAAGTCACCGGTGCGCTGGACGATACACAATTGCGTACCCTAGAAGAACGTTTACGTTATCTGCGTGAGTTAGAAGAGCGCCGCGAAACCATTTTAAAAAGTATTGATGAGCAAGGTAAGTTAACCGACGCACTCAAAAAAGACATTCAAGCGGCAGACACTAAAACCCGTTTAGAAGACCTTTACTTACCCTACAAACAAAAGCGCCGTACTAAAGGCCAAATTGCCATTGAGGCTGGGCTTGAGCCATTAGCTAACGCCTTATTTGATCAACCAACCTTAGTGCCAGAAGCTGAAGCACAGCAATATGTGAATAGCGAAAAAGGGATTGATGGTGCCAAGGCCGCTTTAGAAGGGGCGAAGTATATTTTGATGGAGCGCTTTGCAGAGCAAGCAGACCTGCTCGCCAAATTACGTACCTTTATGCAAACTGAGGCCACCTTATCAGTACGCGTGGTGAAAGATAAAGCACAAGAAGGTGAAAAGTTTACCGATTACTTTGAGTACGACGAGCCATTTAAAAAAGTGCCTAGTCATCGTGCACTGGCTATTTTACGTGGCCGTAATGAAGGTGTATTAAGTAGCGCCTTAGTGGTGGGTGACCCAAGCGATAAAAAAACACCAAGCCCGTGTGAGGCCATGATTGCGAAGTATTTCAATATTAGCAATCAAGACCGCCCAGCCGATGCATGGCTAGCAGAAGTAGTGAAATGGACATGGCGCATTAAATTATTAACCTCTATTGAAATGGAGTTAATGAGCCAGTTGCGTGAAAAATCTGAAGCCGATGCCATTAAGGTATTTGCGGATAACTTAAAAGACTTACTCTTAGCCGCCCCAGCTGGCCCAAAAGTAACTATCGGATTAGACCCCGGTTTACGTACTGGTGTGAAAGTGGCTGTGGTGGATGAAACGGGCAAAGTGCTCGACTACACCACCATCTTCCCAACCCCACCACAAAAGCGCATTGCTGATTCTGAAGCCGCACTACTGGCACTGATTAATAAACATAATGTCGCGCTTATATCCATTGGCAACGGGACGGGTAGTCGCGAGACTGATAAATTTGTAGCCGATATGCTCAAAGCCAATAAGCTCACCAAAGTACAACAAATTGTGGTGAGTGAAGCGGGCGCATCGGTTTATTCCGCTTCAGCGTTAGCAGCCAAAGAATTCCCTGACCTTGATGTGACCATTCGTGGTGCGGTTTCAATCGCCCGACGCTTGCAAGACCCATTAGCTGAATTGGTGAAAATTGACCCTAAAGCCATTGGTGTGGGGCAATACCAGCATGATGTGAATCAAAGTCAATTAGCGCGTATGTTGAATACCGTGGTTGAAGATTGTGTGAATGGTCTGGGTGTGGATTTAAATACCGCTTCAGCGCCACTACTCAATCGCGTGTCTGGTTTAAGTACCACCATGGCGACAAACATTGTGGAATACCGTGAAGCCAACGGTGCTTTTAAAAGCCGTAAAGCCTTAATGGAAGTGCCGCGTTTAGGCGGTAAAGCCTTTGAGCAAGCCGCAGGGTTCTTACGCATTATGCAGGGCGATAACCCTTTAGATGCTTCAGCAGTTCACCCAGAGTCTTATCATATTGTGCAACAAATCGCGAAAGAGGCGGCGCGTGATGTTGCCAGCCTAATGGGCGATAGCCCCTTTTTAAAAGCGGTTAAAGCCGCTAGTTTTGTGACGGATGGCGTTGGTGAGTTAACGGTTAAAGATATTCTTAGTGAGTTAGAAAAACCCGGCCGTGACCCAAGGCCAGAGTTTAAATTTGCCGCCTTTAAAGAAGGCGTTGAGGAAATGAAAGACCTGAAAAAGAATATGATTTTAGAAGGGGTGATTACCAACGTAGCGGCCTTTGGTGCATTTGTGGATATTGGTGTGCATCAAGATGGCCTAGTCCATATTTCAGCATTGTCTGATCAGTTCGTGAGTGACCCACGTAAAGTGGTGAAGGCTGGCGATATTGTAAAAGTGAAAGTAATGGATGTTGATGTGGCGCGTAAGCGGATTGCGTTGTCGATGCGGATGACGGACGACGCGGATGAAGTGGCAGCTGAGAAGCCCATGCGTGGGGAAGCGCGAGAGGGTAGGAAGCCTAATAGGGGTGGAAAACCTAAAAGTGTTTCTCGTGATAAGGCTAAGCCAGTGGTGGATGCTGGGAATAGTGCGATGGCGGCGGCGTTTGCTAAACTTAAGAAGTAGATTGATGGTAATTTGGGGCGGATTATTGATTGGTTAAGTGGTCGCTTGTCGCGCGACGGCGAGTCTCTTTATTTTGCTTGTCCAAAATAAAGAAACCAAACAAAAAGACACCCCAACCATCATGGCCTACGGCTACCCTCCGTTGCTCAATTCGATTGGCAGCACATGAAAACTCGCTACGCTCAAACAATCATGCACTGAATGCCCCAGTCAAATCTGCGCTACTCGGCATGATAAATGGGTAATGGTGCTGTGGGTAGTTCGTTAGTTTAATTTTCTTGATCGTGATGTTGTAGGTTAGTGCAAGAGTTTCCTTTGTTGATAAGTTGAAAAGTATCCAGTAAGGTGGTGTGTATTATATCTATAATCAAAATTTCAGGTGTACTGGATGTGTTAGCTATTTATGTCAAATGATTCGATACTTAGTCTTTTCTTGGGCATTCCTCTTGGAATTATTAGTGGTTTGTATACGGGTATTATTGTTACAAGGTATGCTCGTTTTGCTGAATTGAGAAATGAGACTTTGCGAATCATACGCAGTATTGATTTTATGCAAGAATCTGCATTTATTCATATTAGCAATGACGAAGAGCTTTCAAAATTTATGCTTATTTCAGGCGATATGTACTTTCTTAAACACAGTAAAGCTGCTGAGCAGGTGAATCAATTACGAGATGATATTGAGGCATCTAATCGCGAGGCGAGGTTTGGTCGAATTAGTATGAGTGATTATTCAAAGCGTTATGGTAATTGGCAAGATATAGCTAGAAACTTATCTCCTAATAAATTCGTGATTTGTAGTCTTTGGGCAAGCTTGTGAGTGATTAATCAGTCCTCAATCCACTTAATTGAGCAACCAATACTCTGAATCTGTTTTTTTTTGCCGTGGCCTGTTTGGGCGATTTTTTTCATCGCGTGGAATAAGTCTCTTGTACTTTCTTGTGTGGTTTATTTTTGGCTTTCGTCTCGTTTTAACTCACACTACCTATTCAATTTTAACCACCAAAAACAATTAAATTAAACCTTGCTTCTTGTCGCTTTAAGCGCATGATGGCTTGTTGCGGTTTGGGCTTGCTTAGCGATACGAACAGTAATTAATTAGTCAATTTTTTAAAAAGGTTGGGTGGTTTTTGATGAGTGTCTCTGAGCAGGTTTTGCCTGATGCGGAAGTGTTGGAGTATGATTGTCAAACCTGTGGTGCTTGTTGTGCAAAGTATCGGGTGGGGTTTTATTGGGCAGAAACGGATGCGCATCCGCTAGGGTTTGTGCCGAAGCATTTGACCCATTCAATTTCGCCATATCGGGTGGCGATGAATGGCACTTCTAGTCCAACACCACGTTGTGTGGCGCTGGAGGGGGTGGTTGGTGAGCAAGTGTCGTGTGGCATTTATGCCGAACGTTCGAGTACTTGTCGTGAGTTTGTTGCAGGCACACCTGAATGTATTAAAGCGCGCGTATTTAATGGTATTTTAGATTGATGACATACATCAATTAATCTGGCCTAATATTTCCTTGATAGGCTTAAGCCATTGACCACTCGCTATTGTATGTTGCTATTCAATCCACTTAATGGAGCAGCCGATACTTTGTATTTGTTCTGTTGGACCTTTTCCAGTTTCTGCTATTTGCTTCATGGCGTGAAATAAATCTCTTGTGCTTTCTGGTGCAGTTTCTTTTCGGCTTTCGTCGAAGCGGCCGCGGTATTGTAGCTCACCGTTTTTGTTGAAGCCGAAAAAGTCTGGGGTGCACACGGCATCGTAGGTTTTGGCCGTTTCTTGTGTGGCGTCTAGTAGGTATGGGAATGGGAAGTTAAGTGTTTCGGCAATAAACTTCATATTCTCAGGGCTATCTTCTGGGTAGTCGGTTGGGTCGTTCGACATAATGGCAACCGTGTTAATGCCTAGGGCTTTTAGGGCGCGAATGTCTGCCACTAAGCGCGGTAAGATTGATTTCACGTAAGGGCAGTGGTTGCAAATAAACATCACCAGTAAACCTTTTTCGCCCATCATTGCATCACGGGTGATCAGTGTGCCGTTGGTGTCTGGTAGTTTGAAATCGGGTGCTTGCCAGCCAAAGTCGCATACGGGTGGGTGGATACTTGCCATGATGTGCTCCTAAATCCTTTATAATCGTTGAATAATCTTAACATTATTCGTTAGTTACTACATTTCCCAAATCGTATGCCACAAAATCGTTTTTATTGTCCTGACCCTTTATCCATTGGCGCAACTGTTAAGTTGCCAGATTCTGCCACTGCCCATGCCGTGCGGGTGTTGCGAATGGTCGTGGGTGATACTGCCATTTTATTTAATGGCGATGGGCATGATTATGTGTGTGAACTCATTGCGGTTAAAAAAAGTGAAGTGCTGGCAAAAGCCATTAGTAGTGAGGTGGTTGAAAGTGAATCGCCATTAAATATTACCTTGCTGCAAGGCATTTCAAGTGGTGACCGTATGGATTACACCATTCAAAAGGCAGTGGAGTTGGGCGTTAAGCGTATTCAGCCGTTAGCCACTGAGCGTAGTGTAGTGAAGTTAACTAAAGAGCGTGCGGCGAAACGCTTGGCGCATTGGCAGGGCGTTGTGCATTCGGCGTGTGAGCAATCTGGCCGTGCGTTTGTGCCTGTCGTTGAAGCGCCTGTTTCACTCAGTCAGTGGTTGGCAGCGAATGAACAAGCCAACACGCATCGTATTTTATTAAACCCGGTTGGCGCAAAACGTTTAGCTGCGTTAGCAAAGCCTAGTGATGAAATTCAATTACTCATTGGCGCGGAGGGCGGCTTAAGCCCGAATGAAATTGATATGGCAAGTGCGGGTGGCTTTCAGTCCATTATTTTAGGGCCGCGCATTTTAAGAACAGAAACCGCGGCGCTGGCGGCAATCGCCAGTATGCATACCGTTTGGGGTGACTTTTAAACCTTGCCGATTACGTTCGCAACCATCCGCGGCATGATTAATATTACAACGTTGGTATTGCTCTATAGTTAAGTTTCACCCTATATTTTGTGTTTTATACAATTAATATTATAATAATTGTATTATTTACAATAAGTGCTGTGATGACCCTAGGTAAAATCATTCGAAATAGGCGGTTGGCTGCCAAAATGACATTAGATTTTGTTGCGAAAGCAATCGAGTCTGATGCTGGTAATTTGTCGCGTATTGAGCGCGGTGAGTTGGGTATTTCAGAAACACAAATCAGAAAAATTGCCGCGGCGCTTAATACTACGCCAGCCAGTTTATTTGCTGAAAGTGATGCAAACTCGGGCCCGCCGTTAACGGGCACTTTGCCGGCGCATACTACCACCAATCAAGACTTACCTAAGCCGGCTGAATTTGTACATTGGTTTCGTTCTGCCGCACCTTATATTCATGCCTTTGGTGGGCGTACATTTGTCATCGCATTTGGTGGCGAAGTCGTGCACGATGAGTTGTTGGGTGTTCAGCAATTTATTGCCCTTTCACACGACTTAAATTTATTAGCTAGTTTAGATGTGCGGGTGGTATTAGTGCATGGCGTGCGGCCACAGGTTGAAAAACGGTTGGTGCGCGACCAATTAACGCCTGAGTATCATCACGGTTTGCGGGTGACGGATGATGCCGCCATGGAGGCTGTGAAAGAGGCCAATGGTGCCGTGCGGGTGGAAATTGAAGCATTGCTATCTATGGGGATTGCTAATTCACCCATGGCGGGGGCTGATATTCGGGTAGCGAGTGGTAACTTTGTGACAGCTAAACCGCTTGGTGTGATTGATGGGGTTGATTTGCAACATACCGGTGAGGTGCGAAAAGTCGATGCAGTAGGCATTCAAAAACGGTTAGATGACGGTGAAATGGTTTTACTCTCACCAATGGGTTACTCGCCAACGGGTGAGGCCTTTAACTTAACGTTGGAAGATGTGGCGACTAATGCGGCCATTGCCTTGGATGCTGAAAAGTTAATCTTTTTAATGGATAACGCTGGCGTGCAAAATTTACGCGGTGAATTACTGCGTGAAATGACAGCCCTAAAAGCGAAAAAATTACTACGCAATGCTAAAGAGGCGGGTGAAGAAACGCATTTTCATGAAGATGTGAAGTTCTATTTAGGCGCTGCGGTAAAAGCGGCTGAAAACGGTGTGGCGCGGACGCATTTAATTTCGCGGCATGTAGACGGCGCGATTATTCAAGAGCTATTTACTGCCAGTGGTATTGGTACGATGGTGGCGGAACTGCCTTTAGAAACCATGCGCCAAGCACATATTGATGATGTGGGCGGTGTATTGCAATTAATTGAGCCGCTTGAAAATGATGGCATTTTAGTGAGGCGTGGCCGTGAACAAATTGAAATGGAAATTGAGCACTTTTATGTGATGGAGCATGATGGCCGGACGATTGGTTGCGCGGCTATTTATCCATCTGCCGAACATAAAATGGCGGAGTTTGCTTGCCTTGCCATTGATCAGCAATACCGGGGTGGTGGGCGAGGCGATAAACTATTTAATTTTTGCAAGAAAGAAGCTAAAAAGCTTGGCTACCAACAACTGTTTTGCCTAACCACGCGCACGGAGCATTGGTTTATTGAACGTGGTTTTATTCAAAAAAGCGTGAATGATTTACCCGATGAGCGAAAACAGCTTTATAACTTGCAGCGTAAATCAAAAGTTTTCGTTAAAACCCTGTAAATAAAAGCACCTTGTAATTGTATAATGTCGACATTGCTAATTTTAGCCCAGTTATATCTGATGGATAACCTATGATAAGTCAAAGCCTTGCTGCCAAAAAAGCACAAACTATTTCAGAAGCACTCCCTTATATTAAGCGCTTTTTTGATAAAACAATTGTCATTAAATATGGCGGCAATGCCATGACCGATGATAAGTTGAAAGAATCATTCGCACGCGATGTGGTGATGCTTAAATTGGTTGGTATGAACCCAGTGGTGGTGCATGGCGGTGGCCCACAAATTAACTCGATGCTGGATCGCGTTGGTAAAAAAGGCGAGTTTATTCAGGGTATGCGGGTGACTGATGATGAAACCATGGATATTGTTGAAATGGTATTGGGTCATGTGAATAAGGAAATTGTGCATTTAATTAATCAGCACGGTGGTAAAGCGGTTGGCTTAACTGGGCAAGACGGTAATTTCATTCATGCAGATAAATTGATGATGGAAGACTTGAGCGACAAAACTAAAATGATTGATGTCGGGCAGGTGGGTTCTATTGCTTCCATTGATCCTAGCATTATTAACTTTTTAGATAGTGGTGATTTTATTCCAGTGGTCGCGCCAATTGGTGTGGGCGAAAATGGTGAAACGTATAATATTAATGCTGATGTGGTGGCGGGTAAGTTAGCTGAAGTACTGGCGGCTGAAAAATTAGTATTACTGACGAATACATCAGGTGTGCTTGATAAAGACGGTGAATTACTGACAGGCCTAACGCCTAAACAGATTGATGCCATGGTGGCAGATGGCACATTATCTGGCGGCATGTTGCCAAAAATTAGCTCAGCACTAGATGCGGCGCGCGGTGGTGTGAATGCCGTGCATATTATTGATGGCCGTGTTGAGCATGCTTTATTACTTGAAGTGCTGACCGATGAAGGTGTTGGTACCTTGATTAAGGCGAGCTAATTTTAGCTTGGACTTGATCAATCAAATCTTCCAACTTAGTTTGCCTTGCCTAGTAAAGGCAAACTAAGTATGGCGAAAAAAGTTTGGATATTTGACCTAGATAACACGCTTTACAATGCTTCCGCCCAAGTGTTCCCGGTGATGAACCAAGCCATGACGCAATACATCATGAAAGCGCTGGATTTAAATGAAGCCGATGCACATTTTTTGAGGCGACATTATTGGCAAGTGTACGGCGCAACCCTCAAAGGGTTAATGCGCCACCATCAAGTTGACCCACATCATTTTTTGAGTGAAACGCACGATAACCTCGACCTTGATGCAATGGTGACATCTGTCAAAAAACTTAAACATACCTTAGATACAATCAAATCCCGTAAATGTGTATTTACCAATGGGCCACAGCACTATGCGATGCGGATTTTACGCATCATGGGGATTGCTGATTGTTTTGAATGTGTATTCAGTATTGAATCAACCAAGTTTCATGCTAAACCGAGTGTGCGTGGTTTTGCCATGTTATTGAAAAAACTAAAAGTAAAACCGAGTGATTGCGTCATGCTGGAAGACAACTTAGAAGCATTGAAAACAGCCAAAAGATTAGGGATGACAACCATATTAGTCAGTGAGTTGTTAAAAAAACCACTTTTTGTCGATTATCGAATCAATTCAGTGTTAGCACTTACTCACATTCGGTTATAATGCTGTTTTCGCGCATGCATGAAGTAGTTTAAATTTATATAGTGTATCGATCTTAGACGATGGATGCTGAATTTAAAAGGGAAATTAAGAATGGCTGGAGAACGTAAGCAACAGATTTTAGAGGCACTTGCTAAAATGCTGGAATCGCCTAAACGCGAAAAAATTACAACAGCCGCACTTGCTAAACACCTTGAAGTCAGTGAAGCAGCCCTTTACCGCCACTTTGCGAATAAAGCGCAAATGTTTGAAGGCTTAATTAGTTTTATTGAAGAAACTGTTTTTAGTTTAATTAATAAAATTATTGAAGAAGAACCAAACGGCATTACCCAAATTCAAAAAATAATCGCGATGCTGATTAGCTTTTCAGAAAAAAATGCTGGCATGACGCGTATTTTAATCGGTGATGCTTTAGTGAACGAAGACGCTAAGTTGCAAACCCGCATTAACCAATTGTTTGATCGCATTGAAGTGACTTTAAAACAGTGCCTTAAGATTGCAGATAAGCAAGATGTTGAATCTAACTTATTAGTAGACCCAGATGCAAAAGCCAACCTAGTGGTTTGTTATATATTAGGTCGCTGGCATCAGTTTGCAAAAAGTGGCTTTAAAAAGAAGCCAAGCTACTTTACTGCCGTGCAATTACAAACACTATTAAGCTAACTATTTAGTTTTAGTCGTCAATTTGCTAAAATGACGCGTTTGTTACAGTTTAATTAACATCAGAAATTATAAAAATGACATTAAAATGCATGTTGGATAATTTTAATGTTGTTTGTACGTAAACGTTAAAACAACGTTTATCAAACCGAATAATCAGCCTATGGCTGAAAACCAAACTAAGCAATTTTATGTTTTAGTCGCAGTAATTTGGCATGAAAGCCAAACAGTAATCAAAAGGCAGTGAACCACTCAAAAAGTAGTAGCGCCTTTAAAATAGTTACAAATCAAAAGTTTTATATCAAAAGAAGTCTATTTATTAGGGAGAAATAAACAATGGCAACTCGTAATGATTTATGCAGCGCAATCCGTGCTTTAAGCATGGACGCAGTTCAAAAGGCAAAATCTGGTCACCCAGGTGCGCCTATGGGCATGGCAGAAATTGCTGAAGTAGTATGGAACCATAACATGGACCATAATCCAAACAACGCTGACTGGGCTGATCGTGATCGCTTCGTGTTGTCTAATGGTCACGGTTCTATGTTGATCTACTCACTATTGCACCTTACAGGTTACGACTTACCAATGGAGCAGCTTGCTTCATTCCGTCAACTACACTCAAAATGTGCTGGTCACCCTGAGTACGGTTATGCACCAGGTATTGAGACAACAACTGGTCCTTTAGGCCAAGGTATCTCAAACGGTGTTGGTTTTGCGATGGCTGAGAAGTTAATGGCTGACCAATTCAACAAACCAGGTCACGACATTGTTGATCACTACACTTATGTATTCTTAGGTGACGGTTGTATGATGGAAGGTGTATCTCACGAAGCTTGTGCTTTAGCTGGTACATGGGGTCTTGGTAAACTAGTTGCATTCTGGGATGACAACGGTATTTCAATCGATGGTCACATCGAAGGTTGGTATACAGACGATACAGTTGGTCGTTTTGAGTCATACGGCTGGCACGTTGTTTCAGTTGACGGTCACGATGCTGATGCAATTCAAAAAGCAATTGACGAGTCAAAAGCGGTTACAGACAAGCCTTCATTGATTTGCTGTAAAACAATCATTGGTAAAGGTTCACCAAACAAATCTGGTTCACACGATTGTCACGGTGCTGCATTAGGTGATGACGAAGTTGCTTTAGTACGTAAAGAAATCAACTGGCCACATGATCCATTCGTTATCCCTCAAGATGTATATGACGGTTGGAATCAAAAAGAAAAGGGTGCTGCTAAAGAAGCTGCTTGGAATGACAAGTTCGCTGCTTACGCTAAAGCATTCCCAGCTGAAGCTAAAGAGTTCACACGCCGTATGGCAGGTGACTTACCAGCTGACTGGAAAACTGTTACAGACAAAATCATTGCTGAAACAAATGAAAAAGCTGAAAAAGTGGCAACACGTAAAGCTTCTCAAACAGCGATTACTGCACTAGCACCTACATTACCTGAGTTCTTAGGTGGTTCTGCTGATTTAACTGGTTCAAACCTAACTGCTTCACCTAGCTTCAAACACGTAAGTGGTAAAGAAGCTGGTAACTACATCTCATACGGTGTACGTGAATTCGGTATGGCTGCGATCATGAACGGTGTTGCATTGCACGGTGGTTTCTTACCATACGGCGGTACATTCCACATGTTCTCTGACTACATGAAGAGCGGTATGCGTATGGCTGCGTTGATGCATCAACGTGTTGTTTATGTCTTAACACATGACTCTATCGGTCAAGGTGAAGATGGTCCTACACATCAACCTGTAGAAAACACATCTGGTTTACGTTACATCCCTAATATGGATGTATGGCGTCCAGCTGACTCAACAGAAACTACAATCGCTTGGGTTGCTGCTGCAGAACGTAAAGATGGTCCTTCTAGCTTAGTATTAAGTCGTCAAGGCGTGCCTGGTAACAAGCATGACGCTAAAGACTTTGATTTAGTACGTAAAGGTGGCTATGTATTCTCTGACACTGCTAACGCTGATGTAATCATCATCGCTAACGGTTCTGAGCTAGCATTAGCTGTTGGCGCTGCTGCTGAATTAACAGCTGCTGGTACGAAAGTACGTGTGGTTTCAATGCCATCTACTAACGTATTTGATCGTCAAGACCAAGCATATAAAGATAGCGTATTAACACCTGGTGTTAAACGTGTTGCTGTTGAAGCTGCTCACCCAGACTTCTGGCATAAATATGTTGGTTTAGACGGTGCTGTTGTTGGTATCAACACATTTGGCGAATCAGCACCTGGTGGCGAAGTGATGAAACACTTCGGCTTCACAGTTGAAAACGTTGTAAAAACAGTTAAGTCTGTTCTGTAATTAACCAAATTTTGGTTTAGGCTAATCGTTCAGTTTGAACGAAGTGGTCTAAGCCAAAATCGAGTTAACACAGTAAAATCAGTATTGTAATTTATTAAATGCTGTTAAAAAGAGCCTCTATTTGAGGCTCTTTTTTTTTGCCTTTCCTTTATAATAGTCATTAACAAAGTATTAACATTTAATCATTGAGAGGATCAAAGATGGCAGTACGTGTAGGGATTAACGGTTTTGGCCGTATTGGGCGCACAGTTTTACGCGCAGCAGTATTAGAAAAAGAATTTAACGACCTTGAAGTGGTCGCAATTAATTGTTCATATGACTTAGAGTATATGGCGTATATGTTGAAATTTGACTCTGTACATGGCCGCTTTAAAGCAGATGTGAGTGTTGAAGATGGTTGCTTAGTCGTGAATGGCAACAAAATTACAGTGACTACTGAACGTGATCCAAACAATATCGATTGGAGAGCTAGCCAAACAGAAGTGGTGGTTGAGTCTACAGGTGTTTTCTTAACAACAGAAAATTGCCAACCACACATCAATAACGGCGCGAAAAAAGTGGTGCAATCTGCCCCTGGTAAAGATGACACACCAATGTACGTATACGGTGTAAACCATGATGAATATGCAGGTCAAGCGATTGTGTCAGCGGCGTCATGTACGACCAATGGTTTAGCCCCATTGGCAAAAGTATTACAAGACAACTTTGGCATTAAGCGTGGCTTAATGACCACGATTCACGCAGCAACGGCTTCACAACAAACGGTTGATGGAACGTCTAAAAAAGACTGGCGCGGTGGTCGTAGTGTGTTTGAGAATATTATCCCTTCAAGTACTGGTGCTGCTAAAGCCGTTGGTAAAGTGATTCCAGCTTTAAACAAAAAATTAACGGGTATGGCCATGCGCGTACCATCAGCTGATGTTTCAGTGGTTGATTTAACGATTGAGCTTGAAAAAGAAACAACGTACGAAGCAATTTGTGCCGCGATGAAATTAGCCTCAGAAACAACACTGAAATACACATTAGGCTACACGGATGAAAAAGTCGTTTCAACAGACTTTAGAACCATGCCAGAAGCCGGTGTATTTGATGCTGACGCAGGTATTATGTTGGACTCAACGTTTGTTAAAGTGATTGGCTGGTACGATAACGAATACGGCTACACTTGTAACTTAATGCGTTTGGTTCAGCATATCTCGAAATAATTTGAATTTAAGAACTGCATAGCCTGAGCTTTGCAGTTTTTTTTGCGTTAAAAGGTAAAAACATGCAATTTATTAAAATGACAGATTTGGATTTGCGCGGTAAACGTGTCTTTATCCGTGCCGATTTAAATGTACCAGTGAGTGACGGTAAAGTAACTTCAGATGCGCGTATTACCGCATCCATGCCAACCATTGAGTTTGCTTTGAAAGCAGGCGCAAAAGTGATGGTGACGTCACATTTGGGCCGTCCTGAAGAGGGCATATATTCTGAAGAAAACTCATTACAGCCGGTGGCTGATGTCATGGCTGAAAAACTAGGTGCCCCAGTGCGTTTGGTCAAAAACTGGCTAAGCCCTGATGCTCCAGAGGGTAGTTTAACCATTGATGATGGACAGTTAGTCTTATTAGAAAACTGTCGTTTCAATATTGGTGAAAAGAAAAATGATGATGCATTATCTAAAAAATATGCCGCTTTATGCGACGTATTTGTGATGGATGCATTTGGTACTTCACATCGTGCGCAAGCCAGTACGCATGGTATTGCTAAATATGCACCGGTTGCTTGTGCAGGTATGTTGTTAACCGAAGAGTTAGAGGCGTTAACACAAGCCCTATTAAGCCCAGCGCGCCCAATGGTGGCGATTGTTGGTGGTTCTAAGGTATCGACTAAGCTAACCGTGTTAGAAAGCTTGTCAGAAAAGGTAGATCAAATGGTGGTTGGTGGCGGTATTGCTAACACATTCTTAAAAGCCGCGGGTTTTGAAACAGGTAACTCGTTATGTGAAGATGATTTAGTACCAACAGCACAGGCACTCATGAAAAAAATGACTGCACGTGGCGCAAGTGTACCGATTGCTAAAGATGTTGTCTGCGGTAAAAAGTTTGACCCCAATGAGCCTGCGATTAAAAAAGCAGCCAGTGATGTTGTTGCAGATGACATGATTTTTGACATTGGTGATCAATCAGCACAAGAGTTAGTTGAGATCATTAAAAATGCGGGTACAGTTGTTTGGAACGGCCCAGTAGGCGTATTTGAGTTTGACCAATTTGGTGAAGGTACTAAAACCATTGCGAAAGCCATTGCTGAAACGAATGCCTTTACACTGGCTGGTGGTGGTGACACGATTGCCGCTATTCAAAAATATGGTATTTATGATAAAGTAAGCTATATATCAACAGCTGGTGGCGCATTTTTAGAATTTTTAGAGGGTAAAACATTACCTGCAGTCGAAATTTTAGAGCAGCGTGCTAATGCTTAATAAAACAGTAATCAAATAAAACTAAAAAAATAAGCAGTGTATTTAATGAGGGAGTCCTAATAGGACTCCCTTTTTGTTTTTATAATGATTGGAGAAATGACATGGAAATGCGCAAAACCAAGATTGTGGCGACGATAGGCCCCGCTTCTAATAGTCCTGAAATGTTGGGGAAGTTGATGGTTGCTGGTGTGGATGTGATGCGGTTGAATTTCTCACATGGAACAGCAGACTCGCATATTCAAAATGCAAAGGCGATTCGAGCAATATCAGCTGCTCAAAACCGTTCTATGGGTATTTTGTGTGATCTTCAAGGCCCTAAAATACGCATTGGTAAGTTTGAAAACGACTTTATTATGCTCGCTGCGGGGGACTTTTTTATACTAGATGCAAACTGTGAGCTAGGTAACCAAACACGTGTTGGCTTAGATTACAAAACATTGCCCAGTGAAGTGGAAGCTGGCGTTGTCTTATTGTTAGATGATGGTCGCATTGTGATGCAAGTCGAGCGTGTCGAGGGGCAGGCAATTCATTGCCGTATTACAACAGCGGGCAAGCTTTCTAATAATAAAGGTATTAACAGACAAGGTGGTGGATTATCAGCTGAAGCCTTAACGGATAAAGATAAAGAAGATATTAAAACAGCGGCAGCATTAGGTGCGGATTATGTCGCGATCTCTTTCCCACGTAATGCGGCAGATATTGAGTATGCCCGTACTTTGGTCAGGGCGGCAGGTAGTCATGCGCATATTGTGGCTAAAGTGGAGCGTGCCGAAGCCATTGATGCCTTAGCAGAAATTGTCGAGGCTGCAGACGTGATTATGGTGGCGCGTGGTGATTTAGGGGTGGAAGTTGGTGATGCCGCCGTACCTGGTTTGCAAAAGCGCATGATTCGCATGGCGCGCGCTAACAATAAAGCCGTGATTACTGCCACGCAAATGATGGAATCAATGATTAATAGCCCGATCCCAACGCGTGCTGAGGTGTCGGATGTTGCTAATGCTGTCTTGGATGGCACAGATGCTGTGATGCTTTCCGCCGAAACAGCGGCAGGCGAGTATCCAATAGAAACAGTTGATGCCGTTGTGAGAGTGTGTATTGAGGCTGAAAAAGAATACGATACTTTGCCTTCACATCAACGCGCACCAGATAAATTTGAACAGCTAGATGAATCGATTGCGATGGCTGCCGTTTATACCGCGCAGCGTTTTAACATTAAAGCCATTGCGGCATTAACGCAATCTGGCAGTACAGCAAAGTGGATGTCTCGCACTAATACGGCTGTGCCTATTTTTGCGTTATCTCCACTTAGCGCAACCCGTCGAAAATTAAAGCTATATCGCGGTGTTTACCCATGTCCTTATGAAATTGATTCTCAAGAAAGTGCTGAGGTCATGGCTTACGTTGAGCAAGAAGTGTTAAGGCAGGGTAGAGTCAATGAAGCCGATTTAATTTTAATCACGATTGGTGAGCCAATTGGAAAAGCGGGTAGCACCAATGCAATGAAAATCGTAAAGGTGGGTGAGTCACTTTAACTAATTAATGCGGCCAGCTGCTCAACCACTTCACGCATGCGTGGGCGATCAGCTACTGTTGGCCATAAGCATCGATCTCGTAATTGGGATAATGGTACTAAGTGATGGTGATCATGCTGGTCGGAGCAGTGCATGATTAATTCTTCTAATAAGCAGCCAAATGCACGCACTTCAATTTTTTGAATATTGGTTGATAGTGCTTGATTGTCAGGTAAGAATGAAGCGCCGCCAAAATCACTTAATAAAGCATCAGCTTGCGGTGTGTGTAAAATATTATGGGCGTATAAATCACCATGAATCATGCCGTGGGCATGTAGTTGAGCAGTTGCACTGGCAATATTTAGTGCCATTTTAATACTCTCGGCCATGGATAAATAGCAGGCATTATCATAAACATCGCGTGTGCATGAGCTTAAACTTGGTGGGTTTGCAAGCACCGTAAAGCTTGGGTCAATGAGTGCCATTACAATGCCTTGTGTGCCTTCTGGGTGACCAGACACAATGCCTTCAACCGTTGTCAGGTTTGGGTGCGCGCCTGCTGCAATAAAGGCAGCCATTTCACTTTCAGGCAGGCCGTCACTGGTCACAGCGCCTTTAAATACTTTAACGGCTACTTGTTTTGTGTGTGTTGCATCCACTTGCCAAGTGGCTTGATAAATCATGCCAGAAGCACCTTCCCCTAATTGTTGGTGAATGGTTAGGCTATCCCATGCAATATTAGGTAACGTATTGTTGGTGATGGCATGTTTTTCATGTGCAATGCTGAGTGGATTGCCAGCCAACGCTACCCATGACAACTTAGGCATGGTTAATAGCCAGTCAGGCAGTGTTTTGAATTGGTTGGCAGATATTCTCAGTAACTCTAAATTGGTACAAGCTTGCATTGAGGCCGGTAATTCAGTGAGTTTATTGCCAGCTAACATACATTTTTGTAAGTACTTACTATCGCCAATAGCCTCAGGAATGCTAGTGAGTGCATTATCTGTAAGAATTAACCAGCGTAAATTAACTGGTAAGGCTTTAGGTGACAACGTGTTGATGTTACAGGCCTTAAAACCAACCATTGAAAGCTGGGGTAATTCACCTAATATCTCAGGCACATGGGTAAATGGGTTGTTAGAGCAAAAGATGACTTTAAGCTTTGTTAACTGGCGTAACGCGTTTGGTAAGTCAGTTAAATGGTTGTTACTTAAATTCAACACTTCAAGCGTATCTGCTAGCGCAAATACTTCGTCTGGAATACTGGTTAAGTTAGCGCTCAGGTCTAAACGTGTTGCGCCAATGAGTTCGCCAGCGCGTAGGCGCTGTAAGGTGTTATCTGCTTGCATAGTATGGTCTTTATTGAATGTCCCAAGTCTCAACTAACAGCTTAAGGTATAAGCCCTCTTTTCTAAGCGTTAATTTACTTGGTAGATCATAGCCATTTGTTTGCTTGTAACTTTTGTATTTAACGGCCCAACCATCTTGCTTGAATGACTGTAAGCGGCCTTGTGCATCCCATTGCGGTTCAACAGGGTTGCTAGACGCTGTTTTAGCAGGCCGACCTAAGGCCCAATCCTCTAAAGCATCAACTGGAATATGCCAGCCTAATTGCTTATTCATCAATGTTTTAATATCAGACGCTGAAATACTGCGGCCTTTATCATCAGTCAATGTGACTTGTGCATCTGTTTTAACAATTTGCGCGACTTGCCCACCAAATGGTGAGAATAATGAAATGTCATCATGACTTGGCGTGTGTTGCCAATGTAACCTGCCAGAGAAACCTTGGCCTGATGTTTGTAAACCCATACGGCCATTAAGTGTATAGGTTTGAATTGTCGCTATCTTTGCCAAATGGGTTGCATTAGCGGTTGGTGACGGTTGACTAGTTTTAACCGGCGCTTGCGCGCAGCTTTGTAAGCCTAATGCTAGCCCTAACCATAATAGCGTTGTTACTTTGGGATAGTAAAAGTGATTGAGTGTTAATGATGGCAACCGTGCAGTCCTATCAATGGCGGGTAATAAACTAAGAAGTAAACTTTTTAGTGGTTGATTGCAGTAATGCGTTATCAGGATTTTTAGCTAAGGCTTCTTGCCATATTTTTTGTGCTGCTTCATGGTCGCCTTTTACCCATAGTACTTCACCTAAGTGCGCTGCTATTTCAGGGTCAGCTTGCATGTTGTAGGCTGTTTGCAAGTGCTTGATTGCATTGTTGTAATCGCCTTTTCGGTAATAGGCCCAACCAAGGCTATCAAGCATGTAGTGGTCGTTTGGTGATAGGGTTAAGGCCTTTTCAATTAACTCAACGGCTTCATTGAGTTTGATGTTGCGATCAGCAAATGAGTAGCCCAGCGCATTATAAGCTGCAGCAAAATCAGGTTTTAATTTAATGGCTTGACGCAGTTGTTTTTCCATTAAGTCAAAATCTTTCATTCTTTCAGCGGCTAAGCCATAGTCATACATCAGGGTTGGGGTATTTGGAATATTTTTGACAGCTTTACCTAAAAGCTTAAACGCATCTTCATGCCGTTTGGCTTGGTTTAACATAGAAGCTTGCATTTGCGCAGCAATGACTTGTTGCTCGCCAGTTAGAAAGTCAACATCATCAAGAAATTCGATCGCTTTATCAACAGACTCTTGTGTTTTGATTAATTCTGCAATATTAATTTGTGCTGATAAAAAATGTGGGCCATTGGTAATTTTTTCATACCAACCTCGCGCCATTGCCAGTTTATTTTGTTTAGAGGCGACTTGACCAAAGTATAAGTAAATTTGATCCTGGTCTTTATAGTTAAGGTCTAGCGCTTGTTGAAAATAACTATTGGCGGCAGGGTAGTCTTCCCCTTCAAATGAGAGTAGCCCAATCACAGCTGTAATGTCCGCTAAGTTTTTTTCAGATTGTTGTTTTGCAATTTTTTTATTGGCTTCAAGAATGCTGTCAGATTCTGCCTTGGTGACGGCTTTTTTCGCATAATCAATAATGATCGGAAACTGTTCTTTAGCGCGCTTGTATTCACCTTGATTCACCAGCATCTTGGCATAGTTTAGGCGAATTTCATTTTTATCAGGGTAGTCAGTCGTAAATTGTTGGTAATAATCAATGGCAGACTGTGGCGACTGGGCAAACAAAATTTGCCCTTTTAATAACGCGGCTAAGTTCCAACCAGGGTTTAATGCTTCGGCTTGAGTAAGTGCATCAAGCGCGACTGGGTTATTACGCGCGGCCATCGCTGATTGCGCCACAGCAAAGTGTGCTTCAGGTAGGTTAGGGTACGGCGCAGCCAGTGATTGCACTAATTTTAGTGCGCCATTTTTATCATGGCTTTTACTTAAGATGTTGTTGATGAATAAAAAGCCACGTGCGCGCGTATTTTCTTTAGCTAATAATCTGGCAAGGTGTGGTTCAGTGTCTTGTAGTTTATTTTGTTTAATGAGTATTTCAGAAATGGCTTGCTGCGCCTCAACTGAAGCTGGGTCTAATGTAGCCCATAACTCAACTGAAGGATAAATTAAACTGTTAACATGGCCGTAAGCGGCTGTTTTTGCAGCACGTTCTGCAAATCTTGCATCTTGCTGCGTGCTGGCAAGTTGATAAAAAATTGAGCCTGAGGTGGCAAAATCACCACGTTGCCCAGCAATTTCAGCCGTTAAATATTGCGTAATGAACCTTGGTGTTAATGGTTTTTCATCAATCATTGTTTTTTCTGCCACAGTGGTTTTTACCACAGGTGCAGGTGTTTCAGCTTGAACAGCAGGCTTAGTTGCACAGGCAGATAAAGCAAGCGCACCTAAGATGCATAAATGACTTAGTTTCAGGTGGCTTTTTTTGATAGTGCTAACCGATTGATGAAGTGCTCGATTGGCATAGTTTTGGCCAACTAAATTAGATTGCGTCATTTTTTTTGCTGTTAACTTCATATGTACTTCCGTTGTCTGCTTGATGCATGTTTCGTTGCGCCACGCACGAATGAATACGTGGCACAAAGTGAAAATAGTTTATTCAATGATATCGGCATATGCACATAAAAGTGAAATGCGACGACTCATTCACAATTCATTCTAATAGATATTTTAGTGATTTACCCAAAATATCACCCGTTTAATCAAGTTAATGTGTTAAAACTTAACCTAATTCAATGTTCTTGTTTTGGAACGTGACAGTTGGAGTAAGTTCATCCATAATTACGGATTGGTTGAAAAGCGTGATTTTGAAACTTTTTAGTTACATTTGCTTTCAAAGCAGTAACATGTCAAAAAACCATTATTAAAAGATTAATTTAAGAGTCACTAATAGACATTATGAATAATTTTACAGTAGAAGCCTTTGAGTTAACCCGCCTTTATGGTGGACGTGAAGCCGTCAGCAATGTGAGCTTTAATTTATCTAAGGGCGAAGTGCTTGGATTTTTAGGCCCGAATGGAGCAGGTAAGTCGACTACGATGAAAATGTTGACTGGTAACTTAGCGCCAAGTAACGGTAGCGTGAAAATTTGCGGTATTGATATGATGGAAAATCCAAAAGATGCGAAAGCACTGATTGGTTATCTGCCTGAAATGCGCCCGCTTTATAAAGAGTTAACCGTTGATGAGTACTTAACGATTGCCGCAAGGTTGCACCGTGTTTCGCGTGGCCATATCAAAAAGGCCGTTGAAGTCGCTAAAGAGCGTTGTGGTTTAGGCCATATGAGTAAGCGTTTGATTGAGAATTTATCCAATGGTTATCAACAACGTGTGGGGATTGCGCAAGCGATTATTCATAACCCAATGGTCGTGATTTTAGATGAGCCGACGGTTGGTCTTGACCCTGTGCAAATTCGCGATATTCGGACGCTTATTCGTGAAGTGGGTAGTGAGCGTAGCGTGATTATCTCTACGCACATTCTGCCTGAAGTTGAGATGGTCTGTGACCATGTGCAAATTATTGACCAAGGTAAGTTAGTCTTTAATGGCCCTATCGATGTGTTGAAAAAACAGCGTATGGGTAATAAGTTATTGATTGGTTTAACTAATCCGCCGGCTGTTCAAGAAATTATGAATATCGCAGGGGTTGAAGAGGCTGAAATGCTTGATAATGGCATGGTGCGCGTACAGTTTGATTTGGACGCAACACCTTCAGCTTCAATAGTACAAGCAGCCGTTGCTAACCAATGGGGCTTATACCAAATTGCACCAGACCAAACGAGCTTGGAAGATGTATTTATACAGCTCACTTATCACGATGGCCAAGCTGCTGATACCGCAGCATCAATTTAACCGTTTTAAACGCTCAATGTTGAAGATGAATTTCTAAGGTTTAACCATGATTATTAATGTTGCAAGAAAAGAACTAAAAAGTATGTTTGCCTCGCCAATGGGCTGGGTGATTTTGGCTTTACTAATGTTTGCCTTTGGTACGACTTATTTAAATGGTGTCGATAGCTACTTCTCAGTGATGTCAGGCTCAATGCGCCCAGCAGAACGAACAGGTGTCACCCAGTTTGTAGGGCAAGCAGTGTATGGGTTTGCCTCATTTATGGTGTTATTTGCAGTGCCGCTGCTCTCGATGCGTTTAATTAGTGAAGAGCGTCGTAATCAAACACTGCCATTTTTATTTAGTGCGCCAATCTCACTGACTGAAATTGTATTAGGTAAGTTTTTGGGTTTAGTGGCCTTTTTAAGTATTTTAGTGGTTTATATTGCCGCCATGCTTTGCACGCTTAACTTGTGGGCCGATATTGATTTTGGATTTATTCTGGCTAACTCAATTGGCTTATTTTTGATGATCGCCAGCTTTTCAGCACTAGGCCTTTACTTTTCCAGCCTGACACAACAACCAGTTGTTGCCGCTATTTTGACCTTTATCGCATTGTTTGCATTGATGTTTTTAGGTCGATTCTTTGCAGGTGACCCAAGTAGTGTGATCTCAAAATTATCATTGGTACGTCACTTCCAATCATTTACAGGTGGTTTGATTGATACGGGTGATATCGCTTATTTTGTATTATTTATCGTCACATTCTTAACTTTAACAGTGCGTCGTTTAGATGCTGACCGCTTACGTGGATAATTGGATTTTTTAAATGAATATCAATCGTAAATTACGTTTCCAACTTCTTGTACAAAATGGCTTTTTTGTCGTTGTATTCCTATTGTTAATTATATTGCTTGGTTACTTAACCAGCCAATACCGTGTAGCAAAAGACATTACACAGGCTAACCGTAATATTTTGACTGAGGGTAGTGTGAATATCCTGGATCAAATGGAAGGCCCAGTGAATATTACCGTGTATGCCACCAAAGATAATGCGAGTAGCGGAGACAACTTCCGCAAAGGGATGATCGATTTTGTTGCGCGTTACCAGCGTGCAAAGAGTGACATTCGTTTAACGTTTATTAACCCATCTGAAGAGCCTAGATTGGCACAAGAAGCTGGCGTTAAAAGCGATGGTGAGATTGTTGTTGAATATAACAAACGTATTGAGCACATTAATCCGCCAATCGCGGAGCAAGACATGACTAACTTGATGGTGCGTTTATCACGCACTAATAAGCAAGCCGTGATGTATTTGGATGGACATGGCGAACGTAACCTACTTGGTGTTAAAAACCATGACTTAGGTGAGTTTGGTAAACAGCTTGAATCGAAAGGCTTTAAATTTGCCAACCCTGACTTAACCATTGCACAAGCAGTACCAGCTAATGGTGCCATGCTAGTGATTGCAAGCCCACAAGTAGGTGTGAGTGCGATTGAAGCTAAGAAGATTGTGCGCTACCTAGAAACGGGCGGAAACTTGCTTTGGTTGCTAGATGATGACAATTATCGTGGTTTAGAGCCTGTTGCTCAATTCTTAGGCTTAACCACTTCAAAAGGGTCGGTGTTAGATTTAGCTTCAACGCAATATGGTGCTGATGCCAATGTTTCATTCGCCAGCCTTTACGGTGAGCATGCCATTACTAAAAACTTTATGTTACGTACTTTGTTTCCTGAGGCACATGCGGTTTCAGCCAAAGGGACTTATGAAAATGGCTTTAAAGTCAGTAACCTAGTTGAAGTGGCGCCAAATGGTTGGTTATCTGCTAAAAAATTAGCTAAAGGCGCAACGCCAAAATTTAACGCTAAAACGGATAAGCGCGGCCCAATTAATGTGGGTGTGGCAATGGAACGTACTTACGAGAAAAAAGGCCAGCGTGTTGTCGTGATTGGTAATGCTAATTTCTTATCTAATACATTTATTACCAACGGCGGTAATCTAGATTTAGGCGTTAATATCATTAACTGGTTAACTGGTGATGATCGTTTAATTACGATTCAACCTATGCCATTAAAAGATATTAATGTCCGTATCCCAGATACAGATGGCGGGCGTGCAATGGCTTGGACTGTATTTCATGCATTTCAATTCTTCTTCCCAATTGGCATGATGGTCGCTGGTTTTTACTTGTGGTGGAAACGTAGAAAAGCATAAGCACTCATTAGATTAAGCAATTGATCGCAATATTTTGTAAAGGTTTTAGGTATGAAAAAGCGTTGGTTAGTCAATTTAGTATTACTGTTATTAGTCGCAAGTTTAGTCGCATTTTTATACCTCAAGCCAAAGGCTGAAATTGCAGAAGAACCTCGTTATGAAATTTCAGCATTAAAATTATCTGAATTTAGCGGCGTACGAGTCGACTTCCCTGCAAAGTCACAAGTCGCTTTTGATTTGGTTGATGGCTTTTGGCGTATGAGTGCACCAAATGATGTACGGGCTGATAAAGCTTCTGTACTACGTATTATTTCAATTGTTGCAGCTAAAACGAAAACAAAAATTGTACCGGCAGCGCCAAGTGGTGAATTTACTGCAGATGAACTTGCAAAATTTGGTGTAGATAACCCGTCAATTAAACTTAATTTGGTGCGCCCAGATGCATCAAAAGAGACTTTTCTTTTTGGTACCTATAACCCAATTACTGAAGAGCAGTATGTTGCACATCATAATGGTGTCTATTTGTTGCCAGTAGCTTATTCAGAGGCTGCTGCAACGCAAGTGGTTGAGCTAGTTGATAAAGCGCCGTTGAAGCCACAAGAGAAGGTCGTTGGTTTTGACTTTAGCCATTTAGAGCAATGGGCAGATGTACGACTTAGACTTAATTTAAAAGAGGGTGAATGGAAGGTCTCAGCTAAAGAGGCAACACCATCACAAACGGAATTGCAAGAGTGGGTAACTTACTCGTGGATGCAAACCGCGGCAGAATCAATTGAGTTATATAAGCCAGATCCAAGAAAGAGTTACCCTTACCTCACCATTAAAATGGAAGATGGTAGTAGAGTCCGTTTTAATAAAATGCAAGAATCACCAAAATTGCTAATTGCCCGTCCTGATGAAGGGATTATTTATACTTATCCATCGGATGAAGGCTTTACCATGTTGAACCCACCGATTAACAAGGTGGAAGAAGATGACGAATCGTGATGACTCGTTTCACAGCATAACGCACGATGCCTGAACTACCTGAGGTTGAAACGACACGACGCGGCTTATTGCCGCTTGTTGGCAAAAGCGTTGAGCTAGTGGTCATCCGCTTTCCAACGTTACGCTGGCCAATTCCTGAGCACCTAATAGAAACACTGCCTAAGCAGACTTTACGCAGCCTTACGCGCCGTGCTAAGTACATTTTATGTGAATTTGATACTGGCGTACTCATGCTGCATTTGGGTATGTCTGGCAGGCTTTCACTGCTTGATGATGCTTACCCACCTGAAAAGCATGATCACTTCGATGTGCAGTTTACCGATAAGTTTGTCATGCGCTTACATGACCCACGAAGGTTTGGGGCTGTCTTGTGGATTGATAATAAAAATCAGGATCACCCACTGTTGAATAAATTGGGGCCTGAACCGCTGGATGAAAGCTTTAACGCTCAATATCTACACAACGCATTAGCTAAAAAATCATTAGTGATTAAAAATGCCATTATGGATGGGCATATTGTGGTGGGTGTAGGTAATATCTATGCTTCTGAATCATTGTTCCGTGCACGTATACACCCTGAAACGCCAGCCAATAAAGTCAGTTTGAAAAAGTGTGAGCGATTGGTCGCTGAAATTAAATCCACTTTAAATGATGCTTTGAAGGCTGGCGGCAGTAGCTTAAGAGACTTTTTTGGTGCAGATGGGAATCCTGGTTATTTTCAACAAGCGTATTTTGTTTACGGCCGTACTGGCGAACCATGTAAGGTATGTGAAACACCTATTCGGAATATTAGATTAGGCCAGCGGTCTACTTTCTTTTGTCATCGCTGCCAGAAAAAATAAGCATTGATTAGATAATAAAAAAGCCCTCATTAGAAGGCTTTTTTTATCACGGTCGTATTTGATTACTCTTCGAATTCAGATCCATAATCATCATATTCAAAGGTATCGTCTTGCGGTGCAGCTCTGCTGCTTGCACCATCATTGACTTGGCTTTCACGGCGCTGCAGGTAAGCATCACGCATAAATGCATAAGGGTCTAAAGACGCATCATCAATTAGGCTGCTAGCATTGAGTAAACTACTGCGCACACTGATGATTTGTGTAGCACGGATTTGGTTGCTGGTACGAATTTGACCAATATTGTTCATATAGTTAACTGGGTCTGAGGTTGAACCGTCAACAATAGCGCCAGCAAAATCACGTGTGCTAGAAGGGCCAATGAGTGGTAACACTAAGTAAGCGCCACTACCAACACCCCAATGGCCCAATGTTTGGCCAAAATCTTCAGTATGTCTTGGAATGTTATCCATCGCTGCAACATCAATTAAACCAGCTAAACCAAATGTACTGTTAATGACAAAGCGGCCTGCATCAGTAAAGGCATCAGCAAATTTAAGTTGCAGTAAATCGTTAAGGACGGTTGTTAACGAATAAATGTTGGCGAAAAAGTTACTCACGCCTTTTTTAATTGGTGATGGCGCTACTTTAGAGTATACCGTTGCAATTGGTTTGATGAGTGCTTTATCTGCCACATCATTAAATTGATAAACGCCACGGTTGATGCTTTCAAGCGGGTCTTTGTTTGCTTGTGTGGCGCAGCCTGTTAGCGATATTAAGCTGACAATGCATAATAGTGTGATTAACAATCTGTTGTTGAACATGTTTCTACCAGCCTTATTGCTAAGGTCCCAATTGTAAATTTTTATAATTATAATAATACAACGCAACTGTATATTAGCTTGTTAAAATTGTCCAGCTAACAAGGGTTCTCGTCATTAAACCTAATGTTAGTATAATTTACAGTTATTAATAATTAAATTAGATTTGTTTCTACATGCTTATTCTTCATCATATTCGTACATAAACAGGCTATGCTATTTTATGATGGCAATACTCTAATTTTATTCGTTTTAGTCAATGGTCAAGGAACCCCATGTCAGCACAAATCAATTTCAATGCATTTTTAGCAGAATACCTCAAAGATCAACCTTCATTAGTGACTGTATTAGGGGATGTTGTTGCAGCCTCTAAAGAAATTGCAGATGCAATTGATCAGGGCGCTTTAAAAGGTAATATGGGTAATCTTGGCTCTGAAAATGTACAAGGTGAAGAACAAAAAGCATTGGATATGATTACCAATGATATTTTCGTGAAGCATTGTAATCATAGTGGTTTGATTGCTGGTATGGCATCTGAAGAAATCAAAGAGGTGATTGCGGTTGATCATGCTGATGATGCAGCACCAGAATATTTAATTTTATTTGATCCATTAGATGGCTCTTCCAACGTGAATGTGAATATTTCAGTCGGTACGATCTTTTCAATTCTGGATGCCGAAACGGTTGAACCAGATACCGCTGAATTTTTACAAGCAGGGACAGAGCAAGTGTGTGCCGGTTATGTGCTCTATGGCACATCGACTATGTTGGTGTTAACCACCGGTAATGGTGTGAATGGCTTTACGCTTGATAAAGCGGCAGGTGAATTTTATTTAACACATCCTGCTATGCAAATTCCAAAAGAGACTAATGAGTTTGCGGTGAATATGTCTAATTACCGCTTTTGGCAAGAGCCTTTCCAACGTTATATCGATGAAACCCTACTGGGTGAAGAGGGGATGCGTGAAAAAGACTTTAATATGCGTTGGGTGGCCTCTATGGTGGCTGAAGTGCATCGCATACTAGTACGTGGCGGTGTATTTATGTATCCAATCGACGCTAAAATTAAAAAACAAGGTGGTAAGCTCAGGTTGATGTATGAAGCAAACCCAATGAGCTTTATTGTTGAGCAAGCTGGCGGCGCCGCGACGACTGGTTTAAAACGCATTATGGAAGTGAACCCAAAAGGCCTACACCAACGTGTGCCTGTGATGATGGGCAGTGAAGAAGAAGTGAATACTTTAATTGCTTACCATAAGCGTAAAAAGTAATATTGTGAGATTAAGAAAAAAGCCCAATCAAATTGATTGGGCTTTTTTCGTTAATATTTAACCTTATTTAAAAACAGCGTCGAGTTCACCTTTGGCATAACGGATGGCCATTTGGTCACAAGTGATCGGCTTAATTTTGGCAGCATGACCAGCTGAACCAAATGCTTCATAGCGGTTTTTACAGATCTCTCGCATGGCCGCGGTTGAAGCACTTAAGAATTTTCTTGGGTCGAACTCTTTACGTTTCTCCGTAAAATGTTTACGAATAGAGCCAGTGTAAGCCATGCGTAAGTCGGTATCGATATTCACTTTACGTACGCCATGTTTAATGCCTTCAACAATTTCTTCTACGGGTACGCCATAGGTTTCACCCATGTCACCACCAAATTCATTAATAATATGGAGCCACTCTTGTGGCACTGAAGATGCACCATGCATGACTAAATGCGTGTTTGGAATACGTTGATGAATTTCTTTAATCCGACTAATGGCTAAGGTCGAACCTGTTGGCGGGCTGGTAAATTTATAAGCGCCATGTGACGTACCAATGGCAATGGCTAATGCGTCTACACCAGTCTTTTTAACAAAGTCAGCGGCTTCTTCAGGGTCTGTTAGCATTTGCTCATGGCTCAGTATGCCTACCGCACCAGAACCATCTTCTTCACCAGCTAAGCCAGTTTCTAATGAACCTAATACACCTAACTCACCCTCAACTGATACGCCAATGGCGTGAGATATTTCAACAACCTTACGGGTCACGTCGACATTGTATTCGTAGCTAGAAGGCGTTTTGGCATCTTCCATCAGCGAGCCGTCCATCATCACACTAGAAAAACCAGATCGAATGGCTTGCGTACAAACTGATGCTGATTGGCCATGATCTTGATGCATAACAACGGGGATATGTGGGTATGTTTCAATGGCCGCTAATACTAGGTGGCGTAAAAAAGCTTCGCCAGCATATTTTCGTGCGCCTGCAGAGCCTTGCAGAATCACAGGGCTATTCACTTCATGTGCAGCCTGCATAACCGCGTGTACTTGTTCCATGTTGTTCACATTGAAAGCGGGTAAGCCATAATCATGTTCTGCAGCATGGTCTAGTAATTGGCGTAATGAAACGAGTGCCATTGATCTCTCCTAGTCAAAATTCGCGATAATAAAATGATTCATTATCTATTTTGTATTAATTGTAAACGATTGAAAATATCATCCATTTACCATCATACTGAAATTAAAAGACTTAAAAGTGAATCAGACTGGATTAAAAAGGCGTTAATTCATCTATTTGAATGCAGATTGATCGATGAAATAGAAGTTTGTAGTGAATGCTCACTTTTTATAATGTCATTGATTTATATAGAGAAAGTGCTTCTACTCTTTGTGATGCATGATCAACAACCGGGTGAGGGTAGTTTTTACCAAGGGTTAGGTCAATGGCTTGCAGGTTCATGGGTGGCATTAACCATGGCGCGTGGATTGATTTGTCATCACAAGCCGCTAATTCAGGGACGTATTTGCGAATAAATTTACCTTGTTGGTCGAACTTTTGGCTTTGTGTGATTGGGTTGAAAATGCGAAACCATGGCTGAGCATCACAACCCGTACTGGCTGCCCATTGCCAACCACCATTGTTAGAGGCAAAGTCGAAATCAATGAGCTTTTCAGCAAAGTACTCTTCACCCCAGCGCCAATCAATGAGTAAATCTTTGACTAAAAAGCTGGCGGAAACCATGCGTAAGCGATTATGCATAAAGCCTGTTTGGTTGAGTTGACGCATGGCTGCATCTACTAATGGGTAG
>JAWUXH010000006.1:0-19924 GCA_034111445.1 Methylophilaceae bacterium | reverse complement strand
TTAACGTTATCACAACATAGTACAGCTTGTACTGATGGATCTTGTTTCGGGAAGTAAGACCAAACGATTTTTTGGTTATCGTTAAGATCTAAAGCATATACGTTGTTTGGGAATGCTGTATGTACATACTTCATATTACCAACAACGATTGGTGAACCTTCGTGACCACGGTTTACACCAGTAGCGAATGTCCAAGCAGCTTTAAGGTTTTTAACGTTACCTTTGTTGATTTGTGACAACTGGCTGTAAGCATTGTTACTGTGGTTACCACGAGGGTGAGCCCAGTTGTTTGAGTTTTTAATTGCTGCTTCTTGATCAGCTGCAGCGCTTGCAACCATTGGCATTGCTACTGTAAGACCAGCAGCTAAGCCTAAGGCTAACTTGATTTTATTAACTTGCATTTTTATCTCCAAAGTTAAACTACTAAGGGTTTACTAATTTCGCTAGTAAAAACAATTGCTTGATTTTGCCCTTACTAACGCATTTCAACATTTTCTCTTGTGAGAAACGTGAGTGATAATATAAACCAGTTATAAATGAATTGCAACACATTTGTTACATTCTATTTACAAGTTTTGTTACATTTTAAAACTAAACAATTCATACCTATCACATTTGTTAGTTACATTTCATTAACATTTAGTTCATTTTAATTACAAATATTTGTAAAGCATTATATTTAACTCTGACTCAATCACTTACTTGACGCTTCTGCTAAGATAGTTATTTATCATTTACATGATTAATTTAGACTATATAACTATGCAAAATACTGAACATACCTTATTCCCAGAATTCACCGCTAACTTTGATGATTTCCTTGTTACCGATGACGGACATGAAATTTATTATGAAGTCAGTGGTAACCCTGATGGCTTTCCAGTGGTATTTTTACATGGTGGTCCAGGTGGTGGTTGCAATCCTAACCAACGTCGATTCTTTGATCCTAGTTTTTACAAGATTATTTTACTAGACCAACGCGGTTGTAATAGAAGTAAGCCACAAGGCAGTACCACTAACAATACAACGGCACACTTAGTAGCAGATCTTGATGCCATTCGTGAGAAGCTCAATATTGACCGCTGGTTAGTATTTGGTGGGTCATGGGGCAGCACATTAGGGCTTAGCTATGCACTATCACACCCAAGTAAAGTAGCCGGCCTTATATTAAGAGGTATCTTCTTAAGCCGCCCTTCAGAGTTAAACTGGTTTTTATCTGACATCCAACATTTTTACCCAGATGTTTGGTATACCCTAGAGTCATATTTACCTGAAGAAAAACGCAATAATGTTTTAGCAGCATTTAATGACTTAATATTTAGTGATGACCCAACAATAAACAGACCGGCTGGCGTTGCTTGGAATGCCTATGAAAGTTCAATTATGCGCTTACTCCCTAGAGCGCCTGAACCAGATGAGCATAAAGAACCAATGAGCCAACGCATGATTGAAGCGGCTCAAGATGTTGAAGTATCAAGAGCACGTGTGCAAATACACTATATTAATAGCCTTTGCTTTGTTGATGGCGCCCAAGTACTTAAAGACTGCGAAGCGTTAAGCCACATTCCAACGACAATTGTGCAAGGCCGTTATGACATGGTTTGCCCACCAAAAAGTGCATGGCAACTTAGCCGCGCAATGCCACATGCTGACTTTCACATCATTCCAGATGCTGGCCATTCGGCAATGGAGACAGGTGTTGTTTCTGCATTAGTCGGTGCGACTGAGCAATTTAAACGCAACAATGCTTAATTACTTACAGTGGAACTGCTAACACTTTGGCTAAACTAAATACAAAAGAACGTATTAATCAGTTGAAGCAGCACCCTGCAATCAACAAACCATTAGCCGCATATTCAAAAAAAGAATATGGCACGCTATTGTTTGTGTTTCGGGAAACAATTGCTGGTTTTGCAAGGCATAACATTATGGGACTTTCTGCATCCCTTTCATTTTATGCCTTGTTTGCATTAATCCCTTTAATACTGCTGATATTCTATTTGTTAAGCCACTTAGTATTCTCATCAGATTACGCCATTGTCAAACTCGCGATTCTCACGAGTAACATCATGCCCGACTTTAGCGCCAAAATCATGTCTGAAGTTTACAAAGCCTCCACTTCAAAAGCGGCATGGGGGGCGCTTGGTTTAATCTTGTTATTTTGGGCTATTACACCATTGGCACGCGCGATGCGTACGTCGTTTCACGCCATTTCATCTACGACGGAACAACCCTCTTTTTTTAAAGGTAAATTGAAAGACATTCTTTCGGTCCTTGGTATTTTATTATTATTCTTCTCATTCACTGCTGCTGGCTTTGTGGTTGAAGAAATTGTGCGTCTGTTAGGTGATGTCGTACCAGAAGCGACATTAACTTATATTGGCGGCGCCATTACATTAGTCATTACAACACTGCTGATCGCGCTCTTTTATAAAATGTTTTTTCCTGTGCGCGTGTTAATGCGCCATATTATGATCGGCGCATTACTCACGGCGTTACTTTGGCTATTGATGCGCCCTGCCTTCGCCCTATTTTTAACCATTAATCAAAATTTTGGTGCGATTTTTGGCAGCATGAAAAATATGTTTGTTTCCATCACTTGGTTATATTTGAATTTTGCTGTCTTTCTACTAGGTTCAGTTTTGATCTCGACCTTGAGAAAGCAAGATGCACTGCTTTTAAAAGGCTTGTTTGATGATGTACCCGATAAATCGAATTACATTAAGGCCTTAATGCAACGCTATGGCTTAACATTAGATAAAAATGAAACGATTTTTGAAGTAGGTAATACTGACCGTACTTTATACTTTTTAGTCTCTGGCGTTGTACATCTTCAAAAAGAGGGCAACGTTATTCGCACAATTATTAAAGATCAATACTTTGGGGAAACAGCCAGCCTCACGGAGCAACCAACCACTTCGAAAGCCATCGTTGCCTCTCAACAAGCTGAAATTATTGAAATACACGCGGAAAATATTGATGCAATGCTCAGCGACAATCCAAAGGTCGCCATCCATTTATTGAAAAAACTCGCAGCAAGACTAGATCACAACTCTGATATAAAATAAAAGATAACAATAAAACAATTAACGATATTTTTATGGCAAAACCATCACAACCTACGCAGCAAGAAACCCAACAATTAATTCAATTATTAAATACTGGCAATTTAGCCGCTGCTGAAATAACGGCGATCAACTTAATTAGTAAGCACCCGCAAACTTTTATGTTACATCATATATTGGCTTTAGCATGTGACGGTCAAGAGAAGTTCGGCCAGTCTGCGATTAGTTATCAGCATGCAATAGCGCTCAACCCAAAAATGCCTGAGTTGCAATTTAACTTAGGGATTGCGTTAACCAATACTAATCAACTAAACGCTGCAATAACAGCCTATCAACAAGCGATTAAAATGAACCCTAACTTTTTTGAAGCGCATGGTAACTTAGGCACAGTACTACAAGGACAAGGCCTACTTGATGACGCAATCAAAAGCTATCAAACAGGCCTAAAAATCAACCCTAATGATGCGCGCGGTCACTTTAATTTAGGGACGGCATTACGCGACAAAGGGCATTTACCTGCTGCCATTTCGAGTTATAAAAAAGCGATATCACTATTCCCGAACTACACCGATGCTTATAACAACTTAGGTGAAACATACCGCGACCATGGCGATATGGATGCGGCTGTTAAACATTACCAAGAGGCGCTCTCACGCAACCCTGACCACCCAAATTCTAACTACAACATGGGCGAGTTTTTATACCTAGCCAAAAAATACGATGAGGCAGTGAGTTACTTCCAAAAATCTCAGCTAGATGATTGGGAAGCACGCAGCCTGTATTGCTACTACAAAGCTAAACGCTTTGATGCGTTTAAAACGCAGCTTGATCAAATTGCTACATCATCAGCGCATACTTCACCATTCATTGCTACATTAGCCACTCACTACGCCATTAATTTTGATGAAACCATCCATTACAACTATTGTAAAAATGGCCTAGATTATGTGTATCAAAATAGTATTCCAGCCTTAGTCGAACCTAATAGCCAATTACTAACGGACTTACTAACAGACATTAAAAGTACTGACATTGCAGAACGCGTACAAGGGATGCTGCACTACGGTAAACAATCAGCAGGGAATTTATTTAAACGCCCAGAAGCATCATTTCAAACACTCGCGGCGCTTGTATTAAAAGAATTTCAAAACTACAAAGAAACGTTCGGCAATGCAGATTGCGAGTTGATTAAATCTTTCCCAGAAGCGCTTGAATTCACCAGCTCATGGTTTGTAAAAATGCAACAAGGTGGTCATTTAAGTCCGCACATTCATGAAATTGGCTGGATCAGCGGCGCTGTTTATTTAGCCATGCCTGAAGTAAACGGGGATGAAGGTGCTTTTGAGTACGGCACACATGGCGACGATTACCCGATTCAACCTTCAAAAAAACAATCAGATTTTCCAACAGCCAACATTTTGCCAAAAGTAGGCGAGATCGTGTTATTTCCATCATCATTGTTTCACCGCACCATTCCCTTTACTGCGAATGATAATCGAGTGTGTATTGCGTTTGACTTGCAACCTAAACGGTAGCTTAGATAAATAGATAAAAGTATTCTGCATGCATCAAGATAGAAAAATCTTTTAGAATCAACCAATTATTAAATTAAGTCGTATTAACCGCTTTCTTCAACTAAATACTTTACAAAGCCTCCATTAATAATTACATTATCACTAATTCTAAATTTGATCCTACCATGGCAACATACATAGACAATATTATTAAAAGCAATCGAACGACTACCAACCTTACGGTTGTTGAAAGCGACTTAACGCCTGAAGTACAAAAGTACTCACAACAATTTTTAAGTTTTGCGAAAGCAAGTACTGAAAATACAATTGCGATGTGCGAACTACTCAACAGAGCTAAGGTTGAATTTAAACAAAAAGAAAAAAATAATAAGAATAAATTGTTTAATGCGCTATGCACAACCATTGGCTATACCAAGGGCGCAAACGACCCTACGATTAAAACGTTTGTCCGTATTGGTGAAAGTGCTGAACGATTCAAGCCTTATATTGATCGCCTACCTAACAGCTGGACGACACTCTATGAGATTACACAATTAGATTCTGACCTTTTTGACCAAGCCATTGAAAATGGTGCGATTAACATCAAGATGATCGGACGAGAAGTTAAGTCTCTTAAAAATGCAAGTCAACCAGATAGCGCCGCTAGTCCTACTGTTCAAAAGCCTGCTATTAGCATCACCTTAGAGGCGGACACCGATAAAGCTGTTATCGAAGCACTTTATAAAGAACTAGAACTCCTTAAATTCAATTATAAAATTGAGCTTAACGCCAATGAAGCCCTTAAACGAATTTTAAATAACGCTTAAGCATATAAAAAGAATTTCAGATTAGTCATGGCAATTGAAACCAACTTAGCAATACGCAACAAGTATATTGATTTAGATCTTGAAGACTGCGTATTGCCGCAGTACTTATCTAAGCAATTTGCAAAATCGCTAGCGCAAAATACCCTGCCTAACATGGTGTTTACAGGCAACATTTGGGAACCAAAGACGATTATTGCTAATGCGCTAGCAAAAGAAGTAGGAGCAAGCCTACTTGCGGTGAATTTCAACAAAGAGCCTAAGATTAAAACAATGCAACCTGGTGAGAGATCACTTACAGTACTCAGGATGTTATTAAGAAAACATACTGCAGAAGATAATAAAAAAGTATTTATTATTGAAGATTTAAAAAACTTTCCACGAAAATGTTACGGTGAGCTTTTTAAATTAATTGATGATGAAACGTTCCATCATTTTATTTTTTACAGCAATGACAAAGCTGTAAACCAGCACATTAAATACTACCCACAAATTTCTTTTGAGTTCAAAATTGACCATTCAGAACTAGAAGAAGAAGGCTATTGGGAGCAGTGTCAGAACCTACTCAATAAATTTAAAAAAACAAAAAATATTAGTGAGTTAAAACTAATCATCAAAACAACTTACTTTTTCTGGTTATCGCTATTGGGGCGTGAAACACTCAATTCATTAAGAAAAGAATTAGAGATCATTTCACTGAACCCAGTAAAAGAACCGATTAAGCTCAATCCAGTGAAACGCCCAATACGACTTTACCCTCCGGTTAAAATCCCACAGAGAAAAAACGTAAAGTAATCAATCACTACTGCAGTTCAAAATTACCATATCCCAAAAGCGTCCCTGTTGCATAGGCTGTATCGACCAAGGCTACTTGGTAATCACTAATAGATTTAATTTCTTTGATTTGCGCGTCACCTAAGCGTGTCAATGTCTCTAACACCTCGGTCATGGTACGGATACCTTCATTAAATTGCTTTAACTCCGCCTCGTAATTAATGCCTGCAATCAACACCTGTTGGCGTGCGAATAAAATGCGCTGCCAGTTTTGGTCAACCTTATCGAGCGCATCATAAATTTCCCGTTTAACCGTTAAGGTCTGTAAGCGTTTTGTTGTTAAACGCTGCATTCTTGTTTGCACCGCCCTATCTAAACGAGACTTTCTGGCCTCATTCGTTAATGGCATTTCAAACTTTAAGCCAACAGACCAATCACTAAATTGGCCATTTAACACATGGTCATAACTATTATTAAAGCGGGACTGCGTGTTCGATAGTGCACCGTATTGATAATCTAAACTAAATAGTGGCAACGTTTGGTTTTCTAAATAACCAATCTTTTGCAAATCGGCCGTTAGTTTCAGCTCTTGTTGTAATAACTCAATGCGGCTATCTAATGCATCGTTAAATAGTTTTTTTCGATCAAAGTCATATTTAACCAATGTAGGGTCTGTTGATGGCACCATGTAGTAATCTGGATTATCTTCATCACTAATATCATTGAGTAAAAATTGCAATTGTCGCTGCGCAAGCTTCACATTAGTTTGCGCGATGATGAGCCCTTCCATACGATCTGCCACACCAATTTCAGAACGATTAATCTCGACTCTTGCCGTTAAGCCTTCTTGCACGCGGCGCTTCACCATCATCAAATTTTGAGTGGCATACTCGTGCTGCAATCGACGCACTTCTAACACACCCCAAGCTTGATATAGCGCCCAGTAGGCCTTATCAATCATGGCAAGCACTCTTATCGTTTGTAAGCGTGTTTTTAGTTTGGCATCTTGCTGGCCAATGGATGCAATCCGAATACTCGCTTCGTTAGCATCGCGCCCAGCATTGCGTAATAGCGGCTGACTAAACGAAAACTTTAAAGCACTTCGGTATTCCAAACTATCAAAGTTACCATCCGTTTTCTTGCGTGATAAAGGTGAGCTTAACGTAACAGTACCGCCGGTTCTAAGTGGGATCTTAATACCAGCTTCAAAGTCTAACTTATTCGTATCTTGGGCTAATGTATCTAACTTAACCGCTTGATTATTTAAACCTGCGTCTGTCGACTTTAATGAAACGTTATCATTTGAATACTTTGGTAAATCAACATTATTATATTTAGCATAAGCAAAAATTACTTTATCAAACTTAGCTTCTTCTTGCCTTACCAATGTATTAGCAATAGTAGGGTCAACTTGTGCCACTTTAATGGAAAGGTTATTTTCTAGCGCTTGCTGCCTTACTTGGTCGATGGTTAGCTCATGCCCATGTACTCCTAATAATTTTTGGCTAGCTTCATGCGTATCTGGGTGATCAAATTGCTCAATGGATTTTTTAATATCTATCTTTAATAATTTCTGTGCTTTTGTTTGTTTTTTTTGTGCATCAATCGCTTCTTGCAAGCTTTTAGGCTGACTAATCGATACATTAGGCAAGTCTAGTAAGCGCTCCTTACTTAAGCGGCTTTCTGATTGGTTAACACTATTATCATTTGCAAAAGCACATTGATTAAAGGGAGTAGCAGATAACACTGCATACAACAAAATTGAAGGTTTATAAGGGCGCTTTAACAAGTTACTTACCCCCAGCACTAGTTAACGGGTGCGGTATTCTTGGCGGAAAACCATTCAGCAAGCGCCATAATTCATAACCAATTGAAACTTCGTCTAGCAATAACCAACCTTTAGCACTCACGCCCTGCCTTAAAAATTGTCCTGCCGGCCATGTATGGCTATCCCCACTTGGCAACACCATGACTCTAAATAGGCCAGAACCATTATCTGTTGGATCAACAAATGCAATTTCACCGACAAATGTACCAACGCCAACATCGGCCCAACCTGGCACTTGAATAGCGGGCCAACCTTCAAACTCTAATCTCACTTCAGTGCCTTTAGAAATCAGTGGCGCATCACGGCCATCAACCCATAACTCAACTGAACGTTTGGCCGTATCTGGCACAATCACTAATAACTGGTCGCCCTGCTTAATAATTTGCGATTGTGAGTTGACTGGCAATCTAAAAATAGTGCCTGCCCGTGGTGCCAATATGCGCTGCATATTTTGGCGAGATAAACTAATTTCAGCACTGGTTAAACTATTACGAGTGTCTGCCAACTCGCCTTCAATTTTATTAATACCCGCTTGCGTTGAGGACAAATAGGCTTGGGTATCTGACTGAATTTGCGTGATATCGGCATTAGCTGATTGCGCCTCCGCTTTGGCTGAGGACAACTGCGCTTTAGCACTATTGAAATTGCGCTTACCAATAATATAATCACGCTCAGCCACTTCAACATCGCGTTTAGAAACTAAACCATCTTTAAATAATCGCTGTAACCTTGTGACTTGTGCTTTGGCAGCATCGACCGTCGCAACAGCCGATGAAACAGCCTCAGCACTGGCCCGTATTTTTTGCTTAGCCACATCGCGTTTAAATTGGGCGGCAGCAATTTTCGCATCCCTAGCAGCAATTAAGCTTTGCAATTGCAATTGATAAGACTTCAGTTCATCTTGTTTTGCGCTTAATTTTGTTTCTTGGTTATTGCGTTGAGACGTTAAGCGTTGTTTAAAATTAGGGTCGGTATCACTAATTTCTAGTAACAATTCACCTTCTTTTACTTTTGAACCTTCTTGCACATACCATTTATTGATCACACCACTGACTGGTGCATCAATGGTTTGTACTCGCTCCGATGGTGAGAATGCCGTTACCTGCCCTAAAGCAGTCACATTTTGTTGCCATGGTAAAAACAATGCGAGAATTGGGAATATAAAGAAAATATAGCCGATTCTTTTCACAAACCGTTTAACGAATACTGGTGTTTTCACTAAATCAAGTGCACTCATGATTTCACCTCCGAACCATCTAATTGCGGCATATCAAGTTGTACTTGCAAATCAAACTGATTAGCAATGTGTTCATAACGCGTAGTAACAATCACAATGCTTTTTTGTTGCAATGTTTTAATCATGGATAACACCGCACTAAATTCATCTTGCTTAAGCGTATCTAATAGTCGGTCGATGATGATAATTTCTGGCTCGCCAATCATGGCACGCGCCAACATTAATCGTTGTTGTTGCGTCGTTGATAGTGGCTCACCTAACTCAGTAATAGGCGTTAACACCCCATTTGGTAACATAATGACATCATCTAAAATACCTAGCCCACCAAGAATCGTATTCACATTTTCAATTGAAATATCATCGCGACCCATTCGAATATTATCAATAATAGTGCCTTGAATAATTTCCGTATGGTTAGCTAAGCCAATTCGATTTCTAAGGTGGGTTAAATCAACATGTTTGATATCAATGCCATCATAATTAATATAGCCGGCATCAGCATGCCGCAAGCCAACAATTAGTTCTATCAGCGTTGTTTTACCATCACCAGAGTCCCCAATCACAGCAAGGCTTTGGCCGCGGTTAACCGTAAAGCTTAAGTTGTCGATCACCTTTTTTTTAGGGCTGTATGTAAAGTTTAATTGCTGAACTTTTAATTGATCATATTGATTATTATAAGGGTGATAGTCACCAGACGTTTCTTGCGGTAAATCATCTAAAACACCGAGTTTATCTAGCGCAGCTAACAGGTCGTAATAGTATTCAAGCTTAGTAATAAACAGTACGAATGATGATAGAACACCAAAGATAATCAACTCTGCTGCTACGAATTGGCCTAAATTAATCTCACCCTCAAGCACCAATACTCCACCTAACACTAACATCGCTGTACCCATCACGGCATACAACGTTAATACGCTAATGTGCTGCTTAAGAATAATTTTGAAGTGTTTTTGGCGCTTTTCAACATATTGCGAAGCAATTAAATCCGTTTGCGTTAGGATGCGGTCTTTAGCAAAAAAGAACTTAGATAAGCTGACATTTCTGACAATACTTTCTAACCAAGCTACCATTTCAAATTTTGCTTTTGATTCTTGTATGGCGGTTTCTTCAGCTGTTTTGCCAATCACTAATACGATAATACTCAAACAAACAAAAATGAGTAAAACGATAATGGCAAAGTAAGGGCTGTAAAACATGAGGATGATACTGCCGATCACACCTTGTAATAATGCTGTGAGACCGATGGTCAGTAAGGTAGAAGCTGATTTTTGTACGGTTGTAATATCTAAAAATCGATTCATCAACTCGACAGGGTTGTTTTGATCATAAACCGACAACTCAACGCCTTGCGCATTTTGTGCAATGTTCAAAGCAGATCGTACAAACAAACGTTGTTGAATAACCTCAACCAAGTAGGCTGCCATTAAATACATCGCACCAGATAACAGCAACATGACTAATAATATAATTGCGACAACAAACAAGGGCTGCAATACACCGCCCATTGTGACTAGGTTCACTAGTGTTTGCACTGCGACCGGTGTTGCGATATTAAGCAAACCGTAACCAACCGTCAACAGTACTAATAGCCATATATCGCTACGCTCTAATGTGAGTAATTGCGCAACGCGCTTGAATGGTATTTGTTTGGTATTTTTTGCCATATTGACTTTTTAATAAAACAATATTTGAATGATAGCGCATAAATGTAACATAACTATTAATTTCTTACCGATTGTTAATTTAATTAGCTTACACAAAAAAGGCGGGTTATAAAACCCGCCTTTCTATGATGAACTACTAACTATAGATTACATAGTGTAAGCACGTTCTCCGTGTGAAGTTGTATCTAAACCTTCACGTTCTGCATCTTCTGATACACGTAGACCAACAATGATATCTGCAATTTTGAATGCGATAAATGCGGCTACAGCTGACCATACGATTGTGATAATAATGCCTTCACCTTGAATCATCACTTGAGACATGATGTCAAAGTCAGCACCACCGATACCACCTAAGCTAGGCGCAGTAAACACACCTGTTAGTAAAGCACCAACAATACCGCCAACACCGTGAATACCAAATACATCTAATGAATCATCAGCACCAAGGATTTTCTTAAGACCTGTTACACCCCATAGTGAGAAGAAGCCGCCAGCTAAGCCAACGATGATCGCACCCATAGGACCCACTGAACCACAAGCAGGTGTAATGGCAACTAAACCAGCAACCGCACCAGAAGCAGCACCAAGCATTGACGCTTTACCACGTGACATTGCTTCAGCAAGTGACCAAGCTAATACCGCAGCAGCCGTTGCTAATAGTGTGTTGATGAATGCAAGACCAGCACCGCCCGTTGCTTCAAGGTTTGAACCAGCGTTAAAGCCGAACCAACCAATCCAAAGCATTGCAGCACCAAGCATTGTTAATGGTAAGTTATGAGGTGTTAATGCCTCTTTACCGTAACCAATACGTTTACCAACCATGTATGCACCTACTAAACCAGCAACAGCAGCGTTGATATGTACAACAGTACCACCAGCAAAGTCTAATGCACCAGCATCTAAGATGTAACCGCCAGCACCCCACACCATATGTGCGATAGGGATATAGCTAATTGTGAACCAGATAGCTGAGAAAATTAACACAGCGCTAAATTTAATACGCTCTGCGAATGAACCAACAATCAGTGCACAAGTTAAACCAGCAAAAGTACATTGGAATGCGATAAAGATCATTTCTGGAATCATCACACCTTCAGTAAATGTCGCTGCTAATGAATCAGGCGTTACACCTTTCAAGAACAACTTACCTAAGTCACCAATGATTAAGCCTTCACCACTACCAAATGCTAAGCTATAACCGTAAACTGCCCATAAAATTGAAACCAGTGAGAAAACAACTAACACTTGCATCAATACAGACAACATGTTTTTTGCACGGACTAAACCACCATAAAAAATAGCTAAACCAGGTACCATTAACATCACTAATACCGTTGCAACCATCATCCAAGTTGTATCGCCTTTAGCCACTGTTTCAACAACAGCTACGGCTTCTTCTGCATTACTTACGCTACTCACACCTAATGTTGTGACTAAAGCGAGTAAGGATTGTATCTTTTTCATTTTAATCTCCTTATAGCGCTTCAACACCGGTTTCACCGGTACGAATGCGATATGCTTCTTCTAAGTTATAAATAAAGATTTTGCCATCGCCGATTTTGCCAGTCGCTGCTGATTTTTCAATCGCGTCAACAACTTGCTCTAACAACTCATCTTTAATAGCAACTTCCAATTTCACTTTAGGTAAAAAGTCGACTACATATTCAGCACCACGATACAGCTCAGTGTGACCCTTTTGACGACCGAAGCCTTTTACCTCTGTTACTGTAATGCCTTGCACGCCGATGGCGGACAATGCTTCACGTACTTCGTCAAGCTTAAATGGCTTGATAATTGCGGTTACAAATTTCATGCTTGCCCCCTACATGTTGATTTATTATTAGACGGGATAATCACTACCCCGTCGTCTTTTTATTGCAATGAATTTCTTAGAATGAACGGCTAACTGTGAATGTGAAACGATCATCAGTTAAATCAGCTGTTTCAGTTCTACCGTTGAAGCTTGAACCACCCCAACCATCAGCTTGCCAGTAACCTGAATCGTTTGCACCAACATAAGCTAACTCTGCAGCCCAGCCTTCTGAACCAGCAAGAGAGAATGATTTAGCAATAGCCACTTTATAATCTGTGTAATCTAGATCTGCTTCACCATTGTATCCACCACCAGCAAGGTATGCTGTATTACGAGGATCAATCTCTGCTTTAACATCTAAGTGACCAACGTGACCAATTAAAGACCAACCATCACCAAATGGATATTCAGCATTTAGTTCAACGTATGTTGAAAATTTAGAGTCATCATCATAACCAGTGTCTTCATCAACACCAAACCAGTTACCTAATGTTGTTGAAATTTGTGCGCTAAAGTAGCTGTATGATATACCGAAGTTAGCCTCATAAGTGTTCCATGAGCTATCATCAGCAGCTGCTGTACCAGCGCCATTTGAACAACCGCCACCTGTCACTGCACCATTACCACAATCACCCCAGTTACCACCTGGATATGTATAGCCGATTAAACCAACAGAATAACCAACACCAGACTCACCGAATTCACCGCCGTAACCAGCATAAATGTCAATTTCTAATGAAGCGTCAGGGAATGTGTTTGGAGAAACGTTAGAAGCCCAAGTACCAACATAGAAACCACTGCTATGCTCAATATCAAAACCACCTTGCAAAGCTGGTTTATGGAAATTTTGTGAAAGACCACGTACATAGTAATCTGATGTGTACGCTACGTTTGAACTGAATGACCAGTCAGATGCAGGTGCTTCTTCTGCTTGTGAAATTGCTGGTAATGTAAGTACACCGATTACCGCCGTTAATAATAGTGATTTACGCATAATGCTAAACTCCATATAGTTATGTAAATAAAAGTCTATTGAGACTGTGTTGATAGAAGCAATAGGCGTGCCAACTTAAAAAGTTATTAAAAATCATTAAGTTACCGTTTTATTACAAGATTAGGCATTTCATAAAACGGTAATAAAAGCTGTTAAAATAGCGCTATTCATTAAGGGGACTTTCATGAAAAATTTAGATGCATTAAATACTTTATCTAGTAAAATCAAAGAGTTAACAAAGGATTCACCATTATCTGACGCGAATAAGAATATGCATGCACTATTTAAGGGCACTCTCACCAAAATGGAGCTTGTGACAAGAGAAGAGTTTGATGTGCAAACAGAAGTCTTACGCAATACACAAGCCAAACTCACTGCACTTGAGGAAAAACTAGCCCAGCTCGAAGCATTACTCGAGACAAATGAGTAGTACTATTGATACTTTATACTGTTAGGTAACGCTTTCTGATGAGTTTAGCCGTGTTACACAGTCGTGCATTGAATGGCATGCAAGCACCAGAAGTGGTCGTGGAAGTCCATTTGGCCAATGGCTTGCCAAGCTTTACGATTGTTGGATTGCCCGAAACGGAAGTGAAAGAAAGTAAAGACCGCGTCCGTGCCGCATTGCAAACATCACAATACGACTTCCCTGCCCGCCGCATTACCGTTAATCTAGCGCCAGCGGACTTACCAAAAGAAAGTGGCCGCTACGACTTACCGATTGCATTAGGTATATTGGCAGCCTCTGGTCAAATTCCAAAAAAAGAACTTGATGATTATGAGTTTGCTGGCGAACTGGCTTTAACCGGTGCGCTACGCCCTATTCATGGCGCATTAGCCATGACATCCAGCATGATGCAAGCGCGAAAAGAAACAGAAGGCGCCAAGAAGCGCGGCTTTATTCTACCGACCGCTAGCGCAGCTGAGGCAGCATTAGTCCAAGAAGCTGACATATACCCAGCAGATTCACTACTAGCAGTCTGTGCACATTTAAGTGGCCAAACATTATTAACACCACTTAAACAAAAAGACCAAACCGACAATACAATCAGTTATGCTGACTTTAGTGATGTAAAAGCACAAAGCATGTCTAAGCGCGCACTAGAAGTGGCGGCGGCTGGTGGCCATAGTATATTAATGAGTGGGCCTCCTGGCACAGGCAAAAGCATGCTGGCTAGCCGCTTTGTTGGCATTTTACCTAAGATGAGTGAGGCTGAAGCGTTAGCCTCAGCGGCCATTCAGTCACTCAATGGCGGTTTTAAAACAGAAAATTGGCAACGTAGACCCTACAGACAACCGCATCATACGGCTTCTGGTGTGGCATTAGTAGGCGGTGGTAGCATTCCAAGACCGGGTGAAATTAGCTTAGCGCATCATGGCGTTCTGTTTTTAGATGAGCTACCAGAATTTGACCGCAAGGTATTAGAGGTATTACGTGAGCCACTAGAAACGGGTCGCATCACCATTTCACGTGCAGCGCGCCAAGCAGACTTTCCAGCCAACTTTCAACTGGTCGCAGCCATGAACCCTTGCCCTTGTGGTTATTTAGGGCACCACAATAATAAGTGCCGTTGTACACCAGACCAAGTGTCGCGTTACAAGTCAAAAATATCAGGTCCACTCTTAGACCGCATCGATTTACACATCGAGGTGCCAGCCTTAAATGAAGATGAATTAACAAACGCGAGTGAAAGTGAAGGTTCAGAAGCAATACGTACACGTGTTGAAACTGCACGTAACATTCAATTAAAACGCCAACAAAAACCAAACCATTTATTAGGCACTAAGGAAATTGAAACCTTATGCACTACTAACGATGCTGGACAGCAACTATTAAAACAAGCGATTAGTCGCTTAAACTTATCCGCCCGCGCTTACCACCGTATATTAAAAGTGGCACGCACCATTGCTGACTTAGCCAAAGCAACTGATATTGCCCCTGAACATATTGCAGAAGCCATTCAATATCGCAGAAATGACGTAAATTAATTTTCAGATACAATCACGCTATGCAAAAAATCATTGCCAATATTAACAATAACCCTTCAACCTACTTATTAGCCTTACAGTTAATCAGTATTGCATTACACCCGCTATTACAAGCCACAGAATTTAGTCAGGCCATATTTCTTTGCTTTAACGTAGCCGCATTATCAATGGCTGTTGGTGTGGTGAATAAAAGCCCAGCGCTTACATGGATTGCTTGGACATTAGCCATTCCATCAATCACGCTCACTTGCCTTTATGTATTGATCGGCAGTGACACTTATTTACTATGGGCACAAATATTTGAAAGCATCATGTTTTTTTATACGGCTGCGGGCTTAGTGATGTATATGTTTAATGATTATATTTTAACGCGTGATGAGTTAATTTCTGCCGCAACGACTTTTACTGTATTAGCGTGGGGGTTTGCATTAGCTTATTCAGTGTGCCAGCAAATTTACCCAGGCAGCATTACTGGCACCATTAACCCAGATGGTGCTCGCACTTGGGTTGAGCTAATTTTTTTTAGTTTTTCAATCTTATCTGGCACCGGTTATGGCGACATTATGGTGACACACCCAGTTGCAAGAGTGATTGTCACCTTCCATATGTTTGTTGGTTTAATGTATATGGCATTAATTGTTTCACGCTTAGTCGCGCTAACGACGAGTAAAAGACGCTAGCCTTTAATTGATACGCGCCAATGACGATCAACCTAAATGAACGCGTATATAATTCAGTACTAAAGGCAGTGCAATGGCACTAATCACACCATTTAATCCCATGGCCATACTGGCATAAATGCCAGCTTCTTGGTTGACACTGAATGCACGGGTAATGCCTAAACCATGTGCACCCACACCAATCGCAGTGCCACGCATCCACCAACGTTGGATATTCAGGGCATCTAAAATATAAGGTGCAATAATCGCACCAAGCACACCAGTAATAACGGTAAATACAGCAGTTAATGTGGGTGAAACGCTAATACGCTCCGCAATGCCCATTGCAATCGGTGCGGTGACTGACTTAGCATACATACTACCAATAATATTATCGCCAGCCCCCATCCAAGTGGTAATCGCAACGGCACTCGCAATAGACGCAACACTACCGACCACCATTGCAAAGATAATCGGAAAAATTTTACGACCCATTGTTTTAAAGCCATGATAAATAGGAATAGCCAAAGCCACCGTTGCCGTACCTAACAAAAAGTGGATAAATTGCGCACCTTCAAAATATTTTGCATACGGCATATCTAAAAGATGAATCGTAAAACTAGTCACGACGACTGAAATTAAAACAGGGTTGGCTAAAGGATGTCGATTTGCTTTGACATAAATCAGGTAGCCTAATTGATAGCTGGCTAATGTGATGACTAATGCGAATAAAGGATCACCCGAAAGGTAAACCCAAATATCTGAAATTGGTATACGTTGCGTCATTATGATTTCTTCCTTTTGACTGAAATAAACCAGAATGTTTTGAGTACAACGGCCGTTACGCCAATCGCCAATATAACGCTGATCACTAATGCCAAGCTAACTGAAAGCGCATGTGCTTTGAGTTCAGGTAAATACAAAATAACGCCGACTGAAGCTGGCACAAACAACAAACCCAAATGCTGCCTAAAACTATCAGCCACTTCGCCTAATGGTTGATTAACATCACCTTTAATAAACAAAAAAGCCACCAATAACACCAAGCCTAATACTGGCCCTGGAATACTGGGCAATAAAAACTTTGAAGCCAACTCACCCAATGCTTGCCATAAAAACAACTGAACCAAACCCGATATCATGCACTTTTACCTTCATTTAAAATGGTTATTCGATTAACTAAGCAAGTTTAACTGATTACATTCAATAGTTGAATGATCAGTTATTATTTAACATTACTACTGTTTAAACTAATCGCGACCATAACGCTAACGTGTTAAAATCGCCCCTTTACTATTCGTTCAAAATCAAACGCTTAATCATGTCCACTAACAAAGCTCTTCAGAACATTTCTGACACCGAAAAACAATTACGTGAGTTACTCAAAAATCGCATCATGATTTTAGATGGCGCGACGGGTACGATGATTCAACGCTACAAGTTAACAGAAGCGGATTATCGCGGCGAACGCTTCGCAGATTTTAAAGCGCCTGAAGGTGAGCGTGAGTTATTTGTAAAAGGCAATAACGAGCTATTACAACTCACGCAACCGCACATTATTTCTGAAATTCATGAGCAATATTTAGCCGCTGGGGCCGACATTGTTGAAACCAACACCTTTGGTGCAACCACTGTTGCACAAGGTGATTACCACATGGAACACCTTGCCTATGAAATGAATGTGGAAGCTGCGCGGTTAGCCAAAGAAGCTTGTCTTAAATACAGCACACCAGATAAACCGCGCTTTGTGGCGGGCACATTAGGCCCAACACCAAAAACAGCCAGCATTTCACCAGACGTAAATGACCCAAGTGCAAGAAACATCACGTTTGAAACGCTAGTGACCGCTTACTTAGCGCAAACACGCGCCTTGGTTGAAGGTGGTGCAGATATTCTATTGGTCGAAACAATTTTCGATACACTAAATTGTAAAGCCGCCTTATTTGCCATTGACCAATACTTTGAAGAAACCAACACTAAATTTCCAATTATGATCTCGGGTACGGTAACAGATGCTTCAGGTCGTATTCTTTCAGGTCAAACGGTAACCGCCTTCTGGAACTCGATTCGTCATGCAAAACCAGTGACGGTTGGTTTGAACTGTGCGCTTGGTGCCACATTGATGCGTCCATACGTTGAAGAAATTTCAAAAATCGCAGACACCTTCATTTGTATTTATCCAAATGCTGGTTTGCCTAACCCAATGAGCGACACTGGCTTTGATGAAACACCAGACATCACTGGTAGCTTAGTCAAAGAGTTTGCTGATAGTGGCTTCTTAAATATTGCTGGTGGTTGCTGTGGTACCACGCCAGACCATATCAATGCGATTTACAACGAAATTAAAGACATCACACCACGTCAACTACCAACGATTGAGCCAACCTTAAAGCTTTCTGGCTTAGAGCCATTTGTGGTCGATGAAGACTCATTATTCGTGAACGTCGGTGAACGAACTAACGTAACAGGTTCAAAAGCCTTTGCGCGCATGATTATTAATGAGCAATACGAAGAAGCCTTAAGCGTTGCTCGCCAACAAGTTGAAAATGGTGCGCAAGTGATTGATATCAACATGGATGAAGGCATGTTAGATGCTGTGTATGCCATGACGCACTTTTTAAACCTCATTGCTTCTGAGCCTGATATTGCTCGTGTACCCATCATGATCGACTCATCTAAATGGGAAGTGATTGAAGCCGGTTTACGTTGCGTACAAGGTAAAGCGATTGTTAACTCAATCTCAATGAAAGAAGGTGAAGCAGAATTTATTCGCCAAGCCACGCTATGTAAACGTTACGGCGCTGCCATTATTGTGATGGCGTTTGACGAGCAAGGCCAAGCCGATACTTTTGCCCGTAAAACGGAAATTTGTAAGCGCGCTTATGACTTACTGGTTGACACCGTTAACTTTGCACCTGAAGACATTATTTTCGACCCAAACATTTTCGCCATTGCGACGGGTATTGAGGAACATAATAACTACGCGGTTGATTTTATTGAAGCCACGCGCTGGATTAAACAAAATCTACCGCACGCTAAAATTTCTGGCGGCGTATCAAATGTGAGTTTCAGCTTCAGGGGTAATAACCCAGCACGTGAAGCCATTCATACTGTATTTTTATACCATGCGATTCAAGCAGGCATGACAATGGGTATTGTCAATGCTGGCATGATGGGTGTTTACGATGATTTAGACCCAGTGCTAAAAGAATGTGTTGAGGATGTCGTGCTTAACCGCATCACTGATCCAGACAACCTATTGGCACCAACAGAACGCATGATTGACGTGGCTGGCACACTGACGGCCAGTGAAGCAAAAGAAGAAACCAATAAGCTAGCATGGCGCGGAACACCAGAAGAACCAGTAACGGTTGAAAAACGCTTAGCGCATGCCATGGTGCATGGCATTACTGAGTTTATTGTTGAAGATACTGAAGAAGCCCGTTTAACAGCAGCGAACTCAGGCGGCAGACCAATCCACGTGATTGAAGGCCCACTCATGGATGGTATGAACGTCGTGGGTGACTTATTTGGCCAAGGTAAAATGTTTTTACCAC
>JAWUXH010000005.1:0-12967 GCA_034111445.1 Methylophilaceae bacterium | reverse complement strand
ACCCTTCTTTGTGATTGAAGCGGATGAATACGATACCGCTTTTTTCGACAAGCGCTCTAAGTTTGTACACTACCGCCCAAGAACAGCGATTCTAAACAACCTTGAATTTGACCATGCCGATATATTTCAAGACTTGGCTGCCATTGAAAAGCAGTTCCACCATTTGGTGAGAACAGTCCCACAACAGGGTTTAGTGGTGAGTAATGGCACCAATGAAAACTTACCACGCGTGCTTGAGATGGGTTGCTGGTCAACTGTTGAATATTTCGGGTCAGATGGTGATTGGCAAATAGAGCAAGTCAAAGCTGATGGTAGTTTTGACGTGACGTTAACAGGCAAGCCCTTAGGGCGCGTTGAATGGGATTTAATGGGCGACCATAACCGTATGAATGCATTGGCTTGTATTGCGGCCGCTAGGCATGCTGGCGTAACACCTGAAACCAGTATTGAAGCACTCAGTGCATTTGAAAATGTGAAGCGCCGCATGGAAGTCAAAGGCACGGTTAACAACATTACCGTTTATGATGATTTCGCACATCACCCAACGGCCATTACCACAACGGTTGCAGGTCTGCGCCATAAAGTCGGTAAAGCACGCATTATTGCGGTGCTTGAGCCACGCTCAAATACAATGAAGTTAGGTGTAATGAAAAATGCATTGCCAGAGAGCCTATTACAGGCTGATAAGGTATTCTGTTTTGGCGCTAATTTAGGTTGGGACGCAACCCAAGCATTAGCGCCTATCAGTGATAAAACGGAAGTCCATGATGATTTGACACAAATGGTGAGTGCTATTTGCAAGGTTGCGCAAAATGGCGACCAAATATTAGTCATGAGTAATGGTGGCTTTGGTGGTGTTCACCAAAAAATAATAGATGGTCTATCATTGATCAAAGTTGGCAGTTAATCCATTGGCACAATCAACGCACAACAGCAATAAACCTCGTCAATCGTCTAGAAGAAATAGTACGGTACAGGATAGGCGTAAGGTGCAAACACGTCGTCGCACTAGTCAATTTAAACCAACCGACATCAAAAAAACAAGGCTGCCATTCAACTTATCGTTAATGCAGCTTGGCATTGCCATTTCGGCCATCATTCATCTCGTATTCTTAAGTATTCACTTTGAACCTGAATTAAGAAAGTTTAAAGACCGCCTACCTGTTTTAGAGGTCATGTTGGTTAACACTAAAACCAATGCAAAACCTAAACATGCTGACACCTATGCGCAAGCTAACTTAGACCGAGGCGGCAACACCAATCAAGATAAAAAAATGAAATCGGCACTGCCTGCCACTGCACCCAATAAAAACAATACGGTGATTAGTGCCAATTTAAAGGCCAAGTCTGTTAGCGAAACAGATAGTAATGCCCGTAATAAAGAAACCTCCAAAAAAGACATTAAGCACTTAAAAAAATTAGAGGAAAAAGCTGAATCATTGATGATTCAGATGAAGTCTAATTTCAAAGTAGACTCTAAAAAAGTTAAAAAAAGTGATAAAACTGAAAAATTAATAGAGAAAAAAGCCTCTAAAAAACTAGCTGAAAAAGATGCGATTAACAAGGCTATGTTAGAGATGAGTAAGTTAGAAGCGCTCATTGCAAAACAACAAGAAGAATATCAGAAGCGGCCTAAAAGAAAGTTTATTGGTGCACGTGCAAAAGAGTACCGCTATGCATTATATGTTGATAAATGGCGTCAGAAGATTGAAGGCATTGGTAATGACAATTACCCAGAAGCCGCCAAAAAATTAAACTTGCATGGCAAGTTGCAAATGACCGTGTCGATTAAGAAAGATGGCACCATTGAAAAGATTGAACTAGACCGTAGTTCAGGGCACCGCGTATTAGATGCCGCAGCACAACACATTGTGGAGCTAGGTGCTCCCTATCAAGCGTTCCCAGATAACATCAGAAGTGAAACGGATATTTTGAGCATCACCCGTACATGGACCTTTACTAAAGAAACCGGTTTAAAAACCCAAGAAGAATAAGATGACTGAAAACCACTTTAAGCACCATGTCTTTTTCTGTTTAAACCAACGTGAAAATGGTAAAGATTGCTGTATGGACAGGGGTGCTGAGGCCGCTTTCACGCATATGAAATCACGCGTCAAAGCTTTAAACTTGCATGGTGAAGGCGCAAAGTCCGCATTAATCGTGCCGGTTGCTTAGATCGCTGTGGTGAAGGCCCGTTAATGGTAGTTTACCCAGAAGCGATTTGGTATACCTTTGTTGATGAAACAGATATTGATGAAATCATCGAAAAACACTTAATCAATCATGAAGTAGTAACGCGTTTAGTCATTACGTAAAATTAACTGCTTAAAGCACAATCAACATACACTACAACCTTTTCGCCTAACTGCTTTAAGGTCGCTTCGCTTTCTGGTTGCGAAGTGTTACCTCTAACCACTTCTCCCCAATGACTATTCGGAAAATGCTTATCGTGCTTAAACCTAGGGACAACATGCCAATGCATATGCGGTGTGTGATTGCCTAAGCTGGCTAAGTTTACTTTATCAGGCACAATCACTTCCCTAACGGCTGTTTCAACAGCAAAAACAACTTTCATCATCCGTGAACGATCTTCCGGTACCAAATCAGTCATTTCTTTGATATGTTCAATCAACTCTACACGGCAATAGGCTGGATAATCTGCATCATTAATCAATACAACGCGCGCAAACGTATCCTCCCATAAAATTGGATGTGGACTCGGTAAACAAAGTGGGCATTGTGTCATTGGTGATCTCATCTTTTCAAACAAAAATGGCTTTGCATGTTACATACAAAGCCATTGAATCTACGTAAAACTAAAAGCTCTTAAGAAGCAGCAAGCATACGATCAAGCGTTAACTTAGCCAATTCAGCTTCATGCTTAGGGACTTTAATTTGATTAACAACATTACCGTCAACCAAGTTTTCTAAACACCATGCCAAATGTTGCGGGTCAATACGCGCCATCGTCGAGCACTCACACACAACATGACTCATAAACTGCACATGCTTACCTTCAGGCTTCATTTCATCCGCGAGGCGGTTTACTAAGTTAAGCTCAGTACCAATCAACCATTTTGTATCCGGCTCTGCCGCCTTAACGGTATTAAGAATATATTCTGTAGAACCAACAAAATCAGAATTCAAACACACTTCAAATGGCGATTCAGGGTGTGAAATCACATTACCATCTGGATGCTCTTTTCTAAAAGCTTCAATATTTTGAAGTCGGAACATTTGATGCACGGCACAATGGCCTTTCCATAATAAGATTTTCGCATCTTTAATTTGCTGTTCAGTTAAACCGCCTAATGGTTGGTCTGGATCCCAAATTGGCATTTGCTCCAATGGAATACCCATTTTATGGCCGGTCCAACGACCTAAGTTTTGATCTGGGAAAAAGAATACTTTTTCACGCTTTTTAAAAGCCCAATCCAAAATATTAGGGGCATTGGTACTCGTACAAACAATACCGCCATGTTCACCACAAAAGGCTTTCAAATCAGCGGCTGAGTTAATGTAAGTAATCGGTGTAATTTCTTCATCAAAATCTAATACTTTATTCAGCTCGCGGTAGCTACGTTCCACTTTTGCTAAGTTAGCCATATCCGCCATTGAACAACCAGCGGCTAAATCTGGCAAAATCACCTTTTGCTCAGGGCGGCTTAGAATATCAGCCACTTCAGCCATAAAATGCACGCCAAGAAACACAATAAATTCCGCATCTAAATTATCGCAATACTTGGCTAATTTAAGCGAATCACCTGAATAATCGGCATGGCGATAAACAGTTTCATGTTGATAGTGATGGCCTAAAATGACGAGTCGATCTCCCAGCTTTTCACGGGCAGCCAAAATACGGGCTTGGCAATCATCATCATTGCTAGATTGATATTTTTCAAACTTAATTGGAGATACTTGTGTCATATTTTAAATTCGCCTTCTTTCAATTACTAAACCTATAAGTACAGCAAGGCTTAAAGATAACCACCATTTTATAACGTTAAGCTATGCATTTCACCTAATCTTTTAAGTGCATCGACATTTGTCCATGAAAAAACGCGCTTTGCCGCCTCACGCCAATCAACCCACTCATAATTAATATGCTCATCTGGTGCTAAGGTCACTGGCATTGCTTCAGGTAGATGCAAGCCAAATAAGTGCTCTGTATTTTCTGAAACACACGGCGCATAGCGGTGACGCCAATGCGGATAAATTTCGTAAACGTTACTAGCATTCCAGTCTTGCAGGTCAAACTGCAAAGCATCCAAGCCTGTTTCTTCTTTCACTTCACGAATAGCAGTTTGGTAAGGTAGCTCTGCTGCCTCTAAACTACCAGTCACAGATTGCCAAAATCCAGGCTTATCTGCACGCTCGATTAATAACACTTTTAAGTCTGTTGTATAAATCAGCACTAGCGCTGAAATCGGAGTTTTATAAGTCACGTGTCTAATGTTGCTTAAACCGTTTTTTCAGCGGCCACTAAATCTTTAGGTAACTTGAACACGACACTTTCAACTACACCGTGTAGCTCTTCAACCTTTTTGGCACCCAAGTCATTCAACTTAGCGATCACTTCTTTTACCAATACTTCTGGCGCTGAAGCACCTGCAGAAACGCCAATGCGTTTTTTGCCTGTTAACCATTCAGGTTTTAGGTAACTAGCATTATCGACCATATAAGCCTCAACCCCCTGATTCTCAGCCACTTCTCGCAAACGGTTCGAATTTGAACTGTTCGGCGAACCAACCACAATCACCAAATCACAATCTTTTGCCATAATTTTCACAGCATCTTGTCTATTCTGTGTGGCATAACAAATATCATCACTCTTAGGTGCTTGAATATCAGGAAAGCGCGCTTTTAATGCATCAATGACTTTAGCCGCATCATCCATTGATAAAGTGGTTTGCGTCACATAGGCAAGCTTCTGCTCATCATTAACCTGTAACGTTAAAACATCTTCTGGCTCTTCCACTAAATACATGCCGTCTTTAGTTTGCCCCATGGTGCCTTCTACTTCTGGGTGTCCCTTATGGCCAATCATAATGATTTCCATATTTTGCTGACGCATCTTCATCACTTCCATATGCACTTTAGTGACTAATGGGCAAGTCGCATCAAATGCTTTCAAGCCTCTAGCCTCTGCTTCTGCCTTTACTTTTTTAGACACGCCATGCGCACTAAAAATAACCGTACTACCGGTTGGAATCTCGTCAATCTGCTTAATGAAAATAGCGCCTTTTGCACGTAACTCTTCAACCACAAATTTGTTGTGCACCACTTCATTACGCACATAAATAGGCGCACCAAATTTTTTTAAGGCTTCTTCCACAATAATAATTGCACGGTCAACACCCGCGCAAAAGCCACGTGGGTTCGCTAAAACAACATTTGTAGTATTCGTTTCTTCCATATGCTCAATTTATTCAATAACAATTCGACTAGCGTATAATACCTAAATTATTTGATTTTAGGGCAAGCTTCCTTTTAAAGCATTCAAACTATATGAGCACAGCAACAGAACAATCATCACTTAGAAACACCGCAACGCTATTAATTACCTGCCCAGACCGTAAAGGGATTGGTGCTACCGTTGCTGAATTTTTATATGAACATAACGCCAATGTTTTGCATTCCGATCAACATCAAGATGCAGAAAATGATTTATTTCTGATGCGTATTGAGTGGGAGCTTGATGACTTTACATTAAGCGCTGATGCATTCGGCGATGCTTTTGAAAACATTGCTAAACGCTTTGATATGCAGTGGCAATTAAAACGCTCAAGAAAGCCAATTAAAATTGCGCTTATGGTATCGCAATATGATCATTGTTTAGCAGACCTATTACATAGACATAAAAATGGTGAATTAGTTTGCGAAATTCCACTCATTATTAGTAATCATGAAAGTACACGTGCACTAGCTGAGTTTTACGGCATTGATTTTCATTACCTACCAGTCACTAAAGACACTAAAGCTGAAGTAGAAGCCAAGCAATTCGCCTTATTTGATGAACACGATATTGATCTGATTGTATTAGCCCGCTACATGCAAATATTGTCACCAGACTTTGTGGCGCGTTACCCACAACAAATCATTAATATTCACCACTCATTCTTACCAGCCTTTATTGGTGCTAAACCCTACCACCGAGCATTTGAGCGCGGTGTGAAATTGATTGGTGCAACTGCGCATTATGTCACTGAAGATTTAGATGAAGGCCCGATTATTGAGCAAGATATCAAACGCATTTCGCATAGAGATCAAGTTAAACACCTCATTCAAAAAGGTAGAGACTTAGAGCGCATCGTATTATCGCAAGCCGTACGCTGGCATATTGAAAATCGTATTTTGCTGTATGCAAACAAAACGGTTATTTTTGATTAATTAAATATAGGCATTAAACATTAAAAAAGCGAGCACTAAGCTCGCTTTTTTAATGCTTCAACTAACTGCCTAAGCAGTCAACTATTACATTGGCAGTGGCGTGTATGAAACTTCGTCAACTGGTGCAATATCAGGTAAAGGACTTGGATCACCTGGATCAAGTGGTGAACCACTCGCTACCGGTGTTGCTGTTGCTGATTTAACAGCATCTTTCATTGCGGCTTGCTGACTTGCACAACCAGCTACGCCTAACATCATTACTGCCATTAACGCGATTACTAATTTATTCATTGTATTTCTCCCGTCATTTTTTGTAAGAAAAACCTTTTATAATTTTAAGAGTTTGTATTTCTCTTACATGTGAATTTACACTCACTCTCACACTTGTGCAAGAAAAAACACAGTAAGTTTCCATACTTATCGGTTAATTATGGTAGTAATTTCTCTAAAGCATACAATTCTGCAACAACTTCTCGCTCTCGTATCAAGTGGGTATTTTCACCGTCTACCATCACTTCGGCCGCACGCGGGCGCGTATTATAATTACTCGCCATGCTCATCGCGTAAGCACCAGCCGACATCACAGACAACACGTCGCCTTCTGCTAACGGTAATTGACGATCATGGCCTAAAAAGTCACCTGTTTCACAAACAGGGCCTACAATTTCATACGAATGTTGTTCGCCACTCACATCACGCTTTTCAACCATTTTGATATCGTGATAAGCGTCATATAGTGCTGGTCGCATTAAATCATTCATCGCTGCATTTACAATAGCGAAATTTTTAGCCTCAGCGTGTTTTAAGTACTCCACTTTCGTTAATAACACACCTGCATTGCCAACTAATGCGCGACCCGGCTCAAACACTAATTTAACAGAACGGCTGCCAAGTTTTTCACGCATCGCTTTTGCATAAAAATTAAAATCAATCGGCGTTTCATCGTCATAACAAATGCCAATACCACCACCAAGGTCAATATGTTGAATCTGAATATCCTGTTCAGCCAAGCCATCAACTAAAGCTAAAATACGATCAAATGCATCTAAGAACGGTGATATTTCAGTGATTTGTGAGCCAATATGGCAATCCACACCATGAATTTCAATATTCTCCATACCTGCAGCTTCTTTGTAGATACTTAACGCATCTTCATAAGCCACGCCAAATTTATTATTTTTCAAACCAGTTGAAATATAAGGATGTGTTTTTGCATCCACATTTGGGTTCACCCGCATTGAAACAGGTGCCACTTTACCCATGTTGCTAGCCACTTGATTTAACCGTCGTAACTCGCTCAGAGATTCAACATTGAAACAAAAAATACCCGCTTCTAATGCTTGCTCCATTTCAGCAGCCGTTTTACCAACCCCTGAAAAAACTATTTTTTTAGGGTCTCCACCCGCAGCTAATACGCGTGATAACTCACCGCCAGAAACAATATCAAATCCCGCACCTAACTTAGCAAAGAGATTTAAAATCGCTAAAGTTGGGTTCGCTTTAACCGCAAAACACACTAAATGATCTGCCCCTTTAAAGCCCTCACTAAAGGCTTCATAAGCACTGGTTAATGCCAACTTTGAGTACACATAACAAGGTGTATCAAACTGATAAGCAATGGTTGAAAGACTGACATTTTCTGCATGTAATGCATTGTTTTTATAGGTAAAAGAGTTCACTGAATTCACTTCTATTTGGTTAGATTAATTAATACTTAAATCACTATTGTTTAAGCATTTTCTTGGGGGTATTGTTGCTCAGGGATATAAAGTGGGCCTTTAGTACCACATCCTGATAGCACGCTAAACGCGATCATCAAAAAAACTAACGTAATCGTTTTTTTTGTTTTTAACTGTACTGGCATATTCAAACCCAACATTGACTGTAAAAATATAAGCACACGAAAATCATGTGAATAGGAGTGAATTTTATCATATTCCCTATATCGCTTGGGATGTTAAGCGCTTTGATAAAGGTTAATTGGAACCTAAGTTACTGTTTATTTGGAAAATTGAAGATTAACGTCTACTGTTAAAATAATTCTTCCTAGTGATAAATCCAATTTTGGGCTTAGTTCAATTTAAGAATGAGTCATTTAGATAAAAATTATAAATATGTATCAAAATAAATTTTACCCTTGCACCACTAAAGGATTCTCAATAGTTGAATTAATGATTGCGCTGGCTATTTTTGGGATTCTCACCTCTGCAGCAATCCCTAGCTACTCTGCATTCATGACAAATAACCGTCTATCAAACGAAAATACAGCTTTAATGCTTGATTTTGTCATGGCGCGTGCTGAAGCAGCCACGCGTGGAACCCGCGTCACAGTATGCCAAAGTGCCAATGGTACATCATGCAGTTCAGGCGGCTGGAAGTCTGGCCGTATTGTGTTTGTTGATGGCGGCGCTGCTGGTGTGATTGGTAATGGAGATGAAATTTTAAAAGTATCATCGGCGATTAACGCAGCGGATGATATGACCAGTACAGAATCCGATAACTACATTAGCTACAACGCTGCTGGTGTCGTAAACAACAATATGGTCATCACAACCTGTAAGTCTGGTTTTACTGGTGTAAAAGTCACGATTTACCCTTCTGGCCGCATTAGTAAAGATAAGGCAGGTACATGCTAAGAAAAAAATACCAAAATGGGTTATCTATGCTTGAAGTGCTAATCGCCATTGTTATTTTTTCCTTTGGCCTGTTAGGCTTATCTGGCTTGCAACTAGTCAGCCTCTCAAGCAACCATAGTGCAAACATACGTTCAACGGCTACATCACTGGCGTATGACATGGTTGATCGCATGAAAGCTAATAGGGCTGGCATTACAGCAGGCAGCTATAACAATACTGCTGGTGCCGACAATGCATGCCAAGCAGTCCATTATGATGATAGCCATGCTACCCCACAAAACTGCACGCCAACACAACTCGCACAAGATGACCTTTACGATTGGCAAAAGACGGTAACTGGTTTATTACCAGTAGGTACTGGTTCAGTTTGTATCGATAGTACGCCGAGTTCAGTTGGTTGCGATAATGCTGGCAACAGCTATGCTGTGCGTGTTTCTTGGCGTGATAAACCCAAAAACCAAGCAGCCGTTACAAAAAATATTGTGGTCGGGTTTCAACCATGAACAATCAACGTGGATTTAACATTGTTGAGCTAATGGTTGCAATGGTCATTGGCTTATTCGTATCAGCTGCTGTTTTTTCAGTATTTGTTTCGAGCCTAAAAACCAATAAATCCCAAGATAATTTAGGCCGATTACAAGAAAATGTGCGCTATGTACTCAGCCAAATGCAATCTGATATTCGTATGACGGGGTATCGTGGATGCTTAGGCAGAAATGGCGCGATGACTGAAGACCCTACTCCGCCTGTCAATAATGTCATTAACACTATCAATTACGCCAATAATTTTGATCTACCGTTACAAGGTTTTCATAGTACGGCTAGTAGCTGGCAGCCAAGTTTAGATGCGACCATTTCAGCACTATCACCTACCGTTGATAGTGATATTATTACAATCCGATACGCTGCTGGCATTGGCGCCCCACTGGCCACTTCCATGGCTAACGAAAAAGCTCGAATCCCAGCCGCAGGCAACCCTGACGCCCTAAAAACTGGCGACGCAGTATTAATTGCAGATTGTGAAAAATCCACTGTTTTCAAAATTACAAGAATTGGCGCCAATGGCATTGCACATCGAAGAGGTGCTAATTCAACTGCTAAATTAGGCCGGGCATTTCATTCAGATGCCGTGGTGATGCCAATATCAACCGTTACATACTACGTTAGCCCAAGTGCCGACAAAACAAATGGCTCATCTCTGTGGCGTAAAACCAATAATGCAGCAAGTGAAGAACTAGCTGAAAATATTGAAAAACTCAAAATCCTTTATGCAGAAGACATTAACCAAGACTTAACGCCTGACAAATATGTCACCGCAAACAATGTGACAGACATGAAAAATGTCATTGCCATCAAACTGATGTTATTGGCAAGAACATCAGATGACAAAGTATCTAACAATGGTCAAAAGTACACCTTTAATGGTGAAGCGGATAAAACACCAACAGACAAAAGAATTCGCCGCGCATTTACCCAAACGATTACGATTAGAAATAAAGCGATTTAATGCAAAAAAATTGCCATCACATCATGTTTAATCAACACTCTCATCAACGTGGGTCTGTACTACTGATCAGCATTATTATGTTAATCGCCATCACGATGATGAGTGTCGTTGCAATCAAGTCATCCACACTGCAAGAAAGATTAGCCGCAGGTGCAATGGATCAAAATGTTGCATTCCAAGCGGCGGAAAGCGCACTACGAGATGCAGAAAAATATATTAACGCAGGTCTTGATGCCACCTCACCTTTCAACATTAGTTGTACAAATGGCTTATGTTACTCATCAAAAACAACCACTAGCGTTTGGGATGCCATAGCTAATTGGGATAAAAGCGGCATTCCAATTGTTTATGGTGCAGAAACTGCCGAAACCGCTATTGCCGATGTTGCCATACAACCAAGATACATTATTGAACTGTTACCAGACCTTGGGCCACTAGCTGGTGATGATATCAATGCCAGTGCAGGCACTGCTTTTAGAATTACGGCTGTGGGTTGGGGCAAGCGATCAAGCACCCCTATCATGCTTCAAAGCATTTACATCAAAAATTAAATCTATCGCCATAAAGGTTAAATTTAAGAAAAATATAATGAAAAATAAAAACATATTACGCCAATTAATGTTGGCATTTATCATGACTGTCTTTTTACCAAGCCAAGTCAATGCCGCTGATCTTGCCCTAGCCAGTAGCCCACTATTTTTAATTAAGAGTGGCAAACCAAACATTTTAATCATGCTCAGTAATGCAAACACAATGGATTCTGATGCATCTGGTAGCGGTGTTGGCAGCGCGCACCAAGACAGTAAATCTGAAATCGCACGCAATGCGATGAAAAAGCTCATCGATAACAATATGGAAAGCGTGAATATGGGGTTATTGGCATTTCAGCAATACAAACCAGGAAAATCATTTGTGCATCGTTCAATGAATGATGTTTCCTACAACCCTGCTGATTATGACCCTAATTTTAATGGCCCCCGTAACAGTCAAACCAAAAAATTCAGATATGAGAATCCAACAAGCCCAGGTGAGTACATCTACTATAACGTAGCATCTGCTGGTTACAAGAATTCTGGTGAAACAGCTTTTTACTATTCTGCAGACGCTTGTACTGATCCAACACACGATTTTAAAGGTACACGCGAATCTAACTGCAACGACCCTGAAAATGTCATTACCGGCCTTTGGGATCGATACTCAGCTTCTTCAAGAAAAACTGGCACTTCAAACGGAAATAGTGGCTTAAGTAATGATCTCATCGGTGGCTATTTCACACCAAATGATCAAAGTATCGCCAAAGGTATTACTGATTTTGGCAAAAACACAGTGTTCATATATAACGGCCAACGGGCATGGGCAGAGTTCACATCACCAGGCAAAGGCTATTTACATGTAGCCATTAAAAATTTAGATAATGCGCAAGCGAATAAACTCAAGAAAAAACTAGCAACCTCCAACCCCAATATTGATCAGAATCAGCCAACCAACCCAGCAAAACCATTGCAAAATTCTGGCCTTTCACCGATTGAAGGGACGATGATCACGGCTAATGATTACTACAACGGCGTTACTTTACCCAATAATCAACGTCAAGGTAATGTTGGTAAACCGCCAACGTCTTGTGATAGTAATTATTTGGTCATGCTCACTGATGGTTTACCCTCAGCCACCAAAGACGGCACTGCCAGCACTGATGTTAATGCAAACCTAGCGGCCGTTGTTACCCAAGCAGAAAACTTAATCAATTCTGCCGCCCATGTAAAAACATTCCTAATTGGATTTGCATTGCCTTATGGTGTAAACCCGCAGCAATTAGATACCATAGCCGCAGCTGGTGGCACCAGCTCGGCCTACTATGCAGATGACCCTGATTCATTAGATACCGCTTTCACAACGATTTTCGGAAACATTTCTGCTGCCACAACAGGTTCAGCATCAGCACTTGCCACCAATAGCGGCTCATTAACGCTGGGTAGTAACATTTATCAATCAAAATTTGATAGTTCAGATTGGTCTGGTGAACTTTCAAGTATTGCCTTAGATATTAACTCAGGCGCACCGACGACCGTTAATTGGCAGGCTAGCACCCAGCTCAACCAAAAGCTCCCCAATGACCGCGTCATTTTGACTTACAAACCATCGACTGAAAAAGGGATTTCTTTCCGCTGGCCTAGTGATGAAAGCAGCCCAAGTAATACAGAGTTGGATAACACCCAAATCGATCTTTTAAATAAAAATGGTACAGGGGTGAATGATAACTTTGGTGCAGAACGCTTAAACTATTTACGTGGAAGTGATGCACACGAAGGAAATGGAAATGGAAACGGAAATGGAAATGGAAATGGATACGGAAATGGAAATGGAAATGGAAATGGAAATGGAAATGGAAATGGAAATGGAATTGGAAATGGAAATGGAATAGCTAAGTTTAGAG
>JAWUXH010000004.1:0-36795 GCA_034111445.1 Methylophilaceae bacterium | reverse complement strand
CGTGCATTAGCGCGCGAGAAGTTATTGTATGCGCAAGTGTTAGAGGCTTTATTGCCAAACATTGCTTCACTACAAATTAATGCTGGCGCAGTGGCTAGTTTAGATGTGCTGTGTTGTTTTGCCGAACGCGCAACCACCCTTAACTATGTAGCACCTACTTTTACGAGTGAAGCAGGTATTGATATTGTGAATGGTCGCCACCCAGTGGTTGAGCAAATCTCTAACCTTTCCAGTCAGCAATCGTCCCCGCAAGTGTTTATCGCCAATGATGTGGTGTTAACGCCTTATCGCCAGTTATTACTCATTACTGGCCCTAATATGGGTGGTAAATCGACCTTTATGCGCCAGACAGCACTCATTGTTTTGTTGGCGCATTGTGGCTGTTACGTGCCAGCAACGTCAGCTAAAATCGGCGAAATTGATCGCATCATGACGCGTATTGGTGCTTCTGATGATTTGGCTGGTGGCCGATCAACCTTTATGGTTGAAATGACCGAGACGGCTAATATTCTGCACCATGCAACAGATAAGAGTTTAGTGTTGTTAGATGAAATTGGCCGAGGCACTTCAACCTTTGATGGTTTAAGTTTGGCTTGGGCTGTGGCAAAACAGTTACTTGAAAAAAATAGAAGCTATACTTTATTTGCGACCCATTATTTTGAGCTGACCCGTATTGTGGATGAGTTTAAACAAGCCGCTAATGTCCATTTAGATGCAGTTGAGCATGGTAACAATATTGTGTTCATGCATAAGGTGGAAGAGGGCGCTGCAAACCAAAGTTATGGTTTGCAAGTGGCACAATTGGCGGGCATTCCTAAAAGTGTGGTGAGTAGTGCTAAACGTAAGCTTAATCAGTTAGAGCAACAACAAATTGCCAGCCATGAATCGCAGCCTGATATGTTTATGCAAGCAGAACCTGAAAAAGAAGCGGTGATGCATCCAGTGGTTGATGCGCTGGAAGATGTGCAAGTGGATGATTTAACGCCTAAGCAAGCGTTGGATATGTTGTATGCATTAAAAGAGTTAATGTGAGGGGCTATTAACTTTATTAAAGTAGATTGTTGATGGATATTCTAATTAGAGATTTTAGTAAAGTCAGGTTGGCCGTTATGGGGGGGGGAAGCGGAGGTTCAAAAATCTACCGATGGTGCACAAAATAGCAAGTAAGGAATGTCTACGATATTCTAGGAAGTCCACTTATTAAATTTATCCCAATAGAACGCTGTAAGAATGCTCCATAATGAGTTACGCAATTCTTCATCAATGGTATCAGCTTGTAGTACTTTTTGGCTTTGGGTGATTCCCATCCGTTGTGAAAATTTCACTTACATCTCCATTTGACGTTTAACGCCCCACATAACCGGAATTTTGCGGCGCGCAGCAGAGCAAAATGTCCGTGTTTATGTGATTGTTAGCTTTCATCGCCTAATAGTTTACGGAATTCATCTTCAAGTTCTTTGAGTGTCTCTTGCATTTCCCCATTCATATTTTTGAATATTTCATTCCATTTTTCCGCATCACCAGCACCTTGCTGGAAATCTACATTAAAAGAGAATTGATTGAATGTTAATACCAATTCACCGTTTATGGCTTCAAGTTTATCTGCCGTAGATTTAGGCAAGTATATTAATTTCTTGGGGTAGTAATCTCTAAATACTGAATGGGCTTCTACAGCAATTTCTCTGCGTTGATCTCTGGGTTTATCTCCTGCGGGTTCAAATATTTTCACATAGTCCTGCAAAGTAAGATAAACACCTTTAAGTAGATCATATGTATTAGCTATAACATCAGCTCTATCTTTGTGAAGAGTGGAAAACTTTATTCCTTGCTTCGCAGCAGTAATACTAAGGCTTGATTTTAATTTTTCTATCTCAACGTCGGTTTGAGCTTTTAACTTTGACTTATGACTTTCAAGCTTTTCATCATATTCGTTTTTAATAGCGTTTTTTAGCCTCTCAGAGATCCATGATTTTGTTAACCATATAAGCAGTCCTGCCAATACTGAGCTAACAGCTGCGGATGATATGATTGTGACTAGAAATTCTTGGAGCATACTCGTCTCATTTTATTAAGCTAACGTTTAAATTAAAGGGCTACCGAAGGTAGTAGTCCCGCTTGAATGCCGTGTTATGCGGCATTCACGAGCTTGCTTCCAGCAATGAACAGAAAAACCATGCCAAGAATTAGGCTCAGCTCGTAGGGCGCAATAACTGAAAGGCATTGCGCCGTATGTTACTTTTCAATGTATTAGTATAAGCACCTTTTCGCCTTTCAGCGAGTGTCTTTCTTTTGCGTAGCCAAAAGAAAGAAACCAAAGAAAAGGCTACCCCTCTGTGCTTATTTCCTGCGTTGCTCAATTCGATTGGCAGTAAACGGAAACTCGGCATTGAAATGCCTAAAACAACCGTTCACTGAAATCCCCAATCAAACCTGCGCTACTCGGCGCACAGAAAGGGGGATTAAAAACGTGATAACTTGGATGGCTTCTAGTTAAAGGTATCAATATTTCAATTACCACCAAAATCCCTTTCTATCATGCTGAGTAGCGGAAATAAAATAAGAGTTAAGGTGATGGTTGTTTGAGCAAAGCGAGTTTCCATTACCGCTTATTTTATTGAGCAACGGAAGGAAGCTGAAAGCCATGGTAGTAGGGTGCCGTTTTCTTTGGTGCCTTTTGGCGCCAAGGTCGCTGTGCAGCAGCGGGCCCTTGGCGGACATGCCCCTTGCGGGTACTTTTTAGGCACTTAAAAGAAAGACACTAGCTTTCGGGCTACCCCCGAACTGTTGTTAATTACTCAAAACTTTATCGTTACAATCTGAGTTTACAAGTACATTGATTTGAAATTTTCTCATTGATATGAGAGTTAATTGGCATTAAAAAAGCGCAACCAACTTAATGGTTACGCTTTTTTTTAATCACTTTTCTATTTAGTGATGATGGCCGCCAGCACCGTGTACGTGCTTGTGGTTCACTTCTTCTTCATTGGCTTTTCTTACATCTTTAATCGTTGCGCTAAAAGCGACACGTTGGCCAGCCCATGGGTGGTTGCCGTCAACAATTACTTTACCGTCAGCAATTTCTGAAACAGTGTAAAGCACCACTTCACCTGATGTTTGGTCTTCACCTTCAAACTGCATACCTACTTTTAAGTCGGCAGCTGGGAAAGCACTTTCTGGCTCAATTTGGACTAAGTTTTCATCGTAGTCACCAAAAGCATCAGCTGGTTGTAAGTCTACGTGCACAACATCGCCTACTTTTTTTCCGTGGATTGCTTCTTCAACTTTTGGAAAGATATTATCGTAACCGCCATGCAAATAAGCCACTGGCTCTTTGCTTTCTTCTAGCACGTTGTTATCAGCATCTTTCAGTTCGTAAGTCATTGAGACAACGGTGTTCATTGCAATTTGCATGTTCATTTCCTAATTGAATGTTTGTATGAGGGTTTAAGTATCTGAATTCTAACCTATTTAAATCATTGCTTAAATAGTTGTTAGTTACCTTTTTGGTGATTTTTGGCAATATACCGATCTAATGATGCGGCAAAGGCTTGTTTGTCCGCATTATTAAAAGGGGCTTGTTGTGTGGTTGAAATACCAGTTTCGCGTAATGTTTCCATTAAATCACGCATGGCTAAGCGTTCTTGAATGTTAGCCTTGGTATATAACTCACCACGCGGGTTTAAAGCCGTCGCGCCTTTTTCAACCACTTGCGCTGCTAATGGAATGTCAGCTGTAATCACTAAGTCGCCAGCGTAACATTCTTCAACAATACGGTTATCGGCCACATCAAAGCCACTCATCACTTGTAGTGTTTTGATGAATGGCGAAGGCGGCGTTTTTAAAAACTGATTCGCGACCAGTGTGGTGGTAATTTCAGTACGAATCGCGGCACGAAATAACATCTCTTTAATGACAACTGGGCATGCATCTGCATCCACCCATATTTGTATATTATTGGCTGTCATTAATGTTCGTGTTTTTAACGGCTAGTGTTGCGGCCACCACCGCGACCAGCGCCACTATTGTTGCGGCTTTGGCCGCCTCTATTTGGGCCTTGACCACCGCCGCCAGTACCATTGCGACCACCAGCATTTCTACCACCACCTGATCCACCTGGACTTCTTGTTTTGTTTAGGCCGTAAGGGTCAGCGGCTGCGCCTGCTGGTCTTGGTCTGCGTTGTGGTTGTGGTGGTACAAATAAGCTAGCTTGTGGCATGGCTTGGTGACGCGCTGCTTCTGATAAATTGGCATCAGATTCAGTTCTTGGTTTTCTAGCTGATTGCTGGTTATTTCTGTTTTGGCCTTGGCTACCCGCATTGTTTGCGTTGCGGTTATCGCCATTTCTACCATTTTGAGGTGAGCGTTCACTACCGTTTTTAGCTGGCTTTCTATTGCGGTTGTTATTGTTTGATGGTTTGCTAGAACGATTATTTCTCGGTCTTGGTGCACGGTCATCATTTTCTAGTACTTCTGGTGGGGTAAAGCCCTCAACCGGTACTTTTGGAATCTGACGTTTGATCAGTTTTTCAATGTCTTTGAGTAGTTTGACTTCTTCACGATCCACTAATGAAACCGCGGCACCACTACTACCTGCTCGGCCAGTACGGCCAATACGATGGACGTAATCTTCTGGTACGTTTGGCAATTCAAAGTTAACCACTTGTGGCAGTTGATCAATATCTAACCCACGGGCGGCAATATCAGTTGCCACTAATACACGAACGGTACCATCTTTAAAGCCGGCAAGTGCTTTGGTACGTGCGCCTTGACTTTTGTTACCGTGAATTGCGGCTGCGGTAATGTCATCTTTAATCAGCTTTTCAGTTAAGCGATTTGCACCATGTTTGGTGCGCGTAAACACTAATACTTGTTGCCAATCATTGGTTGTAATTAAGTGGCTAACCAATGCACGTTTGTTGCCTTGTGGCACCATGTGTACGGTTTGCTCAACTAATTCTGATGCTGTGTTACGGCGGGCCACTTCAACAAAGTCAGGTTTATTTAATAGGGTATCTGCCAGTGTTTTAATTTCATCAGCAAATGTCGCTGAGAATAGTAAGTTCTGACGCTCTTTTGGGAGCATTTTTAAGATTTTCTTAATGTCATGAATAAAGCCCATGTCTAACATGCGGTCAGCTTCATCAAGCACTAAGATTTCAATCTCAGACAAATCAATCGTTTTTTGACCCGCATGGTCTAGTAAACGACCAGGTGTCGCCACAACAATATCAAGCGGTGTTTTTAAACGATTAATTTGTGGGTTGATATTCACGCCACCAAAAATAACCGTAGAAGTGAGCGGTAAGTGTTTACCGTAAGTCACAACAGATTCTTGAATCTGCGCGGCTAACTCTCTAGTTGGTGTCAGCATTAAGCAACGTGGTTGGCCTTTTTTAACGTCTTTTGGCTTTTCACTTAATATATGCAGAATTGGTAATGTAAAACCAGCGGTTTTACCTGTACCCGTTTGCGCGCCTGCTAGTAAATCACCGCCTTTTAATACAATCGGGATGGCTTTACTTTGAATAGGGGTTGGGTTGGTATAACCAGTTTCTTCAATTGCTTTTAAAATTGGGGCTGATAAATTAAGATCAGTAAAGGCAATATCGGTGGTTTGAATGCTAGGTGATGCTTCAATGCTAGCGGTTGTTTCTTGGCCTGCGTCAACAGGCGAGGTTTCTTGTGTCAAAAAGTACTCCAAATAATAGGAAATCTAAGTTGACCTATTACCTTTGAAGCAACACCAATCGAGGCCAAGCAATGTATGCGGCATTCTGCAATGTAAGATTGCAATTTTTAGGGAATGCGCATGAAATTTTTAAGTTGCTACGTTGATTGGTTGACGCAGCTATATGAACTTATGCCGTGATTATACGAGTAAATGGAATTAATGCTAGTGTTTTACTGACTTAGGCTTATATTTGCGTTGATGTTGTCTAAGCCAATCCCATGGTGCCATTGGGTTTTTCTCTGCCCAAAGGCCAATATTATTGTACCGAGCTTGTATGTGTGCAATGAATATCGCCATGTCATTTGAGTATTTATAGTTATGCCAAGCAAGCCCCAGTTTGGTTAAATGTAGGCTGGCATCCACTTCATTACAATACAGGCGGCCTAGTTTGCGTTGGTATCGGTCTGTGCCAGTAATGTGTGCGGTGATCACCACATTTGGTTGCTGACATAGTTTGATTAATGCGCGACGAGATTTTTTGCCGTAGGCTTGATTACGCTCTGGTGCATCAATGCCAGTGAGGCGTAAACGAAATTTACCACTTAGGTCTCTTAAGGTGACCGTGTCACCATCACTAATTTTGATAAGTGAGTAGGCTTTTTCGGCGTGTGCTTGCCCAGCTACCAGTCCAAACCCGATGAAGCAGAGAATACTTAGCCAATGTGTCGTGCGTAAAATACACACTATTTTGGGTTGTTCTCTTTGATCATGTGGTGTTGATCAAGCAGGCTGTAATAATTTGATGGGGTTAATGCGGTTGGCACGGCGTCATCATCAATATTTGGGTAGTCTTTACTGTAGTGTAAACCGCGACTTTCTTTACGTTCCATTGCGCTTTTTACAATTAATTCAGATACTTGGAGTAAATTTCTGAGTTCAATTAAGTCATTGCTGATTTTAAAGTTACTATAAAACTCATTCACTTCGTCGCGTAGCATATGGATACGATGTAGCGCTCTACTTAAGCGCTTATCGGTACGGACAATGCCAACGTAGTTCCACATAAAGCGGCGTAGCTCACCCCATGTATGGGCAATCAGCACAGCTTCATCGGCATCGGTCACGCGGCTTTCATCCCAATGTGGTAGTTGCGGTACTTTTTGCGGTTCTTGGCTTAATATATCTAGCGCAGCCGCTTTACCAAACACCATGCACTCTAATAATGAGTTGCTGGCTAAGCGGTTTGCACCATGTAAACCAGTACAGGCGACTTCACCAATGGCGTATAAGTTTTGAATGTCGGTGCGGCCTTCTGAGTCAGACATTACGCCACCACAGGTGTAATGCGCTGCGGGTACGACTGGGATTGGCTCTTTACTAATATCAATACCCAGTTCTAAGCAGCGTTTGTAGATGTTTGGAAAATGCGCTGTAATGAAGGTGAGTGGCTTATGCGTGATATCTAAATACACACAGTCAATCCCGTGCTTTTTCATCTCAAAGTCAATGGCACGTGCAACGACATCGCGCGGGGCGAGCTCAGCCCTATCATCATGCGTTTTCATGAAGGCGGTGCCATCAGGCAATTTAAGAATGCCACCTTCACCACGCACGGCTTCTGAAATTAAGAATGATTTTGCATGTGGGTGAAATAAACACGTTGGGTGGAATTGGATAAACTCCATATTCGCAACACGGCAACCCGCGCGCCATGCCATGGCAATGCCATCACCAGTGCTCACATCTGGGTTGGTGGTGTATAGGTATACTTTACCTGCGCCACCAGTCGCTAACACGGTATGTTGTGCTGCGATGGTCATGACATCACCAGTATCGTTATTAAGCACATAGGCCCCAAGGCAATTATTGTCGTCCGCTGGGTATGTTTTGTTATCAGAGTCACTGATCGGGGCTTGCTGTTTAATTTTACTGGTGGTAATCAAGTCGACTGCAATGTGATGTTCAAGCAGTGTGATGTTTGGGTGTTGCCTTATTTTTTCAATTAAGGTTGTTTGTACTGCATGGCCAGTGGCATCGTCGGCATGAATAATACGGCGGTGGCTATGGCCACCTTCGCGTGTTAAGTGGTAACCACTGTCATCTTTTTCACGCGTGAAGCCAACGCCTAGGTCAATTAACCATTCAATGGCATCTTTTGCGTTGGATGTCACCATTTTTGTGACGGCTTCATCACAAAGGCCAGCACCGGCAATTAAAGTATCTTTAATATGTGATTCAATAGAATCATCTTCATTGAGTACCGCAGCAATGCCGCCTTGTGCCCAATCACTTGAAGAGTCAATGATTTTACGTTTACTCACTAAGCAAACTTTTTTGGTTGATGCGGTTTTTAGCGCAAGTGTTAAACCTGCTAAGCCACTACCGACAATAAGTACGTCGTATTGCTGCATGAATAGATAGTCTTTTATAAATTATTTGATAATGATTGGAACTATTGCCAGTGAATTGTTGTCACTATATATAATGAAAATAAACGGTACAAGCAAAAGGGTTTGATTTTAATTGAACATTTTACATGCTTAAGTATCATAAACTCATTGTTGTTTAGTGTGATTCTAAGTCTTAAGTAGGATATTTAATCATATATTACTCATGTTTAGTTAATGGAGGCGCCATATGTATGCCAATCAAGTAGAATTAAAAGTAGTGCCAAGTAATCAACCAGCCAATCGGCCAGCTGATATTGCGGCCTATGGTAATGAAGCTAACCAGCATGATAAAAATCAACTATCAGGAAAGCCTGTGAATGTTTCTGCAACACCTAGTAATCGTGAGATAGATCATGAGCTTGTGCTGCTCGCCCAGCGAGGAGATAAGCGTGCTTTTGGCATGTTGGTGGAAAAGTACCAGCGTAAATTATATGGTCTTTTGTCACGCATGATTCGTGATCAATCAGAAATCGAAGATGTGGTGCAAGAGTCTTTTATTAAGGCTTACCGTGCACTGCCGAATTTTCGAGGCGATAGTGCGTTTTATACATGGTTATATCGTATTGGCATTAACACCGCTAAAAATCATTTGGTGTCATTAGGTCGCCGCCCAATGAGTGTGGATGTGGAGATTGAAGATGCTGAGAATTTTCAAGACGCTAGTGAACTAAGAGTCAGTGAAACACCAGAGACAGCACTGATGACTAAACAGCTTGGACAAACAGTGAATAATGCCGTGATGGCCTTACCTGAAGATTTAAGAACAGCCATTACTTTGCGTGAGATTGAAGGTTTAAGCTACGATGAAATTGCTACCATTATGGACTGTCCAATTGGGACAGTGCGTTCAAGAATATTTAGAGCGCGTGAAACAATTTCAGTTAAATTAAAACCATTATTAGATTCACCAGAACATAAGCGCTGGTAGGTTTTTTAATGATGAATATTGTATTTTATTTAGATAGATGTGTATTAGGAGTCAATGATGAGTGATAAAATTTCTGCGCTATTAGATGGTGAGTTTGAAGAGGATCAGGCCCTTGAAGCGGTCCGTGCTGCGCTATCTAGTAATAGTGCAATTAAATCCACTCGTGATTATCAGTTGATTGGTGATGCCATGCGAGGCGAGCAGGCATTAAGTGTTGATTTAGCACAATCTATTATGGATAAAATCAACCTTGAACCGACGATATTGTCGCCTAATGCGATCAAGACAGTGGACAAAGCCCATGGTCAAAATCGTTCAACCGATAATGGTTCAAACCTTAGTCAGCGATTACCGCAAAGCTGGTCTATTGCTGCTTCTGTTGCCGCTGTCATGGCGGTTGGTCTCTTTATGATGTACCAACAACAAAGCGGACAGGAATCTCAAATAACTCCTAATATGGCGATTGCCATGCATAGCCCTGGCGCGAGTAATAACGTTTCTGCATCAGTGGATGAAACTGCGCAAACGCCGAGTATTCCGATGGCGTATTTAAAAGCGCACCGCATTTCAGTACCATCGGTTGGCTCACACTATATTCAAACGGTTAACTTTTCAGAATAATGCATCCATCGTTTTCTCGTCTTTGTTTACACCTTGGTGCCGTACTGTTTTTATCAAGCTTTGCATGGTTACCTAGCGCACAAGCTGAAACAGAAACCGATGCCTGGCAGCTGCTGCAAAAAGCAGCCGTTGCTGGCCACGTATTAAATTACAAAGGTATCTTTGTTTACAACAGCCACAGTCACACTAAAGCGATTCAAATTAAGCATATTTATAATGGCGTTGGTGAATATTCACGTAATGTAACATTAGATGTTGTGCCTAGAGAGGTGTTTAGCCAAGGTCAAGATTTGGTGATTTATAAACCAAAAAAAGAAACCGTGGTGATTGAAAAACGTCAGGCTAAAAACCTCTTCCCAAATGTAGTGCCGGTTAAACTTGAGCGCTTAAAAGAAAGTTATTCTTTGCATGCTGCTGAAACTGACCAAGTGTCTGGACGAAAAGCAAGGTTGCTACTACTGATTCCAAAAGATGATTTACGTTACAGCTATAAGTTTTGGGTCGATAACCTCTATGGCTTATTGTTAAAATATGAAATGTTGAACGGTAAGCAAGAAGTCTTAGAGTCTGTTGCATTTAATGAATTAAATTTAATGCAAACACTTGATTTAGATTGGTTTCAACCCCAAATAGACAGTAAGAAACGCTACGAAATGGAAGAAGCGTTGCCCGTTGTGCCTGACAGCAGTGTCTCGCATAGCTGGACAATGGCTGAATTGCCACTTGGTTTCATTAAAATTGATCAAATGAAAATCATGGCGCATCATAATTCTCAGCCAATGACGCAAGTACTTTTTTCTGATGGATTAGTCGCTGTTTCAGTATTTATCGAAGCTGTTAACGAAAAAGTGGCACCGCGTATTGGTTACAATGCCGTTGGCAACACTAACGCTTATATGGACGTTAGAAAAGGCCATCAAATTACAGTGGTTGGTGATGTACCTAAAGCAACTGTCATTAAAATTGGAGAAGCAGTTCAATTTAAGTAATCGTTGTGTATGGGGGCGGTGAGTTTATTATTTGCATACACAATAAAAAAAGAATCTAAATTATGATCGAAGAAAATGCTGTCATTACAGAAAAAAATGATTCAAATGTCATTTTTGAAGTAGAACGTACAAAGGCCTGTGGTATTTGTGGGCAAACACGAGGTTGTGGCAATGCGACTTGGGGTAAATTGCTAGGGCATCAGCAGCACTCAGTTAAAGCAGAAAACCCAATTGATGCCAACATTGGTGATCATGTGATTGTTGGGGTGGAAGAAAAAGTCATTCTAAATGCAGCCTTATATTTATATGTCATTCCATTACTTGGTTTGTTCTTAGGTGCAGGTGCAGGCCAGTTACTATTCAAACAAGACCACTGGGGCATAGTGGGCGCCGCCCTTGGCTTGTTTACTGGCTTTATGGTGGTTAAGCAGTATTTAAGCAACCCAAAAAATCAACCAAAAAATCAATCGTATGCCAAAGTGCTACGTTATTCTAATGAGTCTTCTGACTCATTAGAGTCATAAATCTTATCTAAACTTTCATTTTCAACATGGGGAAAATATTAAATGTTAAAACGTTTTTTTGCAGTCATTACATTTAGTTTAATCACAACAATACAGCCAGTGGCTTTTGCTGGCACCTTGCCAGACTTTACGGTGCTTGCAGAGCAGCATGGCGGGGAAGTGGTTAATATTAGCGTCACACAAAGTGTGCCATCACAAGGGGACTCGCCGTTTAAAGGATTCCCACAAGATGAAAAAATGAAGGAGCTGTTTGAGCGCTTTGGTATTCCATTTCCAGGCGCGCCAGCCCCAAATCAAGGTGGTGGTAATACACAACCTAATCACCAGAGTAAATCACTAGGTTCTGGCTTTATTATCAGTGCAGATGGTTACATTTTAACCAATGCGCATGTCGTTAATGGTGCCGATGAGGTGATTGTTAAGTTAGCTTCACAACGTGAATTTAAAGCCAAATTGATTGGCTCAGATAAGCGCACTGATGTTGCGTTAGTGAAAATTGAAGCAACAGGTTTACCAGTGGCCACATTAGGTGACCCAAGTAAATTGAAGGTAGGTGAGTGGGTGGCTGCCATTGGTTCACCATTTGGTTTAGAAAACACCATGACGCAAGGCATTGTGAGTGCTAAAGGCCGCGCCTTACCACAAGAAAACTTTGTGCCATTTATTCAAACAGATGTAGCCATTAACCCAGGTAACTCAGGTGGCCCGTTATATAACTTATCTGGTGAAGTGGTTGGTATTAACTCACAAATTTATAGCCGCTCTGGCGGTTCTGTTGGTTTGTCATTTGCAATCCCAATTGATGTGGCGATTGATGTATCTAATCAGTTAAAGTCTAGTGGTAAGGTGACGCGCGGTTGGTTAGGGGTTGCGATTCAATCATTAACAAAAGAACTTGCAGAATCATTTGGCATGAACGATGACAACGGTGCTTTAATCGCAGGGGTTGAGCCAAATAGCCCAGCGGCAAAAGGTGGTTTAGAAACAGGTGATGTGATTACTAAGTTTAATGGTGCTGTGATTACTGAATCAGGTGATTTGCCGCGTGTGGTTGGTGCAACCAAACCAGGTAAAGTGGTGCCAGTACAAGTTTTCCGTAAAGGAAAAGTTAAATTACTTAATGTTGCCATTGGTACCATGCCAACAGAGGGTGAAGAGGTGGCAGTAGCCCCTAAGAAAACGCAAGAAGCTAAATCAAATAAAATTGGTTTAACCTTAAAAGCCCTAACCGCTAAGCAAAAGAAAAAGCTTGATGGCAAAAACGGTTTGCTTGTATTGGCAAGTGAAGGTCAAGCAGCAGAAGCTGGTATTCGCCGCGGCGACGTGGTTTTAGGGTTAAATAATAATGAAACACAAAGTGTTGATTTATTTAATAAGCAAATTAATGCGGTGAAAAAAGGTAAAACAATTGCCGTATTGGTATTTAGAAATGGTAATACTTTATATGTGCCAATCAAAATAACTAAGTAGCCCTTTTAAGCTTAGTAAAAAAACACCTGTCATTGGCAGGTGTTTTTTTTCGTCTAAAACGCATACTGAAATTGATTTGAGCGGCTAAAAACCCGTCATTAGAAAAATTAGATGGTAAAGCGATGGCTGTTTCAGACATGCTTATTGGTGGAATGTTTATAGAATACTGAGCAGTATGGATTAAAACGATTTGTGAATACTAGGTGTAGTGCCCAGACCCGCCTAAACCTTTATGCACATTGAGCGAACACAACGTTTGATTCAGAGATGTCGTTATTGATGCTGAGCGCTAACAAGTAAAACTTGTATGCAAGCTGAAATGACAGGCAACAAAACATTTTTTTAAACAAATAAGAGTCTGGGAGCTAGAATGGCGGTTTATAAGGGTTATGAAGTAGATGATAATTTGTACTCGGTAATTAGGTCTATGCCTAAGTTACAAGAGCATCGGGATGATTTGCAACGCCAACAAGTATCCTGGGATTATTTATCTGTAATGGCGCAGCTAGCCAACTTAGAAAATGAATTATCGAGTGCAAGAAAGCAATTTAACCGTTTAACGGGCGTGTTGTTAAATAGCTTAGGCCTTGAAACCTTAAAGAAGTCTACCGATGAGTATGGCGCGATGGCGCAAGATACCATTAATATTTTGGTGCGGAATTTATTTGAGCGTACGGCGGATATTGGATTTTTAGCAACTGACCAAGATATCAGACAATACTTACAAAACGGTAGATTGGGTGATGACCAAAAAAGCCAAACAGCACAATTACAAGCGCGTTTTCAAAGCTATGTCGATAAGTATAGTGTTTACCATGATGTGGTATTACTTGATACTGAAGGACGAGTACTCGTTCGCCTAGAAGATCATCATGACGTAGCAATGACATTGGACCCTTATTTAGAACAAGCGTTAACGACTGATGCAGAATATGTGACCCACTTTGGGCAGAGTGATTTATTTAAAAAAGATGATGATAGCTTAATCTTTGCTTACCGTGTGTTGTCTGAAGAGACGCAAGAGCCAATTGGCATTGTTTGTTTATGCTTCAAATTTGAAGATGAAATGGAAGGCATTTTTGGCCATTTAATTGAAGCCACTAGTAAAGAGAACTTGTTGTTACTAGATGCTGAACATAGAATTATTTCAACGAGTAATAAAGATTTGCTGCCATTAGGCGGGCATATCAAGTTTGACGACCATAAATTATTTGATGTGGTCTCTAGCAACGGCCGCGAGTATTTTTGCTGTGCTAGGCAGCCAGAGTCATATCAGGGTTATAAAGGCGCTGGTTGGTTAGGTTGTGCGATGGTACCCATTGATCAAATATTTACCGATGAAGCACAAGTGCAAAATTATAAACAAGCTATTTTAGACTCAGTAATGGGCGGTAATTTGTTTGATGATGAAACGAAAAGTATTCCAACATTTGCGAATCAAATTCAAAAAGAATTGAATCGCTCAGTATGGAACGGTAATGTATTACAAGCCTCAGAAAAGAATGGCCCTGATGCCGCTGTTTCTAAAGTATTGTTGAGTGAAATTAAAAATACGGGCTTGAGTACTAAAAAAATCTTTGAAGACTCTGTATTAGAAATACAAAAGACAGCGATTAGTTCTGTATTGAAAAGTAGCCAAGCAAAGGCCGCATTAGCGATTGATATCATGGACCGAAACTTATACGAGCGTGCGAATGACTGCCGTTGGTGGAGTGTTAATGGCACCATTCAGGCGATGTTAAACAAAGATCATTTGACAGAAGATGATCAAAAACAACTACAAACCGTACTAACGAGTATTAATGATTTGTATACGGTTTATACCAATATCATTGTCTTTAATAAGCAAGGCAAAGTAATCGGCGTTTCGAATGCTAATTACCAGCATTTAGTTGGTACCGTGCAGCAGGCAACGTGGGCAAGGTCAGTTTCAACGCATACGAATAGCCAGCAATATAGTGTATCTGAATTTACGCCAACGGATTTATATGACGGGAAGCCAAGTTATATTTACAGTTCGGCTGTGCAAGATGACAATAATGCTGTGATTGGTGGTGTTGCCATTGTATTTGATTCAGAGCCACAATTTAAAGCCATCTTAGACGATGTGTTACCTAAGGTTGATGAGGGGGGAAGTGTTGCTATCTTTGCTGATCAGCAGAAAAAAATCATTGCTTCTACCCATGCGGAATATAAAGTGGGCAATACTTTAAGTATCGATGATGCATTTTATGGTTTAGAAAAGGGCCAAGCGACGAGTAAAACATTAGAAATTAATAATCATTACTATTCAGTCGGTGCAGCTAAATCCACTGGTTACCGTGAGTATAAAGGTGCAACGGATGCTTATCAGGAAGAAGTTTATGCTTTTGTCATGATTGATATTGGTGAAATGAAAAGCGTGAGTGAAATTAACCGTTATAAGCATCCAGAGACAGCAAACTTACTGTCAACCAATCAGTTTAAAACACAAATTGCATCATTCTATGTTGAAGATATTTGGTTAGGCTTTAGGTCAGAAAAAGTGCTGAGTGCTGTGCATGTGGATAATATTGTGCCTATTCATGGTCAAGAATCGACTGTTGTAGCGGGTTATATGGTGTATAAAGGACAGTCAATTTCATTACTGCATACTGCGATGTTAATGGGTGCGAATAAGCCTAATACACAAGAAATTAATGAGGCCGTTGTCATCAAAGTTGGCGACAATATGATTGCCTTAAGTATTGATGGTTTAGGCGAAATGTTAGACATTGACCCAATGAGTATTCAAGCGGTTGGCGGTGAGGTAGCCGTGACCAGTAAAGTGGTTAAAGAGGTTGTGTTGTCTAACGCAGAGTCATCAAATGATTCAATGTTGCAATTAATGGATATTGACTTGATTGAGAAAGAATTGCAGTCTGTTGTTGTGATAGATGATGCGTTAGCTGTGGTTTAGACAAGCCTCAACATTACACATTAAAGTGGTGCTTGAATATATCGAAACAGGTATTCCAGCTCCATTTTTGTGTGGATGACGCTTTAATAACCTGGCGGTCTAATGTTTGACAGTGTGTAATGGAAGTATATAAATCATTACTAATCATGCCTGTTACACCTTGTTCAACCACATCTTTAGGCCCAGCAATATTGTAGCCAGCCACAGGCAGACCATTACACATCGCTTCAATCATTACAATGCCAAACGTATCGGTTAGTGATGGAAAAGCAAAGACATCGTGCTTGGCGTAAATATCTGCTAACTCTTCACCAAACTTATAACCGACAAAATCAACTCGTTTATATTTAGCTTTTAATTGGGCTAAATACGGACCATCGCCTACTATCGTAATGTCAAAAGCATCTTCATGCATACAAAGAGAATCTAGATTTTTCTCTTGGCTTACGCGACCTACATTTAATACGCGTAACTTACCTGATCGATTCGCCGTAACCTTATCAATGCGTTTGCTAATTAGCTGGTCAGCCACGCCACGAGTCCACACCACTAAATGTTCAAAACCACGTGCAGCTAGCTCCGATTTAACCGTTTCAGTGGTGACAAAGGTTGCTTTAGCTGGCGCATGAAATTGGCGCATATAGCAGTAAGTGATTGTTAAAGGAATGCGGAACATGACTTGTAAATACTCAGGGAAGCGGGTGTGATAAGAAGTTGTGAATGGTTTTTGGTGCCACTGACACCAAGACCTAGCGACTAACCCCATGATGCCTTCCGTTGCGATATGAATTTGATTAGGCTTAATCCGATTTAAAGTGCGCCATAAGCGAATGGGTTGTATTGATAGTTGGATCTCAGGGTAAAAAGGCATCGGGATTGAGTTGAATAAGCTCGGGTGAATCACTCGAAAATCCTGCCCCCGTAATTTGGCAACTTTTTTTAAATTTTTATAGGTGGTGGATACACCATTCACCTGCTTAAAAGTATCCGTTACAATCAACATTGTTTTGCCCCTCACTTTTGCTAACAATTATTAGTATGGCGACGAGAAATGTCGTTATTGTGACAAATAATCAGAAAAACCTATTTTTTATACGGTGGCTGGTAAGGTTCAGTTGCAATTAATTACAACCTAATCAAGCATTTGTTGTAAAATCACAGCCTAATTGTAAAGGCGCTTCTTAGCGCCTTAATTTTGTTTATGCTAGCTATTCACAAGCATGCGTGATGCATACCTTGAATCGCTATACTGAAAGCCCTATGAAAAATATTCGTAACTTCTCTATTATTGCCCATATTGACCACGGTAAATCCACCTTGGCCGACCGTATTATTAGCTTATGCGGTGGCTTGGAAGACCGTGAAATGGAATCGCAAGTACTCGATAGCATGGATATTGAGCGCGAACGCGGTATTACAATTAAAGCCCAAACCGCTAGTTTGACATACAAGGCCGATGACGGTGAAACCTATTACATGAACCTGATTGATACACCGGGTCATGTGGATTTTAGTTATGAAGTATCACGTTCATTATCTGCTTGTGAAGGTGCTTTGTTAGTAGTTGATGCCAGCCAAGGGGTAGAGGCACAAAGTGTTGCTAACTGTTACACTGCGTTAGATTTAGGCGTTGAAGTCACCGCTGTATTGAATAAAATTGATTTGCCATCGGCTGATCCTGAGCGCGTTAAAACAGAAATTGAAGACGTAATTGGTGTGGACGCGCAAGACGCTGTGGAGTGCTCTGCGAAAACAGGTTTGGGTGTGAAAGATGTACTTGAAGCGGTTGTCGCAAAAGTACCACCACCGGTTGGTGATCCAACCAAACCATTAAAAGCACTGATCGTTGATGCGTGGTTTGATAACTATGTGGGTGTGGTGATGTTAGTGCGTGTGATTGATGGCGTACTTAAACCAAAAGAAAAAATTCGCATGATGGCCACAAAAGCTGAATACTTGGTTGAAAAAGTGGGTGTGTTTACCCCTAAGTCAGTCAATAAAACACACCTTTCAGCGGGTGAAGTAGGCTTTATTATTTCAGGTGCGAAAGAGCTAGCCTCTGCTAAAGTGGGTGATACGGTGACGCATGTAAGCCGACCAGCAGAAACGGCATTAGATGGTTTTAAAGAAGTGAAACCACAAGTGTTTGCGGGTTTATACCCAGTAGAGTCAAGCCAGTTTGAAAACTTAAGAACGGCTTTAGAAAAGCTAAGCTTAAATGATGCTTCATTATTATTTGAGCCAGAAAACTCATCAGCCCTTGGTTTTGGCTTTAGATGTGGCTTCTTAGGTTTACTGCACATGGAAATCGTACAAGAGCGTTTAGAGCGTGAGTATGATATGGACTTAATCACCACAGCCCCAACCGTGGTGTATGAATTACTGCTTAAAAGTGGTGAGGTTGTTCAGATTGAAAACCCTTCAAGGTTGCCTGAGCCGTCACATGTGGAAGAAATTCGTGAGCCGATTATTAAGGTTAACTTATTAATGCCACAAGATTACGTTGGGCCTGTGATGACCTTATGTAACAATAAACGTGGTATCCAAAAAAATATGCAGTATATGGGCCGCCAAGTGATGTTGAGTTATGAAATGCCATTGAATGAAGTGGTGTTAGATTTCTTTGATCGCTTAAAATCAGTATCACGTGGTTATGCTTCTATGGATTATGAATTCATGGAGTACCGCGCGGCAGACTTAGTGAAATTGGATATTATGGTGAATAGCGAACGCGTTGATTCATTAAGCATGATTGTTCACCGAGCGAATAGCTTACATCGTGGCCGTGAGTTGGCTTCCAAAATGCGTGAATTGATTCCACGTCAAATGTTTGATATTGCGATTCAAGCATCGATTGGCGCTAATATTATTGCCCGTGAAACGGTTAAAGCCATGCGTAAAAACGTATTAGCAAAATGTTATGGTGGTGATGTGTCACGTAAGCGTAAACTATTAGAGAAGCAAAAAGCGGGTAAAAAACGCATGAAGACCGTGGGCAATGTTGAGATTCCGCAAGAAGCGTTCTTGGCTATTCTACAAGTTGAAGATAAATAAGTTAATTGAGATCGGATAGAAATTTATGATGTTTGCTTTATTTATGATCGTAATATTAATCCTAACAGGTTTGATATGGCTGTTTGATATTCTGTACTTATCAAAAAAACGGGCGGTTGGCGCGGCGGAACCGGTGATTGTGGAATATGCAAAAAGCTTTTTCCCGGTTATCTTTATCGTATTCTTTATTCGCTCATTTATTGTAGAACCATTTAAAATTCCATCAGGGTCTATGATGCCAACGTTATTAGTTGGTGATTATATTTTGGTGAATAAATTTACCTATGGCTTACGCGTACCCATTTTAAACAACACGTTTATTGATGTGAGTAAGCCAAGCCGTGGTGATGTGTTTGTGTTCCATTATCCGCCAGAGCCTTCAATCGATTACATTAAACGTGTGGTTGGCCTGCCAGGTGATGTGATTAGTTATACCGATAAACAGCTAACAATTAACGGTAAAACATTAGCGCGTACTGATCTAGGTGAGTATGAATATGTCATGTCTGGTTTAAACATTGCGACAGCTGAGCATTACCGTGAACAGCTGGGTGAGCAACCGCATGAGTTGCTAGTGCATGATGTTAATGGTCGTTATGACTCTGATATGATCGGTTGGAAGTTTTCAATGGGTGAGTCGATTACCGTGCCACAAGGACATTACTTTGCGATGGGGGACAATCGTGATAACAGTTCAGATAGCCGCGTATGGGGTTTTGTGCCAGAGCATAACTTAGTGGGTAAAGCATTCTTTATTTGGATGAACTTTGACGACATTAAAAACTTGTTTAGCGAAACTAGACGCATTGGTACTAAAATTCAATAATGGATATTGCTTCAAAATTAGATTATCAATATCAGAAAAAGCACTTGCTTGCGCAAGCGCTAACGCATCGTAGCTTTGGTGCGCTTAATAATGAGCGCTTAGAATACCTTGGTGATGGTGCACTGAACTTTATTATCGCGCATCAGCTTTATGTGCGTTTTCCTAATTTACCAGAAGGCGCGTTAAGTCGCTTACGGGCACAATTAGTGAAAGAAGGTACCTTGTGTGAAATTGCGCTAAGCCTAGATTTAGGCGCTTCACTTAAATTAGGTGAAGGTGAAATGAAAAGTGCAGGCTGGCGTCGTCCATCCATTTTGGCTGATGCCGTAGAAGCGATTATTGGCGCAGCCTATTTAGATGGTGGTTTTGATGCGGCAGAAGTATTGGTCAAACAATTTTTCACTGAGCGTTTAGAAACGATTAACCCAAAAGAGATTGGTAAAGACGCTAAATCATTACTGCAAGAATTTCTACAAGCGAAAAAAGCATCGCTGCCTGTGTATACTGTATTAGAAATGCAGGGTGAAGCACATGCGCAGCACTTTGTGGTTTCATGTGAAGTGGCAAAGTATCAAATAACAACCAAAGGCGAGGGCACTAGTCGCCGAATTGCAGAACAGCAAGCCGCCGCTTTAGCGCATGCTCAATTAACTCAATAATTTTAAATATTAAAAACCTTAAAGGCGTACCAACAAAATATGACAGAAGAAAATATGACAGAAGAAAATAATGTAACCGAACCTCAACTATCAGCATTTAGATGCGGTACTGTGGCGATTGTCGGTCGTCCAAATGTGGGGAAATCTACATTATTGAATCATATTTTAGGCATGAAGTTAGCGATTACCTCACGTAAAGCGCAAACAACTCGCCACCGCTTATTAGGTATTCATACCACTGAAGATACACAGTTTCTATTTGTTGATACACCGGGTTTTCAGCAAAAACATTTAAACACGTTAAATAAAGGGTTAAATAAAACCGTTACCCAAGTGCTGACTGAAGTAGACGTTGTCTTGTTTGTGATCGAGCCAATGCGCTTAGGCGAGCCAGATAAGCGTGTATTGAAGCTTTTATCAGACAAAGTGCCCACTTTATTAGTGGTGAATAAATCTGATTTAATGGGTGACGTTGGTAACCTATTACCATTGATCCAAGACTTTGATTTAGAGTTCCCATTTGCTGACATCGTGCCGGTGAGTGCGAAGAAAAGCCAAAACATTGATGTGTTACTAGCGGCTGTGCGTAAGTACTTGCCAGAGCAAGAAGCGACTTACGATAAAGATGAATTGACTGACAAAAACGAACGCTTCTTAGCCAGTGAAATTTTACGTGAAAAAGTATTCCGTTTGTTGGGTGATGAAATTCCTTACGCAGTGGCAGTTGAGATTGAAAAGTTTGAAGTGGTTGGTAAATTGCGCCGTATTTTCTGTGCGGTAATTGTCGATAAAGAAAGCCAAAAGCCAATGCTAATTGGTAAAAATGGCGACAAAATGAAGCGCATTTCAACTGAAGCCCGACAGGACATGGAAAAACTGTTTGGCGGAAAAGTCTACTTAGAAACTTGGGTTAAAGTAAGAGGTGGTTGGGCTGATGATGCACGCGCATTAAAAAGCTTAGGCTACTAGTTTTAACCAGACCATTAATTGAGTAAAACTGTGGTTTAATCAATGGCAGTTCAATCAACATCAAGCAAACAAGCTGCGCAGTCAGTTTATGTTTTGCACACCTATCCGTATAAAGAAACCAGCTTAATTGTTGAGCTGTTTTCTCGTGACTTTGGCCGTATTACAACCAATGCCAAAGGCGCGAGAAGGCCTCGCTCTGCCATGCGTGGTATGTTGCAGTCATTCCAACCAATGGAAGCCGGTTGGTCTGGCAAAACGGACATTAAAACCTTACATGGCCTAGAGTGGGCTGGCGGATTATTAATGCTTAAAGGCCAAGCACTGATTTGTGGTTTTTACCTGAATGAGTTGCTCATGCGCCTATTGCCTCGTGAAGATCCGCATGAGGATCTGTTTACCTATTACCAAGAAACATTGCTGGCTTTGTCTAAAGCCGATGATTACGCAACCATATTAAGGCAGTTTGAATTAAGACTGTTGCAAGAGTTAGGCTATGCAGTGCCATTGCTAGAAGATGAGCAACACCAAACGATTCAAGCAGACAAACAATATCAATACCTACCTGAGCGCGGCGCCTGTGACGCACATTTAAAACACAATGGTGTGCAGATTATGGGGCAGACTCTTATTGATATGTCGCAAGAGAACTACCAAAACCAAACCACCAAGTTGCAAAGTAAACAGATTATGCGGCAACTGTTGGCTTATTACTTGGGGGATAAACCCTTGCATACCAGACAATTACTTGTTGATTTGCAAGGGATAGCTGCAGTTTAGCGATTCGCTTAATCAATGATTAAGTTGTTGTTAGTCAATAAGTTAGCGACCATTTGCTCACTTGAAAGCGTGTCACCATTTGATAGGTCTCTATTGTGTAATATAACCAGTAATTCTGGATCAGCCTGATCGACATCAGTACGGACTTGAATTTCTGTGTGTTGGTTCACACGATCAATCACTAACAGTTGACTTAAGTTATCTGCATTCGCATCATTGAAAAAATCTTTAAAGTCTAACTTGTCTTTACCTAAATCAAAGTCTCGGATGTTATCCACTTCTAATTGAACAGCACCAAGGTCATTAGCGTTCCACACAAAGGTATCCGCCCCTTTTCCGCCATATAGTGTGTCATTGCCAGCGCCGCCAATCAGAATGTCATTGCCTGCTTTAGCATAAATCACCTCATTTTCTGCACCTCCTAAGAAAATGTCATCTTCTTCTGAGCCTCTGATATTTTTAAAGTCGGTTTCTACATTAACGTTAGCCTGCGCAAAGTGGTACTCACTGCCATTTGAAATACTGTACTGGAAAAAGGCTATGTCAGAAGCTGCTGCTGGATCTGCATTAAAGGCCACGCTGTTATTTAGCAAATCAGCAGTACCATTAATATTGTTTTGAACGCTTACAACACTTAAGGCTTGCGCTTGAGGGTCAATATCATTATTGAGGAAATGGCGATGATTAATTTCAAATGAATCACTTAAAGTGAAAATAGTTTCACTTCGGCCAATTGGCGTTGGGTCGTCTGGAAAATTGAAACTAACCTTGGCAATTGAGATGTTGCCTTGGGTATCATTGATCGCGTACTCAACACTCCGCGTGTCGGCGCTGCCTGACGCTGTGAAGGTAAAACCTGTTGAGAAGGACAGACCATCGTAATATGAATACTCCTCAATTGACCCTCCTTCGGCATTAAACAATTTGGCTCTTCCAGCACTCGCATTGGTATCAAGGTCATTATCTTTTAATGAATTAGAGTGGTTCAGGTTAAAAGGCTGCTCATAGGTCATATCAAATTGATCATCGTTTGCGACTAATACGGCTGTGTCAGGTGCTTCACCAATGGTTAAGTTCACGGTTGCAGTTTCACGGACATCATGATTGACTAAGGTGTATTCAAATGATGCTGGGCCAGTGTAGCCAGCATTAGGTGTAAATGTGACCAACTCACCATCAAAACTAACGGTACCATTCACGGCTGATTGAACACTTTCAATGCGAACCCCAAATCTTGAACTATTTTCATCATTGACTAATAACAATGACTCAGGAATGGTGATGACATCAGCTTGTGTGCTAGTCACTGTATCGTTGTTAGCTTGTATTTCTGGCGCTTTTACAACCTTCAGTGAAGCGGAAGCGGTATCACTTTCACCATTGCCATCACTCACAGTATAAGTGAAAGTTGCGGGGCCTGTATAACCAGCTGTTGGCGTGAAAATAATTTCGCCATCGACTATGTTGACTGTGCCGTTAGTTGCATCTTGCACGCTGGTCACAGTGAGTTGGTCGCCGTCAGCATCACTCGTATATTTTTCAAGCAATAATGCGGTGCTGATGACACTTTGCCCGTAATTGTTAGAAACATTTGCGATATCGTTTGCACTATTGGCAGATGGCGCATCATTGACGGGATTAACCGTTAACGACAATGTTGAAGTCATTGTTGCACCACTATCATCACTGACAATATAGTGAACATCTGGCAATTCACCATAGAAATCACTTTCTGATTCAATTTGGTAGCTACCATTAGCATTAATAATAAAAGTCACGTGACTTGAAATACTCGGAATATACCTAATGTGCACGGTATCTGCCGCAAAAAGCTGTTCATCACCTCCAAGCCTAAAGCCAATAATGGTAGGGTTTTCACCCGTTGCATTATTGAGTAAATCACCTGCTTCACCATTGAGCACTTGTAGGATACCGCCCTCATCAAGTTGGTTTGATTCATTTGAGTCGTTTAAGGAGGTATTGTGATCGGCTTTAATCGTTAGGTTGACGGTTGCGGTGTCAACGTTGCCGCGGTTATCTTCAACGGTGTAAGTGTATGAAGCCTCGCCAGTATAGTCTTGGCTTGGTGTGAAAATAACAAAACCCTTTTCAATCACAACGCTACCATTGGTTGCATCTTGCACGCTTACTAATGACATGGTTTGGTTTTCAGGGTCAATGTCATTAGCGAGTAACGTTGAAATAGGCGTTAATGTTTGTGTGTTACTAAAACCATCTAAAGTATCATGATTGGCAAAAGGGTCGAAATTTTTAACGACATTGTAGGTTCTTGACCCTGCATAAATCACACCATCTGAAGATAGCGTTGTATAGTCAAAAGAAGCTTCTCCAGTGAATCTATCATTAAGTTGTAAAACATTGCGATAGTAAGTACCACCGAACCAACCAGTACTGCCTGACTCTACGCTTACTGTACTATTTGTTGCATTGTAATAAGTAGATTTATGAGCATAATGGGTATCGTACTCACTGAAGATCACATGTTGTTCGTTAATGCCACTTTCAAGCGTATCAAAAATGATGCGAGGCTGCGACTGAACATCAATATTAACGCTGGCCGTATCGGTTAAACCACTTTTATTTTCTACCGTGTAAGTGAAAGTCGCTTCGCCAGTAAACACTTTTGTTGGTGTGAAATTAATCAGGCCATTATCTGATAATGAAACAGTGCCGTTCAGCGCATCTTGCACACTAGTGATTGTACTTGGGTGGTCATTGAGAAAGTCATTTTGAAGCAGCACGTTTGATCGAATTTCAGTCGTGCCATCAATTGATGTAATCACTGTGTCATCCATTGCGTTCACTGCTGCAATGTTTAAGTTCACCTTCGCTGTGTCAAACCCACCTGCATTATCAGTAATGGTATACGTGAAACTGGCTGGGCCTGTATAGCCGTTGTGTGGAATGAAAATAACATTGACACCGTCAACAGTAACCGTACCATTCACTGCATCTTGAATGCTCACACCTTCAATTTCATCTCCATTAATATCAGTATCGTTGCCAAGCAGTCTATAAGGGTTGATACGGACGACTTCATTCATGTCACTCTGTAAGTAGTCATCATTGGCAACTGGTGCAGTTTGTTCTGGCAATGGAGGTGGTGGAGGCGGTTCTGAAATGGTTAAGTTTACCGTCGCCGTATTGGTTAGGCCTTGACTGTCAGTAATCGTATAAGTGAAGCTCGCATCTCCAGTATAACCAGCCTTGGAATAAACGTGATATTAGTGCCATCAGCCGTCACAGTGCCATTCACTGCGTCTTGAATACTAATCCCCTTAATGGCATTACCATCTACATCAAAATCATTGGCTAATAAAGTGCTTCTTGCAATGACGATGGCAGTATCGCTAATACCACTGACAATGTCGTCAACAGCGGTTGGTGCGGTATTAGTGACCACTTCAAGGTTGACCGTTGCACTCGCATAACCACCTTTACCATCTGAAATGGTGTAATCAAAACTAGCTGGGCCTTCATAACCAGGGTTGCCCACAAATACCACTTCAGTGCCATTCCAGTAGGCATTGCCATTCACTGTATTTTGCAGTGATACCCCTTTAATTTCATCACCATCAATATCGCGATCATTCGCGAGTAGTTCTGCTGGTGTAATGTAAAGCAAGCCTGCGTGTTTGCCTGCAATCGTATCGTCATTGGCAATAGGTGCAATATTTAAGGTATCTATCGTTTTAATCAAAGTGTTGGCCATGGTGGTTTCCTATTTATTGATGCGGATATTGTTTTTGTCTAGGATGTGATTGATGTTAAATTTTTACTGATCGTCAGTCACTGGCCCGTATGGACTAAAGCAGCGTGAAATGTGATTAAGTCATTGGCCCGAATGGACTAATTTGTGCAAAAGTGTGAAGATTTAACTACTATTGGTTTTAATGAATAGCGATATTTGTTACACAAGCGCGTTGGGGTTGATTGTTTGGCCTACGTCTAATGGCACGCATACATTGCTTTTACGTTAGAATGTGATTTTAAGTTAGCAAGAGCATTTCTATGATTAAACTAGGGGTCAACATCGACCATGTAGCCACGCTTCGTCAAGCACGTGGCACCAAGTATCCAAGTGTGGTGCAAGCTGCTTTGCGTGCAGAGCAATCTGGTGCCGATAGCATTACGTTGCATTTGCGAGAAGATAGGCGCCATATGCAAGATGCCGATGTTTTTTCATTGCGCCCACTTTTGCAAACCAAAATGAATTTGGAATGTGCGGTCACTGATGAAATGTTGGCGATTGCCGTCAAAGTCAAACCACAAGATGTTTGCCTAGTGCCTGAGCGACGTGAAGAACGTACGACTGAAGGTGGCCTAGATGTGATTGAACACTTTGATAAAGTTTCACAAGCAGTTAAACAATTAAGTGATGCTGGTATTCGCGTGTCACTCTTTATTGCGCCAGACTTAGCGCAAATTGATGCAGCGGCTAAAACAGGCGCACCAGTGATTGAGTTACATACTGGCAATTATGCTGATGCTGAAAATGCCACGATACAAATGCAAGAGCTTAAACGCGTAGAGCGTGCGTTACACCACGCTAAAGATGCAAAATTGGTTGTGAATGCTGGGCATGGCCTGCATTACCAGAATGTGCATCATATTGCGCGTTTACATGGTTTTGAAGAGCTGAATATTGGCCATGCCATTGTGGCACATGCTTTGTTTGTGGGTTGGGATAATGCGATTCGTGAAATGAAGCAATTAATGGTGCAAGCGGTTGGGAAGTAAGCTTTTATGATTTACGGCATTGGGACAGATATTGTAGAAGTCACGCGCATTGAGCAATCAATCGCAAAGTTTGGGGATGAGTTTGCTAGGCGTATTTTAGCTGAAAGTGAATTCCAGAGTTATCAAGCATCTAATATAAAAGCGCGCTTTATCGCTAAACGTTTTGCCGCCAAAGAGGCGTTTTCAAAAGCACTTGGTACTGGGTTGCGTGCACCTGCCACGCTTCATAATATTGCGGTTTCGCATGATGAATTAGGTAAGCCGCTATTGGTGCTAGCACCTGAGTTGCAAGCTTATTTAGATGAGCGTCAAATTACAGCCATGCACATTACAATTAGCGATGAGAAAACTTTAGCCGTCTCATTTGTTGTGTTGGAAACTTAAGTGGATTCAGTTGATGTTGATATCAGTCGTCGCTTTGGTGGTGTTGCAAGGCTTTATGGCGATGCTGGGCTAGCCAAACTACAAGCGGCACATGTTGTAGTCGTTGGGGTTGGTGGGGTTGGTTCTTGGGCGGTTGAGGCATTGGCCCGCAATGCTGTCGGCAATATGACTATTGTGGATTTAGACAATATTTCAGAGTCGAATGTGAATCGTCAAATTCACGCCTTAGATGGTGCTTTTGGCCAAGCAAAAGTAGCCGCAATGGCTGAGCGTATTAAAAGCATTAACCCTTTAGCGAATGTGAATGCGGTAGAAGACTTTTTAACGAAAGATAATATTGCATCGTTATTAGTTGAAAATCTAATTAAGCCACCTGATGTTGTGATTGATTGTGCTGACCAAGCACACGATAAAATTGTACTTGGTGCTTTTTGTAAAGCACATCAACTACCGCTATTAATGTCTGGTAGTGCGGGTGGTCGATTAGATCCAACTCGTATGCAAGTGGCAGACTTGTCATTGGTGCGAGATGATAGTTTATTAGCTAAAGTGCGCAAGCAGTTGCGCGTACACCATGGTTTTCCTAGGGGAACGGCTAGAAAGCCTTCAGCCAAGTATGGCATTGAGTGTGTTTATTCCCCCGAGCCCATTATCAAACCAAGTGATTATTGCGAAGCAGAGGAGGTTCTTGACCGATCAATCACCGGCATTAACTGCGCTGGTTATGGCTCGAGTGTGTGTGTGACCGCACCATTTGGCTTTACGATAGCCAGTTTAGCGATCAATAGGATTGTTAAGTAACGTTGCGATTTGACTAGCCTGCGAGCAGGAAATTTTATTAGAGATGAAAAGGGCGCTTAATGATAGATTTAAGCGTTTTTTTTTATGCTAATCTTTTATTCAATCAAAATGTGTCAATGCATTAAGCTGTCATAATATCTAAACATATCGCGCGTAAACTTTAACCTATGGTAAATAGTAAAATAAAATTGTTAGACCGAGATTTAAGCATACTAAGCTTTAATAGGCGTGTGCTTTCGTTAGCTGAGCGTGAGGACTATCAGTTACTCGAAAGGCTGCGCTATATTTGTATTGTTTCATCGAATGTTGATGAATTTTTTGAGGTGCGTTCAGCCCCTTACGTTGAAGCAGCGCGCGACCCTGAACAAAATGACCTTGTGAATATTGAAACTTACCATGCGATTTCCAAATCAGCACATGCATTAGTTGAAAAGCAATACGAGATTTTCAACCAAACAATCATGCCAGCACTTGCAAAAGAAGGCGTGTATTTACTCTCAAACTCTGATCGTAATGCCGCCCAGAAAAAGTGGGTTGAAAATTATTTTGAAACAGATGTAAAACCATTATTGATCCCGGTCGCGCTTGACCCAGCACACCCATTCCCACTGACTGCAAATAAGTCACTTAACTTTATTGTATTGCTTGATGGTACTGATGCCTTTGGCCGTGAAAATAACATTGCCATTGTGAAAGTGCCGCGCGTATTGCCAAGGTTGATTCAGCTGCCAAAAGAACTTAGTGATGGTAAGCAAAAGTTTGTTTCACTATCGAGTGTGATTCGTGCGCATTTAGCTGAATTATTTGCTGGCCGACAAATGTTGAATTTTTCACAATTTAGGGTCACAAGACATTCTGACTTATCGGTTGATGAAGACGATGTGAAAAACCTAAGGACCGCATTAAGACTAGGGCTAGAGCAACGTAAATTTGGTGAATCTGTACGCTTGGAAGTATCACGTGGCTGTGAAGAGAAGCTAGCTAACTTCTTATTAAAACAATTCGATTTGCCTGCAGCGTCGATGTATCGCGTGAATGGCTTAGTGAATTTAGGTCGTTTGATGGAACTGGCCGATTTGGCTGATGGCGCTGCATTAAAATTCAAGCCATTTGAGCCTAAAATGAGTGCAGATTACGCTAAAAATGTATCACTATTTACGCAGTTAAAACATCAAAACATTATGATTCACCAGCCGTATGAAAGCTTTGAGTTAGTGATTGAGCTGTTACGCCAAGCAGTTTATGACGATGATGTGCTTTCTATCCAACAAACTATTTACCGCACTGGTTCTGATCCACGCATGATGGAGTTGCTGCAGGAGGCCGTACGCCGAGGTAAAGAAGTGATGGCGGTGATTGAATTAAAGGCACGCTTTGATGAAGCCACCAATATTAACTGGGCAGAAGTATTAGAGTCAGTTGGCGCGCAAGTGGTATACGGTATTGTAGGGTTGAAAACGCATGCCAAAATGTTGTTAATTATGCGCCGTGAAGCAGGTAAGCTTAATTATTACGGCCACTTATCGACGGGTAATTACAACCCAAGAACCGCAAAAATGTATACTGATGTAAGTATGCTGACAGCAGACCCAGCCATTACCAGCGATATGGAATATTTGTTTAGGCATATTGCGAGTCAGGTGAAATTGCCGACGATGAAAAAGTTATTGGTAGCACCTTTTAATTTACATCGACATATGCGTGCAAGAATGAAGGTTGCAATGGCAACAGCTTCTAATGGTTTGCCAGCAAAGATGATTATTAAAATGAATTCATTAACTGATGTGGAACTGACACAGCATTTAATTCAAGCGGGTCAAGCCGGTGTGGAAATTGATTTGATTGTAAGGGGCGCTTGTATTTTGCCAGTGAATGCGCCAGGACTTGAAGGGCGTATTCGTGTACGTTCAATTGTTGGCCGCTTGTTGGAACATTCTCGTATGTTTTATTACAACATCAATGGCGAAGAAAAAATGTGGTTATCGAGTGCTGACTGGATGAACCGTAATATGATGCGTCGTGTTGAAATCGCATGGCCGGTTGAAGATGAAGTGCATCGCAATCGTATTTTAAAAGAATGCGGTCAAATGTATCTTGATGATAATCAAGATGCTTGGGTGTTGCAAGATGATGGTAGTTACCTGCAACAACGACAGTTAGTTGATGATGGTAAAGAAGCTAAAGCGAGTTCCAAAACGAAAATAAGCGCCCAAAAGCGCTTATTGGCGAAATATTCAAGTTAGTTTTTGATTTTAGTCATCATCGACTTCAATCGATAAAGACCAATCTGTTTTATGCCAAATAGAGCTTTCTTCCTCTAGTAGATAGTACGATTGCGGGAATTGCTCTGTCCAGCTTTTAGATAAAGTGAGTAAGATTTTATCTTTATGTTGTTTGGCTTTAATGCCTAGCAAATCTGGCAGTATGCGCGCATGGCATAAAATGACAGCGAGTCTTAGCGCTGCAATTTGCGTCACGAATAGCGTATCGTCAAAATCGATTGGCAATTTTTTAAGTTTTGATCGGTGCCCAAGCACGAGTAAGCTCAAACGATGTAATTCGTTTTCAGAAAAGCCTGGTGGTTCAATATGATCAATAATATATGAACCGTGCTTATGGGCATTAATCGGTGAAACAGCGCCGCCAATTTCATGCAGTAAACTAGCCCACCTTAAGTGTTGTTCATGTGTTTCTATTTCGTCCGCGTCAAATGACGATTTTGCTGTGAGTTGCTGAAACATAGCGCAGGAGACTTGTGCTACTTTTTCTGCCTGTTGCTCATCGGCATTAAATTTTGTGACTAGGCCTAACACTGAAGCTTTGCGCAAATCAATCATGTCGTTATCACGTGCCAGCATGTCGTATTGCAGACCATGTCTTAATGCGCCTTTTGCAGCGCTTAGCGACTCAATGCCTAAAAACTCAAACACAGCTAACATGATTGATAGACCACCACCTATCACGGCTTTACGCTCTTCTTTTAAGCCATCTAAACGTATTTTTTCAGGTGATTTTGCTTTGATCAATTCTTTTTTAAGCCACTCTAAGCCTTCGAGTGTAATGGTGTCAGGTTCGCGGCCATAATTCACTAAAATGTCAGCAATAGCGCCAACTGTCCCTGAAGCGCCGTAAGCTACGTCCCAATGTTCACGGCTAAATTTGCTGCCTAATGTTTCAAGGACTGACTCAGCCGCGATTTGTGCGCGCATGAATGTTCTCTCAGTAAAGGAGTTGTCACTGAAGTGTTTGATAGACCATGCAACAGAGCCGACATGAAGTGAGGCGGTTTGCTTCGCTTGAAAGCCTTGACCGATGACAAACTCAGTTGAGCGACCGCCAATGTCTACCACCACTCTTCTATCGTCAGATTGCGGTAAAAATCGACTCACCCCTTGATAAATCAAGCGTGCTTCTTCTGGCCCTGAAATCACTTGCACTTCAAAACCAAGGGCTTTTTTGGCTAATTTCAAGAAGTGCTCGCTGTTATTCGCTTCACGCAATGTTTGTGTGGCAACGGCGCGCACTTGTGATTTTTTAAAACCTTGCAAACGCTCACCAAAACGCGCTAAGCATTTAACACCACGTTCAATCGCAGCATTGTCTAAGTTACCATCTTCATCTAAGCCAGCGCCTTGTCGAACAGCTTCTTTAATATACTCAATGCGTTGAATATGACCATGGTCTAAACGGCCGATTTCAAGCCGGAAACTGTTAGAGCCAATATCAATAGCGGCGAAAAGAGACTGATCTTCTGGGTGTGTAGTTGCTGACATATCGTTAAGTTAATTGATTGGATAAGTGATTATAGTTTGTAAAATGGTTCACGTATATTTTTTAGCGATAACCGGTGTTGTTAAGCTCAGACTGTAAACAAGTGTCTAAAGTGTTAATACAATGTTACTTTGATTGCAAGCACTGTTTGCTGAGCGTAAAATTATTTTTAATTGATTAAATGTACTTGCATTGTTTGTACATGGTTGATGTTAGGTAATTGATGAATTCACCTTATCTATGATGATAAAAGTTTTTCACTGTTTTGGCATTTTAAGGATTATTAAATGAGTAAGTTTTTAAAAGTATTACTATTAAGTTTAACGGTTGCATTCTCTGTTTCTGCATGTAAAAAAGCTGAAGAAGCGGCTGAAGCAGCAACAAATGCTGCAAGCTCTGCAGTTGAAGCAACAGCTGAAGCGGCTAGTGATGCTGCAGCTGCAACATCAGCGACTGTAGATGCTGCGAAAGACGCAACATCAGCAACAGTTGATGCGGCTAAAGATGCAACTTCTGCAACAGTTGATGCAGCTAAAAATGCAACATCAGCAACGGTTGAAACTGCTAAAGATGCAGTAAATGGTTCAGTTGAAGCGGTGAGCGATGCAGCGACAGCAACGACAGAAGTAGCAAAAGATAAAGCAGCAGCTGCCATTGAAGCGGCTAAAGCAGCAGCTAGCCACTAAGGTTGGTTGTGATTGTAAAAGAGGGAGATTTTTTCTCCTTCTTTTATGATGCTTTATGTTAATAGCGTAATGGATGTTTACGAATTTCACATGAGATAAGCGTTTTTAGTCTTGAACTATTAAATTTTGTTGATACACCGTTATACAGGCCAAAATCCTTTGGCATGTATTATGCTTTGAAGTATCATACGTGAAGTTTTTATAGGGGTTGTTATGAGTAGTATCACATTTATTATCAGTGCTGTGCTAACAGTATTTGTTTTACATAGTTTTGACGAGTCAAACATCACTTCATTACAAGGTGATATGGCGATGAATACTCAAACTTTTAATGAGGCTGAAAATGTTGATTTAATTCAACCACTTAGTGCAGATATTTCTTCTTTAAAAACTGGCTTGGTTGAAGAAGAAGTCAATACGTTGCCAGATATCACTAATATGGCTGGTGAAGAAGATGCTGGTTTACAAACTAGCTCAATCTAATTTAAGCATTACCTTTCATTGTTAGACTTCTTTATCTGAAAATTAAGTCTTTTACGTTCAAAAGCTGACGGTTATGTTGGCGACTTGACACACTTACCCCGCAGTCAATTTAAATCGGTAGGAAAAATGCAGAGGCAACATTCTGAATCATGCGTGTTATTGTGCGTTGTGATTTCTCAGAAGCGGTAATTGCAAATAAATCTGTTCTACCAATTATTTTCCCGAACTCCCGTTCAATTGTAATATTTTTCTCATTCGCATTTAATGTATTGCTAATTAAGTAAGGTTTGCCTTGCGCATTCGTTGCGTTCGATAGTTTCCATGTGGCAATCTCAATGTTGCGTGCGGCATTATAAATTGTTTGCGGATTGAGTGAGTCCGTTAGGTAGAAGTCATCTTTACCACCATGTGCTTTAAGTAGCATCGTTTGTAAGCCAACAATAAATGCAAACACTCTGTCCCCTTCAAATTCAGGGTCGAATGCTAAAAACAATGCCTTGGTGCTTTGTAAATGGTTAAGGGCATGAAAAGCATATTGATGTTGAGCGCTCTGTTCAAATAAGTAGGTAACCATCTTTTCTGGGGAGTTACCGTTACTTTTTGAGAGCTCTTTTGGGTTACGCTTGTATAGCTTTAACATGATCGTGCGAAGCGATAAGTTATTTTCTCTCATTTCAATATCGGCTAAACGATCAAGGTCTGTTTTTGCGATTTGTTTGATGGCGCTACGATTGGGTTGTGCTGGAATCGGGTTCGATTGACCATTAATGTTCGAACCTTGTTCACTTGTATGGCTGCAACCACTTATAAAAAAGCTACATAGCATGATGCTGATGACCGTGTGTGTTTTGAACAAGTGACTTTCCTTTTTGCTATTTTTATTGGAAATGTATCAATGAATGGTTAATCAGTTTGTAATGTCTGTTTGTACTGCTCTTTCATTGGTGAAAACAGCGCTAAATACGCTACCTTCGCCTATCTCACTGCTGATGTTTAAGTTTGCTTGATGACGTGTCAGAATATGTTTAACAATAGACAAGCCAAGCCCAGTACCACCTGTCAGGCGACTTCTACCTCTGTCTACACGATAAAAGCGCTCTGAGAGCCTTTCAATGTGTTGTTGTTCAATACCAATGCCTTGATCAGTCACGCTAAAGGTCGGTTTGTCGTTGTTAAGTGACCACTTGATTGTTATGTTGCCACCATCAGGGCTATAACGAATTGCATTACTCACTAGGTTTGATAATGCACTTTGTATCTCTCTAACCGCGCCGATTAAATCGAGTCCATCAACGGTTTCAATGTGAATGCTATGCTTGCCTTGACTTAAGCCTTTGGCATCGTTGGCCAGCATTGAGATTAAGTCTTTCATATTGATTCTGTCGTCTTCTGGTGGTTGCGCGTTACTTTCTATTTTTGACAGCACCAGTAAATCATCGATGAGTAATTTCATCCGCAAGGTTTGGTCTTGCATCATGCTAAAGTAGGTGAGTGTGGACTCTGGAATGGCGTCTTCCATGTCTTGCAGCGTTTCTAAAAATCCGCCAACAACCGTCAATGGTGTGCGTAACTCGTGGGACACGTTGGCAATAAAATCACGACGCATCACATCAATTTTATCTAGTTGTGTGACATCGCGACAAATGAGAAGTCGTTGACGCGTTCCATAATTGACAATTTGAAATTCTAAAATATCTTCGTTATGCCAAGACTTTAATTTGATGGGCTCAGCGTAGTCATTACCTTGCAAGTAATTTAAAAATTCTTTATGACGGACTAAGTAGTTAATTGGTTTGTGGATATCTTTTGATAATAGTAAACCAAGTTGCAATTCAGCAGGGTGGTTACACCATTCAATTTCATTTTGTGCATTTAGTACAACGACACCATCTGGCAACGCACTGGCGGCATGTTGAAAGCGCCCAAGTGTTGCACTGAGTTGTGTTTGTTGGCGTGAGTTTCTACGTTGCTCTTGATAGAGTGACGATAAGACATCTTCCCAAACGCCTAGGCCCCTTGGGATTTTGGCGAGAATTGGGTTTTTTAGCCACAAATTTAGTTTGTTCAACCAAAAAAGAAGGAAAGCAATATAAAGTGTTAGCCCGATGGAAAACACGATTAATGCAGAGACTACATCATTTGTCGCCCAAATGATTAAGCAAAAAAACGCAAAAAATAAATAAAGCCAATAGGCTTTCCAACGGATGTCTTCCACAATTTTGGCATCTTAAAAAACGTGCAGTAATTATAGCGAGAAAATCGTAAACGCAATCAAACGATTCAGATTATGTTGTAAATAATTACTCGGTTGATAAGCGGTAGCCTGAACCGCGCACGGTTTGAATTAAGTTTTGGTGACCTGTATCAGTTAATGCATTACGTAAACGCCTAATGTGGACATCTACTGTTCTATCTTCAACAAAGACACGATCACCCCATACTTTATCTAAGAGCTGGCTACGGGTGTGGACGCGTTCAGCATTGGTCATGAAAAAGTGTAATAGTCTGAATTCTGTTGGGCCAAGATCAATATTTTTTTCATTAGCCGTGACACGGTGTTTAGTTGGGTCCAACGTGAGTCCTTTAATGCTAATCGGGTCATCAGTCATTTGAGGGGCACGTCTGCGTAGCACCGCCTTGATACGGGCATTTAATTCTCTTGGGCTAAATGGTTTGGTGACATAATCATCCGCACCCACTTCAAGCCCGCGCACTTTGTCGTATTCATCGCCCCTTGCTGTGAGCATGATGATCGGAATGTTTTTGGTAGTTGAGTCTGACTTTAATAAACGTGCAAATTCTAGACCATTCATGCCTGGCAGCATCCAGTCTAATAAAATGAGGTCTGGTACTGTTTCACGCATTAAGCCTTGTGCTATTTCAACACTTAAGGCCCTTATTGGATAATGGCCTGCTTGGGTGATATTTAGTGCAAGTAACTCTTGAATGGCTGGTTCATCTTCTACAACTAATATATTGGCTGGCATGTTTCATCCTTAACGTAAATTGGTCATTAGCTTACTGTCTGGAAGCTATTGTATGCCTATTACTTTATGACCTTAATGTTACATATTAATGACATGTCTTACATTGTTTTTTTTATCGCAACATTTAATTGTAACAAGATGTAACTGGTGTGGTCGATTGGCGTTATAATAAAAAAATAAACGAAGAATAAGCAATTTATTTATCTAAGAAGCGAGGGGGCAGTATGGCGGATTTTTTATCAAAAGCACACATTACAGCAAAACCTGGATTTAACCGTTGGCTAGTGCCACCAGCCGCGCTAGCAGTCCACTTGTCAATTGGTATGGCGTATGGTTTTAGTGTTTTTTGGAAGCCATTAGGTAACGCCTTAATGGATAGTGCAGGGCAACCTTTGGCGGCCTGTGCTGCTGGGGCGACTAACTTCTCTGACAAAATTGCTGGGTTAATGGTGGCATTATTTGCCACGGATTGTAACTGGACACAGTTTGATTTAGGTTGGATGTATACCTTGTTTTTTGTTTTTCTTGGGTGTTCTGCAGCAGTATTTGGCGGCTGGTTAGAACGTGCTGGTCCACGTAAAGCGGGATTAGCTGCCACTGTTTTATGGAGTGGTGGGTTGATGATTTCGGCTTATGGTATTTATATCCATCAACTATGGTTGATGTGGTTAGGTTCAGGTGTGATTGGTGGTATTGGATTGGGTCTCGGTTATATCTCCCCTGTTTCAACCTTAATTAAATGGTTTCCTGATCGTCGAGGCATGGCAACGGGTATGGCGATTATGGGTTTTGGTGGTGGTGCGATGATTGGTTCACCCATTGCAACTAAGTTAATGGGGCACTTTTCAACCGCAACAACGGTTGGCGCATGGCAAGCATTTGCGGTGTTGGCTGCGATTTATTTTGTGGCAATGTTCATTGGGTCAATGTCTTACCGTGTGCCAGCGAATAACTGGAAACCTGACAATAGGACGCCAGACACAAGTAAGAAAAAAAATATGATCGCGACTAAACATGTGCACTTAGATAAAGCACATAAAACGCCG
>JAWUXH010000003.1:0-62069 GCA_034111445.1 Methylophilaceae bacterium | reverse complement strand
TCTTTTTTCTCGCCACCAAATTTGTTAGTCAGCACTGTCGTAATCGCAGCTGTTAATGTTGTCTTTCCGTGATCAACGTGACCAATTGTACCAACGTTAACGTGTGGTTTGGTACGTTCAAACTTACCTTTTGCCATTGTATCTATCCTTATACAAAATTTTATTAATCATTAAGCTTTATTAGAATCAATAAAACTTGTTCAACACATTAAATATACTGCTTATATTACCACTACTGAGTTTTATAGTCTTGGTGCCCATGGCGGGAATCGGACCCGCGACCTCTCCCTTACCAAGGGAGTGCTCTACCACTGAGCCACATGGGCGACTTCTAATCCGTCCTGCAAGCTCAATAATTATTGGAGCGGGCAACGAGGTTCGAACTCGCGACATCTTGCTTGGAAGGCAAGTGCTCTACCAGCTGAGCTACACCCGCACACTAAACCAAAACCCAGCTATTTATTCTTTTAAATTAAACTTTAAATCCAACGACTCTACAAAATTGGTGGAGGGGGTAGGATTCGAACCTACGTACTCAGAGAGAACGGATTTACAGTCCGTCGCCTTTAACCACTCGGCCACCCCTCCATACAGAACCTAATGAAGCCTCATTAACCATCAACAGTTAATAAAAAAGGTTTGCAAAGAAAAATTGGTGCCGGATAACGGATTCGAACTGTTGACCTTCGCATTACAAGTGCGCTGCTCTACCAACTGAGCTAATCCGGCGTTTAATTTGAGTTGCGTATTGTACTGACTTTTTAGAAAAAGGGAACTACTTTACGACTTTTAATGTAGGTTTTTTTGATTTTTTTTCTGAAGCATTGATTTTATTAGGTTTTTCTCCGTCAGTTTCGACGACTTCAAACGGCTTTTGTGTCTCAACTGTCGTTATTGGTGCAGTTTCAACCACCTCAAAAAACATGCCTTGCCCATTTTCACGGGCAAATATCCCCTTTACAGCATTAATTGGGATATATAAATTCTGGGAAACACCACCAAACCTTGCAGAAAATGAAATGTAGTCATTCTCCATTTGCATATTATGCGTTGCACTATAACTTAAGTTAAGAACGATCTCACCATCTTTAACGTGCGCTACAGGCACTTTTGTATCCGCACTCACTTGTACCAGCAAATGTGGCGTTAACGCGTTATCAACGCACCATTCATGAATGGCGCGTATCAAATATGGGGTGGTTGGTGTTAAATCCATAGTAATTACTTACGCATCGCTTTTTCTGATGGTGTCATTGCATCCGCATAGAGTGGGCGAGAGAATAATTTCTCTGCATACTTAAGAATGATTGATGCTTGATTAGGCAATTCAATACCGTAATGACCTAAACGCCATAATAGCGGCGTTACAGCCACATCTAGCATTGAGTAGTCATCACCTAGCAAGTAAGCTTGCTTTGTTAAGATAGGCGCTAATTGCGATAGATTGTCGCGGATCAACGCGCGCGCCTTATCAGCCACTTTTTGATCAGGAGACTCAACGTCTTTAATATGATCAAATAAATCTTTTTCAAAGCTATGTAAGAACAATCTTGCTCTTGCACGCATCACAGGATCAGGCGGCATCAATTGTGGATGCGGGAAACGCTCATCAATGTACTCATTGATAATATTAGCTTCAGATAACACAAGATCACGCTCAACAAGCACTGGTACTTGATTGTATGGGTTAATCACAGCCAAATCTTCTGGCTTATTCGCTAAATCAACATCAATGACTTGAAAGTCCATGCCTTTTTCGAATAAAACGATGCGGCAACGGTGGCTATAGGGATCAGTTGTCCCTGAGTATAAAGTCATCATATTAATGTATATCCCTCCAAAAGGCTTTTTTCAATTTATAAGTAAGCAATAGGAGCAGACCTAAAAAGAGTAATACAAACCAACCCATTTGATGGCGCTTGGCTTTCACCGGCTCCGCCATATAGGCCATATAGTTAGTTAAATCACCAACCAAAGTATCGTATTCTGTTTTAGATAATGCACCCGGCTTTTTCATTTCGAGCTTATCTGTTTCATGGTTTAGTACCTGCTCACCTTGTAACTGGTAAAGCACATGTGGCATACCCACTTTATCAAATACTGTGTTATTCCAACCTGTCGGTCTTGTGTTGTCGCGGTAGAAGCCGCGCATATAGGTATATAACCAGTCTGCGCCACGTGCGCGCACTTCAACTGATAAATCTGGTGGCGCTTTACCTAACCACTTTTTAGCGTCGGCTGGATCCATGGCAACCGTCATGCGGTCACCCACTTTTTCACCAGCTAGCATTAAATTATCTTTAATTTGCTTTTCACTTAAACCAATATCCGTTAAACGGTTATAGCGCATGAAGTTTGCACTATGACAATTCAAACAGTAGTTCACAAAGGTTTTAGCGCCACGCTGTAATGAGCCTTGATTAGATAAATCAATTGGTGCTTTATCTAAATGCGCATGACCTGAAGCCGCAGTGGCTAGATTTGCATTCGCAAACAATAACACTGGTGCAAGCACTAAAGTTAATAATACGTTTTTCATTTTATTATTCGCTTTCATTTCAACTATCCTGTCACACGCTCAGGTACAGGCAGCGTTTTATCGCGCTTGGTATACCACGGCATTAATACAAAGAATGCAAAGTAAACTACAGTAAATACTCTAGCAACAACCGTTGCACGATCAGCGCCACCTAATACTGGAAGGCCTACTGAAAATTGGCCCCAGATATTTGAAGGCACAGTACCTAAGTAACCTAAGATCACGAAGCTCACCACAAATGCAGCTAACCATTTTTTATAAAGGCTGCCACGGTGACGAATAGACTTCACCGGGCTCTTATCTAACCAAGGTAACAATGCAAAGATTGCGACTGACACACCCATTGCAACCACACCAGGGAACTGTGAAACACCAATTGGTGGAATGGCTCGTAAAATTGAGTAGTAAGGTGTGAAATACCAAACCGGTGCAATATGCGTTGGTGTGACTAATGGATTAGCAGGTACAAAGTTAGCATGCTCTAAGAAGTAACCACCCATTTCAGGCGCAAAGAATACAATCGCACTAAACACCATTAAGAACACAACCACACCCACTAAATCTTTTACTGTGTAGTAAGGATGGAATGGAATACCGTCTAAAGGAATACCTGTCTTCTTATCTTTTAGTTTTTTAATATCAACGCCATCAGGGTTGTTTGAACCCACTTCATGCAATGCAATGATATGCGTTACTACTAAACCAACTAATACGAATGGCAATGCAATCACGTGGAATGCAAAGAAACGATTCAACGTTGCATCTGACACTAAGAAGTCACCACGCAACCACTCAGCTAAATCAGGACCAATAAATGGGACTGCAGCAAACAAGCTGGTAATCACTTGCGCACCCCAGAATGACATTTGACCCCATGGTAGTAAGTAGCCAAAGAATGCTTCGCCCATTAATACCAAGAAGATACCAACGCCAAACAACCATACTAGCTCACGTGGATTTCTGTATGAGCCATAAATAATGCCACGGAACATATGCATATAAACGACCACAAAGAACATAGAGGCGCCCGTTGAGTGCATATAGCGAATCAACCAGCCCCAAGGTACATCACGCATGATGTATTCAACAGAAGCAAACGCTGTTGCTGCATCTGGCTTGTAGTGCATCGTTAAAAAGATGCCGGTTAAAATTTGCATCACAAGCACAAGCAGCGCAAGTGAACCAAAGAAGTACCAAAAGTTAAAGTTTTTTGGTGCGTAATATTCCGTTAAATGCGCTTTGATGTTGCTGGTTAATGGGAATCTTGCATCAACCCAATCTAAACCATCCCCTAACGCTTTGGATACTACTGATTTTTTCTCAACTGTCATGATTTAAGCCTTACCTTCTGTATCAACACCGATAATGACAGTATTGTCATCCAAATATTTATGTGGCGGCACTACTAAATTCATTGGTGCTGGTGAACCCTTAAATACGCGGCCAGCCAAATCAAATTTCGAGCCGTGACATGGACAGAAGAAGCCACCAGGCCAAGCCTCGCCCATATCATTACCAGGTTTTAGTTTTGGTGATGGTGAACATCCCAAATGTGTACAAATACCAACAATCACAGCCAAGTTTGGCTTAATTGCTCGGTCTTCATTATTACAATAGGCTGGTTGCTGAGACTCTTGCGTACAAGCAGGGTCAGTCAATGCATCATCATGCTTTGATAAATCAGCTGTCATTTCGTCTGTACGGTTTAGAATCCATACTGGCTTACCACGCCATTCGGCAGTTAGCATTTCACCAGGTTTAATTTTACTAATATCAACCTCAACTGGCGCACCAGCTGCTTTTGCACGTTCGCTTGGCGTCATACTAGCAACAAAAGGCACCGCAACAGCGGCTGCGCCAGCTGCGCCAACGGCAGAAGTCGCAATTAAAAAGTTGCGTTTCTCTTGATTGATCTCGTCTTGTTCTGGACTAACTGAACCTTGGGTCGGTTCTTTTGGATGTTTGGCCATGCTTTCCTCGTAAATTCATAAAAACATTATCTTAAAGATCAATGTTTTCAATATTTAAAATTCGCAAATGATTAAGTTTAATTCGGTGGATTCTTCCGACCTATTAGCGTCAGAAAGGGTTCCAATTTTCCATCATAAATCTATTCTTACAATTTCATTCGACCGAATTGTACAATTTATTCACGGCAATTTAAAGCTTTATTTTATAAGATATTGATTATAAAGCATTATACTGGATTGGCAATATCAATGAATTGATGCGCTATTTGAAATTTTTCTGCAAGGTGCTCACCTAATGCCATGACACCGTACCGCTCTGTCGCATGATGGCCAGCCGACACATAAACAATCCCGTTCTCATTAGCAATATGCGTTGTTTGTTCCGATATCTCACCACTGATAAACGCATCTGCACCAATATCAATCGCATGCTGAATGTAACTTTGCGCAGCGCCTGTACACCAAGCTATTTTTTTAATCGACTTATTTAAAGGCCCAACTAGCAATGGTGCCCTATCCAACTGCTGATCAATTAGGCCCGCCAACGCTTCGGCTGTCATTGCATCATCAAACGACCCATAAGCCATCAAATCACCCTTGCCAGCTAATCCATCAATATGAATACCCAGTTTTTTGGCTAATTGCGCATTATTGCCTAACTCGGCATGTGCATCTAAGGGTAAGTGGTAGCCCAACAGATTAATGTCATTTTTTAACAAGCATTGAATGCGGCGCTTTTTCATGCCAATAATGCGCTGATCTTCATTCAGCCAGAAGTAACCATGGTGCACAATAATCATATCCGCTTGCGCTTCAACTGCCGCTTCTATCAAAGCCATGTTTGCCGTTACGCCTGTCACAATCTTATTAATGTCTGCTTTTCCTTCTACCTGCAAACCATTAGGCGCATAGTCTTTAAATGTATCTATCGCCAAGAAGTCATTAATGTATTGTGTGATTTCTACCGCACTTGCCATATTTAGCTACCTTTGTCTTTTTAGTGGTATTAATTAAAACACACCACTTTTTCTATAGTCATGCATCTTACTATTGATTTAATTAACAGTATAATATCTTCATATCCGTCACCTATCGTAATGCACTCAATATGCCTTACTCATTTTTAAGTTATTTATGAAAAATTCACTCAAGCAATTATGGCTAACCTTCACGCAGGCTGTGACTATACTCTTAGCACTCATATTGGTTATTCGCCTTTATGTACCAAGCTTTCCCAACAACTTTACAAACAAGAAAGTTGAAACGCCTGCGATTATCGCTAAGCAGGAAGCGCTGCCTCAGCAACATATCACGCGTACACCAACTGATTCATATAGCCTTGCTGCCAGTAAAGCTAGTCCATCAGTGGTTAATATTTATACCACTAAAAAAGCAAAAGCCCGTCCTAACATTCCACTGATTGACGATCCACTATTTCAATTCTTTTTTGGTGAGCAACTTAAAAAGTTTGAGGGCAAAAGAAAACCAGAAAGTAGCTTAGGTTCGGGTGTGATTGTGAATGCTAATGGGCTTATCTTAACGAATAACCATGTGATTACCATGGCAGATGACATTGAAGTGGCGTTAACCGATGGTAGAAAGTTAGCTGCAACCGTGGTTGGCACTGACCCTGAAACAGATTTAGCGCTGATTAAAGTTGAGGCGACTGCGTTACCTGCGATTACGTTTGCTAGCTCTGAAGTCGTGAATGTCGGTGATGTTGTATTAGCCATTGGCAACCCTTTTGGTGTCGGTCAAACTGTCACGCAAGGCATTGTGAGTGCACTAGGTAGAAGCCATTTAGGCATTAATACATTTGAAAACTTTATTCAAACAGATGCTTCAATTAATCCAGGCAACTCTGGCGGTGCATTAATCAACACCAATGGAGAGTTAGTAGGCGTTAATAGCGCGATTTACTCTAAAAGTGGCGGCTCAATGGGTATTGGCTTTGCTATCCCTGCAAGCCTTGCTAAACAAGTACTTGACCAAATTGCGACTAACGGCAAAGTGACACGAGGTTGGGTTGGCATTGAGGTGCAAGACATCACGCCAGAATTAGCAGAGTCATTCAGCTTACAACGACTTGACCAAGGCGCTTTAATTTCACGTGTGCTAGAAGATGGCCCTGCTTACAATGCGGGATTAAGACCTGGCGATATATTGATGGAGATTAACGGCAAGCCTGTGTTCAATAGCGATAAGATGTTGAATTTAATTGCCTCATTAACCCCTAACAAAGCAACTGATGTCAAAGTACTACGTAACGGCGAATCACTAAGCCTGTCAATATTGATAGGCATCAGACCAAAACCAAGCAATTAAACATTTCGTTTTAACCACTAAAAAAGCCTTTCATAAAGAAAGGCTTTTTTTATTTCGGCGGTAACATCTCTCGCGCATGGTTGCTAGGCGATAAGCTCGCAACAAAAATACCAAGCTCATACAACAGCCATACTGGTACTGCTAACATAAACTGTGAAATGATATCTGGTGGAGTAAAAATCGCACCGATGATGAAAGCACCAACAATCACATAACCGCGGGCTTCTTTTAATGCCTCAATCGTTACCCAACCAAAGCGTGCTGACATCACCACGGCAATAGGCACTTCAAAAGCCAAACCAAAGGCAAAGAACAGCATGAGTACGAAATCTAAGTATTCACCTATATCCGTCATCACTGCAACACCTTCAGGCGCAACCCCGATAATAAAGCCGAAGACAACTGGGAATACCGCAAAAAACGCGAATGCCATGCCAATTAAAAATAGTAAGCTAGCGCTCACTATCAGCGGCACCATTAATTTTTTCTCTTGCGCATATAAACCCGGTGCAACAAAAGCCCACAGCTGATAGATGGTATGCGGCAGAGAAATCACAAATGCCGCCATCATCGCCACCTTCATCGGCACAAAAAATGGCGTCGTCACCGCTGTTGCAATCATTTGACCACCAGCGGGTAGCTGACTCAACATTGGTGCGGCTAATACCGCATAAATTTTATTTGCGAATGGAAATAGTGCAACAAACACCACAATAAAACCAATAAGCATGCGTAATACGCGATTACGCAATTCAATCATATGGGAAATAAAATTATCGGTAGGTGTCACAATGGCTTCAATTATGGTTGAACATTAGGTTTGGTTAACAGTCGGCTTAGTAACACGTTTTTTTCTCACTGCACGTTTAGGTTTGGCTACTGTTGCAGTACTACTTACCGCAGCTTCATTGCCCCCTTCAACAGGTGGAAGTGGATCAGGCACTAGCTCATCTTCATACTTACGAACACGTGGCTTTCTTTTAGCTGTGGTTTTACGTTTTGGTTTGGCGACTGGTGGCGTGGTTTCTGGCTTAGCTAACATTTCTTCAACCTCGCCCATTTCACGTTGCATGACATTTTGCGCTTGATCGACACCTGCTTTAATTTCATCCTGCAGGTCTTGCAAATCACTAAAACGACCTTCGCGATTCACCTCTTCCTTTACCTGCGCCATATAGCGCTGCGCACGACCCGTTAATGTACCAAGCATACGAGCCACTTTAGGTAATTTCTCTGGGCCAATGACAACCAGAGCCACCACCCCTACTACCATGAGTTCAAAAAAAGATAAATCAAACATTGTTAGGCTGTTTTCTTAATTCGTCTTAATCAGCGTCAACATCAATCGTTGATTTACGTTGACTGGCAGTTTTATCGGCTTCAATCACCTCAACACCGTCTTTTTCATCTTTAACGGCATCTTTAAAACTTTTAACCGCACCACCAACATCAGAGCCCATGTTTTTAAGTTTTTTGGTACCAAAAACTAATACAACGATAACTAAAACGATTAACCAATGCCAAATACTAAATGCACCCATTCAATTCTCCGCGCTTTGCGCTTATCAATGATTCTAAATAATTAAAATTAAGTTTTCGGTAAAACGTCGCCGCCACCAAACACATGATAGTGCAAGTGAAACACTTCTTGCCCACCAGACTTACCGGTGTTGATCATGGTGCGAAAACCCGTTAAACCTTGCTCAGCGGCCAACTTTGGTGCAAGCAAAGTGATTTTACTCAACAATGCGGCATGCGCCTCTGTACAACTCGCTAGACTTTCAATATGAACTTTAGGAATAAGCAAAAAGTGTACCTTAGCTAAAGGGTTGATGTCATTAAAGACAAATACATCATCGTCTTCATAAATTTTGGTTGAAGGGATCTTACCTTCAATAATTTTACAAAAAATACAATCTGCACTCATGATGTCACCCTTTTAGATAGCAATTATTTAGTACGATTTTCTTTTTCAGTAATGCCAGATAAACCTTCACGCCTTGCTAACTCATTGAGTACATCATCTGGGTTTAAATCAGCTTTAGCTAACATCACTAAGGTATGGAACCAAAGGTCTGCGGTTTCGTAAATGATTTGTTCTTTATCGCCATTTTTGGCTGCAATAATGGTTTCGGCCGACTCTTCACCGACTTTTTTAAGAATACTATCCATGCCTTTATCGTAAAGCTTGGCCACATAAGAAGATGATGGGTCTGCCTCTTTGCGAGACTCTAGTAACTCACTTAATCTATTTAATACATCACTCATGATTTATTTGTCTTTTTTATAAATGTCATCTGGGTTTTTAATCACAGCTTGGTCGGTTTTCCACTGACCATCTTCGAGCTTTCTAAAGAAGCAATTATGTCGGCCTGTATGGCAAGCAATTCCACCGACTTGTTCGACTAAAATAATAATCACATCTTCATCACAGTCTAAGCGAATTTCATGTACGTGTTGTACATGGCCAGACTCTTCACCTTTGCGCCACAACTTATTGCGCGAGCGTGAAAAGTATACTGCGGCATTGGTTTCACTCGTGAGTTTTAATGCTTCACGATTCATCCAAGCGAACATTAAAATAACGCCTGTTTGATGATCCTGAGCAATCACCGGCACTAAACCATTAGCATCCCACTTAATTTCTTCTAAAAAATCGCTCATCGCACTTCGATTCCACGCTCAGCCATATACGCTTTTGCTTCAGCCACTGAATACTCACCGTAGTGAAAAATACTGGCTGCCAACACCGCGTCAGCACCGCCTTCTTTAACGCCATCCACCAAATGCTGTAAGTTACCTACGCCACCTGAAGCAATTAACGGCACATTAACTGCATCTGTAATGGCTTTATTAAGTGGGTTATTAAAGCCAATTTTAGTCCCGTCACGATCCATGCTCGTCACTAGCAACTCGCCTGCCCCAAGGCTGACCATTTTTCTCGCCCATTCAACCGCATCTAAGCCTGTTGGCTTACGGCCACCATGGGTGAAAACTTCCCATTCGAATGGTTGGTTGTCGACTTTTTTTGCATCAATGGCCACCACAATACATTGTGAGCCAAAGTGGCTGGCTGCATCTTCCACAATTTGTGGGTTAATCACTGCAGTTGTATTAATACTGACTTTATCAGCGCCAGCATTCAATAGTCTTCTGACATCTGCCACCTGACGTACACCTCCACCAACAGTGAGTGGAATAAACACTTGTGAGGCCACTTGCTCAATAATATTCAAAATTAAGCCGCGGTTATCAGAACTAGCGGTAATGTCTAAAAAACATAATTCATCAGCGCCTTGGTCATCATAACGTTTAGCGATTTCGACTGGATCACCAGCATCACGCAACTCTAAAAAGTTAACGCCTTTAACCACGCGACCATCAGTCACATCTAAACATGGAATGATTCGTTTAGCTAAACTCATGCACTCAACTCATCGGCTAGTTTTTGTGCGGCAGTAAAGTCTAAACTGCCTTCATAAATCGCACGGCCAGTAATCGTACCGATAATGCCTTGGTCAGCCACTGCGCACAATTTTCTAACATCTTCTAAATCTGTGACACCACCAGAGGCAATTACTGGAATGGTTAACGCTTGTGCAAGTGCAACAGTCGCTTCGATATTCACGCCAGTTAACATGCCATCACGGCCAATATCAGTATAAATAATACTACTGACACCATAGCCTTCAAGTTGCTTTGCAAATTCAATCACATCATGGCCGGTTAATTTTGCCCAACCATCAATTGCCACTTTGCCTTCTTTCGCATCCAAACCAACGATAATATGGCCAGGGAATGCTGCACAAGCTTCTTTGACGAAGTCTGGATTTTTAACTGCAGCCGTGCCAATAATGACTTGATCGATACCGTTGTCTAAATAAAACTTAATCGTGTCTAAGTCACGAATGCCACCACCTAATTGAATTGGGATCTCACCGCCAACCGCCTCGACAATTGATTTAATCGCACCAGCATTTTCTGGCTTACCAGCGAATGCCCCGTTAAGATCCACTAAGTGTAAACGTTTACCACCAGCATCCACCCAATGGCGTGCCGTTGCACCTGGGTCTTCTGAAAAGACAGTAGACTCCTCCATTAAACCTTGTTTTAGTCGGACACATTGGCCATCTTTTAGATCAATTGCGGGAATGATTAGCATAATTATTTACTTGTCGTTATTACGTTAGAATGAATATTACTGATTGTTGATTATCAACAATCCTTATCGCGTTGGCTGCCACTGGGTAAAGTTTTTCAACAGTTTCAACCCAGCATCAGCACTTTTTTCCGGATGAAATTGCACAGCAAAAAGATTATCTTTTGCGATTGCACCCGTAAAGTGTTTTGGGTACAGGCTATAGCCGACTTCTAAATCAGCAGCTTCTGGCTGCACATAGTAACTATGTACATAATAAAAGCGCTCACCATCAGCAATACCAGCCCATAACGGGTGCAATGGTGCATCACCGGCTGTGTTTTGAAAGACTTTATTCCAACCCATATGTGGTACTTTTAATTTTTCACCTTGTTCACCAACCATATCTGCTTCAGCAAACTGTTTGATATTGCCTGGGTAAAAACCTAATCCAGCCACATCACCCTCTTCAGAGTGGGCAAAAAGCATTTGCAAACCAATGCAAATCCCTAAGAATGGTTTATTTTTTGCAGCATCCAATACGGCTTCACGCAAACCTCGCTCATCCAACTCGCGAATGCAATCAGGCATTGCACCTTGGCCTGGAAACACTACGCGGCTGGCGGCTTTAACTTCATCAGGATTACTGGTGACCACAACCGTTTGATCTGGCGCGACATGTTCAAGCGCTTTCGAGACAGAACGTAAATTACCCATGCCATAATCAATGACGGCTATATCAATTTTTTTCATACTGCGTTTAGTTTTGTATCGCGAAAGCGCCTACAAGCTACCTTTTGTTGATGGCATAATGCCAGCCATACGATCATCCGCTTCAACAGCCATGCGCAATGCGCGGCCGAATGCTTTAAAGATTGTTTCAGCTTGGTGGTGTGAATTGTGACCTTTTAGGTTATCAATATGCAATGTAATATTGGCATGGTTGATAAAGCCTTGGAAGAATTCGTAGAATAAATCCACATCAAAATCACCAATCATGGCACGTGTAAATTCACAGGTAAACTCTAACCCTGGTCGACCTGAAATATCAAGCACAACACGAGACAGCGCTTCGTCGAGCGGCACATAAGCATGGCCATAACGACGAATACCTTTTTTATCTCCAATAGCCTGTGAAAAAGCTTGGCCTAATGTAATGCCAATATCTTCAACTGAATGATGCGCATCAATATGCAAATCACCTTTTGCATGGATGGTTAAATCCATCATGCCATGGCGTGCGATTTGATCGATCATATGATCTAAAAAACCAACGCCAGTATTCAGGTCTGATTTGCCAACACCATCTAAATTAATGGCAACGGTTATCTGCGTTTCGAGGGTATCTCTTTTGACTTCTGCTGTACGCATATTAATTAGGTCACATCTTTAAACTGTTATAGACCGTCATTCTAACTCAAAGTGATACTAGTAAGCAAAAGGCAATAAAAAAAGCCGACTAAACAAGTCGGCTTTTTTAACTTCAGTTATTCAATGCCTAAGCATTAAATTAAACTTAAAGTGCTAATCAACTAGTGAGCAGCTTCTTTTGCAGCTTCAACAGCGTCAACAGCAGTTTCTTGTGCAGCATCAACAGCATCAGTAGCCATATCTTGAGCACCTTCAACAGCATCAGCAGCCATATCTTGAGCACCGTCAACAGTTGACTCAACTACAGCAGAACCAGCGTCCATTGCATCAGTAGCAACTTCGTCAGCTTTTCCACCTAATAGTGAAACAACAATAGCGATTGCAGCAATAGCTAGCACCCATGGTAACCAGCTTGTACCACCAGTAGATGATGAAGCAGTAGCATGTGTTAAACCTGTGATTTCTTTTGCAGCAGCAGCTGGATCAGCAGCGCCGTAAATTGCAGCACCAGCTACAACAATATCAGCACCAGCATCAACAACTTGACGAACAGTACCAGCTTTAATACCACCAGCAACTGAAACTTTAGCGCCTGTATTTAAGCTAGTAACCATTGCTAAGTCACCAAATGGTGTTTGACCAGCAGCTTGTTGATCTAAACCAGTATGAACACCGATAATGTGTGCGCCTAATTTAGTTACTTCTTGTGTACGTGTTTTCTTGTCAGTTACGTTAATCAAGTCAACTTGCGCTTGTTTACCGTATTTGTTAGCAACGTCGATTACACCTTTAATAGTACCGATATCAGCAGTACCTAAAACTGTACAGATATCTGCACCAGCTTTATAAAAAGGCTCAGCTTCGTAGAAGCCAGCGTCCATTGTTTTCAAATCAACTAAGATTTTGTTGTTTGGAAATTTAGCGCGCAATGCTTCAAGCAATTTAATACCGTTATGCTTGATACATGGTGTACCAATTTCTAAAATATCAACGTGCGGTGCAACTTTAGTTGCTAATGCGATTGTGCCGTCAAAATCTAGTGAGTCTAATGCCATTTGGGTTTGTGCCACGATACTACCTCCACCTTAAAAAATTATTCTGGTTAGTTAAAACATTCTTCTTTGAATCGTTAACTATTGTGTAAATTTACACATAACCGCCATGATAACCGCAGTTAGGTCAAAAGTTCAATGTTTTAATTAAAAAATCTTGGTATTTAGCTTGAATTATTAATATTTAGTGTGATTTCGCAGAAATTAGAGACATTTACAACGAATGCTACCGTTCCTTAACCAGTGATTTCTTTAACCGTACGGATTAATACATCCGTCTCCTCTTCAATACCAATAGTAATGCGGACATAATCAGCAATTTTTGATGGTTTTTTGAAGTGCCTCACAATAATATTGTTCGCTCGCAGCTTATCGGTAAGGTCAGCACCACTGATCGTGTGGTGCTTAGTGAAAATAAAGTTTGCACCGGATAGTAAAGACTCAAAACCTAGTGTCGCCATATCACCAATTAATTTTTCGCGCGTCTCGATCACTTTTTGACGCGTCATTTCAAAGTACTTCTTATCTTCAATTGATGCAATTGCCCCTGCTGAAGCCAACCGATCGATTGGGTAAGAGTTAAAGCTATCTTTGACTCTATTTAATGCATCAATTAATGCTGGTGCACCTAACGCATAACCCACCCGCAAACCAGCTAATGAACGTGACTTAGAAAGTGTTTGTGTGACGAGTAAGTTTGGATATTGATTAATCAAACTCACCGCTGACTCAGTTCCAAAATCTACATACGCCTCATCAATCACAACAACAGACTCTGTGTTGCGGTCTAGTAAACGTGTTATTTCACTTAATGGCATTGGAATACCAGTCGGCGCATTTGGGTTCGGGAAGATAATCCCACCATTTGGCACGAGGTAATCGTCTACTTGAATCGTAAAATCATCTCGCAAAGGAATTGTTTTTGCTTCAATCCCATACAGCCCACAATACACTGGGTAAAAGCTATAGGTAATGTCTGGGTGTAATAGCGGTTGTTCATGCTTAAATAAGGCTTGAAATACATGCGCTAACACTTCATCTGAGCCATTACCAACGAATACATTGGCTGGTGTTAACGCAAAGTGATTAGCAAGTGTCACTTTTAAATCATCTGAGTTAGGGTCTGGATATAAACGTAAGCCATTATCAGCCGCTGACTTTAATGCTCTTAATACCTTAGGGCTAGGGCCATACGGGTTTTCGTTTGTGTTCAGCTTAATTAAATTTTCAGTTTTAGGCTGCTCCCCAGGTACATACGGGGTTAACTGATGAACAATCGCACTCCAAAATTTACTCATAGTTTAATCTTTTAATCGATATTCAGCTGATTTAGCATGCGCTTGCAAACCCTCACCATGCGCAAGGGTTGAAGCAATTTTACCTAATGTTTGTGCGCCTTCGCTTGAAACCATAATTAAGCTTGAACGTTTTTGAAAATCATACACACCTAAAGGTGAGCTAAAGCGCGCTGTACGTGAGGTTGGCAATACGTGATTTGGCCCAGCGCAATAGTCGCCCAGCGCTTCACAAGTATTACGACCCATAAAGATCGCACCAGCATGTTTAATTTTTTTACTAAATGCTAGTGGTTCTTCAATTGATAATTCTAAATGCTCTGGTGCAATGGCATTGCTAATTTTTGCAGCTTCTTCTAAATCTTCAACCAAAATTAAAGCACCGCGATTAGTTAGTGATGTTGCAATAATGTCTTTACGTGGCATGTCCGCCACAAGCTTTTGAATACTAGCTTCAACCGCATCTAAAAATGCTGCATCTGGGCTCAGTAAAATGGCTTGTGCTAACTCATCATGCTCAGCTTGGCTAAATAGATCCATGGCAACCCAGTCCGGGTCGGTCTTACCATCGCAGATCACTAAAATCTCAGATGGGCCAGCAATCATATCAATACCAACAGTGCCAAACACACGGCGCTTAGCTGCTGCAACAAAGGCATTACCAGGGCCAACAATTTTATCTACTTGTGGAATGGTTTGCGTACCATAAGCTAATGCACCAACAGCTTGCGCGCCACCAATACAAAAGACGCGATCAACTCCCGCAATGGCTGCTGCTGCCAATACTAATGCATTTTTCTGCGCATCTGGTGTTGGCACAACCATAATCAGTTCTTGCACCCCTGCCACTTTTGCAGGAATAGCGTTCATCAATACTGATGATGGATAAGCGGCTTTTCCACCTGGCACATATAAACCAACGCGGTCTAATGCCGTCACTTGTTGACCTAACATCGTGCCATCAGCCTCTGTATAGTGCCAAGATTCGGTGACTTGTTTTTCATGGTAGTGACGGACACGATCAGCAGCTGCTTGCAGTGCATCCCTTTGCACGGTAGGTAAACCCTCAAGCGCTTCTTTTAACTCTACTTGTGTGAGCTCAAGCGCATTAATCGATTGTGCATTCATGCGATCAAAACGATTGGTATATTCCAACACCGCAGCATCACCACGTGTTTTGACATCTTTTAATATATTGGCAACGACACCATCGATGGCAGCATCATCTTCAGCCTCAAAAGCCAATAGCGTATCTAACGCTACAGTAAAGTCTGCATCTTTAGTGGATAGTCGTTTGATCTTAATGCTCATGGCGTAAACCTATTACTTTCTATTATGCTTTGATGGCGCCGATGAAGGCATCCATCATTGGTTCTAATTTAGCGCGATTTAACTTTAATGACGCTTGGTTGACGATTAAGCGTGAGCTTACATCCCCAACATGCTCAACGGCTTTCAGGTTGTTCGCACGCAATGTACCGCCCGTACTCACCAAATCAACAATGACATCGGCTAAGCCAACTAATGGGCCAAGCTCCATTGAGCCATATAGTTTAATTAAATCAACGTGCATGCCTTTTGCGGCAAAGTGCTCACGTGCTGTTTTCACATATTTAGTCACGACTTTTAAACGCGCACCACTTCGAATAGAAGCTTGGTAATCAAAGTCTTCACGTACTGCTACCATCATTTGGCATTTCGCAATTTGCAAATCGATCGGTTGGTATAATCCTTCACTACCATGCTCATCTAATACATCTTTACCTGCAATGCCTAAATCAGCAGCACCATATTGCACATAGGTAGGTACGTCACTGGCACGTACAATAATTAAACGGACATCTTCACGATTAGTGCCTATGATTAACTTACGAGAAGCTTCAGGGTCTTCAGCCGCATGAATACCAGCTGCCGCCAATAGTGGTGTGGTTTCTTCAAAGATACGGCCTTTTGATAATGCAATGGTAATCATATTATTCTCTATCTATTTACTAAACACGCGTGACATTCGCGCCAAGTGCGTTGAACTTTGCTTCTAAATTTTCATAACCGCGGTCTAAATGGTAAATACGCTCAATGACTGTTTCACCCCTAGCCACTAATCCAGCTAACACTAAACTAGCAGAAGCACGTAAGTCTGTCGCCATGACGGTTGCCCCATCTAAATGCGCAACACCAGTCACCATCGCTGTATTGCCATCAATACTAATATCAGCGCCTAAGCGCTGTAACTCTTGCACATGCATAAAGCGGTTTTCAAAAATGGTTTCGGTTACTTTTGAAACGCCAGTGGCAATGGTATTCATCGCCATAAATTGCGCTTGCATATCAGTTGGAAATGCAGGATGCGGCGCGGTACGAACATTCACAGCGCTGATTGGATGTTTCGCTTCTACAGTAATTGTGTCTGCTTCACATTCAACACTTGCACCGGCTTCACGTAATTTATCAACGACAGCATCTAACAAGTCAGGCCGTACATTATGTAATTTCACTTTTCCGCCTGTCATTGCAGCTGCCACCATATAAGTACCGGCTTCAATACGGTCACAAACGATGTTATGTTCAGCGCCATTTAGCTTCTCAACGCCTTCAATGGTAATCACATCGGTACCAGCACCAGAGATTTTCGCACCCATTTTATTCAAGCATTCAGCCAAATCGACCACTTCTGGTTCTTTCGCTGCATTTTCTAGCACTGTCGTGCCCTCAGCCAAGCTTGCCGCCATCATAAGATTTTCAGTACCGGTTACAGTCACTAGATCCATATAATAGCGTGCGCCTTGCAAGCGCCTATTAGGCAAGTGCAACGTACTGGCTTGAATATAACCATGGGTGATATGAATGGCAGCACCCATCGCTTTTAAACCTTTAATGTGCAAATCAACGGGGCGTGAACCAATGGCGCAACCACCAGGCAGTGAAACACGCGCACTACCAAAGCGCGCCAATAACGGCCCAAGCACTAGAATGGATGCTCGCATTGTTTTCACCATTTCGTACGTTGCTTCAAACGAAGTCACATCACTAGCATCAAGGGTCACTTGATCTTCCGCACGTTCAACATTAACACCCATCATTCCTAATAGCTTAATGGTGGTATCAATGTCTTTAAGTGCGGCAACACTCGATAACTTTAATGGTGTTTCAGCCAATAATGAAGCACATAAAATTGGCAGTGCGGCATTCTTTGCGCCAGAAATAGTAACATCACCATTAAGTTGGCTGCCACCTTGAATAATTAATTTGTCCAACGCGTATTCCGTTTCTTATTTTTATTAGATGTTTATGCTGAAACCAATGTTTTTAGTTCGCCATTTTCATACATTGAGCGCATGATATCTGAACCACCAACAAACTCACCATTCACGTAAAGTTGCGGAATAGTAGGCCAGTTTGAAAAGACTTTAACGCCTTCACGAATATCATTGTCTGCTAATACGTCAACTGCTGTGTAAGGTGTTTCACACGCATCTAAAATTTGTGTTGCTAGGTTTGAAAAGCCACACTGTGGAAACTTAGGGCTACCTTTCATAAACAGCACGACTTTATCGGCTTCGACCATTTCTTTAATTTTTGCTTGTGTATCCATCTTAGTACTCCATTTTAAAATGCTTAATTGTGACAATGACGACCATTGTCACGTTGTATGTGTGTGTGGCTAGTCTAGCCGTTTTGCTGCTGCCATTGCTCTGGTGTGAATGTCTTCATCGACAAGGCATGTATTTCAGCTTTCATCCGGTCGCCCAATGCACCATAGACCAACTGATGTTGCTTCACCATTGACTGACCAACAAACGCACTGCTGACGATGACCGCTTCAAAATGCGTTCCATCATCGCCTAATACTTGAATATGCTCACAGGCTAAATTGTCTGTGATATATCCCTCTAACTGTTTTGCACTTAACAAATTCTTGACCTTTCTGAGGGCGATTAACGCACACCCTAAATTTATGCTCTTAACTTATACCCAGATTTTAACATTTTTAGGGTAAACCATGCTAATACAATGAATGACACGCCCACGATACTTAAACTCAGTAGTGGATCAACATCCCCTTTACCAAAGAAGCCGTAACGAAAGCCATCAATCATGTAGAAAAATGGGTTGAGATGTGAAACCTTTTGCCAAAATGGCGGCAAGGAGTGAATTGAATAAAATACGCCTGAAAGAAATGACAACGGCATGATGATAAAGTTTTGAAATGCGGCCATCTGATCAAATCGTTCTGCCCATATACCGGCAATCATACCGAACGTGCCCAATAGCGCACTACCGAGCAATGCGAATGCAAATATAAACCATGGATGCGTAATCGGCATATCAACAAACCACATCGCCACTAAGTAAATACAAGTACCAACAAACAAACCACGCACAATCGCCGCAATTAAAAAGGCGCCATAAAATTGGATGTGCGTCAGCGGTGTTAGTAGAACGAATACAATATTCCCCATCACTTTTGACTGAATCAAACTTGATGAACTATTGGCAAAGGCATTTTGCAAAATAGACATCATAATCAAGCCAGGAATGAGAAAAACCGTATATTGAATATCTGAGTAGACTTGCACTCGCCCTTCAAGCACGTGTGAAAAGATGAGTAAATACAGTAAGGCCGTAATTACTGGTGCAGCAACGGTTTGAAAAGCCACACGCCAAAAGCGCAACAACTCTTTTTTTAATAGTGTCCAAGGCCCTCTTAGGCTAGGGCTAATCATAGCGCTTAATTTTTCTGATATTTGATTCATATTATGCATTCGCTTTAATTAAGCACTACCCACTAATGATAAAAAGACTTCTTCTAAGTCGGCTTCACTTAGTTGCATATCTTTGACTGGAATTTCATGTGCACGCAATGTTGAAAGTACTGTTTCAATATGCGCCATATCGGTTAAGCTAAAAGTGAATACGCCTTGATTACTATGCTTCACAAGTGATTTAAGTGCGCTTGGCAGTTCAACCTGACCCAATGTTAAGGTTAGATTTTTACCTGAAAATTTACTTAATAAATTAGCCGTACTATCTAAAGCAACAATCTCACCCTGCTTCATCATCGCGATGCGGCTACACAGCGCTTCAGCTTCTTCTAAATAATGCGTGGTTAATATAATGGTGTGGCCTTCTTTATTCAGTTTTTCAATAAAGGCCCACATTAATTGGCGCAGCTCAATATCAACACCGGCTGTTGGTTCATCCAACACAATCACCGGCGGCTTATGCGCTAAGGCTTGCGCAATTAACGCACGGCGCTTCATGCCCCCTGATAAACGACGCATATTTGTATTCGCTTTATCGGTTAAGCCAAGCCCCTCTAGAATCTCGTCAATCCACGGATCATTTTCGCGACCAAGGCCAAAGTAACCGGCTTGAAAACGTAACATTTCACGCACATTAAAAAAGGGATCAAACACCAATTCTTGCGGCACAACCCCAAGTAACCTTCGGGCTTGTTGATACTCTTCACGCACATCATGTCCCATCACAGACACTTGGCCTGACGTAGGACTAATCAAGCCCGCAAGAATATTGATTAGTGTGGATTTGCCTGCGCCATTAGGCCCAAGCAAGCCAAAAAACTCACCTTGCTCTATTTTAAGATCAACCCCTCTAAGGGCGTGAAGACCATCAAAATGTTTGTGTAAACCATTAATGTGTACGGCTGTGGACATATTGTTATTTTTTAATCCAATAATAATTGTGCTGAATGCAATAACGAAAAATGGCGCTAGTTTAACAAACTAACACCATTTTGAACTAGGGTAAGGTAAAGCGTTAATGCTTTAAGATAAAATCTTGCACGCCATAGAGAGATGCCAAACTCATCAAATTGTCAGGAAAGTTGATAAATGAAATTTCACTAAATTCTTCTTTTGCACGTCGCTTCCAAGCTAGCACTAAAGCCAACGCGGTGGTATCAACGGTATTGACAGCAGCAAAATCAACCACCAATGCAGTATCATCCATCGGCAACGCGAGACTTTCAGCTAGAACAGTTTCTGCCTTATCAACAACAAGGTTACCGCGAAGCTTCCAAGTGTTATTTTCTGCTGTAATGTAGATCATATGATTCCGCCACGCATTATGCCAAGAGTCAAACTACTTAACGCCTGCTTTTTTATTTTTAGCCGCCAACTTAGCAATCAAGCTATCAAGGCCATTGTTGCGAATTTCGCTACTAAACTGGCTACGATAATTCGTCACCAAACTAATTTTTTCAATCGTAATGTCGAATACCTTCCATACGCCATCTTTCACTCTTAGCGTGTAATCAACACCAATAGAAGGGCCACTATCTTGTAGAATCTCAGTTTTAACGCGCGCTAATTTTTTATCTTTTGATAACTGCGCAGGCTTATACTCAACCGCTTGATTTTTAAATTTTGAAAGTGCTGACGCATAGGTCCGCATTAACAAACTACGAAACTCTTTTTTAAAATCTTGCTTTTGCGTATCTGTTGCTCTGCGCCAATTTTTACCAAGCACCATGCGACAAACACGATCAAAGTCAAAATTTGGTAATATTTTTTCTTCTGCTAATGCATATATTTTTTGCTGGTCACCAGCTTGAATGTCTTTATCACTTTTTAAAATAGACAGTACATCTTCAGCTGTTTGCTTAACTAAGTCATAAGGCTCAGTCGATGCATATCCTGTTGATGTTGAAATCATCATGATGAACAAGGTACTGATTAAAAATTTTAATATTGATTTCATATTTCTCCCCTATCGATTAAAGCACTTTATATTATGTCTGTCGTTTTATAAGCGCTTTAATTACACATTAATTGCAATCAATTCAATTAAAACGGCGCATCACCGAATTCAGTTGACGTACCACTTGGTGCAGTTACTGCATCTTCAGTCTCTGAAGCTTTGCTAAACAAGAATTGGCTGATCATTTTTTCCAATACAACGGCATCTTGCGTTTGGGTAATTTCACTGCCATCTTTCAATAATTCCTCTTCACCACCAGCCTCTAGCCCAATGTATTGTTCGCCGAGCAAACCCGCAGTGTAGATATTTGCAAACGTATCGGTAGGAAAGCCATAACGCTTATCAACATCAATCGACACAACGGCCTCAAATCGTTTTGCATCAAACTCAATAGATGTGACACGGCCAACCACCACACCGGAACTTTTAACTGGCGCTTTTGGTTTTAAACTACCAATATTTTCAAATGCTGCGGTGACTGTATAGCTTTCCCCGATTTGACTTGAAGTTAGGTTCCCAACTTTCATCGCTAAGCCCAGTAGTGCAGCAACACCTAGCGCTACAAATAGTCCTACCCATAAATCTATTGTTGTCTTTTCCAATTGAGCTTCCTTTCAATTAACTTAACTTTTTAAGCGTTTATTACTTTAATTCTTATGCCACAATCATAAATGAAGTTAGCGCAAAATCTAATGCCAACACAGCAAAAGATGAAATCACAACCGTACGCGTTGTTGCTCGGCTTACGCCTTCAGCCGTTGGCGGCGCATCGTAACCTTGAAATAAAGCGATCATCGTACAAGCCACACCAAATACAAAACTTTTAATCAGCATTTGCAAAATATCGGCTTGCACATCAACATTGGCTTGCATTTGTGACCAAAATGCACCTTGATCAACCCCAATAATCGGCACGGCTACTAAGTAACCGCCTAAAATACCGACCATGGTGAAGATGCTGGCTAATAACGGCATTGCAATCACGCCAGCCCAGAAGCGCGGCGCAATCACACGGCGAATTGGGTTAACGGCCATCATCTCCATCGCAGACAATTGCTCTGTTGTTTTCATCAAGCCAATTTCAGCCGTGATGGCAGTACCAGCGCGGCCTGCAAATAGCAATGCTGTCACAACTGGGCCAAGTTCACGTACCAGTGATAATGCCACCATCATACCAATGGCCTCAGTTGAACCATACTTTTGTAAAGTGTTATAGCCCTGCAAGGCCAGCACCATCCCCACAAAAAAACCAGCAATAATAATCAGTGTAAGTGATAAAACACCGGTGAAATATAACTCTCGAATTGTTAAGCGAAAACGTTTAAAAGCCTCACCTGAGTACAATAAGGTTAAGCCGAATAATCTTGCGCCTGCGCCTAACTGCTCAATGCTACCAATTACCGCGCCACCAAGACTACGTAATTGTGCCGCTACTGTTGAACCGAATGTTTGTTTAGCTGCCATTATTAATCTTCTTTTGAAAGCAGTTGTGCTTCATAATCATCAGCGGTGTAATGGAACGGCACAGGCCCATCTTTTTCACCATGTATAAATTGATATACAAATGGGTGCGTTGATGCATTCAATTCTTCTGGAGAGCCTTCTGCAATTACTACACCATTAGCCACAAAGTAAATGTAATCTGCAATTGAAAATGTTTCATGCACATCATGCGAGACTAAAATTGACGTTGCACCTAATGCATCATTCAAACTTTTAATTAAATCGCAAATAACACCCATTGAGATTGGGTCTAGCCCAGCAAAAGGCTCATCATACATAATAATGTTTGGGTCTAGCGCAACCGTACGCGCCAATGCAACACGCCTTGCCATACCACCCGACAACTCTGTTGGCATTAACTGGTAAGCCCCGCGCAAACCAACGGCATTAAGCTTAAGCAACACTAAATCGCGAATCATCGGCTCTGACAAATCGGTTAATTCGCGCATTGGAAAAGCAACATTATCAAATACACTCAAGTCGGTGAACAAAGCGCCATGCTGAAACAGCATGCCCATTTTTCGGCGCAACTTAAATATGCCTTCACGATCTTGCTGATGCACCACTTGACCATCAACAAACACCTGCCCACCAGTTGGCGTCATTTGCCCACCAATTAAGCGCAGCAACGTCGTTTTGCCACTACCACTGCCACCCATAATCGCCACGACTTTTCCACGCGGAAATTTCATGTTGATGCCTTTATGGAGCTGGCGCCCTTTGTACCCGAAGGATAGGTTATCGATTTCTACAATATTTGAGTGCATTTACTAAGCAATAATGTCGTTATTTTCAATTAAAATTATCTTGGCATTCTAAAACAATTTAACATCTTAGCAAGCGGTTAAAGCTGTTTTGTTGTTTTTATACGGAAAATCTGTAGCAAAAACCCCACGAGTGTGGGGCTTGGTATAGTTGAAGTTTATGAAAGTAAAATTAAAATGACATGCAAACTGTGTAAGGTGAGCCATCTAAAATTTCAGCACTTGTCTTAGGCCCTGTTGGAGACGAACCAACTATTGCCATTACAGAACCTGTACTTGTTTCGCCATCATCCAAGTTAATATCTATTTGCTTAGCTAGCTTACCAGATATATTTTGCGAGCATGCCACATACGTTCCAGTCAACCCAGTAATTGGTGTTGCACCCCCTACCGACTGCACTCCAATTCTACCGCCCTCTGAGTTTCTTGGTAGAAAGTCATCACTTGCTGTGATTGTTGACCCTGTAGCCAAGCCAGCTAACCTTACATGCTGCCAAAACAATGCCGACTCATCCGTTACTGTTGAAGAGTTCCATGCGCCCTCAATCAAACCATTGCCTGTAGTGCCACCCGTAGTAGCCTTATCACCCTTAACATGCGTACTAACACCTGCATCATCACCAGGCAGTGCTCGATAACGATCTTGGTAACCATATATAAAAATTTGTACGTTCTTAAAATCAGCAATCATATTTTTTGCTTTTGCGCTATTAATAAGGTCCTGCCCTTTCAATACACCGCCTAAGAGCAAACCAATGATAACAAGCACGATTGCTAACTCGATCAACGTAAAACCTGATTGCTGTTTTTTCATTTAATACTCCCAAGGTGCATGACTGGCTTTTTTAAAGTAAGCTAGTTAAATGTATTTTTATTTTGCCAAACGCTTACGGCATTTTAATCACGAGTTAAATATAAAGCTTGAAACTACTTTAACAGAGTTTGATAATAGATTAATCAGATACGTTATTATAGTCAATCAAAAGAATCTATTTTTGAACTAAAGCTAACACTTATTATTAATTGTTCACGGCAACCATTAAAACAATATGATGCAAAAGCGCTCACATTTATATAGCAGTATGATTGGTGCATCTGACCGCCTATTAGGCTTAATGATTCTTTCATTACATGCGCTGTTAATATGGGGTGGAGTTGAAATAGTCAACATCGGTTTGTTTGCCGTGCACTACGGACTATTCTTACTGTGGCAACCCGTCCTTCAAAAATCAGGGCATATTAATCAGCAAACCATTTTTGTTTTAGCCCTTGGCGGCATTATTGGCGCCGTACTATTAGCCTACTTTATTAATTGGTGGTTGATTGCTTTTTGGATTGCTAGCCTCTTCGCAATCATTGGCGGTCGTATTTTCTCAGGGGAGTCTGCACGCGCCAGACTACCAAACCTATTAGCAGCCAGTTACCTACTGGCTATTTTACTCCTTTGGGTTGTGCCTAAATTATTGCAGGCAACCGATGACTTAGCTGCCGCTGAATTTTTGCTCATTTATTTTTTACCGATACTACCTCTATTTATTCTTTTTCTGTCCGCCAAGTCAGATGGTCAAGCTCATAGTGAAAATATTGATTTCTTTTACACGCTACTACTATTTCTAATCACCAGCATCATCATTTTGGGTAGCTATGCTATTGGTGTTATTTGGAATGTCCATTACATCCAATTATTAATCTTTGCGGTCATTGGTTTAGCGCTAACGCTCATTGTCATTAGTTGGTTATGGAACCCAAGCGCGACATTTTCAGGCCTTGAATTATTAATGTCACGCTACTTACTCAGCTTAGGCCTACCCTTTGAACAGTGGATTCGTCAAATTGCGACCCATGCCGAAAGCACATCCAATGCTGATGATTTTTTACACGTTGCCATGCAAGAACTCGCCGCGCTGAATTGGGTGACTGGTTTAACATGGCAAGCCAATATGACAGATGAAAGTATTGGTGAAACCTCCCCTAATATTTCAACATTCACCTTTGGCGACTTACATTTAACGGTTTACTCCCGCTGGCCATTTCGACCAGCAATGTATTTGCATGTGCAATTATTAACTCAAATTCTAGGTGAATTTTATGAAGGGAAGCGGCGTGAAGAAGCAATCTCTGAAACGACTTACATGAAAACCTTTTATGAAACAGGTTCGCGCTTAACGCACGATATTAAAAATATACTGCAATCATTAGGCACACTTACGGCCGCATCTCAACAAGTGCGCACTCAAGAAGATGACGCTAGGCTACTTAATTTAGTCAAGCTACAGTTACCAAGACTCAACCAACGGCTAGCCATTACGCTATCCAAGTTAGAGCAGCCAAGTATAGAGAAAAAACAAGAAGCCAAAGTAGCCAACTGGTGGAATACGTTTAAGCAAACAAACTTGCACCAAACGGTTTTATTTGAATCGCCAGCACACTTTCCAAATGTTGATATAGATACCGAAGTGGCTGACAGCGTAGTCGACAACTTAATTCAAAATGCCATTGAAAAAGCAAAGCATGAAGGCGAGCTGATGATTAAAGTTACTTTACAGCCCGGTGAAAACTTTTGTGTGGAGGTCTCTGACAGCGGCTCACCAATGCCGTCTAAAACTGCTGAAAAATTATTTAAAGGGCATGTTCACTCAGAACATGGTTTAGGTGTCGGTTTGTATCATGCTGCGCAACAAGCGGCACAAGCAGGCTACACATTAAGTTTGATCAACAATGTAGAAGGCAATGTAATGTTTCGGTTAGCCGCTGATCATGTGGATCAAATTTGAACCCCCTTTAGATGCACTTCTAACGGACACAAAAAAGCCACCTTATAAAAGGTGGCTTTTTTAATTCAAGCTTGACTACAACTCACCGTATGAGTGCAATCCACTTAAGAACATATTCACGCCTAAGAATGCAAAGGTTGTCACTAGTAAACCAATGAGTGACCACCAAGCTAATACTGGGCCACGTAAGCCTTTTACCATTCTTAAATGCAACCATGCCGCGTAGTTTAACCAAAAGATCAATGCCCATGTTTCTTTAGGGTCCCAACTCCAGTAACCACCCCATGCTTCAGCAGCCCACATCGCACCTAAAATAGTAGCGATTGTGAAGAAAGCAAAACCAACCGCAATTGATTTATACATTAAGTCATCCAACACTTCGAGTGCTGGTAAGCGTGTGGCTAAAATACCGTTCTTAGCCAGCAAGTAGGCTGCAGCAACCATGGCCGCTAGTGAAAATGCACCATAACCAATAAAGTTAGCTGGCACATGGATTTTCATCCAATAGCTTTGTAGGGCTGGTACTAGTGGCTGAATCTCAGCCGCATCACGTTGGAAGGTATACCAAAGGATAAAACCAACCGCAGCATTAATCACGATTAATACAAAACCACCTAACTGTTTAGTTTTATAAGATTGTTCATAATGCAAATAAAGCAGCGCTGTAATTAAGCAGAATAAAATGAATACTTCATATAAGTTACTAATAGGGATATGACCAACATCAGGTGCAATCAAGTATGTTTCATACCAACGCACCATGAGGCCTGTTACACCAAATAACACCGCACTCCATGTCAGTGTTGAGGCTACTTTACCCACGAAGGTAGAGCGCTTCCACATGGCTAACCAGTATGCAACCATGCCTAATACAAACAATACGTTCATCCACATCACGGCCGTTTGGCTAGACAACATAAACTTCAAGAAAAAGTTTTCAGTCGCGCGAGATTGATCACCTTGATAGAGGTAAATAGAGAACAAGCTGACGGCACCCACACCTAATACCAATTTAGCGAAAGAGCGCCATTGCCAACCTAAGTAGCTAAAGACACCGGCAAAAGTGAATAGAAACCCTTGCTCATAAATATCCATATTTTGTGAATATTTATTAAAAGCAAAAATACTGCCTGCCACTAAAATAATAGCGTAGACATAATCTACCCACGTTAACCGCTGGCGTAATGTTTTTGGTTGATAGTCTAATGCTTCTGTACTCATTGTTTATTCACCTTTAATTGCTAGACAATTAATGCTTTGATTTGTTCTTTATATAAATCAAACTCTTGATCAAAATCTAAGTTTTTGCGGTTTGACGACATGCCAAAACGCACTTCATTACTTTCTGGTTTGATTAATAACCAAATACGTCTTTCTCTGATATACATCATGGAAAAGATACCCAACACCAACAAGCATGAACCCAAGTACACCCAGAATTGACCAGGTGATTTTGTGAGTTGAAGACCACTTGCTTGCCTATGCTTATAATCATCAAGCTGGAAGAAGTACGGCGTACCAAAATAAAACATATCACTAAAGGCACTTAAGCTATCAATAATACGTGTTTCATTTTCTTGGTTAGGCTCTAACTTATCCTGACCATTCTTTTCTAAGGCCATGTTGTAGGCTTCAAAGCCTGCCATGCCCAACATTTTAATATAGGCTTTTGCAGCCACTTGTCTTTGCTCTTCAGGGACGCTTTTTTCAATCGCGATACCCACTTTATCGTAACCACCAGCTACAAAAGTATCCAGTAATTTTTTAACACTGTTGATAAATGAAGTGCGCGCTTCTTCATCTTTACTTTCTAAGGCGTAAGCAGCCAATCTTTTCGCAATGATTTCGTGATTCGCTTTATTCATTAAGATGGTTCTAAAATTCATAAAGCCATCAATTGCAAAATCCTCATCCACCGGAATCCGCAGATATTTAAACTCGTCTTGTACCGACTCACGCATGCCTGTTACAAAGTAATCTAAACCATCGACTTTTAATGGCTGCATATAGGTCACGTACTCTTTGGCTTGCCCCTGTGAGTTTCTAATTTTATAGGTTGTATTTGGGCCAACATTCTTTGGCTTACCCTTACCATCAGGGTTTAAATTAATAATGTTGAATTTTCTAAACTCATTATATTCAACCGTTAATTGCGCATCACCTTCGCCAATGGTGTTTTGTAAAAACACCTCACCTTTTACTGGGTGTACTTCTTTATCAGTGCTGAGTAAATTCCATACTTTAAAGTTAAGCTTTGAGCCACCATCTTGAAAGTCAGATTGATAAATCGCAATCCCTTTATAGATGAACGGATGATTAACACTCACCTTTGCAACTAATGGCTCTTTAAGATCAGCGTCATTAATGACAATTTCACTCTCAAACTTTTTAGGCTGGCCTGTTGCGTAGTGTTCGATATTGAAAGCGTTTAGCCCAACATGAAATGGCAACTCTTGTACTAAATAACCATCTTTCATGCGCACAAAAACTACATTACTACTATTGCCTTCTGGCAGAGTCATGTTGCCGCGGAAAGATGGGTTTCCAGTCCCTAATCGGCTAATTTCTGGTACTTCTGATTCGGGGATATCTCTCACTTCAATTTGTTTAAGGCCAAGTAGCTCTTGCACTTTGAACGGCAAATTACCATCCAATAAACCGCCTAAGCAAATCACCACAATGGCAGAATGGGTGAAGATATAGCCTAATCGTTGATGTGTACCCGCTTTAGCCGCAATGAGTTCACTGCCATCAGCTTGTGTTTTCAACTTGTACTTAAAACCTTTAACGTCTAAGTATTTTAATAGTTTTGTTTTTGTTTCATCTGCCGAGCCACTTGGTTGATACAATTCTTTATGGCTAAACATTTTCAGTGATTTTTCTGTAGCCTGCTCTTTATAAGCCTTCCACTCACTCACCATACGTGGCCCATTACGGAATACGCACAAACTAGTTGATAACACTAAAAATACGAGGATGATTAAAAACCAGCTACTGTGGTAAACATCATAAAGACCAAGCATTTCAAAGAAATCAAACCAAAACTGGCCAAACTTAATAATGTAATTATTGTATGGCTGATTTTGCACAAGCACTGTACCAATGATCGAGGCAATGCCAAGCACTGTCAGTAAGCTCACAGCAAAACGCATGGAGCTTAATAGATCATAGATGTTTCTAGATATTGTATGGTTAGGGTTCAAAGCGACTCTACAAGAATTAAATATTTGAAGATGAAAATTAACTTAACCACAATGGCTTATCAGGTAACAGATAAACCATTGAGATTAAGTCATTGATGACTTAGCGTAAGCCTTGAATGTAATCTGCCACTGCAGCCATTTGTGCATCTGTTAATTTTTCAGCAATCGCCGTCATCATTGCACCGTTTTTACGTGTACTTGTTCTGAAAGCTTTTAATTGCGCTGTTGTGTAATCAGAATGCTGACCAGATAATTTTGGAAACTTAACTGGCAAACCAGCACCGTTAGGGCCATGACAAGCAGCACATGCTGGCACGTTTGTTTTAGCAATACCAGCGCGATAGATTTTTTCACCGAGTGACCCTTTGCCATTACTTCTAGCAGAGGCTTCAGCTGGTTTTTGACTTGCAAAGTAAGCAGCCACGTTTTTAATGTCTTGCGCAGAAAGCATGTCAGCCATGCCTTTCATCACTGCATTTTCACGTTTACCTGATTTAAATTCAGTTAATTGCTTTTCAATATACTCAGGTAATTGGCCTGCTAATTTTGGGTTTAGTGTAATCGCACTATTACCATCAGCACCATGACAAGCAGCACAGACAGTCGTCACAATTGTTTTCGCTTTATTAGGGTCAGCCGATAGTGTTTCGTCTGCAATCGCTAAAGAGCTAAGGCATGACATTAAAATCAAACCTAGGGTACTTAATTTAATTGTATTCAACTTCATAACATGACCAACTTGCATTACTGCTCCTAAAAAATAGCGAACGAAGGATGATTTATCGTTGCTTATTCCATTAATTATCGACGTATATGATTGCGTAATCTTTAAAAGATTCAATCAATTAGCATGACATTTTAGCTAAAAACTACCTTTCGTGATAGCATTTTTCTTTTACCGCTTTTATACACGCAATATCTTAGGCTAATTTTGATTCTACTAATCATATGATTAAGCCTATAAAAACAGCATAGTACTTAATTTCGACTTAACAGAAGTCTAATTACAAAAGCTGTCGCAAGTATTACATTTAAGGATTCTCATGCCGTTGTTTCAAAACGCTGCTTTTCACATTTCTGCCCATCACTTACGTGATTTACCACCCGCAAGTGGTATTGAGGTTGCCTTTGCTGGCCGCTCAAATGCAGGTAAATCTAGCGCGTTAAATACCTTAGCCAACCACAACCGTTTAGCTTATGTGAGTAAGCAGCCGGGCCGTACACAGCTGATTAACTTTTTCACCTTAGGGAATGATCGTCACTTAGTCGATTTACCAGGTTACGGTTATGCAAAAGTACCTGAAGCCATGCGTAAGCATTGGCAAAATGTTCTTGCTCGTTACTTGGGTGAGCGCCCAACGCTAGTGGGTTTAGTGTTAGTGATGGATAGCCGACGCCCACTGATGGAACTTGATCGCCAAATGCTCGATTGGTTTAACCCAAGTGGTAACCCAATTCATATTTTACTGACCAAAAGTGACAAGCTATCGCGTAGTGATGCGATGCAAACATTACGTAAAGTACAAGCTGAAGTGGTTGAGTTATGGGGTAACCATGTGACGGCGCAATTATTTTCAAGCTCGAAGAAAAAAGGCGTTGAAGAAGCTGAGACAATTATTGGTAAATGGTTATTCCCGCCTGAAGAAGAAGCGGAAGATAATGCAGAGGATGAAGGTTCAGCATAAACCTTCACCCGCTGGTTTTAAAAACTTACTGTTTCAAATAAACCAAATCCCAAACGCCGTGGCCTAACTTAATGCCACGGTTTTCAAATTTAGTCAGTGGACGATAGGCTGGTTTTTCAGCATAGTCCTTGGCGGTATTTTTCAATTGCGGCTCTGCTTGCAATACTTCTAGCACCCACTCTGCGTACTCTTCCCAATCGGTTGCCACATGAATATAAGCGCCTGGCTTCAATTTACTACACAGAAATTGAACAAACTCCGCCTGAATTAAACGGCGCTTATGATGGCGCTTTTTATGCCAAGGGTCTGGGAAGAAAATATGCACGCCGTCTAAACTTTCATCCGCCACCATATTTTGTAGTACTTCAACCGCATCGTGTTGCACAATGCGCACGTTTTTAAGGTCACCCTCTTCCACATGTTTGAGTAAAGCACCCACGCCCGGCGCATGCACTTCTACCCCAATAAAATCATGGTCTGGCAATGTTTGTGCAATTTTTGCAGTGGCATCACCCATGCCAAAGCCAATTTCCACTACTTTTTTTGAATCCGCACGGCCAAATACTTGGTCTAAATCTAACGGCTCTTTTTGGTATTCAATACCATACACCGGCCAGCCAGAGGTAAATGCACGCTCTTGCGCTGGTGTTAAACGGCCTTGGCGCAACACAAAACTGCGAATTTTGCGCTTAGTTGGGTCTTCACCTTCTTCAAAAACGCGTCTACGGTAAATTGGATTTTCTTCATTCATGGGCTTGGCTCTTAATATTTTTGCTTTAATTTAAGCATGCATTATAAAGTATGTGTCTTGTCACCGCTTTGAAAACCGGTCACTTCATCGTCAATCTCTTTGGTAAACATAATCACTTTAAACAATTCACCCATTTCAGCAGGTGATAATAACTTTTGCACCGCACTCGCCATCGGCGCATATTGTTGAATGTCATCTGGGTCTATTTGACTCATTACATCCAAAATACCGCAGTTCACTAAAAAGGTGGCTTGGTTGGTATAACCCGCCATGTCTAAATCGTGATCAACACCGGCTTGCGCAATTTGCGTAAAGTTCACATGGGCGGTGATGTCTTGCAAACCAACATGGGTAAGCGGATTATCATGCGCTTGATGTTGGTAATGGCACATTAACGTACCTTCACTGCGCTGTGCATGATAATACGCAGCGGCCTCAAACCCATAATCAAGCATGATGACTGCGCCTTTTTGCAACGTTGTCGCTAAGCTTGCAATTAAACCGGCGGCGGCAGGGCAAACCTCTGTGGTGTAATCATCGGGCAAGTTCAGTGCTTCTACTTCACGCAATAATGCTTGATCTGCTTCACTGTTCGTTAATGCCTTATTTTTCCAAACCAATGCTTCATTTTCAATCGCTACGCCACGCGCCACAATCTCACTATTTTGTTTTTGAATGATTTGTACTGGTATGGCATCTAACACCTCATTACCAATGATTACACCATCAAAACGAGTCGGTAATTCAGTTAACCATGTCACACGGCTAAATAATGCTTCAGGTAAACCCGCCTGCAAAGTTTCACGCTGCACTTGCTGTAAGTGACTACTCACATCAACGATATAATAGTACTCAGGCAGACAGTCTTTTTCAGCCAATGCTAACAATATGTGCAGGGCCAACTTACCCGTGCCAGCGCCTAACTCCATCACCCCACCTTGCGATTGGGCAAGCACCTCTACAATTTGGTTAGCAATGGTTTGTGCAAAAACCGGTGTCATTTCAGGGGCCGTGGTAAAGTCACCGCCACTACCAAACTTTTGCAAGCCTGCTGCGTAATAGCCTAAGTTAGGCGCATACAGCGCTAGGTGCATAAAGTCATAAAATGATAACCAGCCATTTTGCTTGGCAATGTGTGATTTAATTAAATCAACTAATTGTGCACTATGTTGGCTAGCTTCGAACGAAGGGGTTGGTAGTTGTGTCATAGAGTGAGATTATAATAGCCAAATATACCGATTGGATAAACCGTGTCAAAAAATAACACCCAAGACAATGCATCAGAGTCGATATTAAACAAAGTTGTACTCATTACCGGTGGTGCAAAACGCGTAGGCGCAGCCATTTGCAGGCAACTACATGCCCATGACTTTAACCTAATGATTCATTACCGCAATTCAAAAGCTGAAGCGCATACCTTGCAATCTGAACTGAATTTACAGCGCGCTAACTCCGTTGCACTCATCCAAGGTGACTTACTCAACTTAACTATTCTACCCAGCTTAGTATCACAAACCATCACGCACTTTGGCCGTTTAGATGTATTGATTAACAATGCTTCATCCTATTACGCCACTGAAATGGGCGAAATGAACCAAAACAATTGGGATGACTTAATTGGCAGCAACTTAAAAGCGCCTATGTTTTTAGCGCAAGCAGCCGCAAAAGCACTCACACAATATAACGGCTGCATTGTAAACATTACCGATATGCATATCGACCGGCCTAAAAAAGGCTACATTATTTATAGCTCAGCCAAAGCTGGCTTAGTGACACTCACAAAATCATTAGCGCAAGAGCTTAGCCCCGCCGTACGTGTGAACGCAGTGGCCCCCGGCCCCGTGTTGTGGCCAGAAGATAACCCGCAATTTGATGAAGTGTATCGCCAACGGGTGATTAACCAAACATTACTTAAACGCGTGGGCGAAGCAGATGATGTAGCCAAAGCCGTACGCTTTTTAATTATGGATGCCCCCTTTATTACAGGCCATGTATTGGCGGTGGATGGCGGTCGATCTCTCTCACTATAAAAACAGCATTACCTGTCATTTTGAAAACCACTTACCAAACCATTGAAATACACAAAGACGCACCAACAAAACCCAAACTAGGCACGCCCTGCAATGGTTGTGGTGTTTGCTGTGCGGCAGAACCATGCCCAGTAAGCTTGGCCTTATTATGGCCGCATACCACGCCATGCAAAGCATTGGTATGGCGTGAAGCAGATAAGCGCTACCTATGCGGCATGGTGAGTGAGCCCTCACATTTTGTAAAATGGCTACCAAAACGCTTTAACCAAACAGCTAGCAAAATATTCAAACGCTGGATAGCAGCCGATACCCTTTGTGATGCAGATGTAGAGATGGATTAAAAACAACCATTTAACAAAGATTAAACGCAGTAGCAAACCCGCTACCCAAGCAAATGCTATGCGCTAGCTGATTGTTTAATATCTTGTACCAACATTGAAATATGCTCTGTGGGCATTTCACCCTTTTGTAACATCGGCACAATCGCCTCAGGCGCATAAACCGCTGCGTTATATACCACGACAATACTTTGGTCACCCGCTTGTAAATAATGTGTTTCACCAAATGCGGTATAGCGCGTTGCACCAATACTAATCAACGTTGACTCAGGGTAATTGGCATTAGCCAAGTGGCTAGCAATATGCTCCATTGGGCCTTCATCCACTTGGTGGTTCATACGGTCTACCACCCAATCTAATAACTGCTGATGAAAATAGCTATAACTTTTAACAGCGCTATCTTCCCCATAAGCCACATACTCACCATCACGCTTTAAAAAACACGCAATGCGGTAAGCATCCATCAAGCCACCCTCAGCAAACTGATCAACCGCAATTAAATTAGCCGATAACCCTTTAGAGCTAGCGCCCCAGTTCTTTTTCTCACTGATCTTTTTAGCATTAGGCCGACGGATAGAACAATCGTTATAAGCGCCAAAACTTAACGGCTCAAGCCTCGCCACTGTTTTAGCATCCTGTTTACCCTCATAATGTACTTTGCAATACACCGCGACCTCCGGCTCAATTTGCACATTACCGCCCTGCTTAGGGATCACAATGGTGTCGTTAGAGATTGGAAAAGTAGATAAAAACCCTGATTGTTTGGCAGGCACGTAAAAAGGGAATATCGCCTTAGGTTGCGTTGCCTCTTTCACCGCCACACTTTGAAAATCTTTCGCCTCACCCGCTTGTTCTAAATGGCCCGCGAAGTTACCCGCAATACCAAAACCAATACTGTTTTTTAAATCCACTACTATTCCTTTACCTAGTTGCTAACTTATTTGTTTCTATTATGAAGTATATGGTCAATATTTTTAAAACCTTGTTCGAATATTTACTCTCCACATTTTGATGATGCTATACCGCGGAAAATCTAATAAGTAACTTACATCATTTACTTATTCAACTATTTCGCACATCAAGAAAATGTCCCATACCTTTTAGTACTTTATGTCCCCATTGATAATAGACAACTAAGAAAACGCCTTAGTCTTACGTACTAATTAACTGAAAATCACTGGGGATTCAAATGCTTACCTCATACTTACATACTTTTACGCTATAATGCCCCGCTATGAAAATTAAACATCATCCAGATAATGTGAGTAAAAACTTCCTTAAATTGCGTAATCAGTTGATTAGCGCAACGGGAAAAGCCATTGGTGATTACAATATGGTTGAGGATGGTGACACGGTATTAGTGTGTATGAGTGGTGGTAAAGATTCATACACAATGTTGATGATGTTGCTGGCTTTAAAAGAACGTGCGCCGATTGATTTCAAGCTCATTGCGATGAACTTAGATCAGAAACAACCGGGTTTTCCTGCCGATATTCTGCCAAATTACTTTGAAAAACTGGGTGTAGATTACCGTATTGTTGAAGCAGATACATATTCAATTGTAAAAGAAAAGATTCCTGAGGGTAAAACCACTTGTTCTTTATGCTCTCGATTACGCCGTGGTGTGATTTACACAACGGCAAAAAAATTGGGCGCGAACAAGATTGCACTTGGGCATCACCGTGATGATATTGTTGAAACATTATTTTTGAATTTATTTTTTGGTGCGAAGATGAAGGCGATGCCGCCTAAGCTTGCCACTAATGATAAACAAAATGTTGTGATTAGGCCGCTAGCTTATTGTACTGAGAAAGACATTAGTAGTTATGCACGTCAAATGGAGTTCCCGATTATTCCATGTAATTTGTGTGGGTCGCAAGAAAACCTGCAAAGACAAAACGTGAAAGATATGTTGCAAAAATGGGAACAAGAGCAACCTGGTAGAGTCAATAATATATTCAGAGCGATTGGCAATATAGAACCATCACATTTAGCTGATTATCATTTATATGATTTTAAAGGCTTATCGCAAGCAAAACCTGAGGATGAAGATCCTTTATTTAGCGATATAGAAAAGCATAAAGCAGCACCAGCATTGAGTATCGATTCGTCCGATGATAAGAAAATCGAGTTCATTCGTAATCGTTAATCCATTACAAATTAACGATTAAGACAAATGATATTGCTTGCTATTATATAAATTACGATCTAAATTAACCATAATTCATTAGAACCTAGCCTACATGTCAAAACTGTTAATAGTTGAGTCACCCTCTAAAGCGAAGACGCTTAATAAATATTTAGGAAAAGATTTCGAAGTCTTGGCCTCGTACGGTCACGTGCGAGATTTGATTCCTAAAAACGGTGCGGTGGATACTGAAAACGCATTTGCGATGAAATATGACTTGGTCGCACGTAACAGTAAACACGTTGATGCCATTGCCCGAGCGGTTAAAAAAGCAGACAGCATCTATCTCGCGACCGATCCGGATCGCGAAGGTGAAGCGATTTCTTGGCATATTGCTGAGATTCTTAAAGAAAAGAATTTATTAAAAGATAAGGTCATGAAGCGCGTTGTGTTTCATGAAATTACCAAAAGTGCGGTTGAGCATGCGATTGCTGACCCACGCGACATTTCAATGGAAATGGTCAATGCGCAACAAGCACGCCGCGCATTAGATTACTTAGTGGGCTTTAATTTATCACCACTATTGTGGAAGAAAATTCGTCGTGGCCTTTCTGCCGGTCGTGTGCAAAGCCCTGCGTTACGCTTAATTGTTGAGCGTGAGTTAGAAATTGAAGCTTTCCAATCGCAAGAGTATTGGAGCATCCATTTAGATGCATTAAAAATTAAAAACGGTTTTACGGCTAAATTAGTACAACTTAATAATGAAAAAGTATCACAGTTCACGGTAATTAATACTGACCAACAAGCAGAGATTGTTGGCAAACTATTGGTTGAGAGTGCGGGTAAAACAACGGTTTCACGTGTTGATAAAAAACAACGTAAACGTAGCCCAGCAGCGCCATTTACCACTTCAACCCTGCAACAAGAAGCGGTACGTAAATTAGGTTATACAACGTCACGCGCGATGCGTGCAGCGCAGCAGCTATATGAAGGTATGGATATTGGTGGCGGTACTGTGGGTTTAATTACCTATATGCGTACTGACTCATTCACGATTTCACAAGAAGCCATTGGTCAAATCCGTGGCTACATTAAAGAAAACTTTGATGCTGAGTCTCTACCTAAAGTCGCAAACGTATACAAAACCAAATCAAAAAATGCGCAAGAGGCCCATGAGGCGATTCGCCCTACTGACATTAGCCGTACACCAGCGAGTGTGCGTCAGTTCTTAAATGATGAACAATTCAAACTGTACGAAATTATTTGGAAGCGTACTTTAGCCTCACAAATGTCACCTGCTAGATTTGATGCGGTGAGTGTTGATTTAAGCATTGGTAGTGATGCGAATTTATTCCGTGCTTCTGGTCAAACCTTAGTATTCCCCGGCTTTATTGCGGTGTATATGGAAGGTAAAGATGACGAGGAAGAAGAAGGCGATAGCAAACTACCGCATTTAGAAACTGGTGAAGTATTAACGGTTGAGAAGATTTACGGCGACCAACACTTTACTGAACCTCCACCGCGTTATGGTGAGGCTAGCTTGGTTAAAATTCTTGAAGAATACGGCATTGGCCGCCCTTCAACTTATGCGAGCATTATTAGTACGTTGCAAGACCGTGAATATGTATTGCTAGACAAAAAACGCTTCACACCAACGGATGTTGGCCGTGTGGTTAATAAGTTCTTAACGCAACATTTCACTAAATATGTCGATTACGACTTTACGGCTAACCTTGAAGATGCGCTTGATAGCGTGGCTGAAGGTGACCGTGAGTGGCTACCATTAATGGAAGAGTTTTGGACTGGCTTTAATGATCAATTGATCAGCAAAGCAGATGTTGAACGCCCAGGTAATGAGCTGATTGATGAGTTCTGCCCGAAATGTAATAAGCAACTACAAAAACAATTGAGCCGTTATGGTTCGTTCATTGGTTGTACTGGTTATAACGATGAGCCTAAATGTGATTACAAGCGCAATGTTGATGGGGCAATTAATACTGACCCAGTAACTATTGGTGTGTATGCAGAAACTGAGCAAGATGTGTTGTTAATGAGTGGCCCTTACGGCCCTTACTTGCAACTTGGTTTGCCGATTGAAGGCGAGAAGAAAAAACCAAAACGCGTGAGTGTGCCAAAAGAGTTCTCCATTGCGGAAATGAATATGGAAACAGCGAACATGCTGCTTTCACTACCGCGTGATTTAGGCCAACACCCTGAAACAGATAAGAAAATTGTGGCTAATATTGGCCGCTTTGGCCCTTATGTGAATCACAATGCTAAATTTAAGTCGATTCCAAAAACCATGAGTGTTTTTGATATTAACCAAGAAGAAGCGGTGGCTTTACTAGCCATGGCATCTGGCCCGGTAGCGATTAAATCACTTGGTGATCACCCAACTGAAGATGGTGTTATTGAGGTGTTTGAAGGCCGCTACGGCCCTTATGTGCAACATGCTAAGGTTAGGGCGACGTTACCAAAAAGTGTTGAGCCAGACACCGTTACAATGGAGCAGGCATTAGAACTTCTCGCTGAAAAAATTGCAAAAGGAAAACCAGCGAAGAAAACAGTTGCTAAGAAGAAAGCGCCAGCTAAAAAAGCCGCAGTGAAAAAGCCAGCAGCTAAGAAGCCTGCCGTTAAAAAAGCACCTGCTAAGAAAGCAACGGCTGTGAAAAAGGCGCCCGCAAAAAAAGCACCTGCCAAAAAACCGGCAGCTAAAACTGAGCCAGCGGCCGAGTAGTCTGCGTTATAGACGCTGTCACTAGTCATTAGCTGACATAAAAAAAGAGATGCATATCGCATCTCTTTTTTTGTCTAAATCTTAGGTTTCCCTAACAAATTTAAACCTTAACCATTAATGTCATGCACCTGCGCCACTCTTGCTGGCCTTTGGGCTTGACTACGCTCAAACCATTTACGGATGCGGTTTGCATCACCAAGGCGTGTATTTTTACCATTAGAGTCTAATAAAACAATAATCATTGATTCACCAGCAATCTCAGCTTGCATCACAAGGCAGCGGCCAGCTTCACGAATATAACCCGTTTTTGACAAACCAATATCCCACTTAGTACTGCTACGCACTAGCGCATTGGTATTTACATAATTTAGCGGGCGAGATTTACCATTAACCACAACCGCTTGTGATGCCGTGGTTGTTATATTGCGAATTTCATCATATTGGTGCGCAGCATTGACCATACGCACAAGGTCATAAGCCGTTGCCACATTATTGCTATTCAAACCAGTTGGCTCAACAAAGCGCGTATGACGCATACCCAACATCGCTGCTTTAGTATTCATGGCATTAATAAAAGCTTGCTTACCACCAGGGTAATGTCGGCTTAATGCTGATGCAGCACGATTCTCTGATGACATTAGCGCTAATTGTAATAACTCACCGCGCGTTAACTTCGTACCAACTGTTAATCTAGAGCTACTGCCCTTTAGGCTATCAACATCTTCTTGCGTAATCGTTAGTTCATCACTCATCGGCAAGTGCGCATCTAAAGCTACCATTGCAGTCATTAGCTTTGTGACGGATGCAATTGGTGTAATGGTTGATTTGTTTTTTTCGAAGATCGTTTCACCCGTTAGCTGGTTGATCACAATTGCTTTACTTGATTTAAGCTTTAGTGGGCCACGAGTATTGTAAAAATCTTGATCGATAATGCGGCTAGCATTTCTTTGAAGTGCTTTATGCTTAGCAACACGAATAAACGTTTTTTTTCTATTAGTATTAGAGAGTGATTTACGTTTGGTTTTAGCTTTCACCTTAGCCTTAAACTGATTGACACGATCAACCTTAGCAATAAGATGTTTGGCTTTATATTCTGTACGCACATCTATATTGGCAACCGGTCGATGATCGGCAGCAATAGATGGGAAGGCAAATGCCACCATCAATGTAATCAGTATAAATATTTGTTTTTGCATTAGTTTAATTCGATTAGTCAGTACTGTAGTCCTATAACGGCACCAGTTTCATAATCTAAAGCAATATCAATATCAAGGTAAAAGCCCTACCGAAATATGGTATTCGAGGTTATTATAATGCCTGTATTTATTAATTATTATTCGAGCAATCTAATGCAAATTGACCCTTCACTTCTCTTTAGCGACCAGCATTTATGGACAAAGCTGACTGATGACGGTTTTTGGATAGCGGGTATTACAGAATATGCGCAAGATTTATTAGGTGATATTGTGTTTGTTGACCCGCCTAAACTTGAACAAGTCTTAGAGGCTGGAAAGCCATGTGGCTTAGTTGAGTCTGTTAAAACCGGTTCAGACTTACATGCTTTGGTACAAGGTGAAGTAGTTGAGGTTAATCAAGATGTACTGGATGATCCAGAGTTGATTAACGACAAGCCCTATGAGGCTTGGATATTTAAATTTAAAACAGATGAGGCAGACTTAAGTACAAGCCTTTTGAATGCTGAAGCTTATGAAGCACTCATTAATGCAGGCTAAAGATTATTAGCCTGCAAAAATTTAAGTTATTCTGCTTTATTTAGTACCAAATACTAAACGGACAGAATCAATGACTTTCTGCACTTCAGCACGAACGTTAGCCGTAATCTCTTCTTCAAGCTTAGGGATTGAGGTATCTAAGACATTACTAACTTTATTGCCAATCAATGTTTCAATCTCTGGCAAGTCAGTATTTAGTTGTGCTTTAAAGTCTTGAGAAGCTTGGTCAGCTTTAGCTGTAAAATCACGCTCTAAGTTAGCACTCAAGTTTGTAGATAAGCCTTCATACAAGCTTGGGAATGTTTCACCCAATTTTTCCTGTAATGATAACTCTGACTCAGTTTGCATTCTTTGGGCATGCTCACCCAACTCTACTTTAGATTTTTCGATTAAATCAGTATGCATGGTCGCTAAGGTTTCGTTAATCTTAACCTCATGCGCTGCAAATATCTCACTTTGCAATTGCGCCATCTGCGTATTTAATGCTTGTGAAACAATATCCACCGTATTATTTTCAATTTCCGACAATCTTGTTTCTAAGCGATCGCTCATCTCTTTTTCAAGATCAGGAATTTGTGCCGTTACTTTTTGCTGAATGCCAGCAAGGCTTTCTTCTTGCATGGCTTGTAGTGACTTTTCTAAATCTGCTTTCAAAATTTCAGTATTTGAATGCATCATCGCTGGCAGCTCTGTCGCCAAGTCCGCTTTTGTCTTATCAACAAAGCTTGAAGTATCTAGCATGATGGTTTGCTGCACATCACCTAATGACTTTTCAACTTTTTCTGTCAACGTTTGTTCAATATGTGCTGTTAATGATTGGCGGGCAGTCTCAATTTCACTATTAATCTGGTTTAGCACTGAGGCATTTGCATTTTGCTCAACCTTAGTTAAGCCGTTGCTGACTAATTCGTTAATATTGTCACCAATATTGCCTTGAATATTAACCAGTTGCTCATCAATCAAAGTGACTTTTTGCTCGTACATTTGATTAACCGCACTCGATAAATAAGCTTGATTAGCTTTTTGTACATTAGCTGACTCCGCAATTAAAGACTCATTGAGCTTCTCTCTAATTCTTGGTGTAATCTCAGCTTCGATATCAGCCATCAGCTGAGGTCTGATTGCCGCCGCAATCTGCGCAACAACGTCGCTTGATACTGTAAATCCTTGACTGCTTGCTCTTTCACTAGAAGAACGTACATTTGTCAGAACCGGGATATCATCATCTTGCATTGGGCAACCTCATTAATATAAATTAGTTAATGTTATTTATTAAGTAATTGTAATACTATAATGAATTGTTTGCCATATTGGTAGATTTTATTTCATACCCACGGTCACGGTAGAACTTAAATCTGGCTCTTGCTGCCACTTTATCCGCTTCTTCATTCCCAACTAATTCAACTAAATATCTGAAACGCCCAAAAAACATAGGTACTTCAGCATGCATATTAATTAACACATCATCTTGCATCAACGGGTTATCTGCCATGTGAATTTGGATAGGTGAAAAGGCAGCATAATCGTCAGTTTCCGTCGCATTTGGCAAAAAACTAGTTGGTGAGTGTTGCCACAACTGCTGCCCAACCTTCACTTTCAGCGCTTCATCGGTGCTAAGTATCGTCAGTTGACGACCCTTCGCCACGGCTTTTTCAGATAAGTCAGCGATCTTAGCTAACTTATCTGCAACGTTAAATATAAACTCTACTCGCGTCATTTATTACTCTTTAAATTATGAAGCGTTTGCACGGTTAACTAAAAACTCAGTCAACATCGGCACTGGTCTACCAGTACTGCCTTTAGCCTTACCTGAGTTCCAAGCGGTACCGGCAATATCTAAATGTGCCCACGTGTAATTTTTCGTAAAACGAGATAAGAAGCAAGCTGCTGTAATACTGCCGCCAGCTCTACCGCCGATATTCGCAATATCAGCAAAGTTACTATCCAACAGTGGTTGATAATCATCCCACATTGGCATGTGCCAGCCGCGATCTAATGCGCTTTCACCAGCCGCTAATATTTCTCCTGCTAGTGCATCTTCATTACTATAAATAGCCGTTGCATGATGACCGAGTGCCACAACACAAGCCCCTGTTAAGGTCGCTACATCCACCACAACACTTGGGTCAAACTTCTCTGCATAGGTCAGCGCATCACATAAAATCAAACGCCCTTCCGCATCGGTATTGAGTACTTCAATGGTTAAACCAGACATACTAGTAAGCACATCACCCGGTTTAATTGAGTTAGCATCAGGCATATTTTCACACGTTGGCACAATTCCCACTACGTTTAATGGCAAGTCCATTTCTGCAATGGCTTTAAAGGTACCAAATACACTGGCTGCGCCGCCCATGTCGTATTTCATCTCATCCATACCTGAGCCACCTTTTAATGAGATACCACCAGTATCAAAGGTAATGCCTTTACCAACCAACACAACAGGCTTTTGGTCTTTCTTACCTTTTTTATGCTCCATGATAATAAATTTAGCTGGCTCTGTACTCCCTCTAGTCACACCAAGGAATGAACCCATACCGAGTTTTTCACAATCAGCTTCTTCTAGAATTTTTGCTTTAAAGCCATATTGCTTCGCCATTTTTTTGGCTTGGTCTGCAAGATAAGTTGGCGTACAAACATTAGAGGGTAAGTTGCCTAAGTCTTTTGTTAGGTTCATGCCTTTGGCAATGGCTTCACCATTGCGCATGCCAATTTTAGCGTGTGCCACATCAACAGCATCCACATGAATCACTATTTTTTTAGCTTCTTTCTTAGCTTTTTTAGCCTCTTTCTTTTTAATCGCGTTTACTTTATAGCTGGCATCAAGCATTGCTTCAGCTAATAAGCTGGCTTTCTTCTGTGTTGTTAAATCATCGCAATTGAGTGTGACTAGCGTTGTGACCGCATGTTTAATGCCATTGCTTTTTAACGCACTCACTGAAGCTTTAACCACTTTTACATATTGTTTAGCCGTAAACTCTAATGCGTTACCTAAGCCAACTAACAACACTCTTGCACATAAGGTACCTGGTACTTGATGCAACATTAATGTGCTTGCAAGCTTGCCATCCATATCACCTTTTTTGATGATATTCTGAATGTATGATTGAGATGCATCATCAATTACCTGTGCGCTCACTGATAATTGGGCATCTTCATACACGCCAACGACTAAACAATCGGTCAGGTCTTTTTCCAGAATGACGTTTTTTATGCTAAATTCCATGTTCTTGAATTCCTATTGTTAATTATTAAATAAATTATCGCGTTTTTTATGCCTACTGCATAGTTGTATTTACGAAACGCATGATAAATAAACCTTCCTTATATGCTATTTAGACGCTCCCTTTTACAAGAACTTGCCGCCACAGCTATTGGTGCATTTCTGATTCTTTTCGGCATTGTCATTGCCCAAAGAACTGGTTTATTAGTTAAATTAGCGGCCAAAGGCGCGATCCCTAATGATTCTATTGCGGTTATATTAGGTTTTAACATGATTCGGTTCTTACCAATGTTGCTATCAGTGAGCATTTTCCTCGCTATATTAATGACACTGTCGCGCTGGTATCGAGATTCAGAGATGATCATTTGGTTAAGTTCTGGCCAAAGCCTTAAAAAACTATTGCGACCAATTTTCACTTTTGCCACACCTATTGTGATCGTCATTCTGTTATTAAGTTTATTTATCACACCATGGTCTAACCAAAAAGTTGAAGATTATCGCGATCAACTTAAAACACGAGATGAGTTTGCAGCTATTAGTCCTGGGGTTTTTAAAGAGTCGTCAAATGGTGAGAAAGTCTTTTTTGTTGAAAGTTTTGATGAGCTCGGTGAGCTAGTTAAAAATGTATTTGTACAATCAATGCAGCATCAAAAACTTGGGATTATTGTTTCAGCTGAAGGTAGTCGATTAACGACAGACAATGGCGACAATTTTTTAGTCATGAAAAATGGTCGTCGCTACCAAGGAAAACCCAACACGCCTGAATATTCTGTAACAGAATTTGATGAGTATGCGATTAGGATAGAACCTAAAGAGGTCATTTCAAGACCACCTTCATCAGAATCAAAGACTAGCTATGAATTGATGCAAGACAAATCAAATGCGAATATTGCTGAATTAGAGTGGCGCTTTGCCATGCCAATTGCTGCACTCATTTTGGCACTATTTGCCATCCCCTTAAGTGCATTAGATCCGCGCGGTGGCAAGTCTGCGAACTTCATTCTAGCGATTATTATTTATGTCATCTACAGCAACTTATTAAGTATTGTGCAAGCTTGGATCGCCCAAGGGAAAGTCCACCCACTCATTGGTTTGTGGCCTGTCCACATTCTGTTCCTTGGTATCGCACTCTACCTGTTTCAGCGAGGGCTTAATCAAAAACCATTATTCCCAAATCCAATGACATTATTTAACCGAAAATCAAACAAGCGCGGCTCAAAACCAATGTCGCAAAAAAAGAAAAAGTATGAAGATTCTTTCTAGATATTTACTCAAAGAAGTCATTGTTAGCGTGTTCCTCATCATGGCCGCACTGATTGCCATGATGTCATTTTTTGACTTCATCGAAGAATTGGAAAGCTTAGGAGAAGGCGCATACAGCTTTGGCAAGGTAGCCTTATTTGTCATTTTAAGCATGCCAGGGCATGTTTATGAAATCATGCCAATTGCCGTATTGGTTGGTACGATGCTGAGCTTAGGGCAGTTAGCAAGACATTCTGAATTGATTATTTTGCGCGTATCTGGCGTTTCAATTTTAAACTTAACCATACAACTATTGAAAGTAGGGTTTATCTTTACCTTGCTGACTTTTTTAATCGGTGAATTAATTACACCTCTAAGTGAAAAAGTAGCCCAACGCATGAAGGTGCAAGCCACGCAATCAGTCATTGCTCAGGAGTTTAGCTCAGGGTTATGGGTTAAAGATGGCAATAGTTTTGTGAATGTTGAAAGTGTTTTACCGGATACAACGCTTGTCAATGTCAATATTTACGAGTTCGACAAAAGCAGTAAACTCATTAAAACAAGTAATGCAAAACATGCTAATTTCGAGCAAGAAAAATGGAATATGCAAGATGTGACCAATACGTTTTTCAAAGATGATCACATTCAAGTAGAAAAAGTGGATGAAACCAAATGGCATTCACTCATTAGGCCTGAGCTACTAAGCCTCTTATTGGTATTGCCAGAAAAAATGTCCGCTTGGCACTTATATTCATACATCGACCATTTGAAGACCAATAAGCAAAAAACCACACGTTACGAAGTGGCGATTTGGGCCAAAATGATTTACCCACTAGCCTGCTTTGTGATGGTGATTTTAGCGCTGCCATTTAGCTTTTTACAGCAACGTGCAACGGGCACCAGTACCAAAATATTTTTCGGCATGATGTTAGGGGTTACCTACTCAATTTTAAACCGTGTATTTGTGCACTTAGGTTTATTGAATGACTGGCCGCCATTGTTTAGCGCCATTATGCCCACATTGCTATTTTTCATTGTTGGCGTTTCGATGCTTTATATGGCTGAACGAAAGTAGTGTTATTAAGGTGTAGTTGTATCAATTATTTTTGTCTTTAATAGTCGGTCATGCAAAAACTGATTGTCACGATCGAACAAAGCCCAAAAAAAACCTAACCCAAATAATAGAAAACCCAATGATGCTAAAGGGTAGCGAATCAGTGCGCGCTTGAACGTTAATTGATAATTGTTCGTCGTTAGATCAATTACCTGCAACTTCCAGCTGCGCATTGGCAAGGTTTGCCCTTTCTTCATCCAGCTATCGATAAAGTAGGCACCTACTACAACCCATAAATACAATTGCATAAGCAACCGCTTAACGCCCTCGGTAGCATCACCAACGACCCACACATATAACCAAGCGCTGACAAATAGTAAGGCGATAAGGACTAAGCCTTCGTAAAACAAACAAGCCCCAAGTTTTAATAAACTAGGGGCTTTTGTTTTTTCTAACATCTGTTCGTTCTTAATAATGAAACCTCTTATTATGTATCAATCATTCACCGTTGAGTACGCGCTAATCAACATCTACGTGCTGATAAGTATCAGGTGACTCCAACCTTAACTTTTCACGGTCGGCTTCTGATAACTGACGATACTCTTTCCATTTTTTGCGGAGCGCTGCTTTTTTCTCATCTGGCAACGCTTTAAATTGTTGATGGTATTTACGGGCTTGTTCACGCTCATATGGTGTCATGCGACTCCAATTACTTAAACGCTTTTGTACTCTGGCTTGTTTTTTAGCACCCATTTTCGGGTAGTCTTTGGCAATATCCAGCATTTTAGCGCGCTGCCAAGGACGCAAAGTATCCCACTCTTTTGAAAGCGGCATTAATACTGTTTGCTGCTGCTCACTTAACTCAGACCAAGTAACTTGCTTCTCATCAGCAACTGCAACATGACTGAACTGCAATCCAATTAATACTAAAAGTACTGTTGCTAGTAATTTTAATTGCGTCCCGAAACCAACCATGTGTTAAACCCTTTATCTGCAAATGCTTCTGGTGGCAAATCAGCCGCCAACAAATAAGCATCGCTATTTTCTAAATTATCATTTAAGCCAAATTGCTGTACTGCAAAAAATGTAACGAACATAATCGCAACGGCTGTCGACATGGCGCGATGTTGTGAAAAATATGGTCCAAAATGACTACCAATCCAATGCAGCACGCCACCTTGATTGACAGCTCCCGTGCGCTCTAAGGTCGCTAGTCTGGCCACTGCTTTTTCACGGCCTTGCGCTAGTTTTGTTTGTGTTGTCATGTCTAACGCTTGCGCACCTTCTTTGGCCAAGCTTGCAGCGGCCTGCGCGATTGCTAGTTCATCTTGTGTATTTTCGTTTGTTGTATTATTTGTCATATATCCAGCCTTTTGAGCTACCTTTTAACAATTGTTAGTGCAGATAAGCCTAACTTTTCTAAACCTTGTACTTGTAATTCTTTGGACAATGCACGAACGGCCCGTGAACAGTGTGTTTTGACACTGCCATCCGAGCAACCCATGATACTGGCTGTTTCTGCCACGTCCATTTCCTCCCAATAACGCAACAAGAATGCTTCTCGTTGACGTGCTGGCAGCTTTTCTAATGCTTTTTCAATTAAATTAATCGTTTGCTTTCTTTCAAGCTGGACAGAAGGTTGATCATCCTCGTCTTCCACATCGATTGTTTCGAGTGGGTCACGCTCACTTCCATCTTCATTCGAACCGCCAAAAGACGATAATAATGTCGTCCAAACGTTACGTACTTTTTGTCTTCGCCAAAAGTCTCGCATCGTATTTTGCAAAATACGATGAAATAGCATTGGCAACTCGTTAGCCGGTTTATCCGCATACTTTTCGGCAAGCTTCATCATCGCATCTTGCACGATATCTAAAGCTGCGTGGTCGTCTTTCACAGCGTATGCTGTTTTCTTAAACGCACGCTGCTCGACTGAGACTAAAAAGTCTGAAAGTTCTTTGCTAGTTGCCATTGTTATTCATATTCTTATGTTCTGAAATCATATCAAACAATACTTTATTGGTTGATCCTGTTTAGCATGGTTTCATCTGTTAATTTATGCATTCAGATAAGCACATACTTAACTTTTTGCTATAAAACCCAGTATAGCAGGTTTATATTTGCACTCAGTCTTGCTTTGGTTACAATGGTTATACATTATTTCGTGTGTAAACCATGTCTAGAATACTATTTTTTGGCTTATTAGCTTGTTGGATTGTGTTTCTATTTAAGCGCAAAATGTCGCCTTTTGCAAAGCAAACCAAAAGCGCAACTCAGCATACAAAAAACGCCAACAAAATGATGGTGCAATGCGCATCTTGCGGCTTACACATGCCAGAAAATGATGCACTATCACACAATAATAAATTGTACTGCAGTGAAAGTCATTTTGAATAAGACCTGCTTATTTAGCCTTAAGCAATTAATTGCTTGGTATCAACAACAACCGCTTCAAAAGCGCAGCATTTCAGTACTCACTATCCTCCGCTTCATCATTAGCTTAGTCTTTATACTCACCATTTTCTTGATTGATCAAAAAGCGTGGCTAACACTTGATAATGAGTTACTTTTCTTTAAGTTTTCTTTTGCATACTTTATATTCAGCATGCTTTGTATTTTTCTAAACTTCGTCAAAACACCTAGCCTTTCCATCAGCATCCCTTTTCAAATCACAATTGATATCGCTTTTATTGTGCTGCTCATGCATGCGGTTGGTGGCATTAGTAGCGGGTTTGGGGTTTTGCTCATTATTATCATTGTGATTGGCAGTTTTGCTAGCAATGGACGACTAGCGCTTTACTATGCCGCGGTTGCGACCATCGGCTTACTCATTGAGCATAGTGTACGTATTTTATTGTTTGCTTACCCAACTACCTCATACACGCAACCAGTCATGCTAAGCCTAGGCTGTTTTGCAACCGCTTGGCTGGCACATACGTTAAGTATCCGCATGATAGAAAGCCAAAAGATGGCATCAAAACGTGGTGTGGATTTGCAAAACATGTCGCAAATCAACTCGCTTATTACACAAGAAATGCAAGATGGCGTGATTATCATAGACCAATCACTCAATATTAAACACCGCAATAGCCAAGCGAACCATCTACTATCATTGCCTGATACGCAAGCATCAGGCTTAACGCTACATAGCCTGCCTGATATTGCCAAGCTCTACCTACAATGGGTTAATAATAAGGATGAAGAGCCAAACTTTAACTTTCAGCTGAATAACCACGAACTTAAAGTGCGGTTTATGCCGATTCATACCAACCAAAACACACGATTATCTGGCGCGGTTATTTTCATTCAAGATTGGAGCCAGCTACAATCCAAAGCACAGCAAGCAAAACTAGCGGCGCTTGGCAGGCTAACGGCAAAAATCGCACATGAAATACGCAACCCGCTCAGTGCTATTAGTCATGCCAACCAGTTGCTTCAAGAAGATATCGTTGATGGCAATAATGTCCGCGTGTTAGAAATTGTTGAGGATAATATTCATCGTATAGATAAGATTATTAAAGATGTTTTGGAACTCAACAGACGCGACCGCACCCGCCAAGAACCCGTTGAGCTTAATCAATTTATTACTGATTTTCACCATCAATTTTGTGCGGTTGAAAAGATAGACCCTGCTGGCTTCACATTGCGCTTACTGGATACGCCACAAATTGCTTTATTTGACCATAGGCATTTAACCCAAATTTTATGGAATCTTTGCAGCAATGGTTGGGAGCACAGTAGAAAAACAACCGCTAGTCTTCAGTTAGATTTAAAACATGTGGTTGTAAACTTATTACATATTGTCATTGCTGACGATGGCAACGGCGTTGCAGAAGAAAATAGAGCCAAATTATTTGAACCTTTTTTTACGACCAAATCTACAGGCAGTGGTTTAGGCCTCTATATTTCAAGAGAGCTTGCTGAAGCCAATGGTGCTGCATTGCAATACCAGGCCATTACGCAGGGCACGGCATTTATTCTACAACTGAATCAATCTTCAAACTAAGCAACAACAGATCAAAAGAAAATGAACGAAAATTTAAGTTGCCTCATCGTTGACGATGAAACAGACATCAGAGAGTTATTGACCATGACGTTAGAGCGCATGGGCGTTCAAACAGACAGCGCGAGTTGTTTTGAAGAAGCAAAAACAATGTTAGCGCAGGGGCATTACGCGCTGTGTTTAACTGACATGCAGATGCATGATGGTACTGGCCTCGATTTAGTCAAACACGTCAGTGAATTTCACCAAGGCTTACCCATCGCCGTGATTACCGCACATGCGAGTGCTGACAATGCCGTTGCTGCTTTAAAAGCAGGCGCGTTTGATTATTTATCCAAGCCCCTCTCATTAAAACAATTACGCCCAGTCATTGAATTTGCTTTAAAACTCTCAACGCAACCACAAACCAATACAGCCAATACGTTAGAAATGATTGGAGACTCGCCAGTTGTCGCGCAAGTACGCAACATGATTGCCAAACTAGCACGCAGCCAAGCACCCGTTTATATCAGTGGTGAGTCTGGTAGCGGTAAAGAACTCGCAGCCAGACTCATCCACCAAAACAGTTCACGTACTGAAGGTGGATTTGTTGCGGTTAACTGTGGTGCTATTCCTGAAAATTTAATGGAAAGTGAATTTTTTGGTCATAAAAAAGGCGCTTTTACTGGCGCCACACATGATAAAACTGGGCTCTTTCAAGCCGCCAATGGTGGAACGCTTTTCTTAGACGAAGTGGCTGACTTACCACTACCCATGCAAGTTAAATTATTGCGGGCGATTCAAGAGAAAAAAGTCCGTATGGTCGGCAGCGCCACTGAAGAAACAGTTGATGTCAGAATAATCAGTGCAACCCATAAAAGCCTAACTAAAATGATGGATGATGGTTTATTTAGGCAAGACTTATATTACCGCTTAAATGTGATTAAACTCAAAATGCCTTCGCTACGCGAGCGTACTGGTGATATCCCAGTATTAACACAACGCTTACTGAACAAACTCAGTGATTCTATGCAAATAACAGCACCGACCATCGACCAAGATGCAATGACTTACATTAAACAATTGCCATTTCCAGGCAACGTGCGCGAGTTAGAAAACTTACTCGAGCGTGCTTTAGCGTTATGTGACGGGCAAGTGATCACAGTGGATGACTTGTTAATTGAAGAAGAGAATGTGGCCATTAAAAGCAAAATGGCTGACGATGCATCCCATAGCGATTTTTCTGCGCCTGAAAATGATGAAGTTTCATTACCTGAATATTTAGAAGACATTGAAAAACGCGCCATTATCGATGCACTACATAAATCCCAATATAACAAAACAGCTGCAGCCAAATTATTAGGCGTGAGTTTTAGAACGCTTCGATACCGCTTAGTGAAATTAGGCATTGATAAAGAAGAAATATAGTCTGTTCGCTTTCTTGATGCTTCAATGATTTTTAGGCATTACATTACATTTCGCATAAAATAATCATTAATGAAAAAATTAACGGTTAACCAAGCGGGTTTAATAGAAGCAGCTACACAAATTGCATCTCCTAATGTTGATGCGCGCCCTACTGATGAAGTTAGCTTAATTGTGATTCATAATATCAGCCTGCCTCCCAGTCAATATGGTGGCAATGGCATTATTGCGTTATTTACCAACTGCCTTGACCCAAAAGACCACCCTTACTACGAAACGATTCATACCTTTAAAGTATCGTCGCACTTTCTCATTCGACGTGATGGGTCGTTGATTCAATTCGCATCTTGTTTAGATCGTGCTTGGCATGCTGGCTTATCAAACTGGCAAGGTAGAGAACGCTGCAATGACTTTTCAATCGGTATTGAATTAGAAGGTTCTGACTTTGAGGCTTTTGAAGAAGCGCAATATGCCGCACTCAACGAGTTATTAACTTCATTGAAATCAAGCTACCCCATTCAAGGGGTGACTGGTCATTCAGATATTGCGCCTGGTAGAAAAACTGATCCCGGCCCATTTTTCGACTGGACTAAAATAGAACCAATACGTTAAACTTTCTTTTAATAATCAATGTCTTTCATGCATTGCATGTGCTTGTTGCTGTATAATCCGGCGTTAATTTACAAGCCTTTTAATTAGCAAAACTTAATTTAAATAAAACCATATGCCAATTTACGATTATCAATGCCAAAGCTGCCAATATAAAAATGAAGTGATGCGTAAGATTAGTGCGCCCAGTGTTGAAGCTTGTCCTGAGTGTGGCGAAGAAACATTTAGCAAACAATTATCTGCCCCAAGTTTTCAACTTAATGGTAGTGGCTGGTACGCGACTGATTTTAAAAATAGTGGTGCTAAACCAACTGCTACTAGTACACCTTCAACTGATACAAAACCTGCATCAGATGTGAGCAGCAAGCCAGCTGCCACGCCTAAAGATGCAACGCCTTAACGCGGGAATAATGTAAACCTATGAAAAAGTATTTCATTACAGGCCTTTTGGTACTCGTTCCATTATTCATCACGGCATGGGTCATTATGAGTTTGGTCGGCATGATGGACCAAAGCTTATTACTGCTACCGCATCAATGGCGCCCAAAAAATTTACTAGGTTACGATTTACCGGGCATCGGAGCTGTACTCACCTTACTCATCATTTTCATTACGGGTTTACTGGCCAGAAACTTCTTCGGCCAACAAATCATTGCTGCTTGGGAAATGTTTCTTTCTCGTGTGCCAGTGGTTAAATCCATTTACTCAAGTGTTAAGCAAGTATCAGACACTTTATTTTCAGACTCTGGTAATGCATTCCGCCAAGCGGTGTTAGTTGAGTTCCCCCGTGAAGATGCATGGACAATTGCTTTCATCACGGGCCAGCCGGGCCATGATGTTGCACAACATTTACATGGTGAATTTGTCAGCATTTATGTGCCAACAACGCCAAATCCAACTGGCGGCTATTTCATTATGGTGCGTAAAGATAAAATTAAACATTTAAACATGACCGTTGATGAGGCCCTTAAATACATCATTTCAATGGGTGTTGTTGTGCCAAAAGACAAATATTTAGCTTAAAACAGTCAAATAACTAACTGGAATCAGTTAGTTATTCAATTAAACCGTTTAAAAACGAAGCTTTTGCTTTAAAATCCCTCTTTTATATAAAATCATACAGAATAGACTTTAATTATGATGCGTACACATTACTGCGGCCACGTAAACCGCGAACTTATCGGACAAACAGTTACCCTTTGTGGTTGGGCGCATCGTCGTCGTGATCATGGCGGTGTTATTTTTATTGATTTGCGTGATCGCGAAGGCATGGCGCAAATTGTGATCGACCCTGATACAGTTGAAGCATTTGCAACGGCTGAAACAGTGCGTAATGAATTTGTATTGAAAGTCACTTGTAAAGTGCGTGCTCGCCCAGAAGGGACTGTGAATAAAAACATCCCAACGGGTGAAGTTGAAATGTTAGCCAGTGATATTGAGGTACTTAACCCTTCACTTACACCACCATTCATGTTGGATGACGATACATTAAGTGAAGGTGTCCGTTTAGAGCATCGCTATTTAGACTTACGTCGCCCAGTGATGCAACAAAACATGATGCTACGTTACAAAGTATCTAAAAACTTACGTGATTATTTAGATACTAATGGCTTTATTGAAATTGAAACACCAATGTTGACACGCTCAACACCTGAAGGTGCTCGTGATTACCTAGTGCCATCACGTATTCATCACGGTGAATTTTTCGCATTGCCACAATCACCACAACTATTTAAACAAATGTTGATGGTATCGGGCTTTGATCGCTACTTCCAAATCACTAAGTGTTTCCGTGATGAAGATTTACGTGCTGATCGCCAACCAGAATTTACGCAAGTCGACATCGAAACATCTTTCTTAGAAGAAGGTGAAATGATGGACATCGTCGAGAACATGATTCGCGACATGCTCAAAAAAGTACAAGATGTAGACTTACCAGCAGCATTCCCACGCATGGCTTACGCTGAAGCGATGAGCCGTTATGGTTCAGACAAACCAGACATGCGTGTGACATTAGAGATCACTGAATTATCAGATGTGATGACAGATGTAGACTTTAAAGTGTTCTCAGGCCCAGCTAATCAAGACAATGGCCGTGTGGCTGCGATTCGTGTGCCTGGCGGCGCAAGCATTAGCCGTAAAGAAATTGATGCCTATACAGAATACGTTAAAATCTTCGGTGCTAAAGGCTTAGCTTATATCAAAATTAATGATGCTAGCCAACCAAACGAAGAAGGCCTACAAAGCCCAATCGTGAAGAACATTCACGAAAAAGCATTGAAAGCATTAATCGAGCGCACTGGCGCACAAGATGGCGACATTGTATTCTTTGGTGCCGACAAAACAACGGTTGTAAATGATGCACTAGGTGCATTAAGAGCTAAAGTCGGCCATGATAAAGGCCATGTTGATGGCCGCGCATGGGCACCTTTATGGGTGGTTGATTTCCCAATGTTTGAACATGATGAAGCGAATGACCGTTGGTCAGCCCTACATCACCCATTCACAAGCCCTAAAGATGGCCATGAAGACTTATTAGAAACTGATCCAGGTAAGTGTTTATCTAAAGCCTACGATATGGTCTTAAATGGCTGGGAAGTTGGCGGCGGTTCTGTGCGTATTCATAAACAAGAAGTACAAGCTAAAGTGTTTAAAGCACTTAATATTTCAGATGAAGAAGCGCAAGAGAAGTTTGGCTTCTTACTAGAAGCATTACAATACGGTGCGCCACCGCACGCTGGTTTAGCATTTGGTTTAGATCGTTTAGTAACGTTAATGACTGGCTCTGAGTCCATTCGTGATGTGATTGCTTTCCCTAAAACTCAACGTGCTCAATGTTTATTAACTAAAGCGCCGAGCGCAGTGGATGAAAAACAATTGCGTGAACTACATGTAAAAGTACGTACGCAAAACGCAGCCAGTTGATAGGTAGCGGGAGCTCACTCAACACTTAACCTGTTTATTAGGGCATATTACTACATGATTAATAGAATAAAAGCGAGCGTATTAATAAAGTGGGAATCTTTTAAACGTACTCAACGCGTTCGCGCCAATAATCACTTAACATATGGGCCAGCCAAAGTGAGCCTTAATAATGATGAAGCAGCGGTAGTGTCTTTAATGAAGAATGCAGCCTACTACATTAACGCTTTCATTGAACACCATCAATCGCTTGGTGTTAAGCATATTGTAATTATTGATAATGGGTCAACAGATGATACCGTTACCATTGCAAGTAGTTATGACAATGTAACTGTCTTAAAAAACATGTTGCCTGCTAAAGAGTTTGAAACTTCACTTCGATCAGAAGCGGCAAAAAAAGTGATTAAAGGTGGCTGGATAATTTTCGTTGATAGTGATGAGCTATTTGAAACGGCGGGAGGAAAACTTCAAACGCTTTTACAGTACTTGGAGGAAAACAAGTACACAGCAATGCAAACACAAATGCTAGATCTATATGAGCCTGATTCACGATACTTAGAGTGCAAAAATTCTAATTACAATGAAGTAATTGAACGCTGCAACCACTACAGCCTTGAGAATATACTTTTAGATCCATACAGCAACATTAACAACAGTTCATATGGTTGGTTCCTATCTCAAATTAAATGTAATTCAACTAATACCAATCTTAAAACTGGGGGAGTTAGGCATGAGATTTTTGGAGAGTTATGCTTACTCACTAAGCATTCTCTTGTTCGCAATATCAAGGGCATTAAATTAATGATTCACCCGCATTTTGCTGCGAATGTGAACTTGGCTGATGTGAGTGGTCTACTTCGCCATTACAAGCTTGGCGGCGATTACCTTGCAAGAGACAAAAAATCAGTAGAAGCTAAACTTTGGGGACATAACGAAGATTTAACACGACTTACTGTAGCCCAGGATAGTGGCGATATGGATCAATTCATCATTAGTCCTAAAAAACCTCATACTTATGAGGGGCCGAAAAAATTAATTGATCAAGGTTTTCTAACAGCATCAAATCGTTACCTTGAATTCATATCAAGTTAATGCATATTAAATCCCTTATCCGTACGATTCCGCACTACCCAAAACAAGGCATCATGTTTCGCGACATTACGACATTACTACAAGACCCTAAAGGCTTAGGCTTAGTGGTTGATGCACTCGCCGAAAAATACCAAAATCAATCAATCGATATAATTGCTGGCATAGAAGCCCGTGGTTTTATTATTGGTGCTGCTTTAGCTTATAAATTAGGGGTTGGGTTTGTGCCAGTACGGAAAGCGGGGAAGTTACCGGCAGCAACCATTAGCCAAGAATATGCCCTTGAATATGGCACCGACAAACTGGAAATACATACTGATGCAGTGGTTAAAGGTGAGCGGGTTTTAGTGGTTGACGATTTAATTGCAACAGGTGGCACGGCAGAAGCTGCAGTACACTTAATCAAACAATTAGGTGGAACGGTTACGGCTTGTGCATTTGTGATCGACTTGCCTGATATTGGCGGCATGTCACGACTTGGAAAATTAGGTATCAAAACATTTGCATTATGTGCATTTGATGGTGAGTAAACCATACTTACAAACATATACAACCAATCGAAAACACAGATTTTCTCTATTATCGTCAACCAATGTTAGTGCTAAAGTGTTTTATTAACTAGGGAGACCATGATGCCTGTGACTGAAATCAACCACGTTAACTTCCGCGCGCACCGTGAAATGATGGATATTTTACGTGACTTTTATGTGGATGTTGTTGGCTTAACCATAGGCCCACGGACAGCCACCACTAGTTATGGATTTTGGTTATACATTGGTGATAATGATGTGGTACATATTGCCGAGTACAACAAAGGTGTTGGTCAACCTGAAATTAATATCAAAGGTACTTATGACCATGTTTCCTTTACCTGCACTGATATGCCAGCAATGGAAGCACACTTAACAGAAAAAAAAGTTGCCTATACTACGCGCACGCTGATCAGCGGTGTAAAACAAATCAGTTATAGCGACCCAGCGGGTAATGGCATTGAATTGAATTTTGAAGAGTTTAGGCATGCTTAAAGCATTAGCCTGCCTATTGAATCAACACCCTGTGTGATGTGAGTTACATACAAGTTGCCAGATAAAGTAAAAAATGAAATCTTGGCAGTACAAAATTAATGTTCTAAAAAAATTAAACTAAATAAAATAGCATTATTAAAGAGGTAAATGGAGATGAAATTAATTACACGTATTTTTGCAACAGCCTTACTATTTGGCTTTGTAAGCACAGCATCAGCTGAATATAACCGTGCAGATAAAACACTTTGGGAGCCAATGAAAGAGTCCTTTTTTGCTGGCAGAACAATGACGGATGTCGACTTTATTAAGATTGATGCACCAAAACGCGCTGAAAGTGGCGCACAAGTGCCAGTGTCTTATTCAATTGACTCAAAAGCCGCAAATGGCATCGTAATAAAAAAACTTTACGCGTTTGTTGATGGTAACCCTATTCCTTTAACAGCCACTTTTCACTTAACCCCAGCTTTGGGTGACTTCAACCTTGCGACACGTATTCGTTTTGAAAAAGATGCTTATGTTCGCCTAGTGGGTGAAGATGCAAAAGGAAACCTATACCTTGCATCACGTGTCATTCGTGCGGCAGGTGGTTGCGGTGGCATTGTGGCCAATGATGAAGCCAAAGTACGTGCACAAGCCGGGAAGATGAAAATGAAAGTGCTTGGTAAACCCGCGTTTGGCAAAGTAAACAAAGCTGTCTTTAATATTCGCCATGTCATGCGTACTGGTTTACAACGTGATTTAGAGTCACAAGGATTTTTACCAGCTTTCTATATCAATAAAACAACGTTTACTTATAACGGTAAACCATTAATGACGGTAGATGTGAATGTCGGTACAGCTGAAAACCCATACTTTAAGTTTGATTTTATTCCTGATGCAGCAGGTAAATTAGAAGCGGTAGCAGTTGATAATGAAGGCAAAACATTCACAAAAATGATTGATGTGAAATCTTAATCACTAAGCTTTAATTGTCTTGATATAAAAAACCGCTGTTTGGCGGTTTTTTATTATCGATTGATTGTTCACCAATACACAAAGCCAACTAAAAACTAGAATTAAACTCGTACTTAACTATTAAATAAGTGCTAACTAATAGGCTTCTCTGCATTGGCTTTCCGCAAGGGTGTTAGTAACCCAGAGAGACCGTTATGATCAATTTCCTGCATTAATTGCAACAAACGTCCAAGCTCTCCCTTAGGAAAACCTTCACGTGCAAACCAGTTTAAATATTGGCCTGGCAAATCGGCCATCACCCGCCCTTTATATTTGCCATATGGCATGATGTAGGTGACTAATTTTTGTAAATCTTCTGGGTTCATATTAGATTAAAACGAATGCAATCACGCAATTATACAAGAGGCGGCATACACAACCGGATTTAACTAAAGTTTAATAAGCGTTCGTCGTAGTAATACTTAACTACTTAACAAAGTATTCACGAAGAACATTATGAAATTTTATAGCACATTATTTTCAGCCATTTTCAAACATATTAGCCTAGCGCTACAGCTAAAGCATGATGGTACTGGCTTACCAAAAGAAGTGCCCGGCGCATTTTTACTGGCCATTGTTTACATCATGATCAACTTACTCAATCAGCACCATGCTGATGGTATACCGGTGAGCACATTTGTGATGATTGGTTTTATTGCGCAATGTTATGTGCTATTTCTACGTAACAATCTCATTGGTCTGATTTTACTGATTAGTATTATTTGTAATGCATTTAGTCTTTTACTGACTTATGTGATGGGGATACCTGCTGAGAATTTAGCAATTATGATTGTATCTGAATATATCTTAGTCACAGCCGCAGTCGTGAATGTAATCACGAGTGAAACATCACACATTTAACAATGTAAATGCTGCATGCATTTAAAGGCGCTTATAGCGCCTTTTTTGTTATCTAACGCACGACTCAACACTTAGCCAAGACAAGCTTACACAGAGCCTTAAACCAGGCTGATGGTACTAAAACAACAAATGGTAAGTACTATTCATTGGTATTGATTTGAAACAAGATAAAACGATACTTCGTTTTATTGAATGGTGTTTAAGAACTTAAACCCATATAAAAATAGTTGGCGGAGCGGACGGGACTCGAACCCGCGACCCCCGGCGTGACAGGCCGGTATTCTAACCAACTGAACTACCGCTCCTAATACTACAGCGTGTTTATATTAAATATAAACGGTCAGCTTTTCGTTGTAAAAAATGGTGGGTGCTAACGGGGTCGAACCGCTGACATTCGCCTTGTACGGGCGACGCTCTACCAACTGAGCTAAGCACCCGTCTCTCACAACGAGTTGCGCATATTACCCTTGTTTTTCGATTTAGCCAACAGTTAAATGCTTTTTTTTCAAAAATAATTAAACTATCAAATAAATCAGGGTGTACGGCTTTAAAACAAAAACTAGTTTACGCAATAATGAATCGCTTCAATCGATAATAAAAGCAACCTTACTTGGTTTAATCGAATGACATCAAAAGCCCATTAACGGGTACAGCTCACCTTTTTTAACGGTCTTAACCGCATTGTCTACCGTGCCATCTATTTGCATTTCAGCCACTAAATTACGCATCACAGGGATCACCTCACCTGCTGTCATGCCGACTTCTAAATCTGGGTGATATAACAACTGTAATAACAAACCATCTAAACCTGTCAGTAGGTCATTTGGTGTTTTGTCGTTAAAAATACTGGGGAACACAGAATCAGAGTCATTCGGCAAACCCATCACCTGTGTAATCTCCTCAACAATACACGTCACCAACTTGCGGTGCCTAATGGCTTGGTCAACAGGAATAATCACAACAGCACTACTAATTTCACTTTTGACATTGGTTTTCAATGCGGCCATGCAGACCGCTTTCATCATACGCGGTGTCATCTTGCTACCGACCGTTTGTTCAATATCGCGCTTCCATTGCTTTTCAGAAGTAAAAATTACCTTCATATCTGCTTGCGCTTCATTGGCTACCAAGCCAACGTACTGTCCAGTTAACTCTTCTAAGTGGTCTAAATGCATACGCACTAAGTTTGTGTGTAACGCTTTATTTGCTTGGTTTTCTGGGCCTTTATGGTCTAACCACACATGCACTGGCTTATTCCATTTGCGTAACTTGGCTGGCTTACTATCGAATTCATTTTTAAGCGCAATTTCAATAAACGAGCCAATAATATAGTTAGAGGCCTGCCAATGCTCAGCCGTTAAGGCAAGCTTAGGCAGCATGCATATCAATAAAAAAACAATAAAATGCTTAAACATACAGAACAGTTCTCAACATAATAATTAATAGATAAGAGGCAAAAGATTATACGTAAGTTCTACTTCTTAACGGCAGGCGCGCTTGTTTATACAATATTTAATAAAAGCTTCATAAAGATTTGGCACCATGCTTGCTTATTTAACAGAGATTTAATCACTGTTCACTTAAGGAGCGCATGATGACTATCTACCAAGTAATAGACGACCTAAACCGCCCGATGTACGAAAGTGCTGATGTTGATAAAGCCAATTCAGAAGCCGAGCTACTTAATTTAATTTATATCGAACGCTACTTCTTCGTGGCAGAAACTAATCAAGCCGTGCACTAATACCAACCCCACATCATTCAACCCCATTGAGCAATCTATTTAGATTGACTCAATGGCAAACATTCCCGCTAAAAGACGACTTTGTTATAGAATCAAATATTGTGATCACCACAGATAACAACACTCCATTCAATTAACTTTAGTCAGCCACAAAGAGGAATTCAACATGTTAAACATGTATGACGTCACCATACCACCACTAAAGCATGCATTAGCGACCCTAGCAGCCAACTTAACGATAGGTGAAGCCTATGCTGCCAAAAAGAAAATTGAGCCCAGTGTAATGATCAACGCGCGCTTAATTGCCGATATGTACCCATTGATTAAGCAAGTACAAATTGCCACCGATATGAGTAAAGGTGCCGCAGCAAGGTTAGCGGGGATTGAAATCCCACAGTATGAAGATAACGAAACCACATTTGACGCGCTACAAGCCCGCATTACTAAAACCATTGCGTTTTTAGATAGCGTCACCCCTGCACAGTTTGAAGGCGCAGAAACACGTGAAGTAACAGTTATGGTGCGTAAATTACCACTGGCATTTACTGGTTTAGATTACTTAAACCGCTGGGTTCACCCAAATGTATACTTCCACTGCACCACGGCTTACAACATCATGCGTGAAAATGGGGTTGATTTAGGTAAACGTGACTTTTTAAGGCTTAAAAGCTAAGCGTTGAAATGACCCAACAATGGGGCATTGTGAGGTTCCCCCAATAAAACGGATGGGTTAATTAAAGGGCATTAGCCCGCTCATATTCACTTGGGCTTAAATAACCCAAATACGAATGTCTGCGTTGTCGATTGTAGAACACTTCAATATATTCAAACAAGCTCTGCTTGG
>JAWUXH010000002.1:0-10168 GCA_034111445.1 Methylophilaceae bacterium | reverse complement strand
GCTTTTAGCAATCCACAATTCGCCCGTAATCACCACTTTGTTTTGGTTTTGTAAAAAAGCCCAACGCGCCTCTGACGGCACCCAAAAAGTGTTGGTTTCTAAGTAGTAGTCGCGCACTTCTAACTCAGCGGCTATTTCTTTCGCATATTCGGCGCTGTCTGCACCGCCGTAGTCTTCAGGGTCTAAGTAGTAATCTTGTGCGGGGTCTTTTAACTGTGCTTCTAGCTGTTGCTTGCGAATATCAAACGCATCAGAGACATATTTAATAAAGATAATGCCTAACATCACATGCTTGTAATTAGCAGCATCAAGCGATGGCAGTAGCTTGTTAGCGCCTGTCCAAAGCTTTTTTTCTAGATCATTAAGGAATTGTTGTTCTTCTTGATTAACCATTGCTTGTGTATTAGTGCCTTAATATTTTATTCAAATCATTCTATAGCGTTTCATTACTTGGTCAACTACGCAATAAATCATGTTAGAAGTAAGCTGAAGCAAGACAAACTGCCACAACAAACCACTTATACATACGAGTACCAATATTGACATTGTTACCATCACCTGGCAATAAAATAATTACCGTTCAGTAATCATACTCCTAAAATACTGATAACTCACCCAATAAATTACCTTTAGGTAATTATTTATTGAAAAACTAAGATAGTTTTATGCTATATTACCGAAAGGTAATATTAGGAGCCTAATCATGTTGAATGAACACGATAATACAAATCAACCTGTCACAATAAGATCAACTAAAGCGTTAGGTCATTTAATACGTGAATGTAGAGTGTCACAAAAGATGACGCAAGCAGATATATTAGGCTTAGCTAATACAGGGAACCGTTTTATTGTAGATCTTGAAAGTGGCAAGCCAACAGTTCAGTTGCAAAAAGTACTCGACGTATTAGATACCCTTGGTTTGGAAATTGTCATACAACAAAAGAGTAACTTCTAATGTCATCCGCTAAACAACTCTCTGTTTATAGAAACAATATGCTTGTTGGTACGCTATTTGATAATGATGTGATTAAGTTTTCATATGACAAAGCGTGGCAAGCAACCCATGCCGACTCTATATCGCCCAACTTGCCAATCGCCGAAAGCGATCATTCTGGTCAAAATGTAGAGTCGTACTTTGAAAACTTACTGCCTGAGGCAGGAATCCGTGATTTATTAACGCTTAAGCATCAGGCGACGAGTACTTTTAAACTATTAAGTGTGATTGGTGGCGATACAGCAAGTGACTTAACTATATTGCCTGAAGGGCAATTACCAGAACCACCAAGCTACCAAGACATTACATGGCAAGACATTGCTGATTCATTTACACAGCAGCAAGGCATTATTAGCAACATTCAATCTGAAGATGGTTTAAGAATATCGTTAGCTGGTGCGCAAAAGAAATTAAGCATTTGTATCAATGATGATGGAAACCCACTACTCCCTCTAGGTAGCTCACCATCAACGTATATTATTAAACCTGACATTAAGGGGGTCGATGGCGTTTGGTCTTCAGCGATTAATGAAACGTTGGTGATGTCACTTGCCGCTAAGTTAGGGCTTGGCGTAGCTGAAGTCAGTTACCAACCGATTGTAAAAGCTTGCCTGATTAAGCGGTATGACAGGTTAATGGGTACTGATGGAGAAATTACAAAGCTTCATCAGTTAGATATATGTCAATTAGATGGCAAAAAATCTACGGTTAAGTATGAATCAGACGGTGGCCCAACATTGCAAAGGTGCCGAGCGTTGCTTGGTAAGCATGGCGTGAATGCAGCCGATATTAAACGTGTTATTCAATGGTTATTTTTTAACCTTTATGTTGGCAACCATGACAGCCACGCCAAAAATCTATCGATTTATTTTCCTGCTAACAATACAATCAGAGTAACGCCATTTTACGATTTATTATCGACTTCTATTTACCCCGGGCTATCACGCAAATTTGCATTTAATATTGGTCATGAAAATACGCCTCAGAACATCAATCAAGAGCAGATCACAAACATGGCTGTCTCTCTGGGCTTTAAACCAAAATATGTTTTAAAAATTGCAGAAGCGCTTGCCAATAAACTTTTAATTGAACTTGAAGCTGTATCAGAAGAAGTAAGTCTTATGGCAAACCCTGGTTCAGACAGGACAATGGTCGAGCGGTTAAAACAACATATCAGTAGTAGTACAAAAAGCTTTCAAAACCGCTTAATATAACCCTCCTTGAGGACTCATCATCACGCTACCGATTCAGCATTTTATCGGGTTACGGTATATTGGACGGTATCGGCCAATACTGAAAAGAAAACTGTGTAATATAAACATATACTTACAACAACTATTTGGTGGCCTCTTTCACCACCAATACTAAAGCGGCTTCCAGTGATGGGGGCCGCTTTTTTCATTTGTATTCTCTCAATTAGTAGCCAAATTAACTACCCATGTTTCCACAACAGTTTTTTTGTCATGTTTGACGCTGAAACTATCTTGAGTGCTAAGTGCTACGTTAAGTATGAGTGGGTTCGCTAGCCTACTACTGTGAAGCGTATTGTTCATACCGTTTTATTAGCGATTATTGGCAATAAAGGCTATTTAAATTTTCGCCAGAAATATTGCGTTGGTTTGATTTGATGCGATAATATTTCATGGTTTCAATAAACAATATCACCACACCTTTACCCTCAAAAGAGCAAGACTTAACACTTTGGATTGATGGTTTAAAAACGCTATTCACAGCGGATGAAGTTGCATCCATTCAACAGGCCTGTGATTTTGTTACGCCACTTTATGCGGGCCTTAATACACTGACCAACATATCACGCTTACAGCATAGCTTAGGCGTAGCCGCTATTTTAATTGATATGAAGATGGACATTGAGACCATTGTTGCGGCTATTTTGCATGGTGTTCCTGAAGTGGAGGTCAACTGGCAGGCCGAGTTAACAGCACGCTTTGGGGCCAATATTGCCACATTGGTTTCTGGCTTTTTGCAGATGGAGAAAATTCAAGAATTCAACGCGTTAGATGCTGCTGAATCAGCCACTAAAAAAGCAGGGAACCATGATCAGCAAGTTGAAAGCCTGCGCAGAATGTTGCTGGCCATGGTGCAAGATGTCAGAGTGGTGTTAATTAAACTGGCTGAACGGACGCAAACATTAAGATGTTTGTCGGGTGCCAGTATGGATGTGCAACAGCAAGTGGCACGTGAATGCCAAGGTATTTTTGCACCATTAGCCAATCGCTTAGGGGTATGGCAGTTGAAATGGGAGCTAGAAGATTTATCGCTACGTTACCTGACGCCAGCGCGTTATAAAGAAGTGGCGAAAATGCTGCATGAGCGACGTGCAGACAGAGAAATTTACATTAATAATGTGGTTGCTAAGCTTAAATCTGAATTACAGCAGGTTGGCATAAAGGGTGATGTCACAGGTCGGCCAAAACATATTTCCAGCATTGTTAAAAAAATGAATAATAAGCATTTGGACTTTAGCCAGCTTTACGACGTGCGTGCTGTGAGGATATTAGTCAGTGATATTAAGGATTGTTATACCGCACTTGGCCTGATTCATAACCTTTGGCAGCCTATTCCGGGTGAATTTGATGACTATATAGCAAGGCCAAAAAGCAACAATTACCGCTCCTTGCATACCGCTGTAAGCGGGCCTAATGGACTGGCTGTGGAAGTGCAAATTAGAACGCATGACATGCATCATCACTCTGAACTGGGTGTCGCTGCGCACTGGCGCTATAAAGAAGGTGTGAAGTCTGACAACCAATTTGATGAAAAAGTGGCTTGGATGCGCCAAATTTTAGCGTGGAAAGATCAAGTAGCTGACCATGGCGATATGGTCGAACATTTTAAAAATGAGTTAATACAAGATAAAGTATATGCGCTAACACCCCTTGGAAAAGTCATTGATTTACCTAAAGGGGCAACCCCGATTGATTTTGCCTACACCCTACATACTGACTTGGGGCACAGAATACGCGGCGCCAAAATTAATGGCAGTATTGTGCCACTCAATACTAAGTTAGAAAACGGTCAGCGTGTTGAAATACTGACCTCAAAAAATGGAACACCTAGTCTTGATTGGTTAAATAACGATTTAGGCTTTTTGCAAAGCCCTAGTGCGCATGCAAAAGTGCGGCATTGGTTTAAATATCAACATTTTGATGAAGATATCACTAAGGGTAGAGCGAGGCTTGACCGCGAATTACATCGCGCTGGCATTGGTGCGATTAAGCATGAAAATATCGCCCATAGACTGCACTTTCATCAACTAGATGATTTATTAGCCGCCATTGGCCGTGGCGATGTCAGTGACCATCAATTAGGGCTTGCCATTCAAGGTGAAGCACCGCCTAAGCAACAGGTCGACAAAAAACCGATTACGACTAAACCCAGTACCGTATTAAAACCACAAACAGGTATTGTGGTTGAAGGCGTGCGTAATTTAAAAACAAATTTTGCTAAATGCTGTAAGCCAATTCAGTCAGATGCAATTGTCGGTTATCTTACGCGCGACCATGGCGTGACGATTCATCGCGAAAATTGCAGCTTTATTGCGCGACTGCCTGAAGCACGGCTCAGTCGAAAGCTTGTTGCGCAGTGGGATCATATTCACAACGTCAACATGAGTATTGATATTGAAGTGGAGGCTGAAGACCGCCAAGGCTTATTGCGCGATATTAGTGATTTGTTTGTGAGAGAGAAAATCAATGCGACCAAGGTCAATACCATGAGTAGGAAAAATTTAGCCCTCATGCAGTTTTCAATTGAGGTATCAAATAAAGATAAACTGGTTCAATTGCTAAGCTTAATCAAAAAAGTGCCTGATGTGATCACGGCGAGAAGAAGTTAGTGGGTTTGAAGTATGCGCTTTAATCACTAGCCTGCCCTCTCGAAAAAGTGAACGTACTGCGCCACTGTTAACTGTCAGTGCAAACTGCCAGTTAACATTTGAATGCCTAAATAAAATCGACTCTCACTTGGTTTAGCGCGATGCAAACAGCAACACTTACTCGTGTGATTCTGCTTCAGCGGCTAACGCATCCATTGGCACTGCAATTTCTGGCGGCACGGCATTATTCATCACAACACCGTACAGCAACACTAATACACAAACCATAACGCCACCAAATATGGCGACTGTTTTTGTTTTTACGTAATTGACGATGGACTTTAAGTTAAAGCTTAAGTGCCCTATCACTGAAAAAATCATCACCAAACCAAATAGTTTATGCACAGGATGCATTTGAATCGTGAATGATGGTCTTTCAATAAAAAACATCATCAAGCCTGAGGTCGACATAGCGATAAATGAAATGAATAATGCAATTGCGATTATTTTTCTGAACATATAAAACCTTTGATCATTATTTGAATGGGTGAGTTACGGTACTCATCCCTTAGGTTGACCTTCATTGGCTTGCAAAAGGTATTTAAACTGGCAGCCACCTTACTGACCATTAACGCCATAAGAACCCAGCAATCCTTCTACCAAATAATTGCCCTGAATAGACATGCTCAGCAGCACTCGTCTGCGCCATTGCCGCACCAAAGCAGACATGCAATGGCAATAAGTGATCTTCACGTTGGTGACAATCACGTGCTGCCGGTGCTGCCGCCCAATGAATCAACCTTTGCTTTGCTTTTTCAACGCTACTGGCGACTACCGTTTCAGTTAACCAATCATCAAACGCAATACTATGCTCAAGCGTTGCGTCAAGTTCATGAAATGACATGCCTGAACCAATGATTAATACCCCTTGCGCACGTAACGAGGCAATCGCTTCACCTAAAGCAATATGTTTTGCTGGGTCTAATGATTGCAACAAAGATAACTGCACCACAGGAATATCCGCATCAGGGTACATCAGCATTAAAGGCACAAACGTACCATGATCATAACCGCGACCGCTATCTAACCGACAGTCAATCGCGTGCGCCTTCAAACAGTCGGCCACTGTATGCGCCAATGTAGGGTCACCCGCAGCAGGATATTGATAGGCATAACATTCCGGTGGGAAGCCACTGTAATCGTAGATCATCTGTGGGTTAGGTGAAGTAGAAATCGCTGCAACATCACTTTCCCAATGGGCGCTAATCATTAAGATCGCTTTTGGTTTACCGAGCTGCTCAGGGATTTGCTTTAAAAAAGCAATCAAGTCCTGATGACCAGGGTCACCCAGCAGTGGCATTGGCCCACCACCATGTGGGAGGTATAGCACTGGCATTAATGTGTTTTTGTCCATTCATCACTCCTAATGATTACCTACACTTGATGGATGGTGTCTGGCTCAATCAGTCAAAAACCATCCATTGATGTTGCTTGATATTAAGCAGTCTTCTTTTTACGCACAAAGAAAATAATCATTGAGAACACAAATAATACTGCCGCAGGTACAAAGCCTTGAGGGTCATAAGTGATGTGGTAATGCATGGCACCAACCATAATCACCGCCAAACCAAGGGCAGCTAGCGAGCTGAGTTTTTTAATAAACAAACCGATTGCGCCAGATACTTCACAAACACCAATAAAGTAGCCAAATGCCACTGGCAACCCAAGGGTTGCAAATGATTGATGCATCATTTCAACGCCCATTAATTTACCAACGCCACCCGCCAGAAAAGCTAACGCCGTTAATCCGAGAATAGCTAAAAATCCATAATGTTTAAATTTAGTCATAAGTCACCTGTATTAAGTTATTGAGTTGATATAACGAGTATAGTGAACTAAAACTTAATTAAAATTGATTGTATTTCATAAAGAACATAACCTTTAGTTATACTACTAACAAACAACTGCATCAATTAAGTGAAGGTGAACACATGACACTAGATCAATTACAAATGCTCAAAGCGGTGATTCAAGCAGGTTCGTTGCAAGGCGCAAGTGAACGCTTATTTAAAACGCAACCTGCCATTAGTAAAGGCCTGCAACAGTTAGAAAGCGGCTTAGGCATTACCTTGCTTGACCGCACTGGTTACAAATTAACACTGACGCAACACGGTGAGCGGATTTATCACAAAGCACTCATGCTGCTTGAGCAAAATGACCAGCTCACCCAAATGGCAAACCATTTTAAAACAGGCTATGAAGCCAAAGTGGTCATTGCAGTAGACGCCATGTTTGCGTTAGAAACATTGGTACCGATATTTGAACATATTCAAAACGTCTTTCCGCAAACACAAATTATTTTGAAGCAAGAGTTTGTCACAGGCGGGATTGATGCAGTCATCAACCATAAAGCACAGCTCGCCATATCCGCCGCTGAAGCCAATTTTTTGAATGATTTTCAGTTAGTAACGCAACACATCCACACCCAAACGCTGATTAACGTAGCCGCCCCTAAAATGTTAGCAAGGCATGTAGTGGTGACCGAGAGCGCACACTTAAAAGATGAATATCAAATTGTGGTGCAGGACTCAGGCAGCTTAACCAAAGATGTAGAACTATCTGTACAACAAGGCCAACGAAAATGGTATGTGAATGACTTTCACAGCAAGCGCACCCTTTGCTTAAGCGGCATTGGTTGGGGAAGGCTGCCCTATTTTATGGTGAAAGATGATATCGACAATGGCAAGCTCACCCCTTTTGGCCTGAGTGACACTAAAATGGAGATTGAAGTAAACAGTTACGTGATGAAATTAAAAGGCCAAGTGTTAGGCCCAGTGGCAACGCAATTGTGGGATGAAATTAGCCAACTACAACATCACGCAACATTAACACCTTAAAATAACAATCATTAATACTCATAACCCCTATGTTTTGCTAGAATTGCAGCAACTCAAACTAATTACAGAGCAAACGATGCACACTATTATTAAATCACTGATTCTTGGCCTAGCGTTAACCCTGACTGGCTGTAGCACAGTCGAAAAAGTGCAATACGCGGCATGGGAAAAAGTAGGCGTGCATAAGCGCGATATTTTAGTTGACCGTATTCAAGACACGGCCGAAGCGCAAGAAGAAGCGAAACAAGAATTTAAATCCGCTTATGAAGAGCTTGCAACGTTGATTAATGTAGATGACAAAGGGCTAGACGCCAAATATAAACAAGTAGCAGCCGCTTATGAGCGCAGTGAAGACAGTAGCGAAAGTTTAAAAGACCACATTGCCTCAGTAGACAGTGTCGCCAATAACTTGTTTGCAGAGTGGGAGCAAGAATTAACGCAATACACCAGTGACAATCTACGTAACAATAGCGCAGCTAATTTAGCGAAAACAAAAAAACGTTACGCGACTTTATACAAAGCCATGCAAGATTCATACAGCACGATTCCACCAGTATTGAATGTACTACGTGACAACACGCTTTACCTTAAACACAACCTAAATGCCAATGCCATTAGCAGCATGCAAGGTGAAGTAAAATCGATTAGAGGCAAAGTGGATAACTTGATTAAAGAGATGGAATCATCGATTAATGAATCACAACAATTTATTGAGCAAATGAAAAAGTCATAACGCCAATCACTCAATCACACAATCAGGTATCGGGCGCGATGCAGCGCCCGAGACCACTAAGCTACCTCTTCACACCTGCATCAACTCTGACTACACCTTCATTTTAAACGTCACCACTAATACATCACGGTAAGCTGGCTTAGTATCATCTAGCGGCTCAATCGGTGTCACGCCATGCATACAACGATTATCGTTCACCAGCGCGCAATCTAATGGTTCGATTAGCGTAAAGCTATCTAATGTTTTTTGCTCTAAATCATACATCGTGGTTTTACCGCTTGAGATATTTTCGCGCTTTACCATCATGACCATTACATAATCCACACCATCTCTATGCACCCCTTCAGGTGTTGGCTTGGCCAAGGTATTGCTACTTGCCTCTATTCGAAACTGATGCACTTCAACATGCCAATTTTGATTCGGCTTTAATGCACTAAAAGTACTAAAGCAAAACTGCAATACATTGCCCATACTCGCACCTTCAATCAGTGCTTGTGCAATAGGCTCAAACTCTCGGGCTATGCCGCCATTAAGCTTGTTGTAATCTAAACGTTGGTAATGGGTTTGGTCAGACTCTAATGTGAAATCGCCAGCGGTGTCACAACTTAAGGTCGCATAACGGCGGCGACGATAACGCCCACCATCACCCATATAAGGGTCAATCGGCATGTCATGCCAGCTTTGGCTAAAAGCATCCCAGTCATCTAACGCTTGCGGCGTTTGCGCCAGCAAGCTTGACTGTAAGTACTCACTTTTAATAAAAGTGAAGCCTGATGATTTAAGCTTAGCCTGTGGCGTTGCAGCTAAAGCCGCCATTAATGGTGATGTAGGGTCTGTTAACAAGTTAAAAACACTCTCATGGAATAACTTACTATGTTACCAAGAGAGCGCTACTTTATTAAAAGTATTTACTGTTTTACAAACAACACGGCTTAAAAAAATGGTTAAGCGGCTAGCTCTTCATCCAACTCAACGGCTTGCGCCATCAGGTACTGCCTTGTTAAACCATGCGAGATTTGCACGGTGACTCTGTTTTGTTCCTGCTGTAACCCATCCGCCTGACCAGCAATGTTAATCAACTTCCAATTAATTTGTGCATCTGACCATGGGTATGAATCAAGTGCTTTATTAACCGCCAAGTTAATGGCCTCAGTAAATGTACTAGCAGTGGTTTGTGTAATTGATGACATGCGTGACCTCCTCCGTATTAAGCAAAAAAGATAAAATCGAGCGGCGCAAAACGTAAATACAAAGTCATGAAAAAGCGGGAATAGATGGGGAAATGTTAGCTAGTTCACAACTTAAGTTCAATATTGCGACTGGATGAATAAAATGGTTTGGTTAATAAGAGGGGTAAAAACATCGCTATTCATTTGTTAAAAAAGTAAGTGATTCGCCACACGGTTATATAGCCGCACCAACCCATTTAGACTAAAAATAATTCAATCTGCCACGTGTTTAATAATCCCCTTTGTCCCGCGCCGAGCAGCGCAAGTTTTATGGGGAATTCGGTGATCGGCTGTTTGATCCCATCGAATTTATGGGTGAGTTTCCGATTACCGCCGATGAAACTGAGCAGCACAGGAAATAAGCGGGATGGGGTAGCCTTTCACAATCGACTTAGTGCTTTAGCACTTAGCGAGATTGGGGATGCCCCTTGCGGGTATTCTTTGGTTTCTTTCTTTTGGCTACGCAAAAGAAAGACA
>JAWUXH010000001.1:0-11629 GCA_034111445.1 Methylophilaceae bacterium | reverse complement strand
GATTCAACAAGAACCCAATTTACGTGCCGAACGCACTCTTTACCCATATCGTGGTAGAAAACCCATCACGCATGACGAATCGCCGTATTAAAACAACGATTGGTATTCGCTATGATGATGTGCATGTGATCAAGCCAATTGTTGATGACATTAAAGCCATGCTACAAAACCATGATGACATTGATACAACGCAAACCTTAATTGTTAACTTTAATGAGTTTAACGCTTCATCAGTCGATATTATGATTTACACATTCACTAAAACGGTTAACTGGGTTAATTACCACGCAGTGAAACAAGACGTACTACTTAAAGTCGCTGATATTGTGGCACTGCACAAAGCAGAAATGGCCTTCCCAACCCAAACCCTTCACCTTGAAAGTGATGATGGCATTATCCCAAACAGCTAACAACCTCAATTCAATCAACCAACCCTTAATGACGCACTCAAAGCTTCATTAAGGGTTTATTTTTAATGCGTGATTAGAAGTCGCCTTTACTGGCTTTATCCATCAGTACAATCAATGCTTCTTCCAGCTCAACAGCTGCTTTCTTTGCGCGAGCTGTTGGACTTTTAATGCTTTGCAAATCAAACGATGGTCGCGCCAATGCTAAATAAAGTTGTAATTTTTTATCCGCCGCAGGCTTCTCATATAAAGCAATGCGGCAAGGGGCATAGGCAATAAACTCGGGGTGGTCCAACATGATTTCAGCGCCCATCCCTAAGTTACAAAACGCACGCACTTCTAAAACGCCAGCTGGGTTTTGATCACGGTTACGCATGTGATCACCAATGGGAAAGTTTGCCGGGTTCACAAAATTCATTCCCTCACTAATACTTTTTAAACTATCCACCACATCTTCATAGCTCACACCATCATGCACGGCTACTTCATATAAACCCGTACTGTAATCAACCGATGGTAAACCTTTAGGCACACTGACAGCCAACGGTTGAATATTGCCAGCATCTGTTGCTTGTTGATTATTACAACCAACCAATAAGGTTGCCGCCAATAACACGCCTACTAACTTCCCGAGTGTATTCATATCATTCTCCCTAAGTAATACGTCATCAATATTATTCCCGCCCTCACAAACAACCTAAGCAACTGTATTTCAATCTGTCATCTTCAGTGCAGATCGCACCTCTTCCACATCAATCTGCGGCGCAATCATATTAATAAAGTCCAGCATATAACTCCTCAGGAATGCATCTTTTCGCACGCCCAAGTAAGTCGTGCTGTCTGGAAATAAATGGCTTACATCAAGTCGCACCAAATGTTTATCACGCGCTGCATCGTAAGCCATATTGGCCACCAAGCCAACACCAAGCCCTAATCCAACGTACGTTTTAATCACATCCGCATCAATCGCCGTCAATACGACATTAGGCTCCAAGCCCGAATCATGAAACACCTTCGACACTAATGTACTACCTGTAAAAGCATAGTCATAAGTGATGATCGGATAGTTAGCAATCGTCTCTAAGCTTAAAGCCTTTTCATTAATCAACGGATGCCCGGGCGGCACAACCACACATCGGTTCCAATGGTAACAAGGCAAGCAGATTAAGTTTTCATTACTGCTAATGGTTTCCGTCGCAATACCAATATCAGCCTCTCCTAACACCACTTGCTCCGTCACACTACTCGGGTTACCTTGATGAATATGCAATTTCACCTTTGGATACGCATCCATAAATGACTTAACCGCAGCAGGCAATTTATAGCGCGCCTGCGTATGCGTCGTTGCAATGGTGAATGTGCCAGCTTCATCCTGACTCACATCCTCCCCCACGCGTTTAATATTTTCCACATCCAACACAATTTTTGAGGCCATTTGCACAATACGCTCGCCCGGCTCTGTCACACCCACAAGCCGCTTACCATTGCGCTGAAAAATCTGCAGACCCAACTCTTCTTCAAGCAACTGAATCTGCTTACTAACCCCGGGTTGAGAGGTATATAAAGCTTCAGCCGCTAGCGTAATATTGAGCCCCTGCTTGACCACCTCATGTAAATACCTTAATTGATGTAGTTTCATTGCACCACTTTATATAACCAAATAATATAAACATAGAATAACATATTCTTTAATTCTTATATAAACCCTGTATCATGTGCGCAAATTAGAAACACTTTAGGCGTTAGATGGAATTCGGTTACATTATTGCAGGGTTTGTCGTGGGGACCTTAGTTGGCCTTACAGGCGTTGGTGGTGGCTCCCTCATGACACCGATATTATTGCTGTTTTTCCATGTAAAACCAGTCGTTGCTGTCGGTACAGACTTACTCTTTGCTTCCGTCACAAAATCTGCGGGCATTTTAGCCCACGGTAAATTAGGCAATATCAATTGGACTATTGTTAAAACACTGGCCATTGGCAGCATACCCGCTTCAATGATGACGGTATGGGCACTAAACCAAATCGACATTGAATCATCTCAAGCCATTGCAAGCATTAAGTTTTGGCTAGGGGTTGCATTAATCATCACCTCTTTAGCGGTTTTGTTTCGCAGCAAGTTATTAGCATTGGCCGCCAATGATCAATGGGTGCCTGATCAATACGTTACACCAGTCACTATTCTTTTGGGTGTGATATTAGGCACATTAGTGACATTAACTTCAGTGGGTGCCGGCGCTTTAGGCTTAACCGCATTAATTTTGCTTTACCCAAAAGAGAAAACGACGACATTAATTGGGACGGATATTGCCCACGCAGTACCATTAACATTAATCGCAGGCTTAGGTCATGCCAGTTTAGGCACCGTCGATTACTCGATTTTAGGGACACTACTGATCGGCTCAATCCCGGGCATTTACTTTGGCAGCCACATTGGCGCTAAAGTGGCTGAGCATTGGCTAAGAATAATCTTAGCCGCAATATTGATTTTTGTAGGCTTTAAACTCATTATCAATTAAAATATTAAGTTATCAAAAAATACACATTATCAGGAACTTCAAAGAGTTATGTATAAATACGATGCAATAGACCAAAAAAACATTGATGAACGCGTTGCACAATACCGCGATCAAACAAAACGTTATCTGGCTGGCGAAATTTCAGAAGATGAATTCCGCCCTATCCGCCTGCAAAACGGCTTGTATATCCAACGCTTAGCACCAATGCTACGTATTGCTGTGCCTTACGGCTTGCTTTCTAGTAAGCAAATGCACAAGCTTGGCGATATCGCCAAGAAGTACGATAAAGACTATGGTCACTTCAGTACACGTCAGAATTTACAATTAAACTGGCCTAAACTTGAAGACGTGCCTGATATCTTAGAAGAGCTTGCAACGGTTGAAATGCATGCGATTCAAACATCAGGCAACTGTATTCGTAACATTACCACTGACCAATTTTCTGGCGTTGCGCCCGATGAAATCTTTGACCCTCGCGCCATGGCTGAGATCATGCGTCAATGGAGTACATTTCATCCTGAGTTTGCGCTATTACCACGTAAATTTAAAATTGCTGTTTCTGGCACAAAAGAAGACCGCGCTGTGGTGCAAATGCATGACATCGGCATGGAGTTCTTTAAAAACGAAAATGATGAAATCCGCATCAAAATGTGGGTTGGTGGTGGCTTAGGCCGCACACCTATCTTAGGCGCTGTGATTCATGAGAATCTAGAGTGGCAGCATGCGATTAGCTATGCTGAAGCGATTATCCGTACGTACAATATTCATGGCCGTCGTGATAACTCATACAAAGCGCGTATTAAGATTTTAGTGAAAGCACTAGGTATTGAGACATTTAAAGCACAAGTTGAAGCAGAATGGGCACATTTAAAAGATGGTCCTTTAACGATCACACAAGCAGAATTTGACCGTGTATCGGCTTACTTTGAGCCTATGCCATACGAAACATTACCAAGCAGCGATTCAAGTTTTGATACACAGCTATCGACTAACCCAGCATTTGCTTCATGGGTAAAACGTAACGTACACCCACACAAAACCGCAGGTTACCGCGCAGTGACATTGTCACTTAAAACGCATGGCGAAGCCCCTGGTGATGCCTCTAGTGCACAAATGCACACGGCGGCTGACTTGGCTGATGCTTATAGCTTTGGTGAGCTACGTGTTTCACATCAACAAAACCTGATTTTGGCTGATGTAAAACTAAGTGACTTATTTACTGTTTGGGAAAAAGCCCGTGCAACTGGTTTAGCAACAGCCAATATTGGCTTGCTAACGGACATGATTTGCTGCCCAGGTGGAGATTTCTGTAGCTTAGCGAATGCGAAGAGCTTACCGATTGCTAAATCAATCCAAGCACAGTTTGATAACTTAGATTACTTGCACGACATTGGTGAGATTGAAATTAACATTTCAGGCTGTATGAATGCTTGTGGTCACCACCATGTGGGTCATATCGGTATTTTAGGTGTCGATAAAGATGATGAAGAATGGTACCAGGTGTCAATTGGCGGCAAAAAAGGCAACGACTCTAGCCTAGGTAAAGTCATTGGTCGCTCATTCGCTGCTGATGAAATGCCAGCCGTAATTCAAAATCTGATTGATACTTATGTTAAAGAACGTACGGACGAAGAGCAGTTTATTGATACGGTTCGCCGTATTGGTGCTGACCCGTTCAAAGAAAATGTTTACGCAGAGAAGGAGTCTGTATGAGCCAATTAATTATCGGCGATAAAATCGCACAAGACGAGTGGACGCGCGTCCTACCGCCAGTATACGGTGACGAGCCAGTTCGCAAGCAAGCAGGTAAAGTCGTGATGTTTAAATTACACGGCGAAGATACATTTACGCAAAAACAAGTGGATGGCACTGAAATTCCAGCGTCAGGCAAAATCTTATTGCCGCTACCTATTTGGTTAGCGAATAAAGACGCGCTTGCAAGCCGTATGGTTGCTGGTGAGATTGGTATCGTATTACAAACGCACGAGCCAATTGAGGCGTTAGCTGAAGCCTTTGATGATTTAAACAGCTTGCCAGTGATTGCGGTTTACGTGCAAATCTTTGCGGATGGCCGTAACTTTACGCTAGGTAATTTATTACGTACGCGCTACGGCTTCAAAAATGAATTGCGTGCGGTTGGCGACATTATGCGCGACCAACTTTACTTCTTAAAACGCTCTGGCTTTAATAGCTACCAAATTAAAGAAGGCCGTAACGCACAAGAAGCGATTGCTAGCTTAAATGACTTTACGCAGCCGTATCAAGGTGCCACTGACGACGTGCCAGTATGGCGCAGAGTGAGCCGCTAATGACGTTTGGCGTAACTATGCTAAAACCATCGGCAAGCAACCCAGCCACAACGCCCGAGTTAACTTACGCGCTAAAAGCTAGCGTGACGACTAAACGGGCTGAAGTGCTGACCTTACTTAAAGAGGCAAGTACTGAGTTAAACAACATCACCTTTGCGAATAGCTATGGTGCTGAAGACATGGTGCTGACGGACATTATCATGAAAGAAAATCTCAATATTGAGATTTTCTCATTGGATACTGGTCGCCTACCGGCTGAGACTTATACGTTAATGGCTGAAGTAGAAAGCAACTACAACACTAAGCCTGTTGTGTTCTTCCCGAAGCATGAAGCGGTTGAAGACTATGTACGCACCAAAGGCATTAACGCTTTTTACGAAAGTATTGATCTTCGTAAAGCCTGCTGCTTTATGCGTAAAGTAGAGCCGCTTCGCCGCGCACTTGATGGCAAGCAAGCTTGGATTACCGGTATGCGTGCTGAGCAAGCTACCACACGTGCTAGCTTACCGACGCGTGAGTTTGATGAAGGCAACAAGCTTGAAAAATTCAACCCATTGAGCAGCTGGACTGAGCAAGAAGTTTGGGCTTACATCCGTATGTTTGACGTACCGTACAATAAATTACATGATAACTTTTACCCAAGCATTGGCTGCGGCCCTTGCACAAGGCCAGTTGCCATGGGGGAAGATGTACGCGCAGGCCGCTGGTGGTGGGAAGACCCCAACAGTAAAGAATGCGGACTTCATGTGAAGAAGTAGGATTTTAGATTGAACCGAATAATATAACCTATTGAAAATTATGACTAAAAAAACATTATCTCACTTAGATTGGCTAGAAGCTGAAGCGATTCACATCCTTCGTGAAGTGGCTGGCCAATGTAGCAACCCAGTATTGCTTTTTTCAGGCGGTAAAGATTCACTGTGTATCGTGCGTTTGGCTGAAAAAGCATTCCGTCCGGGTCGCTTCCCTTTTCCACTCATGCACATTGACACTGGCCATAACTATAAAGAGGTTTTGGAATTCCGTGATCGCCGTGTAAAAGACATGGGCGAGCGTTTAATCGTGCGTTCACTAGAGGACTCTATGGCGCGCGGTACGATTGTATTGAAGCACCCAGATGAGCCTCGCAATAAGCATCAATCAGTGACATTGCTTGAAGCCATTGAAGAGCATGGTTTTGATTGCTGTATTGGTGGCGCGCGTCGTGATGAAGAAAAAGCCCGTGCGAAAGAACGCATCATGAGTTTCCGTGATGAGTTCGGCCAATGGGACCCTAAAAACCAACGCCCTGAGCTTTGGAATTTATACAATGCCCGTGCGCATAAAGGTGAAAACATTCGCGCCTTCCCTATCTCAAACTGGACAGAGATGGACGTATGGCAATACATCGAGCGTGAAAACTTAGAGCTACCAAGCATCTATTACTCTCACGAGCGTGATGTGATTATCCGTAACGGTGACATTATTCCTGCGAATGTTGAACTAGCGAATGGCGAAGTGATTAACAAGCCAAAAGATGGTGAAGAAATCGTGAAGAAACAAGTACGATTCAGAACCGTTGGTGACATTACTTGTACTGCTCCTGTTTATTCAGATGCCGATACAACCAGCAAAATTGTGGTTGAAACAGCCACAACAACCATTACTGAGCGTGGTGAAACCCGCTTAGATGACCAAACCTCTGAAGCCAGTATGGAACTACGTAAGAAAGAGGGGTACTTCTAAATGAGTAACGATATGCAAACCCAAACACTAAAAGAAACCGCCCTATTACGCTTCATGACCTGCGGTAGCGTGGATGATGGTAAAAGTACGTTAATCGGCCGTTTACTATTTGATAGTAAAACAATTCTAACGGATACGCTGACTAACATTTCAAACACGTCGAAAAAACGTGGCATGGAAACGGTGGATTTATCATTACTGACAGACGGCTTACAAGCTGAACGTGAGCAAGGCATTACCATTGACGTCGCTTACCGCTACTTCACGACAGGTACCCGTAAGTACATTATTGCGGATGCCCCAGGCCATGAGCAGTACACACGTAACATGGTGACAGCGGCTTCAACTGCTAACCTTGCGATTATTTTGATTGATGCGCGTAAAGGCGTTCTCACACAAACCCGTCGCCATAGTTACTTAGCGCATTTAGTGGGTATTCCGCACATTGTGGTTGCCGTGAATAAAATGGATTTAGTTGATTACAGCCAAGAAGCTTACGACAAAATCTGTGCTGATTATATGGCTTTTGCTGAAGAAATTGGTTTAGCTAGCGCACGTGATATTCAGTTCTTACCAATGTCTGCTTTAAATGGCGATATGTTGGTAGACCGCTTAGACAGCATGGACTGGTACAAAGGCGACACCATGTTAGAGCTGCTTGAAAAAGCACCTGTGGCACATGCTGAAGCTGAAGAAGCATTCCGCTTCCCAGTGCAATTCGTTTGCCGCCCACACGCCAGTGCAGATGCAAAACTACATGACTTTAGAGGCTTTATGGGCCGTGTAGAGGCTGGCGAGATTTCAGTGGGTGATGCAGTGACCGTATTGCCAAATGGTTATGAATCAAAAGTGAAAGCGATTCAACTCGGTGACGAGCAATTGCAACATGCGCCAACTGAACAAAGTGTCACGCTATTGCTTGAAGATGAAATCGACACCTCACGTGGCGATATGATTGTTAAAACAAGCGATTTACCACAAACTGTGAAACAGATTGATGCATTCGTCTGCTGGTTATCAGAAACACCATTGTCACCAGCACGCACTTACATCATCCGCCACACAGCACGTGAATCGAAAGCGAAAATCGCCGCCATTCAATACAAAGTGGATGTGAACACATTAGAAGAGCAGCAAACCACTGACCTTAAAATGAATGACATTGCCCGATTAAGCTTTAAACTAGCACAGCCGTTAATGGTAGATAGTTATAAAACAAATCGTGCCACTGGCGCATTTATTGTGATTGATGAAAGTACCAACAACACTGTTGGCGCTGGCATGATTGTTTAAATTGAAATAAACTAACGCATTAGCGCTACTAAGCTAATTAGCAAGCCGTAAAAAGGAAAAGAAAACATGACCTATGTTGTGACCGAAAACTGTATTCAATGTAAATTTACCGACTGTGTAGATGTATGCCCAGTGGACTGCTTTGTAGAAGGCCCGAACTTCTTAGCCATTAACCCTGACGAATGTATTGATTGCACACTCTGTGTGGCTGAGTGCCCTGCTGAAGCGATTTTTGCTGAAGATGATGTGCCAGCAGATCAACAACAATTCATTGAGATCAATGAGCGCCTAGCGAAAGTATGGCCAGTGATTAGCGCACGTAAAGAAGCGCTAGAAGATGCTGACACAATGAACGGCATCCCTGACAAACTTGAATTATTGATTGAAGAATAAGTCACCACTGACTTGATCATTCATGAACACCTAAACAGGAGGCATTGCCCTCCTGTTTTGCTATATAAAGACTTAACATTGTTATGAGTACACTACTCAAATACCTACAACACTATCCAGCGGCATTGCAGCAACAAATTCAAGACCTGCAAGACAGCGGTAAGCTTGGGCAATACCTAGCAGACCGCTACCCGTACCAACACACTTTTCAATCAGACAAAGCCCTGTACAACTTTTGCCAAGAAATTAAGCAAAGTAAAATTAAATCAGCGCCGCCGCTTGATAAAGTGCAATACGATAACCGTTTAACCATTGATCACCATGCACTTGGGCTAAATACGGCCATTTCAAGGGTGCAAGGCGGCAAGTTGAAAGCCAAGAAAGAGATCAGGGTGGCATCAGCCTTTAAAACCGCGCCATTAGCTTTTCTGCGCATGATTGTGGTTCACGAATTAGCGCATTTGAAAGAGCACGATCACAACAAAGCCTTTTATAAGTTGTGTATGCACATGGAGCCGGATTACCATCAGATTGAGTTTGATTGCCGTGTGTATTTATATTGGCATAGTGTGAATAAGGCTGCTGTTAGTAATGAGAAAGTGATTAACTTTACGAAGTAAGTTTTAATGACACCTTCTTAAACACTGACGGCGGAAAAAATATTATCCATATTCTCCCATTCACCCAAGTTTCTCATGCAACCCCAAAACACCTTGCAGGAAACAATTGTACTTTTCTCGTTAGAAGTTTAATTGTAAACTTGTTCCCAATTATTTGATTAAAGGTTTTTTTTGAAATATCGCGCCGAAATTGATGGCCTAAGAGCCCTTGCTGTTATACCTGTCATTCTGTTCCACGCAGGGTTTTCACTCTTTAGTGGCGGCTATGTAGGCGTAGATATATTCTTCGTGATCAGTGGTTATTTAATTACAACCATTCTGATTGAAGACATCGAAAATAATCGCTTCAGCCTAGCTAATTTTTACGACCGTCGTGCGCGGCGCATATTGCCAGCCCTCTTTTTTGTCATGCTGGCGTGTATACCGCTTGCTTGGCTATGGATGCTACCAAGCCAACTCAAAGATTTTTCAGAAAGTTTAGCTGCTGTCAGCTTATTTATATCCAACTTTTTATTCTGGCATGAAAGTGGCTACTTTGCTGCTGCCTCAGAAGAGAAACCCCTACTGCACACATGGAGTTTGGCGGTTGAAGAGCAATACTACATATTATTCCCAATTTTTCTATTACTTGCATGGCCACGGCTAGGTAAGCATAAAACTTTTTGGATTATTGTCGTGCTTGGTGCCATGAGTTTAGCCTTAAGTGAGTGGATGTGGCGCGGCGGTAGTGAGAAAATGACCGCTAACTTTTACTTAGCACCAACCCGCGCATGGGAGTTGTTCGCTGGCTCAATTGCAGCATTTATTACCCTCAAACGTGGCGTACAAGCAAACAATGCTCTTTCATTAGTAGGCTTAGCGGCCATACTCTTTTCGATTTTTTATTACGACAAAGGCACACCATTCCCTAGCATTTACGCTTTAGTGCCTGTTGCAGGGGCTGTGCTTTTAATATTATTTGCTGCCAAAGAAACCATCGTTGCAAAAATACTCAGTACAAAAGTTTTGGTTGGCATTGGATTAATTAGCTACTCCGTTTATTTATGGCACCAACCGCTATTTGCCTTTGCAAGAATCTACTTATTAGAACGCCCATCCGTCACCTTGATGGCAATATTAAGTTTACTTTCATTGTTACTAGGCTGGCTGAGCTGGAAATTTATCGAAAAACCCTTTAGAAACAAACAAGCCATATCCCGCAAAGTCATATATCGCACAGCAGTATTAGGGCTAAGCAGCTTTATCGCATTTGGCCTGATACAAGCGAACATGGCTAAAGACCTCGGTATTTATCCAGACCGCGTCAAAAAACTAGCCTTTTTTAAAAAACATAACCGTAAAGCCCGTAAGCAAGCGTGTGAAAAAGTAGCAGGCATTAGCCAACGCGACTTATGCCTACTCGGCAATACCAACAATGTTAAAGGTGTTTTAATAGGCGACAGCCATGCCTCAATGCTTTGGAAACCATTAAATAAGGAGCTGAATGCACTAGCAATAGGTGTTAAAAGCTACACAAGCAAAAATTGCCCTCCAATTAGAAATTTTTACCGCAAAGATGCGGCCAACCTTTGTTATCAAAACAGTAATACTTTGTTAGATGAAATCAAAGCCTCAGAAGATATTGAGTTTGTTATTTTAGCCAGCCGCTGGACCATGCATGTTGAAAAAGTCCCTTTTGATAATGGTGAAGGTGGCGTGGAGTATGGTGGTATTGCCTATTCAGAGGTGCTAGCAAATGATGGCAACCAAAATATGTCAGAAGAGGCAAGACAACAACTTGTATTACAGCACATTGAACAGTCGATTCAAGCGCTAATCGATAGCGGCAAAAAAGTTTTACTGATGTACCCAATCCCTGAAGTGGGCTTTAATGTACCCATGACTGTTGCAAAAGCTGAAATGCGTGGTTTTGATAAAACGTTCACACACAGTTATGCCGTGTACTTGTCACGCAACCAAAAAGTAAGAGCACTTTTTGACAAACTTAAGCGCGCGAATAAAGAGCAACTATTAGTGGTAGATACAAGCCAGCAATTTTGCTCAGCGGATTCGCAGCGATGCAAAGTGCTAGATGAAAACCAACAACCCTATTACGTTGACGATGACCATTTATCTAACTTGGGTGCAAGCTTTGTCGCATCAGGTATTAAGTTAAAACTGAAAGAGTTCTACAAATAAAAATTATTATAATCAATGGGCCGTAATCAAAGTGTAATGGTCTAAAGATTTAGGACACCAACTAAGAGGCTTGTTGGTTCATTTCTTCAAAGGCAGCAGGCGATAGATTGCCTAAAGTTGAATGCCGCCTGATGCGATTGTAAAACGGTTCAATGTAATCAGCAATATCTCGCATTGCCTCTTCTCT